>NZ_JBFUFW010000001.1:0-598177 GCF_056403235.1 Rhodoferax sp. P2_H8_2
ACGCAAGCCGTGGCGCTGTTTACGCAGCTGGGCATTGCAGACAACCTGAACTTCGAGCTGCGCCACAAAGCCATCATCGACCGCTTCGGCCGCTTCCCCCACCGCAACGCGATCCTGGGCCGCAGCTCCAGCGCGGAGGAGCTGGCTTTCCTCGCCGAGCCGGGATCTTCGTTCTAAATTTCGTCTTGCAGTTGCTACTTTTTTGGTAGCTGCTTACGCACATTCCATGCGCCTCGCAGGCCGATTTGGTGCCCTGTTGCTCAGTCTAGCAATTCTTTAGGCACATTGCCGCCATTGGCGGCCAGTTTGGACAGGACCGTCTTGTGCAGCCACATGTTCATCTGCGCGGAATCACCCATCAGGTTCTCCGGGCATCCGAGTTCGGTCGCCATCGCCTTGCGCGTGGTCAGACTGCTGTCGATGTCCAACAGTTTGAGCAAGTCCACGATGGACGTACGCCAGTTCAATTTGGTCGGGTTTGCGGCCGCCTTTTGCTCAAGCTGTGCGACCACGTCCACCACAGGCATGGGCGCCACTGTGGAAGCTTGCGGTGGCGCGGTGCTCGCTGTAGCACTGGTTGCGGGCGTGCGTAGCATCTCCTCGACTTTGCTGTTACCTGCGTCAAAACCGAGCTTGTCCAAAATCGTGCTGAAAAATCCCATGCTGCTTCTCCTGCTGTGATGCGTCCGTTGCGGGCCGCCGAGATGGCAAGGCCTCGTGCTCAGTGCGCGCCCCCATAGTACGCAAAAAAATGGCAAGCATGTGACGTCATCATCGACCGCTGCGGCCGCTTCCCTCACCGCAACGCGATTCTGGGGCGCAGCTCTAGCGCGGAGGAGCTGGCGTTTCTGAGCGAGCCGGGGGCTTCGTTCTAGGTTTCCGCCTAGCGGTTGCTACTTTTTTGGTAGCTGCTTACGCACGTTCTGCGGGCGTTGTGGCCGTTTTTATCACCTAGAATTGTTGTCATGCAAACACGTATTGAGCAGCCAGCGTTGCCCACGGACCGTTTCAACTGGATCGAGCGGCCGGGCCGCGAGTTCCCGTTTTTCAACGACCAGCCCGCCCACATCACCGGGCCGCAGTGGCTGCTGGTAATGGCGATGGCGGCTGCCGGGCTGTTGGCGGTGGCGCTGCCCGTTGCCTGGCCGTTTGCGCCTTTTGGCAGGCTGGTGCCGGCGCTGTTGATTGTTGTGATTCCTCTGTGGGGTTTGCATCTGGTTGCGCCAGGGCATTGGAAGAGTTTGTTTGCCAGGGTCTCGGGGCGCGACGTGTTGTGGATGTTTTTGTTTGCCCTGCTCAACATCGTGGTGACAGTGTGCGTGGGCTTGTTGCTCAGGACGGTGATGGACGAAGCGCCCAACCCTGCGGCTGCGGGGCTGAAATCGAGCGGTACGTTGGAGCGCATCTTTTTCTTTGTGAATATGGTGCCGCAGCTGCTGGGCGAAGAGCTGATCACCATCCTGCCCTTTCTGGCGCTGATGGCGCTGTTCACCAAGCGCTTTGGCGCCAGCCGCAAGACGGCCATTGTGGGCGCGTGGCTGGTATCGGCCGTGTTGTTCGGGCTGATTCACTTGCCCACGTATGGGTGGAACGTGGTGCAGTGCTTGGCCATCATCGGCACCGCCCGGCTGGTGTTAACGCTGCCCTGGATCATGACCAAGAACCTGTGGGTGTCTACCGGCGCGCACATCATCAATGACGGCACGCTGTTCGGGCTGGGCCTGCTGGGCGGCGGGGCGGCTTTTCTGGTCTAACCGCCAGCCAGTACCGCACGGTTGCGGCCTGCAGCCTTGGCCGCGTACAGGGCCTCGTCTGCGGCCTGAATCAATGTCTGGGGTGATTTGGTGTCATCAGGAACGATGCTGGCGACGCCCACGCTGGCTGTCACGCGGCCAAAGTCTGACAGGGCATGCGGCAGTGCCAGCGCTTGCAGGGCCTCGCACACTTTGCGGGCCATTCCCAGTGCGTCTTCAGCACTGGTCGCAGGCGCAATGAAGACGAACTCCTCTCCGCCGTACCGTGCCACCAGATCACCGGTGCGGGCAATGGTGATGGCAAGCGTGTCGGCTACATTGCGCAAGCAGTCATCGCCCGCCTGGTGGCCGTAGTGGTCGTTGTATTTCTTGAACCAGTCCACATCCAACAACCCCAGCGCCAAAGAATGGCCCTGGCGCGCAGCGCGGGTCCATTCGGCGGCCAGCGTGGCGTCGAAGTGCCTGCGGTTGGCGATGCCGGTGAGGCCATCGGTGGCGCTGAGGGCTTCGAGTTTGCGGTTGAGAAGGCGCAGTTCGGTGGTGCGCTCGGCGACCTTGGCCTCCAGAACATGCTCCGCTTCTCTCAGCGTGGAGACCAGTTCTTCCTGGGCCTTCAATGTCTGTTCCTGCGCAAGCACCTGGTCGCGGCGCATCGCGTTGTAGCGGTCTGCCAGCGCAAACGACAGCAGCAGCATTTCCATCGCAGAGCCGATCTGCGTGCCATCGGTCGTCAAAAAATGGGTGGGCAGCAAACCCAGATTGCGCAGGTGGGTGAGCACGACGGCCAGCAAGATGGCCGCGAATGCCGCAACAAAGAAGAAGGCGCTGCGCTGCCCGCGCAGCGCGCTCCAGCCGCCGGTGGCCAGCAGAACCAGCGGCGTGATCAGACTGAGCACGACAAACCAGGGGGTGAAGGTGCGAAACCAGAAAATCAGCGCGAAGAAGGAAATGCCATGCAGCACGATGAGCCCCTGCAGCACTCGGTCTAGCGGCTTGGACAATGCAGCGGTGTTGAGAATGCGCCGGGCAAACTCCGTCATGGCCATGGCTGCGACTGCCGAGGGGACGTTGACGCCCATGCTGGTCCACACAGGGGCATCGCCCCACACAAACTCCGTGCCCAGCCCGCTGAAGGTAGCCAGCGCAATGGCGACGGAGCCGGAGAAGATGACATACAGCAGGTAGTTTTTGTCGCGCAGGACCACAAACAGCATCAGGTTGTAGAGGGAGATGGCCAGCACGACACCGAAGTACAGGGCTTGCAGGGCGTAGTCGGCGTGCTGATGGGTTTGCAGTGCCAGTGGCTCCCACATGCGCGCGGGAATGTTCAGCGAGTTCGGCGTTTCCACGCGCAAATAGACCACCTGCTGCGAATGGGGCGGCAGCGTGACGGGCAGGACGGTGAAGCGCCCTGGGTAGGGGCGGTTTGCATACGGGCGTGCGAAGCCCGTTTGCAACATCTGGTAGGTGCCCTGCGAATCCGGTGTGTAGAAGTCGATATGTGCCAGCAGCGCATAGTTGATTTCCAGCATGCGCTGCAGCGGCTGGTTGCCAGAGTTCGACAGCGGCAGGCGCAACCACACCGCGGAGCGCGTGTACGAAAAACCGATGGCGGCACTGGAAGGATTGCTCGGCGGGCGGAACGTGCTGGCGCGGGCTGGCTCCATGACATCGTTCAAGGTCAAGGCAGCGCCGGGGTCTTCCAGATACTCGAAGTAAGCCGTCAGTGAAACCGGTGCTGCTTGTACTCGGGTGAGGTCCAGTGGCTGCTGGGTGGTTGCCGCAAAGCTTGGCACCACGGCGCCCAGACTGGCTAAGGCAATAAGCACGCCGCAGCAGCCGCGCAGCAAGTTTCTAAAGGGCATTGCGCAAGAATAGCATCGACCGCTGGGGCCAATTCCCACAATTACAGCGGAATCACCGTTCAGCGGCTGTCGCTTCGCTCCAGGGCGAAGAGCGGTGCGGCGAAGCGGCGAGGCCTGCCAGTGGGCGGCGGTTCCAGTCGATGGCGGAATCTGCGTGCAGCTGTTTGACCACCCACAGAAAATACACCGACGCAGGAACACCGATCAGGTCGAACACCAGGGTGCTGGTTTCTGCCGTGCTGGTGAGCGCCAGGATCAGGTGCATCGCGGCGCAGGTGGGGAACACGCCAGAGAGCGCCAAACCTGAGAGCGACCACGAATGGGTCGAGATATAGCGGCGTATCTGCGTGTCAATGAGGTACCAGCCCACCATTGCGTAAGTGAACGTCACGAAGAGGTTGCTGAGCATGACCAGCGAAGGGCCGCTCAGGCCAGTGCCGGATATGGCCTCCAGCGATTGGATGCCATTTGCGGTGCAGACGACGACAGACGGGACGGGTGGCGAAGCAAGCGCCCAACCGGCGAGTGCGCTGACGGCAATCAACGATGTGACGGCTGCGCCTGCCATGGTGGAGCCGTTCACCGCCACCGTGCGGTCGCCGCGGCCATGGAGCATGGCTTCTGCGCGCAGCCAGCAGAACGTAATGCCGGCGGGCAACCCGGTCAGCGTGACGGCCAGCATGGGGGCCGTGACGGTGCCGCCCTGCAGTACGCACCAGCCGTGTACCAGGTGGTGCGGGCCGCAGCTTGCCGCCATCAGCGAGAAGCCCAGGCCAAAGCGCGACACGCCGCGGTAGCGGTATTGGCTGGCAACTTCCCATGCGCTGAGCAGGCCCAGACTCACGTAGGCCATGCCGACCAGCAGATTGCCGATACCTATGATCAACATCATCATGGCGCAGCCCCCGCTTTCGCGCCCATGGGCACGCCAATGTGGTCGAGGAATTCTTCAATGAAGGTGCGGTGCGCGCGGCGTGTCAGGCTGTCGGGCGCCACAGCGGCGGACTGCATGCCCCAGTTGCTGGGCGGCTGCCACAGCGGCTTGTCCATCATGGGCGGTATCAGTGCCGCGTCTACCGGCCTGGAGAACAGATAGCCCTGGGCCACGCCGCATCCCATGCTGCGCAGCGCGCGGGCCTGCTCAACGCGCTCTATGCCCTCGGCGATCACATGCTTGCCGGTGGCAAAGGCCAGGCTGAGGATGGAAGAGACGATGGCGGTGTCGCCGGTCTCGGTGCCCAGACCGTCGATGAAAGAGCGGTCTATCTTCAGCACCTCAATCGGCAGATCACGCAGGCGGGCCAGCGAGGAATACTCGGTGCCAAAGTCGTCGATGGCTACATAGATGCCCATCTGGTGCAACTGGTTGAGCGTCCGGATGATTTCCGATTCTGAATTTGTCAGCGCGCTCTCGGTCAGCTCCAGGCACAGCGAAGACAGGTTGACGCCGGTCTCTGAAACGATGGCCTGGACTTCGGCGATGAAGTCAGGGTCGCCCAGTTGGCGCGGCGAGACATTGACGGTCATCGAAAGCGGGCGCTCGGGCATGGCCACAGACCACGCGGCGAGCTGCAGGCAGGCAGACCGCAACACCTGGCGGCCCAGCTCGCCGATCAGGCGGCTGTCTTCGGCAATGGGGATGAACTCGGCGGGCGACATCATTCCGTACTCGGGGTGCGTCCAGCGCGCCAGCGCCTCCACGCCCACGAGCTGCCCGGTCACCAGGCTCACCTGCGGCTGGTAATGCACATACACCTGCTTCTCGCGCAGGGCGACGCGAAGGTCTGACTCGATCTGCACCCGGCGGATAACGCGCGCGTGCAGCTCCTGGTTGAAGCGCACCGTGCAATTGCGGCCGCGTGCTTTAGCGGCGTAGAGCGCGGTGTCGGCATCGCGCAGCAACTGTTCGGCCGACTGCGTACCCATGGCGCAACTGGCCACGCCGATGCTGACGGAGGTGACGACCTCGCGGCCGGAGATATGCACGGGCTCAATCACCGCAGCCAGCATGCGGGCGGCCAGCGCGTCTTCTGCCCCGCTGACGGCGTGGGGAAACAGGACGACAAATTCGTCGCCGCCAATGCGGCTCACGATGCCGCCTTTGACATCACCCACGCAATCGCTGATGCGCCTGGCGACCTCGCACAGCAGCATGTCGCCGCTGTCATGGCCGAGCGAGTCGTTGACCAGCTTGAAGTTGTCCAGATCGAGGAAGAACACGGCGACATGCTCGGGCACTTGTTCTTCAGCCTCTGCGTCACCTTCTTCGTCCATGGGTCCATCAAGCGCAGCGGGCTGTGTGAGTTCGTGTTCCAGCCGATTGAGCAGCAGGCTGCGGGTGGGCAATCCGGTCAGCACGTCATGGGTGGCCGCATGGATCAGATCGCCGATGACGGCGAGGATGTCTTGCTGCGCGGCGGCATCGTCGTCGCGATTGGAGAGCAGCATTTCTGCGGTGGCGAGCAACCGGTCGGTGTGCCGGACATTCATCCGCCGGTTTGGAAGCGCGGCCCCGCTGGGGGCGCCGCCAGAAGCTGGGGGCGTCGCATTGTCTGGTTGCGCTGCAATAGTCATTCGAGCACCCTTCTCCTTAGCGTTGCCCTGCCTGCCTTTGAATTCACTCTAACACCGCTCAGCGCTCCCGGCAATCAGGCGCTGCCCCCGCTGTTTCAGAGGGGCATTTCTCTTCGAAATCCGGACTTTTGTCACGGATGCTGCATCGGAACTGCTACGTATTTGGTAGCTGCTTACGCACGTTCTGCGGGCTCTGGAGGCCGATTTCTTTGATAATCTGCGCATGCCACGCCGTAAACACCACCACGTCTATGTGATCGAACTGTCCAAAGATGTGCTGCTGGAGCCGCGCTTTCGCAAGGGCAACCCGGGTTATGTCGAGGGCAAGCCTTGCGTGTATGTGGGCATGACAGGGCTGGACCCGGATGTGCGCTTTGACAAGCACAAGGCCGGTATTCAGGCCAACCGTTTTGCGCAGCAGTACGGCCTGCGTCTGCTGCCTGATCTGTACGAGGCTTTCAACCCCATGGGCTACGAAGACGCGGTGGACAAGGAGATCGAGGTCGGTATCGATCTGCGCTCTGCGGGGTTTGGAGTCTGGCAGGCGTGACCCACGTGACAGAAAGCCACGTCACCTAGCGTTTTGCCTGATGCCCTGCACCGAGGGCCAAACTACACTGAACCAAGCGCTTGCGCACCTGTGTTGCGAGCGACCCATTTCTATAAAGAACGAGGAGACGTGTTTTGGCTTTCAAAAAAGTGGTGCTTGGCACCGTGGTGGTCTTGGGTGTTGCCGCAGTAGCCGGCTGGTTCAGCCTGGACAAGGAGACGCGCGGGTTGCTAGCGACCGTGCCAACCAATCGCGATTTGCTGTTCTGGACAGAGCCGCAGCGCGATGCCGCGTTCCGTGCGCTGGATCGTTTGCCGATACTGGCCAAGGCCAATGTGGTGCCCGCCAGTGGCACGCCCTCGCCTCTGCCCACCGGCGCACCACTGAAGCTGACCACCGATATCGACGCCTACATGGCGGGCCAGCGCAGTGCGGCGCTGCTGGTGGTACAGGACGGCAAGCTGCGCATGGAGCGCTATGGCTTGGGCTTTGATGGCGCTGGGCGCTGGACGAGTTTTTCCGTAGCCAAGTCGTTCACCTCCACGCTGGTGGGTGCGGCGGTGAAAGACGGCTTCATTAAGAGCCTGGACGACAAGGTGAGCGTCTACATTCCGGACCTCAAGGGCTCGGCCTACGACGAAGTCAGCGTGCGCCAGTTGCTGACCATGACCTCCGGCGTCAAGTGGAATGAAGACTACTCGGACCCGAACTCCGACGTGGCGAAGTTCAACAACCACAAGCCCGAAGAGGGCAAGGAAGCGCTGGTGAGCTATATGCGCACGCTGCCACGTGAAGCCCCTGCTGGCACGCGCTGGCTGTACAGCACCGGCGAGACCAACCTGGTGGGCACGCTGGTGCAACAGGCGACCAAGAAGCCACTGGCAACCTACCTGGCGGAGAAGGTGTGGGGCCCCGCAGGCATGGAGCAACAGGCGACCTGGCTCTTGAGCAAGACGGGCAAGGAGATTGGCGGCTGCTGCGTGCAGGCCTCGGCGCGCGACTACGCGCGCATGGGCCAGTTCATCCTGAATGGCGCGATGGTGAACGGCCAGAGCATTGTTCCTGAGGGCTGGTGGGCAGAGGCAACCACCAAGCGCACCGAGATTGGTGCACCCGGGCGCGGCTATGGCTACCAGTGGTGGACCTATGACGATGGCAGCTATGCAGCCCGCGGTATTTTTGGCCAGGGGATTTTTATCGACTCCAAGCGCAAGCTGGTGATCGTGTCTCTCGCCAACTGGGCCGGTGGCGCGCGTGACAAGGTGGCCTCGCCCGCCCGCGAAGCGTTCTATCGCGAAGTACAAAAAGCCATTGATGACGAAGGTGTGACGCAGCCTAAATAAGCGGCAGAGGTGACATGCAGACCGGGCGCAGGCCCGTCTGTTGCGCGGCGCACATGGTTTGACATAACGCATACAGTCTGCACGGGAATTACCGCGATGGGGTGGCTTCACGTAGTATGTGCAGCTTCAAAGCGGCTGCCCCAGCTTGGGGCTGCTCTTCCACTCAACTCGGGGGCCCACCATGCGCAAACTCCTTATCACCCTGCTGTCATTCGCAACGCTCGCGTTGACAGGCTGCGGCTACAACACCTTCCAGAGCACGGACGAACAGGTCAAGGCCAGTTGGTCAGAGGTACTGAACCAATACCAGCGCCGCGCGGATCTGATTCCCAACCTGGTCAGTACCGTCAAGGGCGAGGCCAATTTTGAGCAGAGCACGCTGACCAAGGTGGTGGAGGCGCGTGCCAAGGCCACTTCTGTCCAGGCCACGCCGGAACTCGTCAATGACCCGGCCGCCTTCCAGAAGTTCCAGCAGGCCCAGGGCGAACTGAGCGGCGCGCTGTCGCGCTTGCTGGTGGTGACAGAGAACTACCCCAACCTCAAAGCCAACCAGGCGTTCCGCGATTTGCAGGCGCAGCTGGAAGGCACGGAGAACCGCATCACCGTTGCACGCAACCGGTATATCAAGTCGGTACAGGAATACAACGTGGCAGTGCGCTCCTTCCCGTCCAACCTGACGGCGATGATTTTTGGCTACAAAGAGAAAGCCAACTTCACGGTTGAGAACGAGAAAGAAATCTCCAAGCCGCCATCGGTCAGTTTTGACGCCCCAGCCGCAGCTCCAGCAACAGCCGCGTCGGGAGCCGCTAAGTGAATTTGACTGGGGCGATGCACCGCTGGTGTACCGCTGGCTTCGTAGCGCTTGCATTGCTCGCTACGGGCGTCGCCCATGCAGAGGTTGCCGTGCCCCCGCTGACGGGGCATGTCACCGACCAAACCGGCACGCTGACGCCAGAGCAGAAGGCCACGCTCGAACAATCCCTGGTCGCTTTCGAAGCGCGCAAGGGTACGCAGCTGGCGGTGTTGATGGTGCCGACCACGGCGCCCGAAACCGTGGAGCAATACGCCTTGCGCGTTGCCGAGCAATGGAAGCTGGGGCGAAAAAAGGTGGACGATGGCGCCATTCTGGTGGTGGCCAAGGACGACCGCGCCATGCGCATTGAAGTGGGCTACGGCCTGGAGGGCGCGCTCTCAGACATCGTCAGCAAGCGCATCATCAGCGAAGCCATCCTGCCGCGCTTCAAGGCCGGAGATTTCTACGGCGGTGTGCAGGCGGGCACGGAGCAGATCATCCGCGTGGTGGACGGCGAACCGCTGCCAGAGCCACAGGGAATGCAAGCTAACGCGCCTCAGGGCATCAAGGACATGTTGCCTGTGCTGTTTATTGCGGCCCTGGCGGTGGGTGGCGCATTGCGCAGAATTTTTGGCCGGTTTGGTGGATCGCTGGTCACCGGTGCGGTCGTGACCGGCCTGGCCTGGCTGTTCGTGGGCACGATGCTGTATGCCGTGCTGGCCGGGGTGGCTTCGATGTTTGTCACGCTGATAGGTCCGGGCACCGTGCTGCGTGGCGTGGGTGGCATCGGCGGCTTTGGCGGCGGTGGTGGATCGGGTGGCGGGGGCTTTCGCGGCGGTGGTGGCGGGTTCGGCGGCGGTGGCGCGTCGGGAAGGTGGTAATCATGGACATCCGACGTTTCTTCAAACATCTCTTTTTTACCGACGCGCAAGTACGCCGTGCCTTTGCGCCTGCAACCTTGCAGGCCATTGAGCAAGCCATCCATGCCAGCGAAAAGCTGCACAGCGGAGAGGTCCGCTTTGCCGTAGAGGGCGCACTGGACAGCGCGCGTATCGCTGCGGGACAGTCTGCCCGCGAGCGAGCCATTGAAGTGTTCTCGCAATTGCGGGTGTGGGACACCGAGCGCAACAGCGGCGTGTTGATTTACGTGCTGTTGGCCGACCATGCGGTAGAGATCGTTGCCGACCGCGGCATCCATGCCAGGGCAGGCACGGCCAGCTGGGACCCGATCTGCAAGGACATGCAGACAGAGTTTTCCAGGTCTGCGTTTCAGACCGGGGCATTGAACGGTATTGCAGCGGTGACACGCGTAATCGCGACGCACTTCCCGCCGGATGACGCGGATGTCAACGAACTGCCTAACGCGCCGGTGTTGCTGACCTGACGGCGCCGCGCATGGGGCCAGGATGCCCGCCTTGTAAAATCGCGGCCTTTGCCAGCCCGATACGAGAACCCCATGTCCAAAACCAAAAACAAACCTTTCGTGATCGGTGTCGCAGGCGGCAGCGGCAGCGGCAAATCAACGGTGACGCGCGAGGTACTGGCCTCCATCGGGCCGGACATGGCGGCGGTGGTGATGCAGGACGATTACTACCTCGACCAGACCCACATGACGCCGGAAGACCGGCGCAAGACGAATTACGACCACCCCGATGCCTTTGACTGGCCGCTGATGGCGCAGCATGTGCGGGCGCTGCGCAATGGCGAAGCAATTGAGATGCCGGTGTACGACTTTGCGGCAGACAACCGCTCCACCAAAACCATCACCGTGAACCCCGCGCCGGTGATCGTGGTCGAAGGCCTGTTTGCGCTGTACGACGCCAAGCTGCGCAACATGATGTCGCTCAAAATCTATGTGGACACCGCCTCCGACGTGCGCTTTATCCGCCGCCTGCAGCGCGACATCACAGAACGCGGCCGCAGCACCGAAAGCGTGATCAACCAATACCTGGAAACCGTGCGCCCGATGCACAAGCAGTTCATCGAACCCACCAAGCGCAACGCCGACGTCATCCTGCCCCACGGCGCCAACGGGCCTGCGGTGGACATCATCACAACCAAGGTCAAGAGCTTGATCCAGGATATCGAGCGAGCCTGACGATTGCTACGTTTTTAGTAGCTGCTTACGCAAATTCTGCGCGCCTATCAGGCCGATTTATCACCTAATTTGCAGCGCACAGCCAATCGGTGACCTGCCGTTGCAACACCTCTAAAGGCTGCGTCGCATCCACCTTCAGCACGCCCTCCTCCCCCACCGGTGACTCCAGCGTGGCGAACTGGTTGTCTACCAAGGCTGCCGGGAAGAAATGCCCATGGCCTCGGGCGCTGACACGGCGCAGCGCCTCGGCCTTGTCCAGATCAAGAAATACGAACTTCAGGCTGGCTGCGCTCTGGCGCAGTTGGTCGCGATAGGTCTTCTTCAATGCCGAGCAGGTCAGCACCATACCTTGTGGGTGTTTACGTATCTCTTCGCCCAACAACGACAACCACTGCGCGCGGTCTTCGTCGGTCAGCGCAGTGCCTTGCGCCATCTTTTCGCGGTTGGCCGCACTGTGGAAATCATCGCCCTCGATGAACACGTAGCCCCCGGTCTGTGCCACCAGGCGGGCAATGCTGGACTTGCCACAGCCGGCCACGCCCATAAACACGATTGAATCTTTCATAGGACGCACTCTACTAAACTCGCAGGCAATGACATCCACACTACAACGCCGCCACTTTCTGGGCGCCAGCTCCGCCGCACTGGCGCTGGGCTTGAACACCAACCTGAGCGCGCAAGAGCGCACCACCGCCCCGACGCTCGCCCCCGTGCGCGCAAACCCAGACCGCTTGATCGACATCAGCGTCTGCACCCGGCCCTTCCGCCCGCAAGGCCCGCGCATTGAAGCGCAGCGTCTGCATGGCAAGACCGTGGTCCATCACTACGGCCATGGCGGCAGCGGCTGGTCGCTGTCATGGGGGTCGGCACGGCAGGCGCTGCCGCTGGTATTGGCCACGCGGTCCAAACGCATTGCGGTGATTGGCTGCGGCGCGATTGGCCTGACGACGGCGCGCGTGTTGCAGCAGGCGGGGCTGCAGGTGCGCATTTATTGCAAGGAAGAGCCGCCGCAAGTGTCATCCTCTGCCGCCACCGGCCTGTGGACGCCAGATTCGCGCATCTGCACCGAGGAGCACGCAACCGACGCTTTCCAACAGCGCTGGGAGACGATGGCGCGCAGTTCATTCAAGACCTACCAAAGCCTGCTGGGCGTGGCGGGCGATCCGGTGCAGTGGCGCGACGGCTATGTGCTGTCCGACATTCCGTTTGACCAGCCCGGGCACGCGGCCGTGGGCGAGCCGGATTACCCGGACCTGGAATCACGCGTGGCCGACCTGCGGCCCCGCGGGGTAGCCCTCTCGCCTTCGGAGCATCCGTTTCGCGTGGCCCACGCGCGGCGCTTCACGCAGATGGTATTCAACATCGCGAGCTACCAGCGCCTGCTGATGGACGACTTCCTTAGCCATGGCGGCAGCATCCACCACCGCGTGTTTGACAACCCGCGCCAGTTTGCCGGCCTTGCCGAACACACCATCGTCAACTGCACGGGGTACGGCGCGCGTGCGCTGATGAAGGACGACAGCATCGTGCCGGTGCGCGGGCAGACCGCGCGGCTGATTCCGCAACCCGAGATTGACTACGCACTGATCTACCGCGGCCACAACCTGGTGATGGTGCCGCGGCGCGACGGCCTCCTGGTGCAGGCGCAGGGCGACCATGACTACGGCAACACCGATACGGCCATCGACCGGGCGCAATCTGAAGCGGCGGTGCAACGGCTGGCGGCGCTGTTCAAGACCAGCTAGGCCAACGTGTCTGTATAGGGGGAAGCCCTAGGCCACAGAGGGTGGATGTAAGGCCTTGCAAGGTTTTCGGGTCGCATAATGGAATGGACCTTTTGTTCCCCAATCTAGATGCAATCCACCCCAAGAATTGCGACATGGCTCATGGCCGCCGCGCTAGTGAGCATTCAGGGCACTGCCCAGGCGGCACCCGCCTGCCCCACGCCGATCACGTTTTCCTTTTTTGAAAGCGGCCTGCTGTACAGCGAGAAAACCAATGACGGCATCGACAAGGCTGTCATGGAAGAACTGGCACGCAGAAGCAAATGCCAGTTTGATTTTTCACTGAAACCGCGTGCGCGGATCTGGCTGGAGCTGGAGCGTGGCGAGCTGATGATGACGGGCAGCGCGCTGCGCACCGACGAGCGCGAAACCTACGCCTGGGCCGTCAACTATTTCGGCATGAAGGCCGAGCTGATGGTCCGCGGCGTGAACGGCAAGGTGATCAAGTCGAAAGAAGAGTTCCTGAAAGATGACTCGCTGAAGATGGGTGTGGGCCGCACGCTCAAGCATGGCGAGGCGATGGACCGTTTCATCGACGAGCTGCAGCAGCGCAACCGCGTGGTCGATGTTCCTACCGGCTCCGGGTACGAGATGTTCGTACGCGAACGCTTTTCCGCGATACCGATCTACCCGCTGGACACCAACTACCGCAACAAGCACGATTTGTCGCAGTACACGATTGCGAGCGACTGGTTCCCGACCGACAAGAGCCTGCCGCGCGCTTTGCTGTTCTCCAAAAAGTATTTCACCAAAGCGCAGGTACAGGAGTGGCGCGTGCTGGTGCAGCAGATGCGCGACGACGGCACGCTCAAAAAAATCTTTACCAAATACACAGACAAGGACACCGCAGACAAGCTGATGCAGTTTCCGCCAGACCCGCCCTGAAGGGCGCTATCGATCACAGAATGGACATGGCCTTGTGCTTCGGAACCCGATGCCCCATTTCTCAAGATTTTCGAAACGACTGATTGCTGCGACGCTTGTGTGCGCAGGCGGGTATGTGTTAGCTGCCCCGGCATGCCCCACCACACCCATTTCCGCTGCTTTCTTTGAGAGTGGCCTGCTGTATAGCGAGAAAACCGGCGGCGGTATCGACAAGGACTTGATGGATGAACTGGCGCGCAGAAGCAAGTGCCAGTTTGAGTTCTCATTGAAGCCCAGGCCCCGCATCTGGCAAGAGCTGGAGCGTGGCGATCTGATGATGACCACCAGTGCACTGCGCACGGAAGAGCGCGACGTCTATACCTGGGCCGTTACCTACTATTCCATGAAGGTCGACCTCATCCTTCGCAAAGTGAACGGCAAGGCACCCAGGTCAAAGGAAGAATTTCTGAAAGATGAGTCGCTGAAGCTGGGCACAGCCCGAACTCTCAAGCACGGCGAAGCCATGGACAAATTCATCGACGAGCTGCGACTGCGCAATCGGGTGACCGATGTGCCGACGGGCACGCGGTATGAGATGTTTCTTCGCGATCGCATTGCTGCCATGCCCTTCTATCCGATAGACACGGTCTACATGGAGAATCACGATGCGTCTCAGTTCACCATTGCGACCGATTGGTTTCCTACCGACAAGGCCTTGCCCCTTACGTTGATGTTCTCCAAGAAATATTTCTCCAAAGCGCAGGTGCAGGAATGGCGCGTGCTGGTCCAGCAGTTGAAGGACGACGGCACACTCAAGAAAATATTTGCCAAGTACACCAACAAGGAAACCGCAGAAAGACTGCTGCAGTTCCCGCCGGACGTTCCTTGAAGCTGGACTTTCCGCCATAGCGACCCAAATGACGCTATATTTTTAGTAGCTGCTCACGCCTTTATTTGGCGGCCTGCAGGCCTTTTTCATTTGTAAATTCAGCGATGCACTTGCAATCCCGGGTTGGAGGCACCACCTGTGTGCAATGAGTGAGCCACTGCATATCGTCTGTCCCCATTGCCACACGACCAACCGCGTGCGTACCGAACATCTCGGCAGTGCGCCGGATTGCGGCGGCTGCAAGAAGCAACTGTTTACCGGCAAGCCGGTGGACCTGGAGGGCATTTCATTTGACAAGCATCTGCACCGCAACCATATTCCGTTGCTGGTGGACTTCTGGGCGCCATGGTGCGGCCCGTGTCGCCAGATGGCGCCTGCCTATGTGCAGGCCGCGGGCCAGCTGGAGCCGCGCATCCGTGTCGCCAAGCTGGACACCGAGGCGCACCAGGCGTTGGGCGCGCGGTACCAGATCCGCAGCATTCCTACACTGGCGCTTTTCATGCGGGGCCGCGAAGTGGCCCGACAAGCAGGCGCCATGGGCGCGAGCGACATCGTGCGCTGGGTGCACCAGTACGCAACGCGCTGAAACACACAACCTCTATACCGTACTTTGCAGTAACCCTGCCAGAGAACTTGTATTCACTGGCGGTTAACTTCCACCCCTATTTCCATTGGCCCTTCTTTTCTTTAACCTGAGTTTTCAACACCATGCTTTTCACTCCCCTCCAAGCCGGCGCAACCACCCTCCCCAACCGCATTCTGCTGGCGCCGCTGACCCGTACGCGCGCCGATGCAGGCCATATGCCCAATGACCTGATGGTCGATTACTACAGCCAGCGCGCGACCGGCGGCCTGCTGATTACGGAGTGCACGATGGTGGCGCCCAACACCTCGGCCTTCATCAACGAGCCCGGCATTTACAACGAAGCGCAGATCACCGCGTGGAAGAAAGTAACCGACGCAGTGCACGCCAAGGGCGGGCGCATCTTCATGCAGATCTGGCACGCCGGGCGCGCTGCGCATCCGGACATCAACGGCGGCGTGGCCACCGTGTCTTCCAGCGCCACAGCGATCGATGGCGAGATCTACACGCCGGGCGGCAAGGTGGCACACGCTGTGCCGCGTGCACTGACCGCAGAAGAAATCCCAGCCATCGTGGCGGCTTACGCGCAGGGCGCGAAGAACGCGATTGCCGCAGGCTTTGACGGTGTGGAAGTGCACGGCGCCAATGGCTACCTGATTGACCAGTTCCTGCGCGACACACCGAACCAGCGCACCGATGGCTACGGCGGTTCACTGGAGAACCGCGCACGCTTCCTGTTCGAAGTGCTGACCGCGGTGATCGCCGCAGTTGGCGCGGACAAGGTGGGCCTGCGCCTGTCGCCGCTAAACAGCTACAACGGTATGAAGGACAGCGACCCGATTGCGTGGATCACATTCCTGGCCGACAAGCTCAATGCCTACAAGCTGGCCTATCTGCACGTGATGCGCGCCGATTTCTCCCAGCTGCAAAAGGGCGACGTGATGACCATTGCGCGCGACAAGTACAAGGGCGTTCTGGTCGGCAACATGGGCTACACACCTGACGAAGCAGAAGCTGCGATTGCGGCAGGCAAGCTGGACGCTGTTGCCTTCGGCACCGCCTTCCTGGCCAACCCGGATCTGCCGGCTCGCATCAAGACCAAGGCGACATTGAACGCGCCTGACGCCAGCACCTTCTACACGCCGGGCGCGAAGGGTTACACGGACTACCCGACTTTGTAACAACGGCAGCGTCTGGCAAACAGACGGGATGTTGTCTGACAGCCAGTGGCGCGATAGGGGTTTGTAATGAACTCTTCGCGCCACAGTGCGTTTTCATGACAGGAGCCCGCCATGTCCCAACACGCAACCGCACATGACCACGTGACCTACCGCCCCGGTGACGGTGCACCGCTGGAAGTTCCGCCAGGTCCGATTGAAGTCGAACTGTCGCCGGATGCGGCCACCCTCAGCTGGGTAGATGACAACGGCGCCACTGGCGCGACTGCCATTCCGCTGAAGGAATACAAAACCTATCTGAAGGAAAAGCAAATCACGCTGGACAAATAAGCCAGCGTAGCTGCCACTTACTTCGGCAGATCGCGCGCCACGCGGAACCCGCCTGCGTACGACGGCAGATCGGGTTCGAACCACGTGCGCTGTGCCGAGCGCATGCCTGCTGCGGGGCCAGCCCAGCCGCCGCCGCGGGCGCCGCGCCGTTTGCCTACACAGCTACTGGCCCATGCCGCGCCATCCACGGGGGCTGCGTTGTAGTTGTTGTGCTGGCAGTCCTGTACCCATTCCCACACATTGCCGTGCACGTTGTACAAACCCATGGGGTTGGCGGCGAATTGCTTGATCGGTACGGTGGTCATGCGTGAGGGCCGTTTGTTGCCGTCGGTCACACGCGAGGCATCATCGCGGAAATTGGCTTGCTCCAGCGTCGCACCCTTGCCCCACCAATACGCATCCATAGAGCCGGCGCGTGTGACGTATTCGCGCTCCGCTTCAGATGGCAAACGGTAGGACTGTCGCGTCGTCGCCGACAGCCATTTGACATAGGCATTGGCGTCATTCCAGGTGACGCAGACCACGGGGTGGTCGTCGTCCTGGGGAAAGCCAGGCCTGCGCCAGGTGACTTTGGGCTTGAACTCCCAGGTATCACCCGCCAAGCCAATGCAACCGCCCAGGCGCTCTGCGTCCGACTGGTAATTGGCCGCGGTCACAAACGCCGAGAACTGGCCGCGCGTGATCGCGTCTTGCCCGATCAGAAAGCTGCTGATGTTGACGTCATGCGACGGGCTTTCGGAAGCATCCGCGCCCGGAGTCCCTGCACCGCTGCCCATCGAAAAATTGCCTGCGGGAATGGTCACCAGCTCAGGGCAGTCGGTGCAGTCTTTCAGCACATTGCCATTGCGCGTCTCTGCCACCACCCTCACCTCTGCGGCGCTGGATGACGCCGCTCCACTGGCGGCCACTGCCGGCGCATTGGCATCGAATTCGATGGCGGGCTTGGTAAAGCCTTCACCCGATTGCGGCAGTGTTTCCTTGGAGATTTGCGGAACGCCGACGACCATGAAATAGAACAGCGCGAGCGCACCGATAGAAAGCGCGATGACTGCGGCGACAAACTCTCCCACCAGCAGCTTGTATCCCGCGTAGCCCACCACGATGGCGCCGACAGGCACGCCTATCCATCCGCCGGTGAGCTTGTAGCCCATGTAAGCACCCGCCAGCGACCCGAGGGCAGCAACGACCAAATTCACACGATTCATCTGAAAAGTCTCCTCGACTTGTCGAACCAATGCCGAGGGCACTTCATCGAACGTCTGGATACGATTCTAGTGGGAGGCCTACGCTTGTGGTGCAGCTTGGTACTGGAATACGGCATCCAGCGGCTGGCCAAACACCGCCGCGATGCGAAAGGCGACCTCCAGAGACGGCGAGTACTTGCCCAGCTCAATCGCATTGACGGTCTGGCGCGTGACGCCAATGCGCTCGGCCAGCGCTTGCTGCGTCATCTCGGCGTGCTCAAAGCGCAGCTTGCGGATGGTGTTGGTAATGGCGAGGGGGGCGTCACTCATATCAGGCTTCACGGCGGTAGAAGTACAGGCGCATGCCGTAGCGCGCCAGCTCGGCGATCCAGATGAAGAACAGGATGCAGTGCGCAAACTGCCAGACGGTGAACCCCATGTGCATCGTGCCTATCGTCAGGAACGTGCCGACCAGCAGCACGTAATACGCAGGTCGCGTGGCACGCAGGTGGATCAGGCGCTCGCGTTCGTCTACCGGTGTTTGCGCGTCTTTGGGGGAGCGGATGGCCAGAACAATGTGCGTCACGACCTGAATCACGATCAGCACCAAAACCAAGACCCAAAACAGCGTGAAGTAATACGGGCCACCGGGGTGCGAGCCGCCCATCAGGCCGCGCGCGATCTCGGCAAAGTAGATGCCCAACAGGCACAGCGAGATGAAACTGAGCCAGTCGCTTTTTTCACGGAAAGACATGGTGCGAACCTTTGGAGTCAAACAATACGGACTCAATGTATTGTTTTATTTACCTACTGTCAAATATATTTGACATTAAGAGCGGAAAAACCGAGATCCGACACCCATTAGGATTGCGCCATCGAAGCTCACTTTCTTTTTGTCCATGGCCCCATCCCACGCAAAGCGCGCCCGCTGCCCCTCCTGCCGGTCAGCCATGGACCAACAAATACTGCCCGGTGTGAATGCGGTGAATGGCGGCACCGTCGAACTGGACATATGCTTTGCCTGCCAGGGCATCTGGTTTGACCCGCAGGAAAACCTGAAGCTCTCGCCCGCTGCCGTGGCGGAGCTGTTCAAGCGGCTGCACGAACACCGCGACGACACGCGCCAGCCCATGGCCGAGACGCTGCAATGCCCGCATTGCAGCAAAGGCCTGGCGCAAGGTTTTGATGTGGTGCGCAGTGGGCGCTACATCACCTACCGCTGCGGCATTGGGCATGGCCGCTTCAGCGCGTTTTCGTCGTTCATGATTGAAAAGGGCTTTGTGCGCCAGCTCACCGGCTCCGAAATCAACGATCTGGCGCAACGCATCCAGGTCATCCACTGCACGGGCTGTGGCGCGCCGGTGGACTTGCGCAAAGACCACGCCTGCCCGCACTGCCGCTCGGCCTTCTCATTACTGGACCCCACCGCCGTGGAGCGCGCCCTGCAGGGCTATGCCAAAGGCACCACGGTACCCGCCGCTGGCCCCAAGGCGCCCCCGACCGATCTGGGCGACGCGTTGATCATGCTGGAGAAAGACCGCCAACGCACGCAGCGCAACAACCTTCCCGTCACCAGCAACAACCACGGCGTCGATCTGTGGAGCATTGGCGTCACGCTGGTGGCGGCCCTGCTGAGCAACTAAGCAGACACACATCCATTCACCGAAACCACCATTCGCATGCAAAAACGACTCACCCGCGCAGAAGTTCCCGTCGACGCCACCTGGAGCCTGGACGACTTGTTCCCCTCGGACAGCGCATGGGAGGCGGAGTACCTCGCGCTGGACCAAGCCCGCCTGGCGCTGGCTGCGTTTCAAGGACAACTGGCCAACAGCGCAGCGCAGTTGCTGGCCTGTCTGGATGCGGTGGAGGCCGTGCAGGCGCGCATGGCACGCTTGAGCACCTTCGCCTACCTGCGCAACGCACAGGACGGCAGCAACCCGCAATCGCAAGCCGTGATGGCGCGCGTGGCGGCATTGGGCGCGCGCATCAGCGCCAGTGTGGCCTTTGTCGATTCGGAAATTCTGGCAATGCCAGACGGCCTGCTGGAGACGTTCATGGCGGCCGAGCCGGGACTCTCTGTGCACCAGATGCCTTTGCAGCGGCTGCTGGAGGTGCGCCCGCACCGCCTGAGCGCGGACACGGAGCGGGTGCTGGCGTCGCTGGGTGAAGTGCTGGAAGCGCCGTACATGGTTTACAACCGCTCCAAGTCCAGCGACCTGCAGTTTGCGCCGTTCACCGATGGCGCGGGCAACACCCACGCCAACTCGGTCAACGGCTTTGAGTCCAACTATGAAACACACAACGACACCAGCGTGCGCCGCGGCGCCTGGGCCTCATTCAGCGCCGGGCTGAAGGCCTACAACCAGACCTGGTCCGCCAACTTTGCCACCGAGGTCAACAAGAACGTGGTGATGGCGCGCTTGCGCAATTACCCCAGCACCGAAGCCTATCTGCTGCAGCCGCACAAGATTCCGCATGCGGTGTACAGCAATATCCTGGACATCATCCAGGCGGAGCTGGCGCCCCACATGCAGCGCTACGCGCGCTTGAGGCAGCGCGTGCTGGGCCTGGACAAGCTGCTGTACTGCGACATCAAGGCGCCGCTGGACGCCGAGTTCAACCCGCGCATCACGTACGCCGAAGGCTGCGATCTGATTCTGGATTCGCTCGCCGTCATGGGGCCTGCGTATTGCGACTTTGCCCGCACTGCGATGACCCAGCGCTGGGTCGACCGCGCCGACAATGTCGGCAAATCGTCGGGTGCATTTTGCGCATCGCCCTACGGCGTTCACCCCTACATCCTGATCACCTGGTCGGACACCATGCGCAACGTCTTCACGCTGGCGCACGAGCTGGGCCACGGCGGGCACTTCGGGCTGGCGATGAAACACCAGCGCTTTGTGAACACCCGGCCCGCCATGCCGTTTGTCGAAGCGCCGTCCATCATGAACGAGATGCTGCTGGCGCAGCACATCCTGGGCAAGAACCAGGATGTACGCATGCGTCGCTCGGTGATCATGCAGGTGCTGGGCACCTACCACCACAACTTTGTCACCCACCTGCTGGAGGCAGAGCTGCAGCGGCAAGTCTATGCGCTGGCCGAAAGCGGCCAGTCGATCACGGCTGCCGTGCTGAACGAACGCAAGGGCAACATCCTGGCGAAGTTCTGGGGTGACACGGTGGAGATTGACGACGGCGCGCGCATGACCTGGATGCGCCAGCCGCACTACTACATGGGCCTGTACCCCTACACCTACTCGGTCGGTCTGGTGGCGTCCACAGCGATGTCTTTGCTGATTCAGAAGGAAGGACAGCCCGCCGTGCAGCGCTGGATCGAAGTGCTCAAAGCCGGCGGCACGCGCAAGCCGCTGGAGCTGATGCAGATGGCGGGAATCGATATGGCGTCGCCCCAACCTATCCATGACGCGGTGGCCTATGTGGGCCGCCTGATTGACGAGCTGGAACGTTCTTTCGACTGAGCGGCCTGGCAGGCTGCTACTTTTTTAGTAGCTGCTTACGCACGTTCTGCGGGCATTTAAGGCACTTTTCTTTGGAATTCTCCAGAGAAAATTACTCAAATAACAGGCCGCAGCGCCAGCCCGCCATGCAGATGGCGCACGTTCGTGTGACCTTGCGCGCGCAGCCAATGCGCTGCCTTGAGGCTGCGGTTGCCACTGCGGCAGACCAGCACGATAGGCGCGCTGCCCTGCTTTGCCCATTGTGAAGCCAGTGCATCCACCGTATTCAAAGGCGCGCTGACTGCAGCCCATGCGCCGTGGCGAATGCCCTGGCTGACCCAATGCTCAGTGGCCTCGCGCACATCGACCAGACGGGCGTCGGGGTGCGCGCAAAGAAAGGCGTCCAGCTCGGACCACTGCAGTGTGAAGGCAGTGGCGTCCTGCGCGCTGCAAGGGGCGACGCTGAGATCTGGGTTGGCATCGGGCTGCAGGGTCTGTAGCGCGGCGCCGCATTGGGCGATGGCCTGGCATGCGTTCTCAATCACCCGCGCGTCCACCAAAGGGCCAATGGACAAGCGCACGGCCGCGCCACTGCGGCTTTCGGGCAAGCCCATGGCTTCGAGCACATAGCTGGTTGCTGCCTTGGCAGCGCTGCAGGCACTGCCCGCGCTGACGCGCAGGCCCGCGGCGTCAAACACATCGAGCAAGGTCTTGCCCGGCAGGCCAGGCACAGAGAAGTTGAGCGTAGTGGGCAGGCTGTGTGCCAAAGGTGCGTTGAACTCTATCGTCGGGAACGCACTGCGCAGGCTGCGCTCCAATTGGTCGCGGTAGTCACGCAATGTGGCGACGGATGCGAACGTATCGCCAGCCTGCAGCGCGTTCAGCACCGCACCCAGCGCGGCAATGCCGGGCATGTT
This sequence comes from Rhodoferax sp. P2_H8_2, assembly GCF_056403235.1. Lineage (NCBI taxonomy): Bacteria > Pseudomonadati > Pseudomonadota > Betaproteobacteria > Burkholderiales > Comamonadaceae > Rhodoferax > Rhodoferax sp. P2_H8_2. The sequence continues at coordinate 22,168 of NZ_JBFUFW010000001.1, forward strand.
TTCGGTGCCACTGCGCAGGCCATCTTCCTGCCCACCACCGGCCATCAACGGCGTGAACGGCGCGCCGCGGCGCACGTAGAGCAGGCCGATGCCCTTGGGCGCATACAACTTGTGGCCGGAGAAGGTCGCGTAATCAATGCGCGTGGTGTGCAGGTCCAGCGCCAGCTTGCCGAGCGCCTGCACACAGTCCACCAGCCACAGTGTGCGGCTGTTGATGCCTTTCAGAAGCTGCTCGATCGCGGTCAGGTCGGTAACTACGCCGGTTTCGTTGTTGGCCGCCATGGTGCACAGTAATGCAGTGTCGGGCAGCCATGCAGCCAGCGTATAGAGATCGTGCTGGCCATCGGCATTGACCGGCAGCGCGCGCAACTCCAGCCCCAAACCCAATACGTCGTTCCAGTGTGCCAGCGCTTGCGGCACGGCTTTGTGTTCTGTTGCGCCATAGACCAGCACCTTGCCCACGCGCAATCCCTTTGCATTGCGCTGGGCGATGGCACGCAGCGCCGAAAGCACCGCGGTTTGGATGCCTTCGGTGGCGCCGCTAGTGAACACGACGTGGCCACCCTCCGCCCCACTTCCTGCGCCAATCACCTTTGCGGCAGTGGCGCGCGTCTGCTCCAGCAGCGCCTTGGCGACGATGCCGGTGGAGTGGCTGCTGCTGGGATTGCCAAACTGCTCGGCCATTGCGCGCGTGGCCGCCGCAATGGCGGCGGGCAGGACGTGGGTGGTGGCGTTGGAATCGAGGTAGATGGCTTGCGGCATGGTGGGGCGTGACAGACTGGATTGCGTACAAGTGTAGAAAGCTCGCCCGGCAAACCCATTCCAAATTTCATCCATTTCGCCGACAATAGAGCATGAAATATCCAATAACATTGATTTAGTAGAACAAAATGCTCAACCGACTGGATTTGCAAATACTGGACACCCTGCAGCGCGATGCCACGCTGTCGATGGCCGAGCTGGGCGCGCAGGTGGGCCTGTCCAGCTCACCGTGCTGGAAGCGCGTCAAGCGGCTCGAAGATGAGGGCCTGATCGAACGGCGCGTCGCCATCGTCAACCGCTACAAGGTAGACCTGCCGGTGACCGTGTTCGTCAGCATCCGCGCCGGGCAGCACGACGAGAAGTGGCTCAAGCGGTTTGCGGCGGTGGTCAGCGCGTTGCCCGAGGTGCAGGAGTTTCACCGGATGAGCGGCGATGTCGACTACCTGCTGAAGGTCGTTGCCTCCAGCATCGACGGCTATGACCGCTTTTACAAAAAGCTGATCCGCCTGGCCGATATGGCCGGCGTTTCATCGGCGTTTTCGATGGAACAGATCAAGAGCACCACGGCCCTGCCCTTGGTCTGAAACCTGTTCTGGAAGAATCACGCCATGACTAAACCTGATTTCAGCCCCGCCGCCGAGCGCAACAAGCAGCCGATTCTGGAAGTACTGCAAGGCTTTCTGCCCGCTACAGGGCGCGCGCTGGAGATTGCATCCGGCACAGGCCAGCACGTGGTGTGGTTTGCAGAGCAGTTGCCGTTGTGGGCCTGGCAACCGACCGAAGTGCATCGCGGTGCGCTCTACAACATCGAGGTGCGCGCGGCGGAAGCCGGTCTGGATAACGTGCTCGAAGCGATTCAGCTGGATGTGCGCACCGAGTCATGGTTTGCGGATGCCACCGAACCGCCAGCGTTTGATCTGATCTTCTGCGCCAACATGCTGCACATCGCGCCCTGGGAAGCCTGTGGTGCGCTGATGCGCGGTGCGGCGCACCATCTGGCGCCGGGCGGCGTGCTGGTGACCTATGGGCCCTACTTTGAAGACGACGTGACGCCTGCGCAAAGCAACCTGGAGTTCGATGTGAGCCTGCGCGCACACGACACAAGCTGGGGCATTCGCCAGCGCGTGGATGTCGAGCGCGAAGCAACGGCTGCTGGCATGCATCTGCGCGCACGCCATGCGATGCCAGCGAACAACCTGCTGCTGGTGTGGGAACGCATGCAATGACGCAACTCACACTGCGCGAATTAAACGCGGATGTGCAAAGCGTGCATCTTGCCGATGGCTTGCACGTTGGCAATCTCAAGCGCATTGGCGCGATCTGGAAGTTCAAGGCGATTGGCTACGACACCGATGGCAGTGTCATCCCGGGCGGCGGGCCACTGACCGATAAACACAATACCGAATTCACCGCGCCTGATGCAGACGAAGTGAACGCCAGGCTGGCGTAAATCGGCACAAGCGCGCAAATATCGCGCCGGCGTGTGCTGGCGAACGGTTCGCGGCAACCTCTTTGTGAACACTGCGTTCACACATTGAGGAACCATCATGAATACACCCAGCAACCTCCAGGGCCTGCGGCCTTGGGTTTTCGCAAGCGTCGCGCTTGCTGTCCTGGCGGGATGCGGCGGCGGAGACGGCAAAGAGCCGATTCTTGGCGGCAGCGGCGGCTTGGCACAGACCGCACCTACTGTCACGGCAGTGGTACCTGCAGCCAACGCCACCAACGTGGCATTCAATACCAAAGTACTGACAGCCAGTTTCAGCAAGGCCATGGATGCCACCACGCTGACAGCAAACAGCTTTACGCTGGCCTGCCCAACAGGTAGCGCTGTCACCGGCGGCGTGGTTTCCTACACGGCCACAGGCAACGTAGCGACACTGACCCTTCCGGCAGCGACCACGCTGCCCAGCGGGACGGTATGCACTGCAACGCTCGCGAACACCGCAAAAGACACCTACGGAATCGCCTTGGCCAGCAATTACAGCTGGAGTTTCACGGTGACGGCAGATGTGACGGCTCCCACAGTCTCCACCGCCATTCCGGCAAGCAACGCGACCAATGTCGCAAGAAACGCGAGTGCCGGCGTCACCTTCAGTGAAGCCATGGACCCGCTGACCCTTAATGCAGCCAACGTTTCGTTGAAGGAAACCGTCAGCGGCAACGCCGTTGCGGGCACGCTTAGTTACTCCGGTGTCAGCGCGATCTTCATGCCTACCACCCCTCTCGCTGCGGGCACGCGATACACCCTGACGGTGAAGGGCGGTGCCACAGGAGCAAGCGATCTGGCAGGCAACCGCCTGGCGAGTGACTTCACGACCAGCTGGACCACCGGCGGCATCAATGACAGCACAGCGCCTGTCGTCGTGGGCACCCTGAACGCCAACGGTGCGACCAACGTACCCATCAACGCCAAGATTAGCGCTACCTTCAGCGAGAGTCTGGATCCGCTGAGTGTCACCGCCGCCAACTTTCAGGTGAAGCAAACCTTGAGCGGCACAGCGGTGCCCGGCACGCTGGCTTACTCCGGAGTCAATGCGGTGTTCACACCCACCAGCAGCCTGGCACTGGCCACAAACTACACCGTCACGGTCAAGGGCGGCACCGGCGGTGTCAAGGATCTGGCAGGCAATCTGATGGCGAGCGACTTTGTGTGGAGCTGGACGACATCCAGCACCGCCGACACGCTGGCGCCAACGGTGACCACCATAACTCCTGCCAATCTGGCAACCAATGTCGCGCTGAACAGCGCAGTGCATGCCACATTCAGCGAAGCGATGGACCCGTTGACGATCAACTCCGCCAGCTTCACGGTGGCCGGTGTTTCCGGGTTGGTGAGTTTCAATGCGCAGACCCAGGTCGCGACCTTCACACCGTCCGCAAATCTGGCTGCGAACACCAGCTACACCGCCACCATCAACACACAGCCCAAAGACATTGCCGGCAACGCGCTGGCATTGCCCAAGGTCTGGAGCTTCACAACAGCGGCGGCACCAGTCGTGCAAGCCGGAGTGAATCTGGCGGCTGCAGCGGCCTACGGTACCTTTGGGGGCACAGCCGGCATGACCAATATGGGCACGCTGACCATCATCAACGGTGACATTGGCACCATTGCCACCGCGACAGCCACCATCACCGGTTTCCACGACACGTCGGGCGACATTTACACACAGACCCCTTCCAATATCGGCGCGGTCAACGGCAAGATTTACAGCTGCACCAACTCGACAACGGGCCCCACATCGGCGGGCCCGAACGCACCTGCCTGCGCCATTGCAACCCAGGCCCGCCTGGACGCACAAGCGGCTTATCTGGCTCTGGCAGCGATGCCTCCACTGGGCTCCAGCCCGGCGCCTGGCGCGAACATGGCAGGTGTCACTTTGCTTCCCGGTGTCTATACCGCACCTGGCGGCTCCTTCCTGATCCAGGGTGGCAACCTGACCCTGGACGCCCAGGGTGATGCAAACGCAGTGTGGGTCTTCCAGATGGCCAGCACATTGACCGTGGGTGGACCGGGCGCTGCGTTCCCGCAAAGCATCATCCTGGCTGGTGGTGCGCAAGCGAAGAATGTCTACTGGCAAGTAGGCAGCTTTGCCACCATCAATGCGGGCGGTGGCGGAACCATGGTCGGCACCATCATTTCGCAAGCAGGCGCGTCGTTCTCGACAGCCGGCAACACAACGCTCGTGACCCTGCAGGGACGCGCGATATCGCTAGGCGCCTCTGTGACCCTGGTCAACACGGTCATTCAAGTCCCAGCCCCATAAGGAGAACACCATGAACAAAAACAATACCCATTGGGCTGGCATTTCCAGCAAGCTGACCCTGGTGGCGCTGGCCGTAATGGCAGCACCGCTGGCCTTCGCGCAGATACCCGGCCCGTACATCGGCGTGAGTGGTGGCGAGACCCGTGCCACCATCGACAACAAGAACATTTCCGCAGGCCTGGCAGGCCAGGGCTTTACCACCACAGGGATTTCCAACAGCGACAAGGACAGCGGCTACAAGATCTTTGGTGGCTACCAGTTCGGCAGACACTTCGCCATAGAAGGCGGCTACTTTGATCTGGGCAAATTTGGCTACTCTGCTACCACGGTGCCAGCAGGCACCATGAACGGCACGATCAAGCTGCGCGGCCTGAATCTGGACCTGGTCGGCATCCTGCCGATCTCGGACAGCTTCTCGCTCAGCGCACGGGTTGGCACCAACTACGCCGAGGCGACCGATTCATTCTCTGGCACTGGCGCAGTCAACGTGCCGATGACCGGTACAAGCAAGAGCGAAGCAAATCTCAAGCTGGGCCTGGGCGCGCAGTGGGACTTCACGCCCCAATGGGGCGTGCGCGGCGAACTGGAGCGCTACCGCATCAATGACGCGATAGGCAGCCGTGGCGATATCGACATGGCCTCGATTGGCCTGGTCTACCGCTTCGGCAAGCCCGCGCGCGTGCAAGTTGCTGCCGCACCTGCTCCCGCCTATGTGGCACCACCGCCACCTCCGCCACCCGTGGTGGTCGCCCCTCCGCCGCCACCGCCCAAGCCTGTTTATGTCGCGCCTGTTCCCCGCAAGGTGAGTTTTGCCTCGGATTCGCTGTTTGACTTCGACAAGTCCGATGTCAAACCCACCGGCGCAGAAGCGATCGATAAGTTTGCGCGTGACCTCAACGGCGTCAGCTACGACATGATCGTCGTGACGGGACACAGTGACCGCATCGGCTCCAGCGCGTACAACCAAAAATTGTCGGAACGCCGGGCCAATGCAGTGCGCAACTACCTGATCGACAAGTCAGGCATTCCTACCGGCAAGGTCTCGGCGCAGGGCGTGGGTGAAACCGCGCCCGTTACGAAAACCGAAGATTGCAAGGGCAACGCCAAGACCAAGGCGCTGATCCAGTGCCTGCAGCCGGACCGTCGCGTAGACCTGGAAGTCACTGGAACCAAGTAATCCGGGGAGTCCTGGACATACCGTCGACATGGGCATGGGGTAACCTCCGGGTTACGCCCATCCGGGCACCATTAAAGGAACCCCCATGAAAAAACTCAACGTCTCCATCCAGCTCGAAATGTCGGTTCCCGACGACTGGGAAATTGCCCAGACATCCGAGGGCACGCCGGTGCTGAAGCTGCCCAACGGCCAGTACATGGACATCGCCATCGAACCCCTGTTCGCCGTCGACCCCGAAGACACCTGGAGCAGCACCGAAAGCGAAGACACGCTGAACGACATCCTCGATATGGTCGAGAGCGAAGCAGTGGCTTACGAATTCGTAACGCACTAAAACAGCAGAACGCGCAGAATCCCCGCCTGTAAGAACATTGGTCTCTGTGCGACCAATAGCTTTACAGAACAAGGACCTGCCATGCTGGACAAAACAAACGTATTGCTGATCGCTGGCGCGCTGGTGCTGGCGGGCGTGTTTTTTGGCCCCCACGCCGCTGCCGAACGGGCTGTGCCATTACCGGCACCCTCCTCCGAAGTCATCGCAGCGTTAACAACGCCCGCCAAGGACCGCGAAACCGTGGTCTTTGCGGGCGGTTGCTTTTGGGGCGTGCAAGCGGTGTTTCAGCACACCAAGGGCGTGCTGAACGCGGTGTCTGGCTATGCAGGCGGACCATCCTCAAAAGCCGATTACGGCAGCGTCAGCGGCGGCAACACGGGCCACGCAGAAGCAGTGCAGGTCACCTTCGACCCCAAGCAGATCAGCTACGCGCAGTTGCTGCAAATCTTCTTCTCGGTCGCCCACGACCCCACGCAACTGAATCGCCAGGGCCCCGACTCCGGCACCCAATACCGCTCGGCTATCTTCTACGCGTCGCCTGAACAGAAGCTGGCAACCGACCGCTACATCGCCCAGCTCAATGCAGCCCACGCATTCCCCGACAAGATCGTCACGCAGTTAAACGCACTGCAAGCCTTCTACCCCGCCGAGCAGTACCACCAAAACTACGCGACGCTGCACCCCAACGACGGCTACATCGCGCGCTTCGATCTGCCCAAGATTGCGAACCTGCAAAAGCTGATGCCTGCGGTGTACCGCGAGGCGCCGGTGCTGGTGGCGCAGTAGTTCGTCCCTCGGGTTGCGGGATTGCAAAGTCAGCTATAAATCAAGGACTAAAAAATCCGGGAGCGACATCATGGTTCAAGCCGATTTGGTTCACAAGACAGATTCCATTCACATATCAAGCTAACCGCCATGGGACTCTTGACCTTCAGCCTCAATGTGACCCTGGACGGCTGCGTCGACCACCAGGAAGGCATCGCTGACGACGAGACACACGCGTTCTTCACTCGAATGATGGACGAGAGCGGGGCGATGCTGTGGGGCCGCGTTACCTACGAGATGATGGAGGGCTACTGGCCAGCGGTCGCCCGCGGCGACGCAGAGGCACCGCCGGCGATACGCGAGTGGGCGGTGAAGCTGGAGGCCAAGCCGAAGTACGTGGTGTCATCGACGCGAACCGACTTTCCGTGGACCAACAGCCACCACATCGCCGGCGACTTGCGCACAAGCGTGCAGAAGCTGAAGGACACGACCCCGGCCGGCGTGCTCCTCGGTAGTGGCAAGCTCGCGACCGCGCTGGACCGGCTGGATCTGATCGACGAGTACAAGTTCCTCGTTCACCCCAGAATCGCCGGCCACGGCCCGACCCTGTACGAGAGCGGGTTGGTCAGCACGCGACGACTTGAATTGGTTTCGTCGACGCCGCTGCGCAACGGTGTGGTCGCCATGCACTACCGGTGCACGCGCGGCTGACCGAACGTTTGCCGACGCAACAACAGCCTATGCGATCTGCGCCGTGGACCGGGCTTCGGATAGTGGCAATCCCGGCTTTCATCGGCATTTGCTATTACGTATCGCAGACCTGGGGCGTCAAACCGGTCGTCTTGCTCGGCTACGTCATCGCCAGTGTCGTTACCTTCTTCGCGTACGCCTTCGATAAGGCCGCCGCAGTGCGCGGCGGCTGGAGAACGCAGGAGAGCACTTTGCATCTTCTGGGTCTTGTCGGCGGATGGCCTGGCGCGCTTCTCGCGCAGCAACTGCTGCGCCACAAGTCCTCAAAACCGGGCTTTGTTGCCGTTTTTTGGTTTACGGTTGCGCTGAACATAGTGGCCTTCGTCGCATGGCATGCAGGTCTTTTGTCCCGCAATTACCCATAAAAAGTGCCTGCAAGGCTCATAGAACGTGCGTAAGCAGCTCCTATTTCAATAGCATGCTGCGCTGGAAGTGACTCGGCGCCCGGCCCGTCGCTTGCTTGAACATCGCGGAAAACGCGCTGTCGCTGGCGTAGCCGCTGGCGGCGGCGACCTGGGCTATCGGCACGCCGCGTGCAAGTTGCGGCAGCGCATGGGCCAGCACCGCCTGCAGGCGCCACTGCTGGTAGCTGGTGCCCAGCTCATCTCGGAACAGGCGCGCGACAGTGCGCTCGCTGGCTCCCACTTCGGCCACCCATTCCTTCAATTGCGCTTTCTCTGCCGGGTCGCGCAGCACGGCTTCGCACAGCGCGCGCAGGCGCTTGTCGCCGTGCTCGGGGTGCGGCATCGGCACACCCAAGGCTTGCGTATCGGAGCGGATCACTTCGTCCACCGTCAATGCCATCAACGCATCTTCACGCGGGCTTACCTCCGACCCCTCCAGCGCGTGGATCAGTTCGCGCAGCAACTTGCTGACGACCAACACACGGCACTCGGTCCAGTCACGTGGCAACACACTGGGGTCAATGTCCACGGTGCGCAGCTCGGCCGCCTCCAGCACAACCACCGTGTGCTGCACCTCGGGCGGTATCCAGACAGCGCGCGTGGACGGGATGATGAAGGTGGTCTGCATGCCGCCTTGCAGCACGGTGACCTGCATCAGGCCGCTGGCGCAGTAGGTGAATTGCGACCAGGGATGCTGGTGCGGCTCGATGTGGGTGTCCATCGCCAGCGAACGGGCACGGCTGCGCACCGGGCGCGCGACTGAGGGCGAGCGGTTGGCAGTGTCGTCAAAGCGCATGGGGCGCAAACGGCTGGAGCGGGGCATTGGGTAGATCCTGGGAAAGACCGTGTTTGGCTGGATTTCGACAATTATTGTCTTTTTGTCGTATTCCTGCGCACGGCCTTCCTCCTACCATTGCTGCATGAGCAGCACGACCCTTTCCTCTATCCCCACTCCTTCTGACTCCCTGGTGCCTTTGAAACAGGACGCCACCATCATTGGCCTCGTGGGCCTGGCACATGCCAGCTCGCATTTCGGGCACTTGCTGTTGCCCCTGCTGTTCCCGGTGTTTATGACCGAGTTTGGTTTGAGCTTCTCGGAACTGGGGTTGCTGATGACGGTCTTCTTTGTGATCTCCGGCGTCGGCCAGGCGTGCGCCGGATTCGTCGTCGACCGCATGGGCGCGCGGCCTTTGCTCTTTGTCGCGATGGGCATCTTCGCCGTGGCCTGCGTAGCGGCGTCGATGGTGACGGGCTACATTGGACTGATGCTGGTGGCCGCGCTGGCTGGCCTTGGCAATGCAACCTTCCATCCGGTGGACTTCACGATTCTGAACCAGCGCGTCTCCGCGCCACGCCTGGGTTACGCCTTCAGCGCGCACGGCCTGACCGGCAATCTGGGTTGGGCCGCAGCGCCGGTGTTCTTTGCGAGCCTGGGTGTCGCCATTGGCTGGCGCCAGGCGTATGTGGCGGCGGCTCTGATGTATGTCGCCATTCTGTTGCTGCTGGTGGCGCAGCGGGACAAGCTGTCAACTGAAGTGGTGCCCCGCCCCGCAAAGAGCGACGTGCACGCGGAACACGACATGGCATTCATGAAGCTGCCGGTGGTGTGGTGGTGTTTTGGTTTCTTCCTGCTGTCGACGATGACGTTGGCCGTCGTACAAAGTTTCTCGGTGTCCATCCTCAAGGCCATGCATGGCATCAGCTTTGAAGCGGCAACCTTGACACTGACCGCCTACATGCTGTGCGGCGCGGTCGGCATGTTCATTGGTGGCTTCATTGCATCGAAAGTTGCCAACAGCGACCGCGTGGTGGCGATGGCCATGGCGGCGGGAGCGCTGCTGCTGGCCTTGTGCGGCATCGGCGTGCTGGGCGCAACGGCGACGATGGTGGTGCTGGCGATCACCGGCTTTGCGGTGGGCATTGGTGGGCCATCGCGCGACATGATGATCAAAAAGGCCACGCCCAAGGGCGCCACAGGCCGTGTTTACGGCTTGGTCTACTCCGGGCTGGACACGGGCTTTGCGATCTCGCCCGTGGTGTTTGGTGTGTTCATGGACCACGGCTGGTATGGCGCCACGCTATTGGGCGCGGCGCTGGTGTTGTTGCTCAGCGTGGTGGCCGCCTTGGGCGTAGGTCAACGTACGGCACCGACAAGACTCGCTGTCTAGACCAACTGCACGGGGTCGGTCAACTTCTTGCGCTGCCGCGCTGCGGCGCTGCTGTGCAAAGGCGCATGTATCGGCCTTGTAACGCCTGGTGGCCTCTCGGCTGAGCCAGGACTGTGGTGAATCTGCGCGCTGCCCCGGCTTTTTTGTATCTCGCACCCGCTATATTTTTAGTAGCTTCTCACGCTTATTCCATAAGCTCTGCGGGCTTATTGTTAATCCTCGCGCTTCAGTCTGTGCGGTATCAAACACTTGCAGACTGTTACACCTGCTGCAATTTTTCGTACATGTTGGTTGGGGGCTGCGTGCAAAACTTGCTCGCACTTCACGTTCACACCCTCCCCCATGTACGGCCTCCCCCAGCAGCAGCGCAATGCTCCCAGCCTCCGCACCAATGCGGTAGCGCGTGCGCCTGTGGGCTGCTGGTTGCACCGGGAAGAAGCCATCATGGGCACCGCAATCAGCGTGGAGCTGTGGTGTGACTTCAGGTCGGCAGGCGAAGCGGCCATAGACGCCGTGATGGCGGAGATGCACCGCATTGACCGGGCCATGAGCCCGCACAAGCCCACTTCCGAGTTGTCCATCATCAACCGCGATGCCGCCGAGCGCGCAGTGCCGCTGAGCAGCGAGATGTTTGGCCTGTTGCGCCGCTCGCTCCAGTTTTCTGAACTGTCAGATGGCGCATTTGATCTGAGTTTTGCCGCAGTGGGCCGGTTGTTTGACTACCGCAGCGGCAAGCGCCCCGGCACCCTGGAGTTAGCGAAAGCACGTGAAGCCGTGGGCTACCGCAAGCTGCTGCTCAACGTCCAGGATCAAACCATCCGCTTTGCGATGCCGGGCATGTGCATTGACCTGGGCGGTTTCGCCAAAGGCTATGCGGTGGACCGCGCGTGCGCGCTGTTGCGTGCCCGCGGCATCACGCATGCCAACGTCAGTGCGGGCGGTGACAGCCGCGTGATGGGCGACCGCATGGGACGGCCCTGGTCCATCGGTGTGCGCGATCCGCGCCGCCCGGGCGAAGTGGTCGCCGTGCTGCCGCTGGAAGATACATCCATTTCCACATCGGGCGACTACGAGCGCTACTTTGACGAAGACGGTGTGCGCTTTCACCACCTGATTGACCCGTCCACCGGCGCTTCGCCACAACAAATACACAGCGTGACCGTGCTGGGCGATGACGGCCTCTCCACCGAAGCCTTTTCCAAGATGGTCTTTGTACTCGGGCTTGAAAAAGGCATGCGGTTGATAGAGGCGCAAGACGATCTGGACGCGCTGGTGGTGGATGCCACGGGCGTATTGCACTATTCACGGGGCCTGCTGGCCGGGAGACCACAATGACAAGAGCAGGCAAAAACATTGCAGGCAAGACCAGCGCCTACATGGCAGCAGCCATCGCCGTAGTTGCTACGGGCATGGTCGCATGCGGCAGCGATGACGGCGCCAGCGGCTCTTCCACCGTCACCGTGACCGGCGATGTGCCCATCGCCTACGCCAAACGCAGCAACACCATCAGCGCCAACCCCACCAACGGCGCCCCCAGCGCACCGGGCGGCGATCTGATGATCCGCGAGAAATCTTCGGTCAGCGCGATCGAACACAACATTACGGCCAGCTTCACACAAGGCACGGGCGACGCGTCCAACCCCGACGTCTCATACGACGGCAAGAAAATCATCTTCTCGATGCGCTGCCCGACCAGCAACACCGGCAAGATTGACGGCGTGGCCGCCTGCACCGGGCGCTGGAACATCTGGGAATACGACATGACGGTGGGCGGCCTGGCCGGCGGCACATTGCGCCGCCTGACCAGCTCTGCCGATGCGGACGATGTGGACCCCACCTACCTGCCTGCTGGCAAGGGCTTTGTATTCACGTCAAATCGGCAAACCACCTCCAGCGTCAACCAGGCGCTGGGCAAGACCTATTTCGCGCTGGATGAATATGAGCGTGAACGCGTCTTCAATCTGCACACGATGGATGCCAAGGGCCAGAGCATCACGCAGATTTCGGTGAACCAGAGCCACGACCGCAGCCCGGTGGTGCGCCCCAATGGCGACATCATGTTCTCGCGCTGGGACCACGTGGGCGGGCGCAACCATTTCAAGATCTTCAAGATTCGTCCCGATGGCACCGACCTGTTCGTGCTGTACGGCGCGCACAGCCCGGGCAACAGTTTCCTGCACCCACGCGACATGGACCCCAACGGCAAGTACAAGGGCTTTTTGACGTCGGACCTGATGCCGCTGTCACGCACCCATGAGGGCGGCGGTCTGGTGATGATTGATGCGGCCAACTACTCTGAGAACAACACGCCTGCGAATTCTGGCGTGCCAACCCAGGGCGGGCAGAAGCAGATGACGCTGCAGGCGCTCAGCATCGACGGCGGCATTTCGCAGTACGGCCGCGTCACCACACCTTACCCGCTGTGGGACGGAACGGACCGCGTGCTGGTGGGGTACACGCCCTGCGAAGTCACGCGCAAAGGCGTCACCGTTTCCTGCGCCACGCTGACCGCAGAAGAAAAGACCCGGCTGGCCGATGACAACCGGGCCGTGGCCGACGAGCAGGCCGATGAACTGCAGAACAACGTACGTCCGACCTACGCGATCTACATGTTTGATCCGGCCAAACAAACCCTTTTGATCGTGGCCGCGCCGCCCACAGGCTTCATGTACACGCACCCGGTGGCGATACAGGTGCGCGCAGAGCCCAGCGCTGCACAACCCACACAACTCGACGCCACACTGGCATCGCAAAACTTGGGCCTGCTGGAAGTGCGCAGCGTCTACGACACCGATGGCCTGGGCCGCATGGGCGATGCCGTGCTGACTGCCGCCGACCTTCCCGCAGGCTGCACCACGGCGATTGCCAAGACCACACCAACGGACCCGCTGGACACCCGTGCGCAAGTGGCCGACCTCGTGCGCATGAAAGACCCAGCCAACCCAGCCTACGTTTGCGGCCCGGCGCGCTTCATCCGTGCGGTGCGTGCGATTGCGCCACCGCAAGGCATGACCGGCACGCGCGGCGCGATTGGCGAAACCGAATTCGAAATGCAGCAGATCCTGGGCTATGCGCCGATTGAGCCCGATGGTTCGTTCAAGCTACAAGTTCCTGCCGACACACCGATTGCGCTGGCCGTGGTCGATACGCAAGGCCGCGCCTTCCAGACGCACACCAACTGGATCCAGGTGCGCCCCGGCGAGCGCCGCACTTGCGATGGCTGCCACAGCCCGCGCCGCGGTGGCGCGCTGAACTCCGGCGCCGTGGTCAACAGCGTATCGGCCTCTTTGCTGCCGGCGATGGGCGGCGCGCACCTGTCGGGCGAAACCATGGCAGCGACCCGCACGCGGCTGGACCCCACTGCGCTCAAGCTGGTGGCCGACATGCTGTCTACCGATGTCTGGGCCGATACCAGCAAGCCAGGCGTCACCGCACGCAGCAGTATTGCGATCCGCTATACCGGCAACGCGCTGGCGGCCGATGATCTGGCCACCACCGTGCCGACCAACGGCATCATCAATTACCCCGACCATATCCAGCCGCTGTGGAGCCGCAACCGCGGCACAAACACCTGCACCACCTGCCACAACGACCCGGCCAAGCTGGACCTGAGCGGAACCAAGGGCGGCACCGGGCGTCTGGTGTCGTACGACGAATTGATGCTGGGTGACCCGGTGCTGGATCCGGTGACCGGCCTGCCCAGGACGCGCATTGAAGAAGGCGTGCCGGTCATTGAACGCGGCCCGGCCCTGGTGGACACTGCGGCCAGCGAGGGCGAAGCGTTGGGACTGGCCCGCAAGAGCCGCCTGATGGAAATCCTGTCCGGCCAGAGCCTGATGGCAGGCGCCGCAACACGCACCGCGCACCCCAGCCCACCTGCCACGGCACCCAACCACGCGGCCATGCTGAACCGCGCCGAGAAGCGCCTGATCGCTGAGTGGATGGATCTGGGCAGCAAGTATTACAACGACCCGTTTGACGCCAATAGCGGCGTGCGCCAGGTCAATGGCTTGAGCCAGGCTACTTTTGAGACCGAAGTCTTCCCGACATTGCGCACGACCTGCGCAGCGGCTTGCCACCAGGCGGTTGGCAGTAGCGCATCGGCCACACCACCCGGCACCTCGTTCCGCAACAACCGCTTTGTGCTGACCGGCGATGCCGAAGGTGATTACAACGTCACGCTGACGATGATTTCCGACACTTGCAAGCCCGCTACCAATGCGTTGCTGAGCAAGCCTTCTACCGCGCCACATCCGCAGGGTGCGGTCGGTGGAACACAGCCGGTACTTCCGGTGGGCAGCGCCGCTTACAACCGGATTGCGGCCTGGATTGCCGGAGGTTGCTAGCGCATGCGTTCTGTCTGTTTGTCTGTATTGCTTTCTGCCGTGCTTGCCTCATGCGGCGGCGGTGCGTCCGATGTGGTGGGCAATCCGCCCTCGATCAAGAACCCTGAGGTGGTGGAGGGACAGTACCTCTCGTTCGCCTACTTTCAGAAGTGCATCAACCCGATCTTTCTGGCGCAATTGCCGGCACATGGGGGCGGCAGTACGGCCATCAACACCTGTGCTGGCTCGGGTTGCCACGACACCACCACTGGCACCGGCGGCGCATTGCGTCTGGTGCCCACTGCGCAGGCCGTAGACCTGGCTGCTGCAACCAACACGGCGGCAGCAGTTCGCCTGAGCGACATGTACAAAAACTTCTACTCCGCCCAAGGCGCTACCGTGATTGGCTCCACTACGCAAAGCCGCCTGCTGACCAAGCCTTTGTTAATGGGCGTGCTGCACGGTGGCGGCCTGATTTTCACCAGCGAACAAGACCCCAATGCCCAGTTGATCAAGTACTGGATCAGCCACCCCATGCCAGCCGGGCAGGATGAATTCAGCACTGCAGGCAATGCGCTGTTCACCCCGCCTGACGCGGCCACCGGAACCTGCAACATCCAATGAACCGCCACTCGATTTCTGCAAGTCTCCGTGCCGCCCTGGTTTGCGCTGCACTGGGCTGCGCCGCAATGGCCAGCGCACAGGACACCAGTGAGCAGTTGCAAGTGACCGACCCTTATGTGGAACTGCACACCGGACCGGGCCGCGGCTTCCCCGTATTCCACGTCGTACCCCGCAAAGAATGGATCGCGATTGAGATGCGCCATACCGACTGGTTCAAGGTGCGCACCGAAGGCGGCAAGGTCGGCTGGGTGCAACGCAAACAACTGCAGACCACGCTGACTGCGGCCGGCGACGTGAAGACCTTCCGCGACGTATTGCTGGACGACTACCTGAGCCGCCGCGTGCAACTGGGCGCGGCGTGGGGGCAGTTCAAGTCCGAGCCCATGCTGAAATTCTGGACCAGCTACCGGCTGTCCGAGACGCTCAGCGTCGAAGGCACGTTGGGCCAGGTGCAGGGCGTGTTTTCTGGCACCGATTTCTGGCACGTCAATGTGGTGACCGAGCCCTGGTCAGACCAGCGCATCTCGCCTTTCTTTGGCGTGGGCCTGGGCAAGTTCAACAACTTCCCCAACCAGAGCCTGGTGGGTGCAACCGGCACCGATGCACAACTGGCCAACGCCACTGTAGGCGTGCGCTACCACCTGAGCGACCGATTTGTGCTGCGCGGCGACTACACCATCTACACCGCCTTTGTCAGCGACCAGCGCAGCCTCGAATACCGCGCGATGACCGCGGGCCTTTCCTTTTTCTTCTAACCAAGCACCACCATGCACCAGCTTCGTACCTTCACCCTCAGCACCCTGCTTGCCTGCGTGGGCATTTGCGCATTTGCGGCGGAACCGACGCAACCTTCTGAACAGGTCGTGGTCCCCGAAGTGGCGCGGCGCGATATCAAGATGCCACGCTTTCCGTCCAGCGATTTTGAGGTTGGCACCTTTGTCGGCACCTACTCCACACAAAACTTCGGCGCCAGTGCCGTCGCTGGTTTGCGGCTGGGCTACCACGTGACCGAAGACTTCTTCGTCGAAGGCGTGATCGCACAGACAAAGGTCAGCGATGCATCATTCCGCCAGGTGCTGCCGGGCGGTGTGTTCCCGTCCGAAACCGAGAACTTGAGTTACTACAACCTGTCCGTGGGCTACAACATTCTGCCAGGCGAAGTGTTCATCGGCAGCAAGCATGCAAAGCCGTTTTCGCTGTATGTCATTGGTGGAGTTGGCAGCACCTCGTTCAACGACCAGCGCAAGGCCACGTTCAACTTCGGCTCCGGCATGCGGGTCTACCTGAGCGACCGCTGGGCACTTCAAATCGACGCGCGCGACCACATCTTCTCGCTGGACCTGCTGGGCAAAAACCAGAGCACGCAGAACCTGGAACTGACGGTTGGCATTACTGCTTCGTTCTGATGGCACGACACATGCGACGCGTCATTACGCTTTCCCTCACGTTGGCTTTGGCGGGCACGGCCCTGCAGGCGCAGGCCAATATCAAGCCCGCTTCTGCCGCGCCAGACTTTGCGCTGCGTACATTGGCCGGCCCCAACTTGCGCCTGCAAGAGCAGCGCGGCAAGGTCGTGATGATCAACTTCTGGGCCACTTGGTGCGGCCCCTGCCGCCAGGAAATGCCTCACTTGAGCCGCCTGTACGACAAGTACCGCGCGGCGGGCTTTGTGCTGCTGGGTGTCAACGTCGACGACGATTCAAAGCGTGCGGGCGAGATGGCCCAGCGACTGGCCCTGCCCTTCCCGGTGCTGTTCGATACCGAAAAATCCGTGAGCCGCTTGTACGACCTGGGCACGATGCCGAGCTCGGTACTGATAGACCGCGACGGACGTGTGCGCTATGTGCATGCAGGCTACCAGGCAGGTTTTGAAGACCTGTACGAGAAGCAGATACGGGAGTTGCTGAAATGAAGTCGGCTCTGATCACCTGTGCCTTGATGACGGGAACGCTTTTGCTTACCGGTTGCGCGATGCAGCCATGGGTCAAGCCCTACGAGCGCGAACGCCTGGCTGACCCGATGATGAAGTTCTCACGCGATGCGATGGCCGAAAAGCACATCGAGCATGTGCGCGATGTGCGCGAAGGTGCGCGTGGCGCGACCGGCGTGCAAGGAGGTGGCTGTGGCTGCAACTGATTCCGCGAATAACTCCGCATGGCGCTGGAACCTGCTACGCCACTTGGCCACGCTTCTGGGTGGCGTGCTGGCCGCTTCAGGCGCCCGCGCTGCCGATCTGCCCGAGGACAGCGCCGAGGCGCTGTTCCACTCGTACAACGGCGGCGGCGTGTCGGCGAATGGCCCGGCGCTGCTAGTGCGCAAGCGGCTGGCCGACAAGGTGTCTTTGTCTGCCAGCTATTACCTGGACGCCGTCAGCAATGCGTCTATCGATGTGGTCACCACGGCCAGCCCCTACCGCGAACAGCGCAACGAATATGGACTGGGGATGGACTATGTCTACCGCGACTCAAAAATTTCGCTGGCGGCCTCTACCAGCCGCGAGAGCGACTACACCGCCAACCGTTTCGGCATGGACATTGCACAGGAAACCTTTGGTGGCATGACGTCGATCAGCATGGGTTTCACGCGCGGTGATGACCAGATTGGCAAGAGCAATTCACCCGAATTTGCGGACACCGCAACGCACTGGCAATACCGGCTGGGTGCGACCCAGATCCTGTCGCCACGATGGATCATGAGTGCCAACGCCGAAGTCATGTCTGACGACGGTTTTCTGGGCAGCCCGTACCGCATTGCGCGCGTGTTTGGCGCGGCGGTGCCGGAAAAAACCCCGCGCACCCGCTCTGGGCGCGCGGTGAAATTCCGCGTGATCGGTGACCTGAATGCCCGCGATGCGTTGCACCTCGATTACCGCTACTACTGGGACACCTGGGACATCAAGGCCAATACCGCCGAGGCGGGGTATTCGCGCCATTTTGGCGAGCAGTGGCTGGCCGATGCGTCTTTGCGCTACTACGCGCAAAGCAAGGCCCTGTTTTACAGCGACAACGCGAGCACCGAGACGACTTACATCTCACGCAACCGCCAGTTGAGCACCTTCAACAGCGTGGGCCTGGGTGCAAAAGTGGCCTACACCTGGCGCCGCGCATCGGGCAAGTTCGACATCAAGCTCAACGCCGCACTGGAGACCACGCGCTTCCAGTTCAGCGATTTCACCGACATCCGCACCGGCGAGCTGTACGCCTACAACGCCAACGTGCTGCAGTTCTACCTGTCTGCCAACTTTTGATGAACACGCCCATGCCATCCATCTGCCGCCGCCTGCTTGTCAGCTTCCTTTTCCTGCTGGGCGCAAGCTGCTGGGCGGCTGACGAGCAGCCTGCCACTGCTGTACCTACTCCAGCCGCAACCATGCCCGCGGCGGTTGCCTCCGCCCCGGCGGTGGCTCCTGCTCCGGAGGCGCCGCTGGACAGCCGCGTGCAAGACGTCAAAAGCGACGTGATCAAACTCAACCGCGACCTGCTGGTGCTGGAGGAAGAACTGCTGTTCCCCGCCAACACGCAGTTGGCGGTGTTTCTGTCGATGGATGTGGGCAAGATGTTTGAGCTGGACTCGGTGCAGCTGAAAATCGACGACAAGCAAGTCGCCAGCTACCTCTATACGCCGCGCGAGGTGCAAGCCCTGCACCGCGGAGGTGTGCAGCGTCTGTACCTTGGAAATTTGCGCACCGGCGAGCACGAACTGGTGGCATTCTTCACCGGCGGCGGACCGCATGCGCGCGACTACAAACGCGGTGCTACGGTGAAGTTCACCAAGGACACGCAAGCCAAGTATGTGGAACTGCGCATCCGCGATTCGTCAGCCAAATTGCAGCCCGAGTTTGAGATCAAGCTTTGGCAGTAAGCGGTATGCGTTTGGCACTTCACGCTCCCCAATTTGCGCGGCGCATCGCGGGCGGTGCGCTGTTGGCATTGGCCTGTGCATCCAGCGCGCAGGCCGCACCCAATGGCGAAATCCAGGACCCACATTACGGCGACACGCTGTTCCAGTATTTTCAGGACCGCTACTTCACCGCAGCCACCACGCTGATGGTCTCGCAGCATTTTGGCCGCGTGTCCAAGCATTCCGAGGAAGCCGAGGTGCTGCGCGGTGGCATTTTGCTGTCCTACGGTCTGCACCGCGAAGCGGGCGACATCTTTGAGCGGCTGATCGAGATGGGCGCAACACCACCCACGCGGGACAGGGCCTGGTTCTACCTGGCCAAGATCCGTTACCAGCGTGGCTACTTGCCTGAAGCAGAGAATGCGCTTGCCCGCATTGGCACGTCGCTCGCACCTGAGTTGCAGGAAGAGCGCGGCCTGTTGCAGGCGCAACTGCAAATGGCGCGCGGCGACTATGCAGGCGCGGCCACCGTACTCACTGCGCTGGAGAAGACTGCGCCCGAATCGCGCTATGTGCGCTACAACCTGGGCGTCGCGCTGATCAAGTCGGGCGACGCAGCCAAGGGCAATGCGCTGCTGAATGCGCTGGGTGTTGCATACGCCGAGAACGAAGAGTTCCGCAGCATGCGCGACAGGGCCAATGTGGCACTGGGCTTCGCCGCTCTCGCCGACCAACAGGCTCCAGCCGCACGCAACTACCTGGAGCGCGTTCGGCTCAAAAGCATGCAGGCCAACAAGGCACTGCTGGGTCTGGGCTGGGCCGCTACAACGCAGAAGAACTACACCCTTGCGCTGACACCCTGGCTGGAACTGGCGGACCGTGAGCTGGATGACACCGCCGTGCTGGAGGCCTATATCGCCATTCCCTACGCCTATGCCGAACTCGGCGCCTATAACCAGTCAGCAGAACGCTACCAGCAGGCCATAGCAACCTTCGAGCGCGAAGACAAGGCACTGAACGAATCGATTGCCGAGATCCGCGCGGGCAAACTGCAAAACGCGCTCGTCACCAGCAACCCCGGTGAGGAAATGGGCTGGTTCTGGAGCGTGCGCGATCTGCCGGTGATGCCACATGCCCGGCATCTGGCCCACGTGCTGGCGCAACACGAATTTCAGGAGGCGCTGAAGAACTACCGCGATCTGCAGTTCCTGACCGGCAATCTGCACACCTGGCGCGACAAACTGGGTACGTTTGACGACATGCTGGCAGCACGCCGCAAGGCTTTTGCGGAAAAACTTCCGGATGTACAGACCAG
The DNA here is from genome assembly GCF_056403235.1 of Rhodoferax sp. P2_H8_2. Taxonomy (NCBI): domain Bacteria; kingdom Pseudomonadati; phylum Pseudomonadota; class Betaproteobacteria; order Burkholderiales; family Comamonadaceae; genus Rhodoferax; species Rhodoferax sp. P2_H8_2. The sequence continues at coordinate 42,399 of NZ_JBFUFW010000001.1, forward strand.
CGCCAACAGTTTGCAGACCGAACCTTTGCGTGCGCGGCATGCAGCCCTGGCTCTGCAAGTGCAACAAGCAGAAGGTGCGGCAGATGGCGTGGCGTTTGCCGATGCGCGCCAAGCCGGTCTACTGCAACGCATAGCCAGCGTGAAATCTGCATTGCAGAATCCGCCAGCCGATATCGACCTGACATCTGCGCAGCAGCGTGTTCGGTTGTCGGAAGGCGTGTTGGCGTGGGAACTGGCGCAAGCCTACCCACAGCGCAGTTGGGAAACGCAAAGGGACTTGAAGGCCACGCAGGACGCGCTGGACCAGGCCCAGAAGCTGGACGCAGCACTCAAGCAGGCACAACGCGACGAGCCTGTGCGCTTTGACGCCTTTGGCGCCCGCATCAAAGCCATCAGCCCGGTATTGCAAACAGAGATCGCCCGCGTCGACAAACTCACACAGGAACAGGCACTGGCCTTGCAAGACATTGCCATCACAGCCCTGCGCCAGCAGCAGGAGCAACTGGCGCAGTACACGACCCAGGCCCGCTTTGCGGTAGCGCAGTTGTACGACCGCGGCACGGCGCAACGGCAAGACGCCGCGACGACTGGGGAGGCGAATCGTGCGCGCTAGGCAAGGACTCACATTACTGGCGATTGGATTGTTGGCCGCCTGCGCGGGCAAGCGCGACCGGGTCGCAGACAACGAGCCCACGCTGAAGACACTGGCCAACCGCACCGTGACCGTTCAGCCGGACCAGAGCCCGATGGCGAGCAATCCTGCGCAAGCCATTGAAGCGTATCGACAGTTTCTGGCGGTGGCGCCTAAAGCCTCGCAACGGGTCGAAGCCATGCGCCGCATGGGCGATCTGGAGATGGATCGCGCTGACTTTCCGGAAGCTGGCGCAACTGCGGACCCGGACTACCGCGCAGCGATTGCGCGCTACCAGGAGTTCCTGAAGACCTACCCCAACGACCCTACGAACGACCGTGTGCTGTACCAGTTGGCCCGCGCACAGGAACAGGGCGGCGATCTGGGTGCCGCACTCCAAACGCTGGATCGTCTGGTCAAGGAACACCCCACCACGTCACACGGCGATGAAGCCCAGTTCCGCAGGGGCGAGCTGCTGTTCACAGCGCGCAAGTACACCGAGGCCGAAACGGCCTACGCCACGGTGTTGGCGGTCAGTCCGCCCAGCCGCTACCAGGACCGTGCGCTCTACATGCAAGGCTGGTCGCAGTACAAACAGGGCAAGCTGGAGCCGGCACTGCTCTCCTTCTTTGGTGTGTTGGACCAGAAGCTGGGGCAACCGGAAGCCGAGTCCGCCGAGCTCACTCGGGCGGACCGTGAATTGGTGGAGGACACGTTCCGTGTCACTAGCCTGAGCCTCAGCAGCCTGCAGGGCGCGCAGTCCATTCCGACCTACATCACGTCCGAAGAGCGCCTACGCTACGAGCCACGCGTCTACGAAGAATTGGGCGAGCTGTACCTGAAGCAGGAGCGCGTGAAGGACGCTGCCGATACGTTTGCCCTGTTTGGCCAACGCAAGCCTCTCAATGCCAAAGCGCCGCTGTTGCAAGCGCGCGTGATCGACGTTTACGCACGCAACGGCTTTGCAACGCTGGCGCTGGCAGCCAAGAAAGACTATGTGCTGCGCTACGGGCGCACCAGCGAGTTCCGCACGACCAACCCCAAGGGCTGGGAGCAAGCGCAGGCACCGGTCAAGGCCCACCTGGCCGAGCTGGCGCAGTATTACCATGCCAGTGCGCAGAAGAACAAGAGCACGACCGATTACCAGGAAGCCGCGCACTGGTACCGCGAATCATTGGCCAGCTTTCCGGAGGATCCCGATAACGCCCAAACCAACTTCCTGCTCGCGGAGCTGCTACAGGAAGATGGCCGCATTCCGGAAGCGACGGTCGAATACGAAAAGACGGCCTATACCTACCCGGCACACGCACGCAGCGCAGATGCGGGCTACGCCGCGCTCTTGGGCTACGCGCAGCAGCAAAAGACGGCGCCCGCCGCCCAGACACAGGCCCTTGCCCAAACCGGTGTGTCCAGCTCCCTGCGTTTTGCCAAGGTATTCCCTGGCGATGCGCGCGCAGCGCCTGTGCTGGCCGATGCCGCGGAAAAGCTGTATGCGCTCAAAGACTCGGAACGCGCAGCCACCGTCGCGCAATCCATCCTGGCGTTGCAGCCCCCCGCCGCCGAGCCACAGCGCCGCGTTGCGTGGACCATCGTTGCCTACACCAGCTTTGACGCCGGAAACTTCGGCCCGTCCGAGGCAGCATTTGGCGAGATATTGAAACTGACCGCCCCCAATGCAGCGAACCGCAGCGAATTGGTGGAACGTCAGGCCGCAGCCATCTACAAACAGGGTGAACAGGCCCGTACCGCCGGAGCCATGCGCGAAGCGGTGGCGCACTTTGAACGCGTGGGCCAGGTTGCTCCGCAGTCCAGCGCCAACGCGGCGGCGCAATACGATGCAGCGGCGCTGCTGATCGCCTTGAAGGACTGGAGCGCCGCAGCGCGCAGTCTGGAAGATTTCCGCCAGCGTTATCCCGGCCATGCGTTGCAGGCAGAAGTGGGCGGCAAGTTGGCACTGGTCTATCTGGAACAAAAACAATGGGGCAGCGCCGCGACGGAACTGGAGCGCCTGTCGGCATCCAACACAGACCCGGTAGTGGCGCGCGATGCGCTATGGCAGTCTGCCGAGCTATACCAAAAGGCTGGCAACCGCGCTGCGGCGCTCAAAACCTATGAGCGCTACCTGTCGCGCAACCCGCAGCCACTGGAGCCCGCACTCGAAGCGCGCTATCGCCTCGCCGAAATGGCCAGGGAAGACGGCAACACCAACCGCACGCTGGCTTTGATGAAAGACATCTTGCAGGCAGATCAGAACGGCGGTACGGCGCGCACCGCGCGCACGCGCTTCCTTGGCGCAACCGCCGCGCTGGCGCTGGCCGAACCCGTTGCCAAGGCGTACACCCAGGTTGCACTGACCGAGCCGCTGCAAAAGCAGTTGAAGCTCAAGAAGGCCCGCATGGAGGAAGCCTTGAAGGCCTACGCGGTTGCCACCGACTACGGCGTGGCGGATGTCACAACCGCCACCACCTACCGCATCGCCACCGTGTACCACGACTTCAGCAAGGCACTGATGGCATCGGAGCGGCCCAAGAAGCTCAACAAGCTGGAGCGCGAACAGTACAACGTGTTGCTGGAAGAACAGGCCTTTCCGTTTGAGGAGAAGGCGACAGAAATCCACGAAGCCAACGCCCGCCGCGCTGCCAGCGGCATTTACGACAGCTGGGTGCAGAGCAGCTTCGACGCACTGCGGGTGCTGCGCCCGGTGCGCTACGGAAAAACGGAGCGCAGCGACACCGCTGCAACCGAAGCGGCTGTTCTGAACCAGCAGGGGATTGACTTGCGCAAGGCTGGCCAGTTTGCCAAGGCTAGGGAAGCCTATGAACAGGCCATCGCCAAAGACGCGAGCTACGCGCCTGCCGCGCTGAATCTGGGCATTCTGTTTGACCTGTACCTGGGCGACAACGCCCGCGCGCTGGCGCTGTACGACCGCTACCTGGCGCTGACACCGCAGGGCGATTCCACAGTCACCAAATGGGTGGCAGAGCTGAAGAACCGCAAACCCGCACTGGCCGCTGCTGCATCCCGGGAGAAAGCATGACGTTGAATACGAATCTTGCAGTTGTAGCCTGCCTCCTGTGCATCGCCCAGAGCAGTGGCGCACAAGACCGCGCAGACATGGACCGCACGCAAATCATCGGCAACCGCGAGTTGCCCAAAGTGCTTTACATCGTGCCGTGGAAGAAGCCACTGCCTGGCGATCTGGTGGGGCGCCCCCCAGTCAGCGTGCTGGACGAAGCGATGGCGCCGCTGGACCGCGATGTGTTTCGCCGCCAGGTGACCTACGACACCCAGACACGCGAAAAGAGCCCTGCACCACCGAGCAATCCAACGGCAACACCGGCCACACCCCCAACTGCATCTGCTGCAACGCCAAACAAGCCTGCGCAATAACCATTTCACGCCATTTTTCAACGGAGCAAAGCCATGAACGCCCTCAACACCGCCATCAAGTTTTTTCAGGACTGCGGCCTATTTATTTACCCCAGCGTGCTGATCATGTCGCTGGGTCTGGCGATTGCGATCGAGCGCTTCATCTTCCTGCGCAAGACGCGCAGCCAGAACCGCGAAGTTTGGGCCCAGGTGCAACCCATGCTGCAAAAGGGGCAGTTCAAGGAAGTGCGCGGCATCACATCGCACTCGGACGCCGCGGTCGGCAAGATCGTGAACTACGGTCTGACGCGCATGCAAAGCCCGGGACGACGCGAAGACTACGACGCCGCAATGGAGGAAGGCATGATGGAAATCGTGCCGCGTCTTGAAAAACGTACGCACTACATCGCCACTTTTGCCAACGTGATTACACTGGTGGGCCTGCTGGGCACCATCATTGGGCTGATCAAGGGCTTCACAGCGGTGGCCCAAGTGAACCCGGCCGAAAAGGCCGAGCTGTTGTCGGCCAGTATTTCCATCGCGATGAACAACACGGCGTTTGCGCTGATGGTGGCGATTCCGTTCCTGCTGGTGCATGCCTTCCTGCAAGCGCAGACGATGGAGATCGTCGACGGACTGGAGGCGGCCAAGATGAGTTTTCTGAATCTGGTGCAGCGCATACGCGCTGAACAGACAGCCCACGCTTCTGAACAAAGCCGCTGAGCCAGGAAAGTAACGTCATGAAAGTTAGACGCCTACGCAAAGATGTGGCGCATCTGGAGATCACCGCTTTCATCAACCTGATCGTGGTGCTGGTACCGTTTTTGCTGTCCACGGCGGTGTTCACCCGTCTGGCCATCATCGATCTGACACTGCCCGCACAGAGCGCGAGCGCACTGGAACAGGTGAAGGCCGACAACCTGCAGCTCGAGATCGTTGTGCGCGCCGATGCGCTCGAAGTCGGCGACCGCATTGGCGGACTGATAGAGCGCATTCCCGCCACGGCCACCGGCCCCGACCTGCGCGCACTGTCCCAGTTGGTACAGCAAATCAAGACACGCTTTCCAGCCAAGCTGGACGCGACCGTGCTGGCCGAACCCAACACGTCGTATGACACGCTGGTGCAGGTGATGGATGCGGTGCGCGCCGGGCATATGGCACAGGATGGCAAGGTGGTGCGCTCCGAGCTGTTCCCGAATATTTCCATCGGTGACGCACCGATACGCAAACCCTAGGGTCGCGCATGAAACTCACCCCCTTGCAAAAGCGTGCAGCACGGCGCAACCGCAACCAGACCATGGTGGACATGAATCTGGTGTCGCTGATCGACGTGTTCACCATCCTGATCTTCTTCCTGCTGTCCAACGCCAGCGGCGTGGAGACGCTGCCCAGCCCCAAGGCCGTGCTACTGCCGGAGTCGGTGGCCGAGCAGAGCCCTCGCGAGACGATTGTGGTCATCGTCAGCGCCAATGAAATCCTGGTCGATGGCCGCAAGGTTGCTTCGGTCGCGGATGTTCTGGCGATGGAAGGCGACATGATTGATCCGCTGAAAGCCGAACTCGATTTGCTGCAAGCAAGCCGTCAAGTGGTCCGCAAGGAGAATGAAGACTTGAGCAAGCGCCTGACCATCATGGGCGACAAGGAAATTCCGTACCGCCTGCTGCGCAAGATCATGGTCACCAGCGCGCGGGCCAATTTCCAGGACGTGTCTTTCGCCGTACGGCAGAGGCTGGAATCATGAGCGCGGCAACGACAGTTTCCTTCCAGCAAGCGGTACTGCCTTGGGCCGGGTCGGCCCAGGATGAATTGCGTTTTGCACGGATTCAGCGCGCCGTGCTGGTACTCACAACGCTGCTGTGCCTGGTCGTTCTGCTGATGCCTATCGTGCAGCCGGACCGCAGCCAGGTCCAGGAATTGCCGCCACGGCTGGCCACGCTGATATTGGAAAACGCCAAGCCACCGCCTCCTCCGCCCAAACCCATAGTAGAGGCTGCGACCCGAACAGAGCAGACCACCGCGGAAGCACCGCGCAAGACGGCACCAAGCAAGGAAGCTCCGGTTCCCGAGGCACGTGTGCCACAGCCGAACAAGCCGCCAGGCGAAGTGGACGCGGCGCGGCGCAAGGCAGCGGGTGTAGGCTTGCTGGCAATGTCCAAAGATCTGGCCGAGATGCACGGCGCACCGCTGGCAGTCCAACTCGCCCCCGTTAAGCAGGGTCCTGGGGTCGGCACGGGAACCGGCGTTGGTGTAGGCGCGGGCACGGAAGCCGGGCTGCCCACCCGGGCGCTGATCACCTCCAACGCCACTGGCGGCAGCGGCGGCATCAACACCGCAGGCTTCAGCCGCAACACCGGCGGTGGCGGTTTGGCCGGCCGCTCCACCACGCTGGTGGAAGGCGCTGCGGGCGGCGGAGGTGGAGGGGGTGCAGGCGGTGGTGGCGCACGAGGGCGCGGTGACGGCACCGGCAGCGGCCTGGCATCCGCCGGGGGCAACGTGCAACGCGGTGGCAGTGGCAAGGCTTCGCGCTCGATCGAGGAAATCAAACTCGTATTCGAGCGCAACAAGGGCGCGATTTACGCGATCTACAACCGCGCGCTGCGGGAAGAGCCCGGTCTGCAAGGCAAGGTGGTGTTGGAACTGAAGATTGCGCCCTCTGGCCAGGTGCTGGAGTGCCGCATTGTGTCTACCGAGTTGAAAGCCTCTGAACTGGAAGCCAAGCTGCTGGTACGCATACGCCAGTTTGATTTTGGCGCCAAGGATGTAGACCAGATGGTGGTGACTTGGCCGGTGGACTTTTTACCGTCCTGAATAACATTGGTTGGCGCTACCGGGGAAGGGAAACTGTGCGGGGCCTCATGGTGTGCCTAAGGCCACACAAATCGGCTCCGCACAGTTTCCCTTCCCCGTTCGAGATGTAGTTATCAACTGCCCGCTTCACTACATTTTTTCTCGCTGGAGTGGGGAGTGTCGGGAGCCGATTTGTGTGGCCTTAGGCACACCATGAGACCCCCAACACTCCACACTCCGGCAGGACACCAAGCCACTTTACGAATGCCCAAGCTCCAACGCATGGAACACACGAACTGCCGCATACGCATCGTTCGCCGCATAAATAAGCTGCGCTTCCGTCAGCCGGGCATTCGCCCAATTGCTGGTTGCGGCCTTTTTTGATTTGATGAAGCGCTGGTTGAACAGAACCGCGACCGCCCCCTTGACGCCCATGTCCTTGCGGTAGCCGCGCTCCCGAAAAATGGTGTTCAGCTCCAGGATGCCCTGGGGCTCAATGCCCAGCTTGTGAATGATGCGTTTTTTGTCGTCGCCGAGGCCAAAGCCGGCCTTCGCGATACCCCCCAATGCCAATAGTTCGGCGGCAACGGCGCGGCAATCGGATTCGTGCAGTTGAAATACCCAGGCGCGCTCAGAGGTGGAGAGCTGCAGTATGTGAGGGCCATCGGACTCCTCTCCTACCTTGAAAGTGGGTTTGGACTCGGTATCAAACCCCCAAGCTTTGGTCTTGATGAGCTCGGATTTGGCTCGAACGGCCTGCTCTCCGGTGTTGACCAGAGTGATGCGATCCAGTCCCAGGCGCTCAAAAGGTGGCAGTAGGGCAATGGCGTCTTTGTCGGGGGTGGGATGGTGCGGTGTATGCATGGGGTCGTATCATCGCCGCTTAAGGACCTCTGATATGAAAAAAACATTCCCCCTGACCGTTGAAGGCAAGAACCCAGACCGCCTGCTCGATGCGACCAAGCATGACATCCGCAAATACCTCAAGCGCGAGCGCCGCCGCGATCTGCCTGAAGGGGCGGATTTTTGGGATTTTGACTGCCGCTTTGGTGCAACGCCCGAGACTTCGGTGCTGGCCCATGTGGCCGAATTGATTGATCTGATTGACGCAGCGGCGAAGAATGGCGACAAGCAGTTTTACATTGAAATTCTGGCTCGCCCCGCACAGCGCGCACCACGGCCCCCAAGCACTGACGCCGAATAAATCTCTTATAGTGGCGGCCACCATTCACGAGGTGTTGCATGTTTCTGTTCAAGCGCAATGTCAAGCTGCATGTCACCATCATCGGCTTGTTCGTGCTGCTGACCTTTCCGGTCATGCTTACTTTTGTGCTTGTCAGCTACCGCGCCAATACGCTGCTGATCGAGGACTACTCGAACCGGTTCATTGAAAAGTCGGTCAACGACAACATCCACAACGCGGCCCGGCTGCTCAATCCCATCATCAGCACGGTGCGCTCCACCGGCGCGCTGATGCGCGACAAACCTGAATATTTCCGCGAGGAATCCTCCACCGATTACCTGCACGAGGTTGTCGAGTCCAACGAAGCGGTCTACGCCGCCTACGCGGGCTTTGAAGACGGATCATTTCGCCAGGTACGGCGGGCTGTGCGCGGCAAGACGGTGCTGGACAAACCGGTCGCTGACGATACCCAGTTCATAGACCGGTACATCGATGCCCGCAAACGTGGCGGCAGCGGAACAGCGACGGACGTCTATCGCTTTCACTCTGACTGGAACAAGGTGCTGGCCGCCGATTCCGGCCCCGCCGCCTACGACCCGCGTACCCGGGGCTATTACAAGGACGCATTGAAACAAAAGGCACTGATCGTGTCAGACGTCTATCCGTTTGCCAGTTCTGGCGAGCTGGGCATTACGGTGACGATTCCGGTGATTCGCAAGGAAAGCACGATTGGCGTGTTCGCAGTGGACCTGACACTCAAGACTCTGTCGCGCTACCTGGCGGACAACCGGGTGTCACCCAATAGCATCACCATCATGGCAGACGAGCGCGGCGGCGTGATCGCCCATCCGGATCTCGAGCGCGGCCTGACCCTGCAGGGCAACGACATGGTGCAAAACCGGCTCGACAAACTCGGAGATTTCCGGGTGATGGCCGCTTTGGGCAAACGCTTGTCCAGCGGGCAGGACCGTTTCCTGTTTACAGCAGGCCCAGCAGACACCGAGTACATAGGCATCTTCTCGCCCTTCCCCAAGGACTTCAACAAGCCCTGGGAGTTGCTGACCATCACGCCCACTGATGATTTTGTCGGCGTGATCAAGGACACCAACCGCAAGCTGCTGGTCTTTGGCGCTTTGGCGGTGTTGCTGCAACTGCTTTTGATCCATTGGCTGTCCAAGGCCGTTTCCAGACCCATGGAGCAACTGGCCAAGGATGTCTCCGTCATTCGCGAGTTCCGCTTTGACAACCGGCCGATGGTGCAGTCGCGGGTGACCGAAGTAGACCATCTGGCAAAGGCGGTGTTTCTGCTGACAAGCGCCTTGGAGTCCTTTACCTCCTATGTGCCGCGCGGTCTGGTGCGCCAGTTGGTGGATTCCGGTCAGGGCGCAAAGCTGGGGGTGGAAAGCCGTTACCTGTCGTTGTTCTTCACCGATCTGGAAGGCTTTTCCTCCCTGTCCGAAACCGAGCCATCGCAGCAGTTGCTGGCACGGGTATCCGATTACTTCTCCAGCGTCACCAGCGCGGTGGAGAGCGAGCACGGTACGGTAGACAAATACATTGGCGACGCAGTGATGGCGTTCTGGGGAGCGCCCAACCGCATTGCCAACCATGGCTACCTGGCCTGTGTGGCGGCAGTGCGTTCGCAACGCCGCATGGCAATTCGCAACCGGGATTGGGCCGCGCAAGGGCTGCCACCGCTCAACGTTCGCATCGGCATCCACAGCGATTCGGTGCTGGTCGGCAATGTAGGGTCGCGTGAACGGGTCAGCTACACCGTGATGGGTGACGGCGTGAACGTAGCCTCCCGCCTTGAGGGCCTGAACAAGGAAATGGGCACCAAGGTCTGCGTGAGCCATTCGGTGTACCGCGATGCCGGTGGCCAGCTATGGCTGCGCCCTATCGACATGGTGACCGTCAAGGGCCGCAAGGGCGAACTGCCGGTCTATGAAGTGCTGGCGATCCGCGACGGCGATGCCGAAGTGGCCGCCACCGAAGACGAGATGGCACTGTGCAACATGACCACCTCGGCCTATGCCTTGTACATGCAGCGCGACTATGCAAGATCGCAAGCCGCATACGAAGCCATTCTGCAGCGGTTTCCGGGCGATGGCGTTGCGTTGCGGATGGCCGAGAAAAGTCGCCAAGCACTTGTATAGGAAAGCATCTCCCATGCGCAATCACACACGGTCAGTACGCTGGGGACCTGCGTTGCTCCTGGCGATATTGGGCCTGGGCGCAGCTGTTGCACAGGCGCGCGACATGGCCGAGATCAAGGCCAGCGGCAAGTTGATCGTCGCGATTCCCGACCAACGCAATCCGCCCTTCTTCTTTGAAGACCAGGGCGAACTCAAGGGTCTGGACATTGACCTGGCCAAGTCCGTGGCAGAGGCCCTGGGTGTTCAGGCCGTATTCAATCGGGATGGCAAAAGCTTTAACGACGCGGTCAAACTGGTCGCCGAGGACAAAGCCGACATGTCGGCCGCGAAGATCAGCCGCACTTTGGCGCGCTCGCAGATCGTGCTGTTCAGCAACCCCTACATCACGCTGCCACATGCGATGCTGGTCAATCGCCTGCGATTTGCGCAAATCGCCAAAGGCAAGGGCATGGCGGAGGTTATGCAGGATTACAGCGACACGGTGGGCGTGATCGCGAACTCGTCCTTCGTGGGCTACGCCAAGACCTACTTCCCCAAGGCCAAGGTAGTGGAGTTCGCTACCTGGGACCAGGTAGTGGATGCTGTTGCCAAGGGCGATGTGAGCACCGCGTACCGCGACGCGTTTGAAGTCAAACGCATCATCAAGGTTAAGCCCGATCTGGTGCTGACGGTGCGCTCCGTGATGATTGAGGACATCAAGGACACGATTGGCATCGCGGTCAACAGCAAAAATTACCTGCTGCTGAACTTCCTGAATTTGTTTCTGGAACAAAAGAACATCAAGTTCACGTCCGAACAAATTCTGAGCAAGTACGAGAAATTTTTGAACTGATCTGCGGAGTCACCATGGATCTGAAAAAGTTGCCGACACACCCGGTCACCATCATCGGTTCGATCGCGTTGGGCGTTGCCTGCGGCCTTTATGCGCCGGAGTTGGCGCGCAGCCTGAAGTTCATCGGCGACATTTACATCGACTTACTGAAGATGGTGATACTGCCCTTCCTGGTATCGGCAGTGATCATCAGCATCAACCGCCTGGCACACAACCCACAGGCATCGCGCTACGTTGCGCGCATCGTCGTCAGCCTGTTGGCTGGCATGGCACTGGCGGGGGCCGTGGGCTTGGTGTACATGAAGATCGTGCAACCCGGTGGCAATATGGACCAGGCGACTATGCAATCGTTTGGCCGACTGGTGCAAGCTGATATCAGTGGGGTCGAAACCAGCATCCACCTACTGTCACCAACCGTTGCCGACAAACAGGATGGCATGCTGATCAAGCTGGTGTCGCGCATGATTCCCAACAACATCTTTGGCGCACTGTCCGTGGGCGACACGCTCAAGACGCTGTTTTTCGCGCTGTTGTTCGGGTTTGCGGTGACCAAGTCGCCGCCCAGTTCCACAGCGGGGTTCATTGCCGTATGTGATGTGGTGTTCAAGGCCTGCCAGAAGCTCACTACCTGGCTAATGGTGCTACTGCCGTTGGCGTCGTTCTCACTGGCCGCCGACCAGATTGCCAATACCGGTTTTGAGCCGTTCAAGGTGATGTTGCACTTCATCATTGCCTTTGGTGCGGTCACCTTGATTTTGCTGGCGGTGTGCATCGCCATCATCGCGGCCAAATCTGGGCGCGGCCTGGCCTACAGCGTGGCGTCGCAAGAAGGTCCGTTCTTTCTGGCCGTGGCCACGCGCAACAGTGCAGCCTGCATGCCGGCGATGCTGATTGCGATGGTGGACAAGCTGGGCTTCAACAAGGCCATCACCGAGCTGCTGGTGCCATTGGGTACCGCGTTGTTTCGGGTTGGGCCCGTGCTGTACTACTGCATGGCGACGGTGTTCATCGCGCAGTTGTATGGCCGCGATCTGGCTGCCGCTGACTTCTTGTTGATCCTTGTCGCCTCCCTAATCGCTGGCTTTTCTTCGACCGGCATGAACGGCATCGTCACGATTTCCCAAACCACCATCGTCTGTTCGCTACTGGGCCTGCCTTTTGAAGCAGCGTTCGTGTTGTTTGTTGCCGTGGAACCCATTTGCGATACCTTGCGCACGACCTTGCTTGTCATTTCCATCAACGCCTTGGTCGCGCTGATCACACCGCTGGGTGAAGAGACGGATAGCGCAGATCCCGCAACGCCACTGGTGAGTGCAGCCTGATGGACACCCAGCAGCAGGCTCTGCTGGGCATTTTGGGCGGCATGGGGCCTTTGGCTACGGTCGATTTCCTGGGTAAATTGACCCGATTGACGCCGGCAAAACGTGATCAGGAACATTTGCCCTGGGTCACGTTCAGCCAACCCGGGATCCCAGATCGAAGCACGGCCATACAGTCTGGCGGCAATGCTCCGGCGCCCTTTCTGACCAAAGGCGTTGCCTGGCTGGCGGCGCAAGGTGCACAGCTGATCGCCATTCCCTGCAATACCAGCCACTACTGGTACGAGCAGATGCAGGCGGCCTCCACTACGCCGATTTTGCATATTGCAGACGCCACGATAGAAGAAATGCAGTTGCGCACCGAGCCCGCCGGGTTGGTGGCAGTACTCGCAACCCGCGGCACCATGCAGGCTGGCATCTACAGCATTCGCCTGCGAGAGCGGGGCTTTGACGTCGCAAACATCCATGAAGAGGACCAGGTATCGGTCGACCAGATCATCAAGGACGTCAAAGCGGGCGAAGTAGGGGCCGCGCGGGATGCGATGCGCGCCCTGCTGCTATCGCTGGCCGGGCGCGGCGTGCAAACCGCGATTCTGGGTTGCACGGAGTTGCCCATCGCCCACATGGTACGCGCAGGTGATGCGCCCAGCGGCGTGCACGCCATCGACACGTCGCTGGCACTGGCCGCCGTCTGCCTGCGCCGGCTAGGCTATTTGTAAATGATGGGAAAATTGCACCTACCCCGATGACAAAAGAGACAAGACACCATGACAAACGCCCGCGCATTGTTTGACCAACTCAACACCCAGTACCTCGCCATCCACAAAGCGAAAGAAGATCTGTTCTGGGACACCTATATGGCGGTCTCCAGCGATGACGCCGGTTTCGCCCGCGCGGAAGAAAGTTACAAGAATTTCATCTCTGACCCGCAGCGACTGGCCGAAGTTCGCAATGCACTCGTCAGCCTGCCCACGACAGATGCCGATCCTGAAACAGAGGCACTGCGCCACGGCCTCCAAGGCTGGCAAGCGCTGTTCGAAAGCAACATCATCGACAACGATGCGGCACGCCAGCTGATGCGTGAACTGATTGCACTGGAGTCCGGGTTGTTTGCAAAACGCCGCGAGCTGGTACTGCAACATACCAACGAAGCGGGCGAGGTAGAGGAAACCACACTCAGCGGACTGGCCACCAATCTGTCAACCAACCGCAGCGAGACTGCGCGCAAAAGCTCTGTCGATGCGATGCTGATGCTGGAGCGCTGGGTGCTGGACAACGGCTTTCTTGATATTGTGAAGAAGCGCAACGCCTTTGCCCGCGCACAAGGCTTTGCCAACTATTTTGACTTCAAAGTGCAAAAGAACGAACAGATGAGCGCGGAGCAACTGTTCACCATCCTGGACGACTTTGAAGTCCGCACGCGCGATGCCAACACGCGCGCCTTGGGCGACCTTGTTCGTCTCCATGGCGCGGACGCCACAGAGCCCTGGAATCTGCGCTTCCATATCGGTGGGGATGTCACGCGCCAGCTCGATCCGTATTTGTCTTTTTCCAAAGGGCTGGATCGCTGGATTCGCAGCTTCCGACATTTGGGCATCTCCTACCGCGGTGCCACTATGCAACTGGATTTACTGGAGCGCAAGGGCAAATACCAAAACGGTTTTTGTCATGGCCCGATACCTCCTTACTTCAATGCGAAGGGCCAATGGATTCAAGGCCAGATCAACTTTACGGCGAATGCCCAGCCCAACCAGATTGGCAGTGGTGCACGCTCCATCAATACCCTGTTCCATGAGGGTGGGCACGCTGCGCACTTCGCCAATGTGACACAAAACGCCCCCTGCTTCTCGCAGGAGTTTGCGCCCACCTCCATGGCCTACGCAGAAACACAATCCATGTTTTGCGACAGCCTGCTGGACGATGCCGACTGGCTCAAGCGCTATGCGCGCAATTCCGAGGGCCAAGCCATTCCGGATGCCCTGATCCATGCCCGTATCCAGAGCGCGCAACCCTTTGCCGCATTTGCCGAACGTGGGATTCTGGTAGTGCCCTATTTCGAACGTGCGCTGTACCAGTTGACGGAAGATGCATTAACACCCGAGCGCGTCATCGCGCTGGCGCGTGCGACGGAGCTGCGCATTCTGGGTGTCGCCACCGGACCTCGACCTCTGCTTGCCATTCCCCACTTGTTGAACCAGGAATCCGCCGCGGCCTACCACGGTTATTTGCTGGCCAATATGGCCGTGTACCAGACACGCGCCTACTTTGAGCGCACGTATGGCTATCTGACTGACAACCCCGCCATCGGCCCCGCGTTGGCAGAACACTACTGGGCGCGCGGCAACAGCATCAACCACAACGCGACGCTGGTCAGTTTGACTGGCGAATCGTTCAATGCCAAGTACCTGGCGGACAGTTGCAATCAGACGGTGGAAGAGGCATGGGCTGAGGCCCAGGCCAAGATGACCGCCGCAGAAAAACGCGAATACCCACCGGCGCCCATTCCTGACCTGGACGCCACGATCCGCATCGTGCACGGCGCGGAACTGATTGCGGACAACAGCGAATCGGAAGGCGCCATGTGCCAGCAATTCGAGCGCTGGGTCGAACAGCGCTACCCGGCCACGGCCTGATTTCCGAAGCTACTTATCAACGGCCATATGTTCTACTTTTTGGTCGAGTAGCACTTCTGGCGCTTCCGCTTCGATCCAGCTTTCATTGTTCAATCCGGCATGCAGGCGTTGGGTGTCCAAATCGCCTGTCCACTTGGCCACTACGATGGTAGCCACACCATTGCCGACCAGATTGGTCAGTGCACGCGCCTCTGACATGAAGCGGTCGATACCCAGGATCAAGGCCAAGCCTGCGACTGGCACCGTACCGACTGCAGAGAGCGTCGCAGCCAGCACAATGAAACCACTGCCAGTAATACCCGCTGCACCTTTGGATGTAAGCAGCAGCACCGCCAACAAGGTCAGCTCCTGCGTCAGCGTCATCGGCGTGTTGGTAGCCTGGGCGATGAACACTGCCGCCATCGTCAGGTAAATGGACGTGCCATCCAGATTGAACGAATAGCCAGTGGGAATGACCAGCCCGACAACCGATTTGCGAGCACCCAGGTTCTCCATCTTTTCCATCATGCGCGGCAGCACCGACTCCGAAGACGACGTGCCCAGCACGATCAGCAGCTCTTCCTTGATGTATTTGACAAACTTCCACACGGAAAAACCGTGCAGCCGGGTGATGGTGCCCAGCACAACGAAGATGAAGATCAGACAGGTCAGGTAGAACGTACCCATCAGCTTACCCAGCGAGAACAGCGAATCGACGCCGTATTTGCCGATCGTGAAGGCCATTGCACCAAATGCACCAATCGGTGCCAATTTCATGATGATGCCGACGATGTCGAACAGCACATGGGACAGTTTTTCAATCAGATCAAACACCATCGTGCCGCGTCCACCAAATTTGTGCAGCGCAAAGCCAAACAGCACAGAGAACAGGAGCACCTGCAGGATTTCACCTTTGGCGAAGGCATCGACCACCGAGGTGGGAATCACGTTCAGAAGGAAATCCACCGTGCCAACCATCTTGCCCGGTCCGGTGTAGGCGGCAATGCCTTTGGTATCTAGCGTGGAGGCGTCCACATTCATGCCCGTGCCAGGTGCCAGCAGGTTGACGGTGACCAGACCGACGATCAAAGCCAGCGTACTGACCACTTCAAAGTACAACAGCGCCAGGCCGCCCGTTTTGCCAACCTTCTTCATGTCTTCCATGCCCGCGATACCGATCACCACGGTGCAGAAGATGATGGGCGCGATGATCATCTTGATCAGCTTGATAAAGCCATCACCCAGTGGCTTCATGTCAGCGCCGGTCTGCGGATAGAAATGGCCAAGGAAAACACCCAGCAACACCGCCACAATGACCTGAAAATACAGAGAGCGGTACAACGGGCGCTTGGTCGGGGATGCGGATGTCTGCATGGGGTCTCCTGGAAGTTTTATACGCCAGATTGGAACCGAATTCCGCTATCCTTGCACCACCGCTTTACACACAGGCACCCACCATGCAGCAGCAAGTCCTTCATTCCCCCATTCTTTGGGTTATCCGCTCCATCGTTGCAATTGCGCTTGCCGGTAGCACCATGTTTGCAATGGCTGGCACATCGTCGGTGGTCAGCACCGGGTCTGAATCGATTGGTAGCTCCTCTGCTTCGATTGAAAAGTCCAGCAACAGCATCTCTGGCGGGGATCGCCATGTCGCGCAGGGCGATTACACCGTGGTCGAGGTCGCTGCGCTGGAGCAACGGCCAGGGATGCTGCGCGTGCATCTACAGGCCGTTGCTGGCACTGAAGATTTCTATTTGCTATTGCCGCGCCAGGCTGCAGAGCGCGGTGCAGTGGCAGTGGGCCAGGTAATCGCTGCAGAGCAACGCCCTTATGGCATCGCGTTTACAGTAGCAGGCGCGCACATCGCAAAATCAGAGCCCTTCTTCCTGGTGCTGGACGATGCCTGGTACCGCGAGCTGGACAGCCGCCCCGTCTCTGGCTAACTTGATTGCCCTTCGCGGCGCAGCGCTGGGCTGTGCCTGGTTGGTGTCAGCTGCCGCCCACGCCAGTTCACTGAACTACTGCCAGCAAACCGCCGAGCCCACTGCGGCAGTGCAGGACCGGCTGATCCAGGTCGCAGCCATCGTCAAACAAACACTCGACGATTCCGGCCAAAACTTGGCGCTGATCTCACGTTCCGGCCTGGCCTTGCAACGGCTTGGGCAAAGGTACTCGCACGCCGGCATCAGCCTGAAAGCCAGCCCCAATACACCGTGGTCAGTGCGCCAACTGTATTACGCATGTGACGCGCAGCGGCCGAAGATATTTGACCAGGGCATGAGCGGTTTTGTGTTGGGTGCAGAAGACCCTGGTGAAGGTTATCTCTCTATCGTGCTGCTGCCGCCAGAAGCTGCTGCGGCACTTGAGAGAGCCGCTTTGGACGAGCATCTGGCGCTGCAATTGCTGAGCCCCAATTACAGCGCCAATGCCTACGCATTCAGCCTGCACTACCAGAACTGCAATCAGTGGCTGGCCGAGTTAATGGCCGCCGCATGGGGAGCCTTAACACCCCATGAATTGACCATTGCAGAAGTTGGCTCACGCAGCCAAGCCCAACAATGGTTGCAGGCCGAAGGCTACATGCCCACCGTGTTGCGCGTGGGTTGGCAACCTCTCATGTGGCTGGCGCGCCAGTTGCCTTGGCTGCACAGCGACGACCATCCGCAGGAAGACCTGGCTGCGGCGCAATTTCGCGTCAGCATGCCGCAATCGATTGAATCGTTTGTGCGGGCGCGCTGGCCGGGTGCAGAGCGCATGGAGGTGTGCTACACCGCGAGCCACGTGGTATTGCACCGCGGCTGGGAACCCATCGCTGATAAGTGCACCCCCGCCGAGGGCGACGAAGTACGTTCTCTTTTAAGCGCGGAGCATCGGTAGACGAACGCGCAGGACTTGCGAAGCCTGCGCTGGGTCATCCGGGTCGGTCACCAAGGTCACTATCCAGAAACCCTCGTCCGCTTTCGCTGAAATTCCTTCTACTTTGGGGCTGCCTATCAGTGGAAAAATACGCCTCACTTCGCCATCGGCCCCTACGATGCCAATCACAGACCCGACGCAGGCGCCGTCCTGCACACTGTCTGCCGTGTCCTCTGCTACAGCGCAAAACATCCACTCTCCGCCACTCAGTACAGTGCCATCCGTCAAGCTGAACGGCACGCCATTGATGCTGCCCAGTTGCAACACCTGCACGCTCTTGGGTTGCGGTGGTTGGGCTGTAAGACCTGCCAGCCAGGGTGCTATCTGATTCCAGTCATAGCGAATACAGGCACTGCGCGCATCGCCTTTGTTGCCACGCTGCAGCAGCATCAGCTCGCCGCTGACCACCAACACGCCTTCAATATTCAAATCTGCAAAGCGTTTGTGCAAAGGCGCATACAGCGCAGCCAGGTTCAGCGTAGCCATCCGGCCATTGGGAACACCGTGCGCATCCAGCGCCATCAGCACCGCGGTTTCGCGATTCTGTTTGGACCCCGAACCCAGAGCTAGTAAAGCACCGGCCGGACACCCAGGTAAAGCGGGCAGCAATGCCAAGGCTTCCAAATCAGGTTTGGCCTTCTTGCGCTCGCGTTTGTCGTTTGGCAAACTGCCGTCCAGCAGTCGCAACAAGGCGCCGGTTGTAGATGCCGCGCCCGGTTCTGCGCTGTCAGCAAACACCCCGAGGTGCAGTTCATCGTCTGCCACCACAAAGAACCGTCCGTGCAGATGTACCAAACCGCTGGCTGCGCTCAGAAACGGTTGCCCGCGCGGGTGCTGCAGAGGGTCCACCCAAAGGGATTGAACGAGCAGTGGCTGCAAGCCTTCGCTAGCGGGAGTATCTGGCATCATTCCGGCATGGTACCGATAGAAACCCCCATCCTCTTTACCGCCCACACCGAACCCGATGGCTTGCAAGTGGATGCCTGGTCGAATGAGCCACTGCTGCTTTCGCTGGAAATGGGCGGAAGCAACTGGCCCAGTTCCTGCCGCAACGGCACCTGCCGAACCTGCATTGGGCAGTTGGTCAGCGGCACCGTGCGCTATGAGGTGGAATGGCCGGGTATCACCACCGAGGAACAGGCGGAGGGCTATGTGTTGCCCTGTATCGCGCACCCTTGCAGCAACGTGGTGCTGCGGCAAGGCTACTGATATTTCGGGGCCGTTCTGTGGCCCTTAAATCTCGGCAAAGGCAGTTTCAAACTGGTGGCGCTTGGAGCGTAAGGCCTCCATAGCGCCGAACTGCATGACATCTGCCAGCAGACCATACGCCGCCGTCCACGCTTCACGTACTTCGTCGGTGAACTTGTCACCCAGACCCGCGCTCAGCGTGGTCAGCAATGCAGTGCCCACGGTGACGTAGTGCTCGTCCTGCACGCCATAGTTCACGTGACGGGCGCCCAGATTGCGCAGTACCGGAGCCAAGGCATCCAGATCACTGAGACCGGCCACGGCAGAGTTCAGCACCGACATCAGCATGCGGCCTTGTGTTGCCATATCGCCCTTGAACATGGGGCGCAGCGCCGGGTCCAGTGTGAAGAGCTGGTTGTAGAAGATTTCAGCGGCTGTTTCTGCGATCGGGCGTACGTGCTCGAAAGACGATTGCACGAGAGCGACTTGATTTTGGTTCATGGTTGCAGTTCCTCAGGATTTTGTTTTAGACGTTGCACATATCCCAAGATCTGTGCCAACTACAAAACCCAATGGAATCAACAACTTACAGAAACCCGCACGGCAAAGTCTGTCTGCGTTTCCCGACAAACAAACATTCGGATTCAAAAACCCCATATAAATCAACAACTTGCGTTGTCGGCGCCAACAGACAGATTTGCAGGCCCGACTAAGCCGTCTTGAATTGCGCTGGCTCCAGTTGGTGGCGCGCCATCAGCGCATAGAAGTCCGTCCGATTCCGCTCTGCCAGCTTTGCAGCAGCGGCCACGTTGCCGTTGGTTATCTTGAGCAGGCTGCTCAGATAGTCGCGCTCAAAAGTGCGGCGCGCTTCATCCAGTGACTGCAATTCAGGCCCAGCATTGCTCAATGCGCCTTGCACCAGCGTCAGCGGAATCACCGGTCCGTTGCTCATCACCACGCACTTTTCGACGACGTTTTGCAGTTGCCGCACATTCCCGGGCCAGGGGGCGGCGCTCAGTGCCTCCAGGCCCCCCGGCGCAAAGGTGTTTACCGGGCGTCCATAGCGCAGGGAAAGACTTTGCACAAAATAGTTGGCCAGCAATGCAATGTCCTCGCGCCGCTGCGCCAACGGTGGAAGCGTGAGACTCACGACGTTGAGGCGGTAGAACAGGTCTTCGCGAAAGCGGCCTGCAGCGACCTCCCCCTCCAGCACGCGATTGCAGGCGGAAATCACCCGCACATCGACCCGGTGCGACTTGCTGGCACCCACCGGGCGCACTTCGCGCTCCTGCAATACGCGCAGCAATTTGACTTGCATCGCCAGCGGCAAATCGGCGACCTCATCCAGAAAAATGGTGCCGCCCTGCGCGCTGGTAAACATGCCGGGGTTGTCGCGCACCGCACCAGTAAATGCGCCCTTCACGTGCCCAAACAGCTCCGACTCCACCAGATTCTCTGGAATCGCACCGCAATTGACGGCCACAAATTCACCTCCCGCGCGCAAGCTTGATGCATGCACGGCACGGGCCAGCAGCTCCTTGCCGGTACCGCTTTCGCCATGGATCAGGATGGACGCATCGCTTTGCGCCATGCGCCGTGCTTCGGCCAACAGCTTTTCCATCCGCGGGCTTCGGGTGATGATGCCTTCGCGCCACGACTCACCGGGGACGTCACCCGGCATCTCGGCGCCCAGCGCGCTGGACACCGTGATCGCACGGTTGACTTCCTGCAGCAAAGCGTTGCGTTCAAACGGCTTTGTGATGTAGCCGAACACGCCTTTTTGCATCGCCTGCACGGCATCTGCAATCGTTCCGTTGGCAGTCAGAATGACAACGGGTAACAGCGGGTAGCGCCGGTGTATGGCTGTGAACAGTTGCAGCCCGTCCATGCCTGGCATGCGCAGGTCCGTGACCACCAGATGCGGCACGCTATGGTCCAGTTGCGCCAGTGCTGCAGCGCCGCCATCGGCAACGCTGACATCGTGCCCTTCATAGCGCAATTGCATCGCAATGGTTTTGAGCAAGTCGGCATCGTCGTCGACCACCAGAATACGGGCCATAGGTTGTTCGCTTCAGGCCGAGAGCTTGAACGGATTGAAATCCGTGCCCCGGTCGTAATAGTCTTCGTTCTCGCGCCGCTTCAGGAATGCCACTACTTTGTAGGTCACGGGGGTCATCACAATTTCCCAGCCCGTCTTCAGAAAGTACTGTGCAACTGCCACTTTGATGACGTCTTCGGTTTGCCAGATGCCGTAGAAGGCGATGAAATAGAACAGCGACGAGTCCACCAGTTCACCTACCAGTGTAGAGCCAATGGTGCGGCTCCACAGCCACTTGCCCTTGGTGGCGATCTTCATCTTCGCCAGCACATAGCTATTGGCAAAGCTGCCGCACCAGAAAGCAATCATCGAACCCGCCGCGATACGCCATGCGTTGCCAAACACAGTGTCCAGAGCTGGTTGGTAGACCTTCATATATTCGCTGGGGCCGGGTGGCAGGCTCACCACTACCCACGCCATAAAGGACGCAAAGGCCAGTGCACCAAAGCCTGCCCATACGACACGACGGTCACGCCCGTAGCCATAGACCTCGGTCAGGATGTCGCCAAAGATGTAGCTGATGGGGAAAAACAGAATGCCTGCGCCGAACGGTGTTGGTCCCAACAGCGGTAGGTCTACAACGGCTTGTTTGGCTGCGCCAATGAAATTGGAGCACAACAGAACGCACACAAAGGCAGCCATCACGAAGTCGTAATAGCGGTAATTGCGCTGGACGGGATTCACAGAGGTCGCAGTGGTCATGCAAGGCTCTCCTGACGGGCTGGGATGGGTGGGCACATTCTGCAGCAAATCTCGTGCCCAACGCCGTCCCACTTAAAGCTTGCGTTCCCAGGTTTCGCCGACCAGTTCCTTGCCAAAGCCCTGATAAGGCTCGCTGCGGGTCAGTACAAAGCCGCGCCGGGCGTATATGGAACGTGCAGAGCTCAGAAAACTATTGGTCCACAGCACCATCTTTTTATAGCCCTTGGCTTTGGCAAACTCAATGCAGGCATCGGTCAGCCGACCTCCCAGCCCCAAGCCGCGAGCTTTTTGCGTGAGGATCAGCATGCGCAACTGTGCGACCTGCTTGGTCTTGCGCACGACAAAGACAGCACCCACCCGCTGTCCATCCAGCTCAGCAATCCAGCAGCGCTCGAACTCCCGGTCGCCGCGACGCATGTAATCAGCGACCAAGCCTGCAACCAGCCCCTCAAACTCGCCGTTCAAACCGTATTCGCGGGCATAGATTTCCCCATGCTGCTGCACTACCCAACCCATATCACCCGGCAAAGGCT
Source organism: Rhodoferax sp. P2_H8_2 (assembly GCF_056403235.1). Taxonomy (NCBI): domain Bacteria; kingdom Pseudomonadati; phylum Pseudomonadota; class Betaproteobacteria; order Burkholderiales; family Comamonadaceae; genus Rhodoferax; species Rhodoferax sp. P2_H8_2. Next base: position 64,725 of record NZ_JBFUFW010000001.1, read on the forward strand.
CGCGCAGAATGGCGGTCGGCTTTGCAGAAAGCTCTGGTGGCACCAGCGCCTTTTCAATCGTGCGCATGGCATGCACCAGTTGCTCTTGCTGCACGGGAGGGACGGTGGCCAGCAGCGCCGCCGCTTCTTCCCGCGATTTTTGCTGCAGAGGTGCAAAGGCTTTGTGTCCAGCGGGCGTGAGGACGATCCAGCCCTGCCGCTTGTCCTGTGGTGAAGGGGTGCGCTCAAGCCACTTGCGCAACTCGAAACGTTTCAGGATACGGCTGAGGTATCCCATGTCCAGGCCCAGCGTCTGGGCAAGCGCCGATGCCGTCAGCGCCTGCGCAGTCTGTGGATGGTGTGCCAACTCATAGAGCACGCGCACGTCCGTCAACGATAGATCCCCCCCCAGGTAAGGGGACAGCACGCCAATGCGCTGTGTATAAAAGCGGTTGAAATGGCGCAGCGCTTTGACATGTTCGTTGCTGACACTGATGGCCTTGTTGTGCATGGTCAGCACTTTCCCCGAAATACTTGACTTAGTCAAGTATTTCGGGGAAAACGGGCCTCATACTCAGAGGCAAGTCAGCCAGGGCGGGCTAAATTGCCAGCCCTGATTGTTGTCACTGCGGACTTACCCTAAACTAGCCAATCAAATAACGCAGAACCTCTGCCTTCCATGACCACTGTAGTCTTTGCTGATCTCGTTGGCAGCACCAGCATGTTCGAACGGCTGGGGGATGAGACAGCCTCGCGCTTTGTCACCCAGCTAGCCGGCAACTTGAGCCAGTTGTTTGCCCAGCACCAGGGCCGTGTGGTCAAGCTGCTGGGCGATGGCCTATTTGTGGTGTTTGAAGACGAAGGCAACGCGGTTGCCGCCTGCATCAACATTCAGAATTACCTGCTGGAAAAGCGCATCCAGCCAGGCGGCACCGGCGCCCCGGTGCAAATGCAAATGGGCATTGAATCGGGCGAAGTGGTCGAGATCGACGGTGACTGCTTTGGCGATACCGTCAATTCAGCCGCCCGTCTGGCCGATCTGGCCGGCGCGGCACAAATTCTCACTACCGAAAACGTCTGGAAGGCCCTGCTCCCGGTTCAGCGCGCATCGCTGCGCAGCATGGGGCCGATGTACCTGCGCGGCCGTGCAGAAGCCAGCCATGTGTACCGCGTGGAATGGCAGCCTGGGCGTGACGAAGATTCCACTATGGCCGGGCGCTCGATGTTTTCGCCCCAGAAAACCGAATCCCTGGAAATGGTGTTTGGCGCAACCACATTGCACTTTGACTCCAAGAGCCCCAAGATTTCCCTGGGTCGTCTGTCGGAGGCCGCCCTCACCATCAACGACCCCCGCGTCTCCCGCGTGCATGCCACACTGGAATGGCGCGGCGGCCACTTCCTGCTGACGGACACGTCCAGCTTTGGAACCTGGGTGTATCTGGGCAACCAGACCGAAGCGGTGGTTTTGCGCCGCACCGAGTGCTATCTGGTGGGCAGCGGCCAGATCGTGCCGGGCTGTGACCGCACTGATGAAAATGCCCCTGTGATCAATTTCTCTATCCGCACATGAGCCTCAAAAAACTCGGTCGTTATGATTTGCAGCGGGTACTGGGCAAGGGTGCCATGGGCATGGTCTATGAAGGCCGCGATCCAAATCTGGAGCGCCGCGTTGCGATCAAGACCATCAAGGTAGAAAACCTCTCGGTGGAAGAAGCGACCGAGTACGAGGTGCGCTTTCGCACCGAGGCACGTTCGGCGGCCCGCCTGCAACACCCCAACATCGTCAGCGTCTACGACTCCGACCGCGATGGAGACATTGCATTTCTGGTGATGGAGTTCATTCAGGGCGAAGACCTGAAACACCACCTGGACAAGGGCGATGTTTATACGCTGGAGCAGACGTTGGGCATCATGGGTGATCTGCTGTCTGCGCTGGACTATGCGCACCGCCAGAACATTGTTCACCGAGACATCAAGCCTGCCAACCTGTTGATAGAACCCAGTGGTCGCGTCAAACTCACCGACTTTGGCGTGGCGCGCATCCAGGACTCCGGTGACATTACGCGCACGCAAGGTTCCATGGTCGGCACGCTCAAATACATGTCCCCAGAGCAGGTGCAGGGTCAGTCCATTGACTCCCGCGCGGATCTGTTCGCAGCCGGCATCGTGCTGTACCAATTGCTCACCAGCAAGCGTCCCTTTGACGGCAGCAGTGACTTTGACATCATTCAGCAGATCGTCGGCAAGCCACACGCAGACCCCTCCACGATCAACATCCAATTGCCTACGGCCATAGACGCTGTCGTGGCCCGCGCCTTGGCCAAGACACGGGAACAACGCTATGCCACGGCACAGGAATTCAACTCCGCACTACAGGCCGCGGCCCGAGACGCCTCGGACCCGACCGTTGTGCCGCCAGCGGGCAAACGCAGCGGCAGCGGATCGACCTGGACTTCGGGTACCCATGGCGTAAGCGCCACGGGCACCAAGCCTGGCAGCACCGCCGGTTTGTCGGGGTCCACGGTGACGCAGGAAGTGGAGTTGGTTTACTGGAAGGACATCAAAGACTCGGAAGACATGGAGGACTTCGAAGGCTTCCTCCTGCGCTTCCCCACCGGCATTTACGCCGACCTGGCGCGGCGGCGCCTCAAGAAGCTGCATGCGATGGCGGGTGATGGATCCAGCGGCGGCTCCGGCACTATTCTGGTGACGCGCGCTAAAGCGCCGACTCCAACCGAGCGTACTTCGCCTGTGCCGCCCGCACCCCAGCCGCCCAATGCAACCGATGACGAAGCTACGCGGGCCTTGCCCAGGAAAACGGTTGCGGCCGAACCCGCTGCAACGAGCAGCCCGCCAGCCCCAGCTGCAAAGTCTGCGGATGCACCGATTGCGGTGGCGCCAACACCTGCGGTCCAAGCTGAAACATTCCCGCCGACTGTATCCGCCGCACTGGAGCCGGATGATGCCGCCCCGGGGAATCGGTCGCGCAATGTGATTTTGGGTTTGCTGCTGTTGGTCGGCGTTGGCATTGGATACGCACTGCTGTCGCGCACGGATACGCCAACACCCGTAACCGCAGACACGGCCGTCAGTCCACCGCAAGATGCCACCTCTGCGAGCGCACTGCCCGCCAGTGCTGCCGCAAGCGCACCTGCGTCGTTGGCGAGCAATCCGCAGGCCAGCGCCGCATCATCACCTGCCAAGACGGCGTCCAAGCCAGTTGCCGTGCCTGTGATCACTCCCAAGAAACCGGACAAGGAAGCTCTGACGCCTGGCAAGTCCTCCACAACCGCCACACCGCAGGGCGCCAGTTCTCCCGCGACAAACACCGGCAAGGCAACGGCTGGCGGTTCCTCGTCCGCCCATGCGAACGAACCCGCCAAAGGCGCCGATACCCCAGGCACCGACCCCAACAAAATTTGCGAAGGCCGCTGGTTCATCGCCTACCAAATCTGCATGACCGAACAGTGCAGTAAAGATGCCTTTAAAAATACCAAGATTTGCGTAGATCGCCACGCGATGGAACAACGCAATCTTGAACAAGCCAAACCCCGATAAGACCTCGCTATGAAATCGCTATTCCTCGCCCTTGCCATTGTTGCGACCACTGCCTTGACCGCATGTTCCAAAACCGAGACTCCACCTGCTGCAAGCACAGCCCCGGCGCCGCAGACCTACGATCTCGTAGCTGCCAACGCCAAGGGCTTCACCGTCGGCGCGATGATGAGTGCCAACACGGTGTACGTGTTGTTTGATCCGCAATGCCCGCATTGCGGCCACCTGTGGAATGCAAGCCAACCCTTGTTAGCGAAAGTGAAGTTCGTCTGGGTTCCGGTCGCCATCATCAACGGCAACAGTGCACCGCAAGGCGCCGCCTTGCTGAGCGCGCCCAACCCCGCAGAGGCCATGAACCTGCATGAAGCCTCGATACTGGCGGGCACCGGCGGCACACCCGCACGTGGTGGCACGCCTCCAGACCTGGAGGCCGTTATCAAGAAGAACACCGAATTGTTTAGTAGCTTGCAACTGGACTCCGTGCCCTTTCTGGTGGCGCGCAATCAGCAAACCGGGCAGTTGGTGTCCCACAGCGGTGCGATGGACACCGCGGCACTGACCAAGCTGCTGGGCCTGAGCGCCAACTAAAAGCGGGGCTACAATTCGCCCAGGGTCAACAGTTCACCCAGGCGTTGCCGGAGCGATTTGCTCACGCTAAACCTGCTCATTCACGCCAAGCACCATCCATTTTTGTGTGCCCACGCTGCAAGCGGCAACCCCAGCACTCGACTTTGAGTTCACGGCACACGAGGAATGTTGATGACACGACAACTTGTGCCCTTGCACGCGCCCGATATCTCGGCGCTTGCCAAATCTCTGAAAACCCAACTGGACGCCAGGCCGGCCGACGCCAAGTCTGGGCCCAGCCATCTGGAATGGCTGAACATGCTGGCCCGCGCGGCCGGACACCGCAATTTCCAGGCGTTCAAAGCGACGCCCCCACTACCCGAGACAACCCCAGCGCCTGTACCCGCACCTGCAGATGTGTCCACGCTTTCGCAAACCGTTCGCAAGACGCTGAAGCAGTTCGACGCGGCCGGCCGCCTGGTGCGCCTGCCGAACAAGCTCTCCGTGCAGCAGATGGCGATGTGGGCGATGTGGACCTGCTTTGTCGTGCGGCGTAAATACACCGAGAAAGAGGTCAACCTGATCCTGAATGCGCACCACACGTTTGGCGACCCGGCGACGTTAAGGCGCGAGCTGGTGAACATGAAACTGCTGAGCCGAAAGAGTGACTGCAGCCAGTACTGGAAGGAGGCGCAACGCCCCGGCGTCGAGGTACAAAGTTTCCTGAAGGCACTGCGGCAGAGCAACAACGCGTCACCCCGCGCCAGGCCCAGGCAGACACCCCGGCCCGAGCCGAAGGCCAGGGAAAAATCTAGCGCGTAATCAGTACCGGGATAGTGGACTCGTGCACTACCCGGTCAGCCACACTGCCCAGCATCAGCCGCGCGATGCCAGAGCGGCCGTGCGACCCAAGGACGATCAGGTCTGCACCCACTTCCTTGGCGCTTTGCACAATGCCTGCGGCGGGTGCTACCTCCTCCACCAAGCGCACCTGCAGCGCGATGGCGGGGCTCTCTTGTTTGCACAGGGCATCCACCACGGAGTGCGCACGTGACGCCTGATCATGGGCTACATCCATGTAGGCCTGAAAGCCCATCGGGTTGATCTCACCGATGCCGACATAGGGGTAAGGATCGGCCACATAGACGGCGGTGAGTTTGGCGCCATGCACGCGCGCCAGACTGACCGCCAGTTTGGCTGCGTGTTCGGACGCTGCCGAGCCATCGGTGGCAATGAGTATGTGCTTGAACATGGTGTACTCCTAATGGATGAAAAAACTCAGACCGCGCCGCGCCCTTTCTGGCTGACGAAATAAACCACCTTGCGAGCGCGCTGCACGTCGCCCAACGGGCGGTGCGTAGCAAGGGCTTGCCAGGGGTCAAACACCCCCGCTTCGATCTGCTCCGCCAGCGCTTGCCCCGCAGCAGATTGGCAATCCTGCTTGGGCAAGGTCAGCCGCGCGACCGTGGTGTACGGGCTGGGCCAGTTGATGGATGCGTCTTCAATCGGCGTCAGCGCTTCACTGACAAAAGGCTGCAATTGCAAATCCCATTGCAACGCTCCCTTGGCCAATCGCTCCGAAAAATCTGCGCTCCAATCGGCCTTGGCCGCTGGATTCGATGCACCATTGCTTCCTGCGGGCACCAATCGCACCCGCACGGCAAATGCACCGTTGGCGATAGGCACTGCGCTGAACAGGTTTTCCGTCGCAAAGCCACTGAACGACTTGCCCGCTGACTTGAGCAGGCGCAATAGCAGCCCGGGCGCCTTGAACAGGCCATAGCGCTTGAACACGAACTTCAACAGGGCGCCCTCGCCCATCGATGCTGCGTCGACAAATGCAACGAACTCATCGCTCTTCGGAAACGCGAACTGCTCCTGGTTGATCAGCAGAAAATCCTGGCTCTTGGCCGGCCCGTTGCCGAGCGCCGAATCACCTTGCACACCCAGCACCTTGATCGCAAAACCGCGGATGTCGGGCTTGTTGTCAGGCGCATGGTCCATGCCGCCGTTGGAGAGGCGCACCCAGGTCTGGAAGGTACCGGGTGAGGCAAAGATGCCCTGCCGGGCGAATTCGGGCAAGTTGTCCAATACCTGCAAGTTACCCTGCGCACCGGTGATCTGTTTGCGGTGCAGCGTACGTCCTGCGCCAAAGCGTTTGGATTTGCGCTCCTGGATGGCCGTGAAGATCCGGCCATAGCCTTCAAAGCGCTGGGCTTCGTCTGGCGCAATGTGCTCTTGCCAACTTGTGCTGGGTGTCATCGAATCGGCCATGGACTACCTCATTGCGTTGAAGAAGGTGCCAGACGCACCAGCTAAAAAAGCGAAAGATTGTGTGGTGGTTCCGCCCCGGGCTTGGGGTCGGGCCTGCCGACAAGTTCCCCTGCAGGCGTTTGTACCATCATGGCGCCAGCCTGTCCAAGGTCTGCGTGTAACCAGTCGCCATAGCGGTCCGCCGGCACGATCACCGGCATGCGCTTTTCTTCATCGGGCCGGTGCATGCGCCCCATCAACGCGTGCCCATCCGCATTGACTGTTAGCAGCGTGAAACTGGTGGTGGTCTCACCGCCTTGCGGGTTGGTCCAGCGCTCCCAAAGTCCGGCCACTGCAAAAGGCTGTTCATCGGCACAGGCGATGCGCCAGCGCACGGAGCGGTTGCCTTGTTCCCAACAGGGTTCGAAGAAAGCCTGCATGGGCGCCAGCGCCCAGCGGCGCTCGCGCCAGGGACTGCTGAAACTGGGTTTGTCAAAGGCCGTCTCGCTACGCGCGTTGTAAGTGCCACGCGACAGGGTGGTGGCGTGCGCTGCATCCAGTGCCCAGCGGGGCGTCAACCCAAACCGCGCTGTCAGGCACTGCACACCACCGCCGCGCTCTGATCGCACCACGATAGGCGCGTCGTAGCCGGGATAGGTTTCTTCAGGCCAGGTCGGCGCTGGGGGTTCCAATACGCCCAGCCAGGCCTTGGCAATCTGCGCCGGAGTTGCCGGAACGAAGTTGATGCACACGGAGGGTTACTATCAATTTAGTAGCTTCTTACGCACATTCCGCGGGCGTTTCAGGCACTTTTTAATCTGAATTCTCATCATCTTCTGGTGCTTGCGGCGCGCGCGCGGGACGCGGTACTTTCTTCAGTCGCACCAGCCGCGCCAGTTCAATCGCATCTTTCTTGACCTGGCGCTCGGCGTCAATCTTCTGGCCAACAGCCAGCCATTGGGCAAACTCCTCAGGAGTTTCCAGCGTGATGCGCCCCATAACCGCGGAACGAAAATCGTGGATGGCAATCTCGGCGGCCTTCTGCAAATTGATCTTGCCACCGCTTTGCAGCGCACCGCGCTTGCGGCCAATCGCGTCCAGCAACTCCTCATCGGTCATGTCCGCTGCGCCGCTGAGTTTGTAGCGCGCGTCCACCAATGCAGGGTAGTGCTGGCGCAGGTAGTCCAGAAGCTCCAGGCCCACTTCTTCCTCGTCAAACGCATTCTTGCCAATGGCACCGCTGGCAGCCAGGTTGTAGCCACTCTTGGCCACGATGATGCGTGGCCACAGCACGCCTGGCGTGTCATAGAGGTAGAAGTCGTCGGCAATCGTGATGCGCTGCTCCAGCTTGGTCACACCCGCTTCATCGCCGGTCTTGGCAGCGCGCTTGCCTTTCAAGGTATTAATCAACGTGGACTTGCCGACGTTGGGAATGCCGCAAATCAGCACCCGCATGGGCTTGGTCATGCCACCGCGCTTGGGTGCGAGTTCATGGCAGGCCGCCACCAGCGCCCGCGCGGGCGTGGTCATGCTGGCATCCAATGGCAGCGCGCGCACGCCTTGCATGGCGTTGTAATGGGCCAGCCACAGTGCAGTGCGTTCGGGGTCGGCCAGGTCCTGCTTGTTCAGCACCTTGAGCGCCGGTTTGCCCGCCGTCATTTCAGCCAGCATGGGGTTGGCGCTGGAGCCAGGCAGGCGTGCATCCAGCAGCTCGATCACCACGTCGATCTCGCGTATGCGCTCGGCGATTGCCTTGCGCGTCAGGTGCATGTGTCCGGGGAACCATTGGATAGCCATGGCGGGAAGTATATAAGTCGGCCTCACTGCAAAAGCCTGCGCACCCGGGCTTTGAACAGATACACTTTGTGCGACTTCACATTGCGGGGCTCGTCCCCAGGGGGATGAGCGTGGCAAAACCTGCCGATGTCAAACTGCTGTTGGTGGAAGACATGGAAGACATGCGCAATATCTTGCGGCGCCTGCTGATTGCCATGGGGTTCACAAAGATCACCGTTGCAAACAATGGCGAAGAAGCCTGGGCCCTGATGCAAACCCAACGGCCGGATCTGGTCCTTTGTGACTGGAACATGCCCAAGATGTCGGGCCGCCAACTGCTCAACGCCGTGCGCGCCGACCCCCAGCTTTCCCTGATTCCCTTTGTGATGATTACCGGTGAGAATGCGGCGACCCAAGTGAAGAGCGCGGTGTCTGGCGGTGTGACTGATTTCATCGTCAAGCCGTTTACCGCCGCTTTGCTGGAGCAGCGGCTGTTGCAGGTGCTGGAAAGCGCGCCGCTGCTGTCGGACCCACCTACCCAAGCCTGAACGCCAACACCTATGTCCCAAGACCAGATCAGCGAACTCCAGGAAAAGATCCGTAGTCTGGAGATTCGCCAGAAGCAGTTGCTCGGCCTGCTGGGGTCCACGCCCGATTCGGTGTTGGGAATGGATACCGAAGGCATGGTGACCGCCTGGAACCCCGGGGCAGAGCGCATTCTGGGATGGAGCAAAGACGAGGCGATGGGTCGGCGCATGTCCGAGCTCATCATTCCACCCAAGTACCGGGAAGCACACGAAAACGGTATGCGCCGCTACCTGAAAACGGGCGAGGCCCGCGTACTGAACCGGGTGGTCGAGATTGAAGCCCAACACAAGGACGGGCACATCATGCCGGTCGAGCTGTCCATCTGGCCAATCTCGGATGACAAGGGCCAGGGCTTTGGCGCCTTCGTGCGCGACATGTCTGAACGTCGCCGCAGCCAGGAATCACTGCGCAACTCCGAGGAGCGTTACCGCTCGGTGGTCGAGCACTTGGGTGAAGGCATGTTTGTCGCGCAGAACAACCGCGTGGTGTTCTCCAATGAACAAGCCAGCCAGATCCTGCGGGTACCCAACGAACAGTTGTTTGACTCCGACCCCGTGGAATGGATACACACCGAAGACCGGCATGTCTTGCTGGACTTGCGCGAGCGACTGCAAAAAGGCTTGCCTACGCAAGACCACTATGAAGTGCGCCACGCCGCAGAGCCTGGCGTCTTGCGCTGGCTCAATATCCGTCCCAAACCAGTAGCCTGGGATGGTGGCATGGCTACGCTGACGTTCTTCTCCGATGTCACCGAGCGCAAGGCCATTCTGGAGGCTCTCAAACGGTCTGAAGAACGCTACCGCGCGGTTATCGAGAACGTGGATTCCGGCATGGTGGTATTGCAGGGCGATCGTCTGGTGTACGCCAATCGCCGCGCAGCAGAAATTGCGCGCATGGACTCGGATGAGTTGCTGAAAGTCGGGTTCCTGCACTATGTGCACCCCGATGACCACGCCATCATTCTGGACCGCCGTGCGAGACGCCTAAAGGGCGAGGATGTCCCCAGAAGCTATGAAGTCCGCCTGCAATTCCCGGATGGCTCATTGACCTGGATCGAGATCGGTGTATCCGTCATCCCGTGGGATGGCATGCCTGCCACCATTACCTTCTTCTCTGACGTCACCGAACGCAGGAAGATGACGCACGCACTGCATTTGTCCGAAGAACGCTACCGCGCGGTGGTAGAACATTCGGGCGAAGGCATGGTCGTAGTGCAGGACAGCAGCTTCGTGTTCGTCAACCGGCGCGCCGCCGAACTGGTGCAGATGTCGGTGGAAGACATGCTGCGCGAGGGCTATCTGCACCGCATCCATCCAGATGACAAAGGCCTTGTGGATGAGCGGCGCCGCAAGCGGCTGGCCGGTGAAGAGGTCCCAAGCCGCTACGAGATCCGCATGCTGCTGCCGGGTAATGTCGTGCGCTGGTTTGACATTGGCGTTACCGTCGTCCCCTGGGACGGCAAGCCGGCGTCACTGACATTCTTTTCTGACGTCACTGAACGCAAGGCATCGGAAGACGAACTGCAACGCACGTCCTCAGAGCGCGAAGCGATTCTGCAAAGCGCACTGGTCGGCATTGTGTTGTCGATCCAGAGGCACACCCAGTGGTGCAACGACAAGTTCGCCGAGATGCTGGGCGTAACACGCGAATCGCTGATCGGCCAGTCGTCGGTCCACATGCACCCTGATCCAGCCCAGTGGGAGGCCTACGGCATCGTGCAGCGCGCTGCGTTGTCGGAGCATGGAACCTTCTCCCACCAGCGCCAGCTCAAGCGCGGCAACGGTGAACTGTTCTGGGTGCAAATGGCGGGTCGCTGCGTGCGTGATCGTGATCCGGACTCTGGCGTCATCTGGACCTTTCTGGACATCACCGACCGGATTCAAGCCGAACAAAAAACGCTGGAAGCGCTGGAGCAGCAAAAGGAATTGAACGAGCTGCGCAGCCGATTCGTCGCGATGACCAGCCACGAATTCCGCACGCCACTGGCCACCATCCTGTCGTCGGCAGAACTTCTCAAGTACTACAGCGAGAGAATGCCCGCGGCCGAGAAGGTCGAGGTCATTCAGACCATTGAAAACAGCGTGCACCGTATGACGCGCATGCTGGACCGCGTGCTGCTGTTGGGCAAGGCCGATGCGCAAATGCTGGAATTCCGCCCCACCGAGCTGGACTTGCTGGCCCTGTGCAACAGCGTGGTGGAAGAAGTGCGCAACCAGCACCCCAACTCCAGCTGCGACATTGCTTTTGTGTTTGACGAGACCTGCCGCACAGGTCGCTATGACGAGAAGTTGCTGCGCCACATTTTTGCCAACCTGGTATCCAACGCCGTGAAGTACTCCCCCAACGGCGGCGCCGTGCGATTCACCGTAGCGCCCATTGACGGTCGCGTGCGGTTCACGGTCTCCGACGAGGGTATTGGCATACCCGCAGAAGAAATCCCACACCTGTTTGAGTCCTTCCACCGCGCCAGCAACGTTGGCGATATCCAGGGCACAGGCCTGGGCCTGGCGATTGTCAAGAATTCGGTGGAGCTGCATGGCGGCACCATAGACGTCTACAGCGCGGCGGGCGAAGGTACGCGCTTTGTCGTGGAACTCTGAACATGGCACACATACTGGTCATCGACGACGAAGCCCCGCTACGGCAAAATCTCGCGCGCTTTCTGCGCATGGAAGGTCACTTGGTGGCTGAGGCATGTGATGGACAGGACGGGTTTGAGACTGCCCAAACGCAGCGCCCCGATCTGATTTTTTGCGACGTGATGATGCCGCGCATGACCGGCATGCAAGTACTGGCCGCCCTGCAAGGCGATATCGCGTTGCGGGCCATCCCGTTTATCTTTGTTTCGGCCAGTGCCGAGCCGGAGCGTCTGCAAGAGGCACTGGGTCTGGGAGCGAATGGCTACCTGACCAAGCCCTTCAGCTTCGAGCAGTTGCGTCAGATACTGCAAACCCATCTCGTGGGCGATGCACCCGAGGGAGGTCTTTGAATGGGCGTGAAGATCGTTATTGCCGAAGACGAAACCGACATCCGCAACAACCTGCGCATGCTCCTGGGCATGGAAGGGTTTACGGTGTTTGCCGCACCCAACGGCAAGGAGGCACTGGAGCTGGTACGCCAGCACCAGCCCGACATGGTCCTGAGCGACGTGATGATGCCGCAGATGACGGGCCATGCGCTCTTACAGGCCATACGCGAAGACCCGGCGCTGGCGCCGATCCCGGTCGTTTTGCTCACCGCGCGCGCTGACCGCAGCGATGTGCGCGACGGCATGAATCTTGGTGCAGACGACTACCTCACCAAACCTTTCCAGCGCGAAGAGCTGCTGACCTGCATCCGCGCGCAAATGGTGAAAGCCGCCTCGCAGCAACTGGCCGCCAAACGGGCGGTGGCGCAGGCACAGCACATGGCGCTGTTTGACCGCGTGACCGACCTGCCCAACCGCACGCATTGCCAGGATTTACTGTTGCAAGCCTTGCGAAGTGAACGCATTGAAGGATGCGGGTTCAATCTCGCCATCGTCGGACTGGACAACCTCTCGACCCTGACCCATGCGCTGGGTGCCGCCGAGACGGACGGTTTCATCTCCACACTGGCACAGCGGATTTGCGCAGAAGCTGCGCAGGAGCCTTTGTCACGCGGTGGCATGTGCACCGTGGCCCGCCTGGGCGATGACCGCTTCGCCATCATCATTCCGCAGTGGCCCGAGACCCAGTCTTTGCAGGCATTGGCCCTGCAACTGCTGTCGCATTTGTCCAAGCCGCTGCAGAGCATGGACACCGAGCACTTCCCGGTGATCTCGGTCGGCATTTGCAGCCAATTCTCGATATCCGACACCTCCCAATCGGCATTGGCCCGGCTGGAACTGGCACTGGAAGCCGCGCGCACGCAAGTGGCCCAGCGCATTGCGATCCACGACGCCAGCTCTTTGCCGGATCTGTCGACCACCTTCCGGATGCACAACGACTTGCACCGCGCGGTCGAGCGCAACGAGATCGTGGCTTATTTCCAGCCCCAGGTGCTGGCCAGCAATGGGCGCATCCAGGGCTTTGAGAGCCTGATGCGCTGGAACCATTCGAGCCTGGGCCTGGTGTCTCCCGCCCGCTTTATCCCGCTGGCCGAAGACAACGGCCAGATTGTTCCCATGGGCGCATGGATGCTGACCGAGGCGTGTACGCAGGCCGCCCGCTGGCAGAAGAACGGCACGCCGATTCGCGTTGCCGTCAACGTCTCGCTGCGCCAATTTGGCGACCCGCATCTGGAGCGGCATGTGGCCAGGGCCCTGGAAGTTTCGGGGCTCGCGCCGGAGAACCTGGAGCTGGAGATCACAGAGGGCACGGCCATGCTGGACCTGCAGCATACGTTGGGCATCCTCAAACGTTTCAAAGCCATGGGCTTGCATCTGGCCATCGACGATTTCGGCACCGGCTACTCCAGCCTGGCCTACCTCAAGCGCTTCCCGCTGGATGTGCTGAAGATCGACCAGTCTTTTGTGCGCCAGCTGTGCACCGATGCCGACGACCAGGCGATTGCCCGCGCCATCGTGGCGCTGGCCCACAGCATGGGCCTCTCCGTGATCGCTGAAGGGGTGGAAACACAGGAGCAACATGACCTGCTGCTGGACATGGGTTGTGAGGAGATTCAGGGCTATCTGCATGGCAGGCCGATGCCGGTGGACCAGGTTGCCTCTTGGCTACAGAAACACAACCTAGGCTGAACACTCTAGGGAAACTGCAGGTTTTAAGGTGCTCCCACTAGGGTGAATCCGCAGAATGCGACGCAGCACTTTGCATTTACCCCAGTCTTTCCACCTTAACTTTCAGGAGCTTTCCATGTCCAACAAGAATCTCGCTACCGTGACCAACGAACTCGTTGTGTCCTACGGCAACACCGCCAAGAACGTGATCAACGCCTACCGCGTTGGCAACGAACGCGCTGTCAGCTTCGTTGACCAAAGCTGGACCACCGCCGTGGCCAAGGCCGGTACCCGTCTGAGCACTGAAGTGCGCTCCAACGCCGTGGCAGCCCAGCGCAAGCTGTCTGGCTATTACGCCAAGGGCGTGACACTGACATCCGACAGCGCCGATGTGGCTGTCGCCAAGGCTGTCGAATTCGCTGGCAAGGGCATCGACCAAGTGGCCGCCAACGCGAGCCGTTTTGACAAGGCCCTGGGCAAGCCCGCGATGACCACACTGGCAGTTGCTGCTGTGCCCGCTGCGCAAGCCGTAAGCGAAGTCGCTGCAAAGCTGGAAGCCCAATCCGGTGTTTTGGTCAGCAAAATTGCCGGCAACAAGGTCAAGACCGCTGCCAAAAAGGCAGTGAAGCGTACCGTGGCAACTGCCAAGAAGGCTGTTCGCAAAGTCAAGGCTGCGTAATGCATTGAGTGCTTGGGTCTGTCATCAGACCCTGCACATGAAAAAGGCCAACCGGGCAACCGGTTGGCCTTTTTTCTTGGGTGCAGCGGACCTCTAAGCCGCAAGCGCTCTGGGAGCCAGCAAACGTCTGGACGACAGATACTCCTGCAAATAGACGTCGAATGGCATGGTGTCTGCGGCCTCGATGGCCTGCTGCTCGGCGCGCGAATGCGCTGCCAGCATGTCGAACCGGGCCAGCGTTTTTGCGTCCATGGGTGTGTTCAGCGCTACTTGGCGCGTTGCCTGCGACTGCGCACGCGCAAACGCAACAAAGGAGCCACCGTGCTCTTTTTCAACAGCCTGCAATACGCGGGCGGACGGCAGGCGCTGTGGCTCGTGCAGAGAAGCTTGCGCATCCTCCACGGCCTGCATGTACGCGGTGCCACCGTGTGCAGCGTCCAGACGGCGGGCAATCGGCAGCAACTCGGCCACCAGCGACAAGCCCCAGTCCGTCAACGTCACCGTCGCGTCACCCCGCTCCAGCTGCAAGCCGGGCTCACGTCCGCGCTCGGCCACCTTCTGCTGGTTATGCGCCAAGGCCACAATCTCTTGCGGTGAATCCGAAGGGCTTGGGGTCAACAGGCAATGCAGCAGGAACATGTCCAGAAAGCGCAAGGTTGGCGCCGTAATACCAACGGTCTCAAACGGGTCCAAATCCATCAGCCGCACTTCGACGTACTCCACCCCGCGCTCGCGCAGCGCATGCAGCGGCCGCTCACCCGGGAAAATGACGCGCTTGGGGCGGATGGTTCCGTAAAACTCGTTTTCAATCTGCAGCAGGCTGGTTGCCAACTGGTTGTAGGTGCCATCCGGCGCGCGCACACCAATCGCCTCATAAGGCGGGTACGGCCGGGTCAGCGCGTCCTGCAACGACTTGCCATAGCCTTCCAGGCTGTTGTAGCTGACCGCCAGGCTGGCCTGCGCGTCGCTCTGGTACCCCAGACGCCCCATGCGCAGCGAAGTGGCATACGGCAGATACATCGTGTGCGGGCTCAGGGCCTTCAATTGGTGCGTGCGTCCGGCCACAAAGGTGGAGCACACGGCGGGCGATGCGCCAAACAGGTACAGCAGCAGAAAAGCATGGCGGCGGAAGTTGCGGATCAGGCCGAAATATTCCTCGCTGCTCACGCCGGGCAAAGACCAGTTGTAGTGAATGCCAGAGATGGTTTGCATGCGCCGGCCGTAGCGGTGGCCGAGGCCAGTGCGGTACACGCTCTTGGCGCGGCCGACGTTTGATGTGCCGTACTGCCCAATTGGAATCGCATCGTCTGCCGGCAGGCCGCAGGGCATGCTGGAAACCCACAGCATTTCGTCGCCCATGGAGCGCATCGTGAACTGCTGCACTTCATGCAGTTCGTTGAGGCAAGCGTCAATGTCCTTGTGAACACCAGTGATCAGTTCGACCTGCGATTCGCTGAAATCTGTCGTGATATTCGGATGCGTCAGCGCCGAACCCAGCGCCGCAGGGTGTGGCGTCATTGCCAGGGCGCCGCCACTGAGCGTGCGCAAACTTTCCTTTTCTATGCCACGCCGCATCGCGCCGATGCGCTCGGGAGTCAGCCTTTCAAGAGCCTTATCTAATCCGTCCATGCCGTCTGGCCCTCTAGGTTTCTGTGGGCCGCAAAGGTAACACAGGCGCAATAAACTTGCAGGACGTGACTTTTGTCACATTTGCAAGACCTGTTACATCTGCTTGCAACGTGATAATTCCGCATGGATACCTCAGAAATAGTCGTTTGGTCGGCAATGTTGGGGGGGCTACTGACTTTGGTCACGGCCTTCACGGCCGATGTCGTAATGAACCGCAACATCGCGGCCTGGCGCGGCTTGACCTTTGTCATGTTGAGCGGCTCCAGTTGCCTGCTGATGACCGGCTTGCCCGAACTGCTGTTTCCCGAAATTCCCAAATTGACGATGCAAATTCTGAAGGCCGGTTTGGGGCCGCTGAGCGGTGCGCTGGCCCTGTTTTATTTGGGCCTGTGGTTGGGAGAGGCCATTGACGATTGGGTGGTACGGGCGTCTGTGCGCTGGGGCCCCCCGGCGCTAATCGCCGCGACGCTGTCGCTGATGCTGCTCTGCTTGAGTCAGCCCAACCCCGACCTGATACAGATGGTCGCCCTCTCCGCCCCGATCAGCGGCATGAGCGTGGTCCTGGCCATGATCGCTTCCGTACGCGCAACCTGGCTGGGCGATGATTTGGCACGCTGGATGGTGGTGGCCTGCTGCTTTCTGGCAGTGATGGTGGGTGGGCTGTACACGCGCGAGTTGATGCTGGCCCATTTCGGCCTAGGTGCACTTATTTTTATTGCCTTCAGCACCGTGGCCTGCTTCCTGGTGGTGACCGCAGTCAGCATCCGCCGCAACCGCGTTACGCGCCAGTTGCAGCGGCTGGCTGGCTTGTCCACCGGCATTGACGCGGCGACGGGCCTGCCCAAGGGCTCCGTGTTGCTGACCAAGGTGGACGACGCCTTTTGGCGCAGCGCGCGCCTGCACCGCGAATGCTCTGTCATCTGCCTGCACCTGCGCAATCTGTATGAACTGGCAGAGATTGCGGGCCATACGACCGACCAACAGATCCTGAGCACATTGGCGGCCCGCATGCGCCGCGCAGTCGGCTTTCGCAATGTAGTGGGCCTGTACCACCCGCGCTGCTTTGTTATTGTGATCTCGGCGGTCAAGCAGGCCGAAATGGTGGATCGCCTGGTCGTACGGTTGCGCTATGTTTTGGATGCTCCACTCACCATCGTCGGTACGGAAGGTGGTCACTACAGCTTCACGCCCCGCTACGGCCTGGGTATCGTGACAGTACCTGCGGTCAGCGCCGACCCGGTCACCATCATCGACCAGGCCGAGCGCCTGGCGCTGGTATCCGAGCAGGGCGAAACCCATGCCGATGCGCAGACCGATGCTCCGACCGCGTCGGCTCCGCTCTAGGTCACGTCACCCAACTCAGGCACCACTCAGCATCGCGGTAGCGCGCCCAATCTCCAGGGTGCCTTGTGCGGCGCCGCTTTGCGGCACTGTCTCACCAGAAGTCCGGTCCAGCACCTTGGCCAACTGCGCCGCCAGTGTTTCCGGTGCATCGCTGCCCAGCCCCACCCAGGCGCCATCGGTCAATGTAATGTGCGCAGCCTCTACGCTGCCAGCGCCCGCGCACAGCGTAGTGCGCGTGGGCGCATCCTCACCCACCAACACCAGCATCGCGGGTACGACCGCCTCGGGCTTGAGCGCAGCCAATACCGCCTCAGGCATCAAGTCTTCGGTCATGCGCGTCGCCGCTGTCGGTGCCAGGCTGTTGACGCGGATATTGTTTTTCGCGCCTTCGATCGACAGGGTCTGCATCAATCCCACCAGCGCCAGCTTGGCCGCGCCGTAGTTGGACTGGCCGAAGTTGCCATACAGGCCAGACGACGACGTGGTCATCAGGATGCGGCCGTATTTTTGTTCGTTCATATAGGGCCAGACCGCCTTGCAGCAATGCACGGCGCCCATCAGGTGCACATCGACCACCAGCCGGAAATCGGCCAACTCCATCTTGGCAAACGACTTGTCACGCAGAATGCCCGCGTTGTTGACCAGAATGTCTACGCGGCCCCAAGTGTCCACCGCCTGTTTGACCATGGCTTGCACCGCGTCGAAGTCAGTCACCGATGCGCCATTCGCAATCGCTTCACCGCCCGCAGCACGAATCTCTGCCACTACAGACTCCGCAGCGCTCAGCGAACCACCCGAGCCATCGCGCGCGCCACCCAAATCGTTGACCACCACTTTGGCGCCACGCGCCGCCAGTGCCAAGGCATGTTGGCGACCCAGGCCGCCACCGGCGCCCGTCACAATGGCCACACGGCCTTTGAAATCCAGATTCATTGCTACTCCTAGGGGTTTTGATGCATGGCTAAGGGCTTGTGCGTATAGCCCTCGCCTGCTGGCCGTACTTTAATTCAAGCAAGCGCTCACCAAAAAACAAAACAGAAAAGACCCTTCATGCAAGCCACGCTAGAACCCGCCAGCGGCGCCCCCCGCGATGCCGCCACAGTCGTATTGCTACGCGATGGTGATGGCGGCCTCGAAGTTTTCTTGATGAAACGCAGCGGCCTGTCGGACACCTTTGGCGAGGCATATGTGTTCCCCGGAGGCAAGCTGGACGCGCACGACCAGTCGCCTGCTGCGTTGGCGGCACTGGATACACCTATGGACAAACTGGCGCATCAATTGGGTGAGCCGGAATTGGATGGCACGGTCACCGCCGGTCTGTTTGTAGCCGCACTGCGCGAAATGTTTGAAGAGGCTGGCGTGCTGCTGGCCCAAGGCCATAGCCGCCCAGCGGGGCCAACACCCGGCGACTGGCAAACCTGGCTGGGCACCGCGGGGACCCAACTGCAAGCAAGCCAACTCGTGCCCTGGAGCCGCTGGATCACACCACGTATGGCAGCCCTCAGCAAGAAGCGCTTCGACACCCGCTTCTTCCTGGCCCTGGCGCCTGCAGACCAGATCGCCAGCCACGACAACTTCGAAACCACCGCCAGCGTGTGGCTCACGCCCAAAGAGGCTTTGAGGCGCTACGACCGCGGCGAGATCGAAATGGCCCCGCCACAAATCATGAGCCTGGCCCATCTCGCGCAATACGCAAGCGCCGCAGACGTGTTGCACGCTGCGCGGCAACAGCTGCCGCCCTGTATTTGCCCAGAGAATTTTTCGGAGAACGGTGAGGTCATCCTCTGTTATCCCGGCGATCCGATGCATTCTGTTCCCGAGCGCGCGTTACCCGGCCCGACACGGCTCACGATTCGCAATAAGCGTTTTTTGCCGGAGAGCGGGTTGGAGAGTTTGTGGACTTAGCGACTTCTATTGCTATTTAATTTATAGCTTCTTACGCAATATCTACGCGCTCTACAGGCACTTTTTATCTGAAATTCGCCACATCGCAGAACGTCAAGCAGTTCTTGATCTGGGCCCGTTTGCAGATTGGAATGCTTTAACGTGAAGATGACCGGACCAAAACACGTCGCGGCGAAGCCGCCTTCTGCTGTTGTGGGTCCGAGTCGATTGGCATGTTAAGCATGATGAAAGCGCCTCCGGAGCAGCGCAACTACCGCAACGGCGAACTGAATGGCGAAGGCCAGTGGCCAGTAGATCACCCAGTGATAGGGAAGGCCTGATGGATCACCATCGTAGAACATAGGGTAGAGCGCGACGAACACGAGAACGAATGATGCTGCAACAAAGCCTATATGCCACGCGGCGCCAGTGAGGCGGAGCGCTGAAGCCGAAGCAAGCCAAAGCAAATGCGGCGCGGCAAAGAACAAGGCGGTGCCGAGCAGTTGTGTCGCCAGGACCTCGAAACCGAAACCCTCCCGAAGAAGCGCGTGAACGAATGCACCCACCGCGAGCAGTACCGGAACTGCAAACTGGAGTAGGATGGTTGTGCGCCGGTTCATGATGCTTAACGTTGGAGGCCAGCGGCAGCCGTAGGCTGTCGCGGCTGGGCCGACCAGTTAAACCGGCTGCTACTCGGGGTGATGCTCATACTTTGCATAGCGTTCAGTGAAGAAATCTTGCAAGGACATCTTTGCTTCAAAAAGCTCCGACCAGATTTCATATCCGTCAATGAGCTTTTCTCCGTCCTGCTCATAGCCAACAGTAACTGGATGGGCAACAAAACCGCCACCTTCACAGTACGCCGCCGCTTCGGCTTTTGCTTTGGCATGTGCCTCCGGCCAATCTGATGCTTCAAAGCAAACAACTCGCTCCTCGAACACATTCGTCCCATCAGCTTTGTCGCCGAAATGATAGATGGTCCTGATTGCATACCAAGGCACTTCTGATTTCCTAAACGGTATAACGTCGGCCGTGAAGGGACCACAACGGCGCACTCAGAATTGAAGAATGGCGACCACGCTGGCCGCCGTTGCGGGTCCACTCCACGAACCCGTTAGACAGCACTTCAGAAAACATAGTCGTTCATTCTTTCTGCGACGCACCAGGGTCTTTGCGAATGACAAAACGCCATAGCAAGTACGCGACGATGATCACCCCCATGGTGACGAGGAAGGCGAGATTGAAATCTTGAATGAATGCCGATGCCACAACAAGGACGACGCCGAACGCCAAGTCAGCGACAAACCCCTTCCCAAGACGACTCACCATCGGTTCTTCTTGTGGCTTGGAGTGCTGATCGAGATGCTGCGCCATAGTGCTGTCTAACGTTGGCGCTGTCCGGCACGTAGCAAGTGCCGCGAAGCGGCCTCCTGCTGATGCGGGTCCGTGACGAGCAACCTGTTGTACTTCACGCGCGCCAAGTGGTCTGCAGTTTGTATATGGAGATGCATGGCCTAGAAATCCAAGAAATCAAACAGCGATAAATCGAGATCTGGGAACTCAATCCAAGACAAATCGAGATCGAACCAAGAAGAATCGGCACTTGTGCTCACCGATGACAACATTTCGCCTTTCATTGAGATGTAGTCGCAGCTCTCGCCTATTGATTGATGGTACGCATCAAAGTCTTTGTGCGAGTTAAAGGTTGCATGAGACCAGCATCCAAAGTCTGGGCCGATGTTTTGCCGCTGATTTGCGCTCTTCACTTCCTCAACGCTGTAGTACTTCTTTCGTCCGTAGCTCTTAAGAAGATCGGACCCAACAGCTCGTGTTTGTTGGCGGCGATCTGCTGGACTGATAGAACAAGCTGGCATAGATCGGTCTACTCCTATGATGTACAACGTTGGAGCTGAGGGGCCGGAACCAGCTGGCCGCGCGAAGCGAAGATCAGCTGCCGAGCGTAGCGCGGCCAGCTGGTGGAGGTCCGCTCGAGCGACAGGTTAGGCGGCGAATACAGCACTGAGATCTGGTGTTGCATTCATTGCTTCCTCGAACGGCGTAGTACCGAACTCGGATCGAACGTGCGGTGACGCGCCGTTTTTCAACAGGAGTGCGGCAATTTCGGCGTGACCCGCCCCAACCGCGACGCCCAACGGGGTGACCCCGATGTCCCCAGCGCGATCGATCGTCGCGCCAGCACGTATCAGAAGCTCAACCGCGAGCGAGTCGCCCCACCTGCAGGCAAAGTGCAATGGCGTATCTCCATCCCCCATGGTGTCGTTCACATCGATCTCATGTGTTCCGTCAGGCCAATCAGGCTCGAATGGCCAGTTCTCCGCCAGGTATCGCAGGACCTCGGAGGCGCCTGACCAGGAACGTACGGATGCCATAAGCCGTCTAACGTTGGCGCTGCCCGGCGGGCAACCTACGCCGCGAAGCGGCAAACTTAAGTTGCATGTCCGTGCCGAGCAACCGGCTAAATTTCATTGACGTATCCACAACTCTTGATCTGTATAAGAGAACGTGACACCGGCACGTCCCTCAATGGGCGACGAGATGAAGGAATACTTTACGAAACGACCGGTAGACCACAGGGTGCCAAAGCTCAAGATAGTTCTTTCCGCGTCCCACAGTACTTCAAAAATTTGCGGAACGTCGCCATCGTACTTGTCTATCACTGAAACGCTTGGCGTGTCGCCTTTGAATTCGACACTGATCTCTACATCAGAAAATCCGTCACCGCATTTCCAAGTGCCCGTAAGCGGATTCAACACCACCGCATTTTTGTTGCGTTTCATTTGAAATTTAACGTAATTTATACCGCACGGTATTGCGGGATAACGTGGCAAGACTAACCATAAAAAGTGACCCTTTCCCTTACCGACATTGAATAGTTTGCTTTATTAAAAATAGCGACAAACCCTGCACTGCGTCAGATGCAGCTTGGCTTAGCCACGAGGCGATTCTGACCCGATTTCTGTGCTTTGGGCATCCCCCATTTGGGTGATTTGTGAAAAGAAAAGAGTCCCCACTGACAGCCGCGCAGGTCTCCAGCAGCAGGTGAGCCCCGCAGCGTGGACTTGGGGTTTTGCCAAATCAAGGGGGAGCCCGCAGGGCGAAGGACATTCGCGGAGGGGCTTACGCCGTGCCTGCTGCGGGCGCAATAGAAAAAGCCGCTGAGTCCAAATGAACCCAACGGCTTCGACAGGCTCAGCCCGAACGGAAACTGGGCTGCTAGGCAGTAGCAACTAGCGGAGAGCGGATCAAATGATCAAACGCACTGAGCGCCGCCTTCGACCCATCCCCCGCCGCAATCACGATCTGCTTGAACGGCACGGTCGTGCAATCGCCCGCCGCGAACACGCCTGGCACATTGGTGTGGCCCTTGGCGTCGACTTCGATCTCGCCAAACTTGCTCAGCGCCACCGTGCCCTTGAGCCACTCGGTGTTGGGGATCAGACCGATCTGCACGAACACGCCTTCCAGCTCCACCAGATGCTCCACGCCTGTCGCGCGATCCTTGAATTTCAAGCCGTTGACCTTGCCGTCGGCACCGGTGATTTCCGTCGTTTGCGCATTGGTGTGGATGGTCACGTTGGGCAGGCTCTTTAGTTTGTTGACCAGCACGGCATCGGCCTTCAACTGATCGGCGAACTCGACCAGCGTGACATGGGCCACGATACCGGCCAGATCAATCGCGGCTTCGACGCCGGAGTTGCCACCGCCGATGACCGCCGTGCGCTTGCCCTTGAACAGCGGGCCGTCGCAGTGCGGGCAGTAGGCCACGCCCTTGTTTTTGTACTCGGCTTCGCCGGGCACATTGACATTGCGCCAGCGCGCGCCGGTCGAGAGGATGACGGTCTTGGCTTTCAGGCTGCCACCATTGGCCAACACCACTTCGGCAAAGCCACCGGGCGCTGCGGCCGGGATGATCTTGTCGGCGCGCTGCAGG
This sequence comes from Rhodoferax sp. P2_H8_2, assembly GCF_056403235.1. Classification (NCBI taxonomy): domain Bacteria; kingdom Pseudomonadati; phylum Pseudomonadota; class Betaproteobacteria; order Burkholderiales; family Comamonadaceae; genus Rhodoferax; species Rhodoferax sp. P2_H8_2. The sequence goes on from NZ_JBFUFW010000001.1 coordinate 87,627, forward strand.
TTCATGATGTCCACGCCGTAGGAGCGGGTTTGCGCTTCCAGTGCGGCGGCAAACTTTGGGCCGTCGGTTTCCTGCACGGACGGGAAATTCTCAATGCCCAGCGTGTCGTTGGTCTGGCCGCCAAAGCGCTCTGCCGCCACGCCCACGCGAATGCCCTTGCGTGCGGCGTACACCGCTGCAGCTGCACCGGCAGGGCCGCCGCCAACGATCAGCACGTCGAACGGGTCTTTGGCATTGAGCTTGGCGGCGTCTTTGTCGGCAGCGCCAGTGTCGAGCTTGGCAACAATCTCTTCGACCAGCATGCGGCCATTGCCGAACAGCGCGCCATTGAGGTAGACGCTGGGCACAGCCATGATTTCGCGAGCGTTGACTTCATCCTGGAACGCGCCGCCTTCGATCACTGTGGTCTTGATCTTGGGATTCTGAATCGCCATCAGGCTCAGCGCCTGCACGACATCCGGGCAGTTGTGGCAGGTGAGGCTCATGTAGACCTCAAAGTTGAAATCACCATCTAGACCCTTGATCTGGTCAATGACATCCTGCTCCACCTTGGGCGGGTGACCGCCAGTCCACAACAGCGCCAATACCAGCGATGTGAATTCGTGGCCCAGCGGCAGACCCGCAAAGCGCAGACTGGTGGCAGTGCCAGCGCGCTTCAGCGAGAAGGAAGGCTTGCGTGCGTCTTGGCCGTCATAGGAGACAGTGATCTTGTCGCTGCGGGCGGTCTGAATGGTTTGCAGCAACTCGCGCATCTGCACGGAGTTGTCATCGTCGCCCAGAGACGCCACGATCTCGATCGGCAGCGTCACGCGTTCCAGATAGGCGGCGAGTTGGGCTTTGAGGGTGTCGTCGAGCATGGTGGCTTTCCTTTTGAATACTATTAAATTGATAGCTGCTTACGCACATTCCATGCGCTCTGCAGCCATTTTTCGACGTAAAAAAGCCGGACGGCCTGGCGCGCGCGCGCCAGGACGCTGTCCGGCTTCTGAGCGCTTCTAGGCGCTCTGCCGTGACTTGATCCAGCTTAGATCTTGCCGACCAGATCCAGCGAAGGAGTGATGGTCTTGGCGCCTTCGTTCCACTTGGCTGGGCACACTTGGCCGGGGTGAGCGGCGGTGTACTGGGCAGCCTTCAGCTTGCGCAGGGTTTCCTTGACGTCACGGGCGATTTCGTTGGAATGGATTTCCAGCGTCTTGATCGTGCCTGTAGGGTCGATGATGAAGGTGCCGCGCAGTGCCAAGCCTTCTTCGTCGATATGCACGTCAAACGCACGTGTCAGCGCGTGGGTTGGGTCGCCGACCAGCGGGAACTTGGCCTTGCCCACAGCAGGAGAAGTCTCATGCCACACCTTGTGCGCGAAGTGCGTGTCGGTGGTAACGATGTAAACCTCGGCACCGGCCTTCTGGAATTCAGCGTAGTTGTCAGCTGCGTCTTCCACTTCGGTGGGGCAGTTGAACGTGAAGGCAGCCGGCATGAAAATCAGCACAGACCACTTGCCCTTCAGGGTCTCGTTGGTCACGGGAACGAACTTGCCGTTATGGAAGGCTTCGGTCTTGAAGGGTTGTACTTGTGTGTTGATCAAAGACATGGTGGATTCCTCTAAAAGTTGCTGTTCTGAACATGAACAGGCTGAATCTTAGGGCTTGCCGGCCATTTAGTGGGTTAATTGATTTAATCAACCCAATTGTCAAAGGCTATTTAGAACCTGCCCGCACGGCGGGCAGGTCGCCTGAAAGGCTCAATCCTCGACGAACGCTTCTTCGCGCTTGGCCTTGACCGATGGCATCAGCACTACGATCAGGAGCAGCGCAGCGGCTGCCAGCAAGCTGGCCGATAGCGGACGCGTGACGAACACGCTCCAGTCGCCGCGCGACAGCAGCAGTGCACGACGCAGATACTCTTCCATCATCGGCCCCAGGATGAAGCCCAGCAACAGCGGCGCGGGCTCTGCCCCCAGCTTGATGAACAGATAGCCAATGATGCCGAATATCGCCACCATCCAGATGTCGAAGGTGTTGTTGTTGGTCGAATAGACGCCAATCGCACAGAACAGCACGATGGATGGAAACAACCAGCGGTAGGGAACGCTCAACAGCTTGATCCAGATGCCGATCAACGGCAGGTTCAAAACGATCAGCATCAGATTGCCAATCCACATCGACGCAATCAGGCCCCAGAACAGCTCAGGGTTGTTGGTCATCACCTGCGGGCCGGGCTGGATGTTGTGAATGGTCATCGCTCCGACCATCAGAGCCATCACGGCGTTGGGGGGAATGCCCAGCGTCAGCAGCGGAATAAACGATGTCTGCGAGCCCGCGTTGTTCGCCGACTCCGGTGCGGCTACACCCCGGATATTGCCTTTACCGAATGGAACCTCACCCGGACGAAGCTTGGTCTTCTTTTCGAGGGTGTATGCGGCAAACGCGGCCATCACGGCGCCACCACCGGGCAGAATTCCCAACAGCGAACCTAGAGCCGTACCGCGCAAAACCGCCGGGAACATGTTCTTGAAATCTTCCTTGGTCGGCATCAGGCCGGTCACCTTGGCCGTGAAGATTTCGCGCTCGCTTTCGTGCTTGGAAAGATTGCTGATGATTTCACCATAACCGAACACGCCCATCGCGATCACGATGAAGCCAATGCCGTCGGTCAGCTCCGCGATGTCAAAGCTGAAGCGCGCGACGCCAGAGTTCACGTCCGTGCCAACCATGCCCAGCAGCAGACCCAGCACGATCATGGCCACCGCTTTGACCAATGAGCCCGAGGCCAGCACCACGGCGCCGATCAGTCCCAAAATCATTAGCGAGAAATATTCCGCCGGGCCGAACTTGAAAGCCAGCTCCGTCAGCGGTGCAGCAAAGGCTGCCAATATCAATGTGCCCACGCAACCCGCAAAAAAGGAACCCAGTCCCGCAGCTGCCAGGGCCGGACCCGCTCGCCCTTGCCGGGCCATCTGGTAGCCGTCAATCGTCGTCACGACTGAGGAAGACTCACCCGGCAGATTGACCAGGATCGCAGTGGTGGAGCCACCGTACTGCGCGCCGTAGTAAATGCCCGCCAGCATGATCAGCGCCGCAACCGGTGGCAGCGCATAAGTTGCTGGCAGCAGCATCGCGATGGTTGCCAACGGGCCAATGCCCGGGAGCACACCGATCAACGTGCCCAACAGGCAGCCAATGAATGCGTACATCAGGTTTTGCGCAGTGAACGCAACACCAAAACCGAGCGCGAGATTGTTAAACAGATCCATGGTGTTCCCCTTAGGCCGCAAACAGCGCGGTGACGAAACCGGGCAAAACCGGGAACTGCAGCTTGAGCAGGACGATGAACGCGAAGTAACTCAGCACATTCAGCAGAACGGCCAGAATAATCACTTCCTTGAGATTGAATTCGTCACCCGCATTGCTGGCAATAAAGGTCAATGCAAAGATGCCAATCACCAGCCCCATGGGTGGCAACCCAATGCTGGGCAGACCGCCAATGCAGGCGCCAAACACCACATTGGCCATGATGATGAAGAACAGGGGCTTCCAAGCGAAGGAGCCGATCTTGTCTCCGTCCACGGTTTCAACCACCAACGCAGTGAAGGTGATGATGCCGCCCAAAATAGCCAGCAAGATGCCCAGCACCAGCGGAAAGTAGCCCGGACCCATGCGTGCGCCGTTGCCGATGGTGTAACCAGCAGCGCCCCAAGCGAAGGCCACGCCCACGCCCATGAACATCACGCCGGAGAAGAAGTCTTTTTGACTTTTAATATTCATCCAATGTCTCCTCGAGTAATACCCGGTGGCACATTCTGCCCGGAAAACCCTGAGGCAAGGCTTACTGCGAAGGCAATGTGTAGTTGTCGTCATGCACTACGGGTTTCCCCATATTGGCATGCGCGAAAATCCGCACCTGTGGCAAAAACAGCGCCGTCTTAAATTCCTTCGGGCTTGATTGCCGCGCGCGCAATCACCGGTTTCCAGCGTGCCTGCTCCGCGCGGATGAATGCACCAAAAGCGGTAGCGCTGTTGCCCACCGCCAGCGCTGTTTCCTGGCCCAGTTTGTCGCTGACCACGGTACTCTGCGTGGCCGCAATGGCTTGCGCCTCCAGCTTTGCCAGATTCGACTTTTGCCAGCGCGCAGGTGTCAGGAGCCCGTACCACTGCGTCATCTCAAAGCCTTTGTAGCCCTGCTCGGCCACCGTTGGCACATCGGGCAATTGCGACAAGCGGCTGGTAGTGCCAGTGGCAATACAACGCAGCTTGCCCGCCTTGATAAACGGCAGCAAGGCAGGTGCCCCCACCGAAGCCGCCTGCAAACGCCCGGCCATCAGATCTGTCAGCATGGGCCCGGTGCCACGGTAGGGCACATGCAGAATGAAGGTTTCACTCACCATCTTCAGGTATTCAAAGGCGAGATGCCCCGCGCTGCCGTTCCCTGCAGAACCATAGTTAAGCTGGCCCGGACGCGCCTTCATGTAGGCAACAAACTCCTTGAGGTTTTTCACCGGCAAGTCCGGATGCACCACGTACAGGCTGGGCACTTTAGAGACCAGCGTGATCGGTGCAAAGTCCTTCAGCGGGTCGTAAGGCAGCTTGGCAAAGATGAAGGGGTTGACCGCCAGCGTTCCAATGTGGCCCAGGATGATGGTGTGCTCATCGGTGGAGTTGGCCACTTCCTGCATCGCAATATTGCCCGCAGCGCCCGGCTTGTTTTCGACAAAGACGTTCTGTCCTATCGTCTTGGCCATTTCCCCTGCCACGGCGCGGGCAACGATTTCGGAGCTGCCGCCGGGCGCAAACGGAACCACCAAGCGGATGGGTTTTGCGGGCCACGGGGTCTGCGCCCAAGCACCACCGGCAAGACTGCTGCCAACCGCCAATGCACCACTTTGCAGCACCGCACGCCGGCTCCAGGCAATGTCGATATCACGCATACGGTCTCCTTTGGCTCCAAGTCAAAGCGGTGGCGTGGAGGACAAAACCTCCTCTATCGTGGTCTGCCCCTCCGCCACACGCAGTGCGCCGGCAAGGCGCAAGGGGCGCATGCCATCCGTCACTGCTTGCCGACGCAGGGCATCGATGCCCGGCGCGGTGGTCACGCGGTCCTTGAACGCCTCCGTGACCGTCAACAACTCATACAAGCCCATACGGCCCGAGAAGCCGGTCATGCGGCATTCCACGCAACCTACCGGCTTGTAGGGCTTGAAGCCACCGTTGATCTGCCATGGCTTGACCATCTCTTGCAAGGCTTCGCGTGTCATCGTTTCATCGCGCGTACGGCAGGCTTTGCAGAAAGTGCGCACAAGTCGCTGCGCCAATACACCCAACAAGGTCGCATTGATCAGGTACGCAGGAATACCCAACTCCATCAAACGCGTGATCGCAGAAGGCGCGTCATTCGTGTGCAGCGTCGAGAAAACCAAGTGCCCGGTCAGCGCCGCCTGAACCGCCATCTCAGCAGTTTCCAGATCGCGAATTTCGCCGACCATGATGATGTCCGGGTCTTGCCGCATCAACGCGCGCAGACCCTGCGGAAAACCAAAATCCAGTTGCGGTTGCACCTGGGTCTGGTTGAACGAAGGCTCAATCATTTCGATCGGGTCTTCCACCGTGGACACATTGACCTCTTCCGTTGCCACACGCTTGAGCGTGGAATACAGCGTGGTGGTCTTGCCGGAACCGGTAGGGCCGGTCACCAGGATGATGCCGTGCGGGCGTTTGACCAGCGCCTCCCAGCGTTCTGCATCGTGGCTCGCAAAACCCAGTGCATCCAGATCCTTGACGGTGTTGTCCGGATCAAAAATCCGCATCACCATCTTCTCGCCGAAGGCGGTGGGCAAAGTGGAAATACGCATTTCCACTTCGTCGCCGCGCGGATTGCGGGTTTTGATACGGCCGTCCAGCGGACGCCGCTTTTCGATCACATCCATACGCCCCAGCAGCTTGATGCGCGCGGTCATCGCGTTGTGCACGCCCATGGGCATCTGGTAGACCGGGTGCAGCACACCGTCGATACGGAAACGGATCACGCCCTGCTCGCGCCGTGGTTCCAGATGGATGTCACTGGCACGCTGGTCAAACGCGTATTGCCAGAGCCAGTCCACCACCTGCACCACGCCCTGGTCGTTGGCATCGAGCTGTTTGTTGGTTTTGCCCAGCTCTACCAGCTGCTCAAAGCTTGCCCCATTGTTGACGCCGGATTTGCTGGCATTGCGAATCGACTTGGCCAGCGCATAGAACTCAGCCGTATAGCGATGAATTTCCTGCGGGCTGGCCAGTACGCGGCGCACGCTGCGGCGCGACTGGCGTTCCACTTCGCCGACCCAGTCCGTCACATAGGGCTCGGCAGTGGCTATCGTCACTTCGCTGGGCGTGGTGATCACCGGCAAAATCTTGTGTCGCTCGGCATAAGCGGCGCTCATTGCGTCGGACACCTTGCCCACTTCGACCTTCAACGGGTCGATGCGCAAGTAGGCCATGCCGGAGCGGGCGGCCAGCCACTGGGTCAGTGTCTCCACGTCCAACGGTTTGCCATCGGCTTCGCGCCGCATGGACACACTGGCAAGGCGCACCAGTGGGTGCTGCGCGCTTTCAGCCTGCGAGCAGCGTTTGATGGTGCGCTCGGCTTCTTCCACAGAGATAACACCGTCGGTGCGCAGCCATTGCACCAGCGTGTGCCAGTCCAGCGGACCGCGATGCGCTACCGCCGGAGGCGGCGTTTTAGTGTGTGTGTTCATGATGCTTCTGGTTTAAAAACACGAACCCATTTGTCCGCGGGCAGCGCCCATTGCGCTTTGATTTTCTCAGCCCGTTCCATCAGTACGTTGCGCTTGGGACGTGACGGTGTGCGCTGGGCCAGCACCACCGTATTGCCTTCACGCGTGGGCTTGAAGGCCCACAGCGCATCGTCACCAAAGGCCTCTTTCATCTTCTCCACGCTCTTGCCATAGCTGGAGTGGCGCCCAAACAGGTTGACGGTCATGCAGCCCTCTTCCGTCAATGTCGCTCGGCAATTGCGGTAGAAGTCCACGCTATCCAGCACGGGCGCGGCAGCCTCCTCGTCATACAGATCAACCTGCAATGCATCCACCGCGCCAAGCCATTGGGGTTGCTGGATCTCCAGCGCCGCATCGGCCAGCACTACGCGCATCCGCGCATTGTCGGCCGGCAACTTGAACCAGCCCCGGCAGGCGTGCAGCACCTGGGGGTTCAGTTCAATCGCCGTGGTCTTCATCTTCAATTCCTTGTGGCAAAACTTGGTCAGCGACCCCGCACCCAACCCCAGCTGCAGCGCCTGGCGCTTGGCCACGCTGTCGGGTTCCACAAACAGCAACCAGGCCATCATGCGCTGAATATATTCATGCACCAGTACCGTCGGCGCGTCCACCAGCATCGAACCCTGAATCCATTCACTGCCCAGATGCAGATGGCGGATCGGCCCCTCTTCGGAGAAATTGACTTCGGGAAATTCAAATGCCTGGGGTTTTGCCATGGGGATTTATACCAGCAAGGCCCCGGGGAGCACGGTTTACTGCTTGTTGAGATAGCTACGGTAGATTTTGTCGAGCACGCCATCTTTCTGGAGCCGGGCCACGGCGCGCTCCAGCCGCTGCACGGTGGCTTCGTCCACTTTGCGGCTGACCCACAGATAACTGGGTGTCTCTTGCAAGATGCCGGGCATCAGGCGCAGCTGCGTCTCCAGCTTGCCGGTACGGATGTAATACGCACCAGTCAGCTCATTGGTGTAATAAAAGCGCACCCTTCCGCCCACCAGTTTGCGCAGCGCCACCGCACTGTCGCCAGTGCTTTCGTCCACCTTGGCGCCCTGGCCGCGCAAACTTTCAGCGTAACTCGCCCCGGTCTGCGTAGCCACCATATCGCCGGTATCGGCGAGCTCCTTCAAGCTGTGTATCTGCAGCGTTTCGTCGATGCGGCCAACCAGACGTTCGCGCAGCAGAAACAGCGGTGTGGAAATACGGTAAGCGATCTCGTTGCGCAGCGGCGTATCGAGCAGCGCACACGCAATGTCCAGGCGGCCCTCTTTCAGATGGCTCTCCAGGCGCTTGATAGAAGTAGGTATGGTTGCGAGCTCAAATCGGAGCTGGGGATCGACTTTCTCCAGTGCACGCAAGATGTCAGGGCAATGGCCTTGCACGCTGCCTTCCCATTCAATGAACTTGGGCGCAGAACCTTCTTGGGCTGCGGTGCGCAAAACAATGGGCTGCGCTTGCCCCAGCGCGTGCGCAAGCACCAGCACTGTGGCCATGATGAATCGTTCCAACGCGTTCACAAAGCCAGTATGGACAACGGCAGTAGACCCGTCAAGCGGGTAAATACAAGGCCGTCAATCGCGGCAACGCTTGGCAGGCATTGCGCGTAGTGGCTTTGGCCAGGGCTGCCATGGAAATGCCGCGCAGGCTGGCAATTACTTCGGCAATGCGCGGCAGCTCTCCCGGCGTGTTGCGCCCCTGCGCCTGTCCTTCTGCGCGCTGCCCGGCAGTCGTGTAAAGCCAATGCGGCGGAATGTCGGGTGCGTCAGTTTCCATCACGATGCTCTCCAGCGGCAGGTTCTCTGCCAGATGGCGCAACTGCAGCGCGCGCTCAAACGTCACTGCGCCGCCAAAGCCCAGCTTGAAGCCCAGATCGATAAACGCCTGCGCCTGCTGCGCGCTGCCGTTGAAGGCATGGGCAATGCCCGACCATGTGTAGTCACCCTGCCCGACTTCTCTCAGGTGTTTGAGCAGGCGGTCTGCCGAGCGCCGAACGTGCAACACCACGGGTAACCCATAGCGACGCGCCAGCTTGAGTTGCTCGCGGTAGAAGTGTTCCTGCTTTTCACGCAGGGGGCTGAGCTGGAGTTCAGGCACAAAGAAGTCCAGCCCAATTTCACCGACCGCCACCAGGCGCGGATCGTCGATCAGTTTTTGCAAGGTCGCATCCAGGGTCTGCAAATCGGCATCGGACGCTTGCGCTACATACAGCGGGTGAATTCCCAGGCAGTAGCTGTCGCCATGCGTATGGGCCAGCGCCCGCACGGTCTCGAAGTTGCTGACCTCCACTGCCGGAATCACACAGTGCGCTACACCTTTGATAGCTGCTTGCGCACGGATGGCGGGCATCTCCGCCCCAAACTCCGGTGCATCCAGATGGCAGTGGGTGTCAATCCACATGCGAAATTACGCGCTGCGCGTTTCCGCTTCGGCTAACCGCCCTTGCACCAGGCTCAGGCGCCGCTGGCAGCGCTCTGCAATGGTCGTGTCGTGCGTAACCACCACAAAGGCCGTGCCCTGCTGCTTCGCCAAATCCATCATCAGCGAAAACACACTGTCAGCGGTGGTGCGGTCCAGGTTGCCTGTGGGCTCATCGGCCAGCACGCAATCGGGCTGCGTCACCAGCGCGCGCGCAATCGCCACGCGCTGGCGTTCGCCCCCCGACAGCTCGGCCGGACGGTGGTGAGCCCGATCGGCCAAGCCCACGCTTGCTAGCATTTTCATAGCTGCTTGCGCACATTCTGCGGGCGCTACACGCCGAATTGTCAATGGCATGGCAACATTGTCCAATGCACTGAACTCGGGCAGCAGGTGGTGAAACTGGTAAACAAAACCCAGATGCCGGTTGCGCAAATGGCCTTGCTCGGCGGCTGACAGTCCCGCCAATGCCTGGCCATGCAAGGTCACCGTGCCGCTGGTCGGAGCGTCCAGCCCTCCCAGCAAGTGCAGCAACGTGCTTTTGCCAGAGCCGGAGGTTCCGACGATGGCCAGCGTTTCGCCGCGCCGCACATCGAGGTCGACGCCGTGCAACACCGTGACGTCCAGACGGCCCTCGTGAAAGTGCTTGGTCAAGCCGCGGCATTGCAATAAAACTTGGTCGAGCGGCGCTGGGCCGCCCCGAGCCGCGAGGGCCCCCTCGGGGGGCAGCGACCCGCTTGAGCGGTGGAGCGTGGGGGTCATATCACTCATAACGCAACGCCTCTGCAGGGTTCACTTGGGAAGCACGCCAGCTGGGATATAGCGTGGCGACAAACGCCATGAGCAGCGAAATCACGGCCACCGGAAGAATGTCAGATTGCTGTGGATCGCTGGGCATGCGGCTGATCAGGTAAATGTCTTGCGGCAAAAAGTTCGCGTGCAGCAAGCGCTCCAGGGCGGGCACGATCACATCGATATTGAACGCGACGCCCAAGCCGAGCAGCAGACCGGCCAGCGTACCGATCACGCCCACCATCGCACCTTGCACTACGAAGATGCCCATGATGCTGGCCGGGCTGGCGCCCAGCGTACGCAAGATCGCAATATCGGCGCGCTTGTCTGTCACGGTCATCACCAGCGTGCTGACCAGATTGAACGCGGCGACGGCGACGATCAGCGTCAGGATGATGAACATCATGCGTTTCTCGACCTGCACGGCGGCAAACCAGGTGCGGTTCTGGCGCGTCCAGTCGCGCACAAACACGTCACCGCCCAGCGTTTTGGTCAGTTCGTCTGCAACTTCGCGCGCCTGGTGCAGATCCTTCAGTTTCAGGCGTACGCCCGACGGGCCCTCGAGCCGGAAAATCTTCGCCGCATCATCCACATGCACCATCGCCAGCGCCGAATCGTATTCAAAGTGGCCGGAATCAAAAGTTCCCATCACGGTCAATTGCTTGAGGCGCGGCACCACGCCAGCGGGCGTCACCTGACCACTGGGTGCAACCAGCGTCACCTTGTCACCCGCATGCACGCCCAACGAGCGCGCCAGCTCGGCGCCTAGCACCACGCCAAATTCACCACTGCGCAGACCTTGCAACACTGCAGCCTGTTCGCCGGTCGCCAGATCGGTCACCTGCGACTCCAGCGCCGGATCAATACCCCGGACCATGATGCCTTTCATGTCCTCACCGCGCGCCAGCAGTGCCTGGGCTGCGATGAAAGGGGCAGCACCGATGACAGCGGGGTTGGCCTTGGACTGCGTCAGCGTCTGCTGCACATCGGGCAGCGCCTGGCCGCCTGCGGCATAGATTTCGATGTGGGAGACCACGGCCAGCATGCGGTCGCGCACTTCCTTCTGAAAGCCGTTCATCACACTGAGCACAATGATCAGGGCCGCGACGCCCAGCGCAATGCCCAGCATGGAGACGCCAGAGATAAAGGAAATGAAGCCGTTTTTGCGGGTGGCCCGGCCTGCGCGCGTGTAGCGCCAGCCGATGCGAAGTTCGTAGGGAAGATGTTTCACGGGGGGATTGTGGCATTAGCACAGCCCACAATCCGTTCGATACCGGACAATGTCGCCATGCACACGCTGATCACCTTTGCCGCGCCGCCGGGGCCCCACTGCCGGGATGCCCTGAAACGGCTGGAGCTGCCGTATCTTGCGCAGCTGTTACAGATGTTAAGCCAGACCAGCCATTTGCATGGTGCCGCCACCGACCTGACGCCGCTGGCTGAGCGCCTGCAAGCCCAAGCCGCAGGCTTGAATGGCGCCGACGGCCTGATCCCCTGGGCCGCCGATGAAGCGCGCCAGCGCGGCCTGACAGGCTTGCATGGCCCGCGCGGCTGGGCCTGGGTCACACCTTGCCACTGGACCATCCATTCCGACCACGTGGAGATGACCGACCCGGTGCACCTGGCGCTGACGCCGCACGATGCCGACCAGTTGTTGCAAGCCATGCAACCGTTCTTCGCCGAAGACGGCATCACGCTGTTTTCGCCCGCCCCGGAGCAAACCCATTCCCGTTGGTTGGCCCATGGCACGGTGTTTGTGGATCTGCCCACGGCTTCGTTAGACCGGGTCAGCGGCCAAAGCGTGGACGCCTGGATGCCACGCCAGGAACAGGCCAAGATGCTGCGCCGCCTGCAAAACGAAATGCAGATGCTGCTGTACACCCACGCGGTCAACGACCAGCGCGCGCACTTCAAGCTGCCCGCCGTCAATGCCTTCTGGGTCAGCGGCACCGGGACGCCGGACGAAGCCTGGCACGCCAAGGCCGCTGCGCCACTCAGCCTGCGCGATGCTTTGCGCTCCCCCGCACTGCAAGACGATGCCGCTGCCTGGGTGATGGCCTGGCACGCGCTGGACAGCAGCACGCTGGCGCACGATGTGCAACGCTTGCAGCAAGGCGAGGCCTTGCAAGTGACGCTATGCAGCGATACCCAAGCCATCACTTTCACGCGCCAGCCGCTCACGTTATGGCAGCGGCTGCAACGCCGCATCACCCCCCTATCACCCCAAGAATTTTTGACATCCCTATGCACATCGTGACCCGAGACATCCCACCGCGCAGCGTGTGGACCCTGGAGCAGGCCGGTATCCATCCGCTGCTGGCCCGCCTGTACGCCGCGCGCGGCGTCACCAGCACCGACGAGCTGGACGATGCACTGGCGAAACTGTTGCCTCCCTCAACCATGCTGGGCCTGGACCACGCCGCCGTCTTGCTGGCCGATGCGATTGCCGCCGACAAGCACCTGTGCATCGTCGCTGACTACGACTGCGACGGTGCCACTGCCTGCGCGGTCGCCGTGCGCGGCCTGCGCCTGTTGGGCGCCAAGCATGTGGATTACCTGGTGCCAGATCGCGTGATCGACGGCTACGGGCTGACGTCGCCGATCTCGAAGCGGGTCAAGGCGCAAGGCGCTGATGTGCTGATCACTGTGGACAACGGCATTGCCAGCGTCGAAGGCGTGGCCACCGCGAAAGAACTGGGCTTGCAAGTGTTGGTGACCGACCACCACTTGCCGGGGCAGACGCTCCCGGATGCGGATGTAATCGTCAACCCCAACCAGCCGGGTTGCACCTTTGCCAGCAAGTCCATCGCTGGTGTCGGTGTGATGTTTTATGTGCTGATGGCATTGCGCTCCGAGTTGCGTACCCGTGGCGTGTTCGACGCGAACACGCAACCGAAATTGGACGTGCTGCTGCCGCTGGTTGCACTCGGCACTGTGGCCGACGTCGTGAAGCTGGATGCGAATAACCGCCGCCTCGTAGCCCAAGGATTGAAGCGGGTCAGAGCGCTCGCCCTGCCTGCGGGACTAGCTAGCCTTTTTGTAGCATCGGGGCGCAATGCGGCGACCGCCACCACGTTTGACTTCGGCTTCGCTTTGGGCCCGCGCATCAATGCGGCAGGCCGTTTGTCGGACATGACGCTGGGCATTGAATGCCTGCTGACCGACGACGCTGCGCGCGCCGACGAACTGGCCAAAATGCTGGACGGCATCAACCGCGAGCGCCGCGTGATCGAGGGCGATATGCGCGACCAGGCGATGGACATCGTCGAGTCGTTGTTCGACGAAGGCGATGAGCCGCCGCCGGCGATCTGCGTGTTCGATCCGGATTTCCACGAAGGCGTTGTGGGCATCGTCGCCTCGCGCATCAAGGACAAGTTGCATCGCCCCAGTTTTGTGTTCGCTGCCAGCCAGGCGCCGGGCAAGGAACACGAACTCAAAGGCTCGGGTCGTTCCATCCCCGGCTTTCATCTGCGCGACGCGCTGGACCTGGTGGCCAAACGCTACCCCGGCGTGTTGCTGCGCTTTGGCGGCCACGCGATGGCGGCGGGTTGTACGATCAACGAGGAACACTTTGACGACTTCGAGCAAGGCCTGATGGAAGTCGCACAAGAGTGGCTGGATGCGGCGACGCTGACGCGCAAACTGGAAACCGATGGCGCGCTGGCACCCGAGTACATGCGCGTGGAGCTGGTGGATGCGCTGCACAAGGAAGTATGGGGCCAAGGCTTTGCGCCACCCACCTTCAGCGAAGAAGTGGAAGTCATTTCCCAGCGGCTGGTCGGCGAGAAACACCTGTCGCTGAAACTCAAGCACCAGGGCCAACCCGTAGACGGCATCTGGTTTGGCCACACCGAGCCGCTGCCGGCGAAGGTAACGCTGGCGTTCCGGCTCGATGCCGACGCCTGGAACGGCGTGCGGCGCGTACGCTTTCTGGTGGAAGGGGCCGAAACGTGAATTTTTCGCAACCTTATGCTTCGGCCCGCTCACCGGTGCTGGGCCGCAATGTGGTCAGCACTTCTCACCCACTCGCCGCGCAAGCCGGGTTACAGGTGTTGCAACGCGGTGGCAACGCGATGGACGCGGCGCTGGCTGCAGCAATGACACTGACCGTCGTCGAGCCCACAGGCTGCGGTGCAGGCAGCGATGCGTTTGCGATCGTTTGGGATGGCAAGGAACTGCATGGACTCAACGCCAGCGGGCGCTCTCCTGCAGCATGGACACCCGAACGTTTTGCAGGCCAAACCACCATGCCGGAGCGCGGCTGGGAATCGGTCACCGTACCCGGCGCAGTCTCGGCCTGGGTGGCGTTGAACAAACGCTTTGGCAGCAAGCCGCTGACCGAACTGGCCGCGCCTGCGGTGGACTATGCGCGCAGCGGCTTTCCGGTATCCCCCATCATCGCTACGCTGTGGCAACTCGGCTTGCAACGACTGGGCGATCAGCCCGGCTTTGCAGAATGCTTTGCGCCCAACGGTTCTGCTCCCTTGGCAGGACAGACTTTCAAAAACCCGGCGCTCGCGCAGACGCTGGAGCGCATTGCACAAAGCGCGGGCGAAGACTTTTACCGCGGCGATTTGGCACAGGCCATGGTGGCGCATGCAAAGCTACACGGCGGTGCGCTGACACTGGCCGATCTGGCCAACCACCAAGTCGATTGGTGCGGCACGATCTCGCAAAAATTTGGCAGCAGCGTGGTGCACGAAATTCCACCGAACGGCCAGGGCATCGCCACGCTGATGGCGCTGGGCATGCTGGCGCACTGGGACACCGACGGCGTTGACGATTTACGCACCGTGCACCTGTGCATAGAGGCGATGAAGCTGGCGCTGGCGGATCTGCAGCAGTTCAACGCTGACCCAGCGCATATGCGGCTGTCTACCTACGACTTGCTGCAACCCGGCTACTTGCAACAGCGCGCTCGATTGATAGACCCCAACAAGGCGGGGGCGCCCACCTTCGGCGCACCGCGACCGGGTGGCACGGTGTACCTAACCACGGCCGATGCCAGCGGCATGATGGTGTCATTTATTCAGAGCAACTATATGGGCTTTGGCTCCGGCGTCGTGGTGCCCGGCACCGGCATCAGCTTGCAAAACCGTGCTGCGGGTTTCACACTGCAGCCCGGGCACGCCAACCAAGTGAGCGGAAGCAAGCGCCCATCGCACACCATCATTCCGGGCTTCGCGATGCACGCCGACGGCACGCCGCAAATGGCCTTCGGCGTGATGGGCGGGCCCATGCAGTCACAAGGCCATGTGCAGATGGCGATGCGCATATTGCGCCATGGCCAGAATCCGCAGGCGGCGGCCAACGCGCCGCGCTGGCGTGTAGTGAACGGCCGAAAAGTGGCACTGGAACCGGGCTTTGATCCGGCCGTCGTACAAGGCCTGCGGGATTTGGGGCACGAGATCAGCATCGAAACCGGCAACGGCGTTTTCGCGTTCGGCGGTGCGCAGTTAATTCAACGCCTTGGTGGCAGCTATGTCGCAGGCTCTGACCCGCGCAAGGACGGCCAGGCCGTCGCGTATTGAAGACTTGCGGGTCAGACCACTCACGAAGTGATGTGCTCTGACCCCAACTGACTAAAATTATTTATGCACCACCTCACCATCATCACTGGCGCCTCCCGCGGCATGGGTCTGGCCATTGCCCAACAACTGTTGTCACCCACGGCGCGCCTGTTGTGCATCTCCCGAAACACCAACGCGCAACTGGCGGAAGAAGCGCAACGCGCAGGCGCACAGTTGGAGCAGTGGCCACGGGATCTGGCACACGGCGAGGCGGTCGCCACTGCGCTGAGCGCCTGGTTTGCCAACATCGACCCCCAGACAATCGCCAGCGTGACGTTGATCAACAATGCCGCGCTGATTTCGGCGATGGTGCCGCTGCGCGATGCGAGCCCCACAGAGCTTGCGACTGCATTGCGCGTGGGTCTGGAAGCGCCTATGCAGCTCACCGCCGCGTTTTTGGGCATGACCCGCAACTGGAATACGCAGCGCAAGGTGCTCAATATTTCCTCGGGCCTGGGACGGCGCGCGATGGCGTCGTCTGCGTCGTATTGCGCCGCCAAGGCGGGCATGGACCACTTCACCCGCTGCGTCGCTTTGGACGAAGCGCAGCTGGAGAACGGTGCCAAAGTGTGCTCGCTGGCACCCGGCGTGATCGACACCGACATGCAGGTGCAATTGCGCACCAGCGACCCTGCCAAATTTCCGGATGTTGCGATGTTTGCTGGAATGCACAGCGGCAAGCAGCTCAGCAGCCCTGCCGATGCTGCGCAAAAGGTCATTGCCTTCTTGAATC
The DNA here is from genome assembly GCF_056403235.1 of Rhodoferax sp. P2_H8_2. NCBI lineage: Bacteria > Pseudomonadati > Pseudomonadota > Betaproteobacteria > Burkholderiales > Comamonadaceae > Rhodoferax > Rhodoferax sp. P2_H8_2. Next base: position 103,897 of record NZ_JBFUFW010000001.1, read on the forward strand.
GGCCAGATTTTGGTAGTGAGCCCGTTGCAGACGTGCGTCAATAGAAATCCCATCACCCTTGCATTACCAAGGGCCAAGTTTCTATTTGAGCACTGGGTTTGACCCATCTCAATAGTCGGGCAGCAAGCCTGACCTAAGCTGCTTGCTTGTACCTTGAGCAGCCTTAGCAACCATGACCACCACACATGACACGCATCCGCAACTCACCCAGGAGTCTGCCGACTGGCTTCACCACAGCGGACTAACCGCTCTGCAGCTGGGCGACCACACGCTGCTGCCCATCGTGCAGGGCGGCATGGGTATCGGCATTTCGGGGCACCGCCTAGCGGGCAGCGTGGCCGCCTTGGGTGGTATGGGTACGCTCTCCAGCGTGGATCTGCGGCGCCGTTACCCGGACCTGATGGACAGCACGCGGGAGCTGGCACCGGGTGACGCCGCCAAGGCGGGTATCAACCAAGCCAACCTGCAGGCCATAGACCGCGAAATAGCAGCTGCGAGGGAACTATCGCGGGGACGCGGCATGCTGGCCATCAATGTAATGCGAGCCGTCAGCGAATACGCAGCGTCCGTCACCCGCGCACTGGAAGCCGGAATTGACGCCATCGTCGTCGGCGCGGGCTTGCCGCTGGACCTGCCGGATCTCGCCATAGACCACCCCAAAGTCGCACTGATTCCCATCCTGTCCGACGCGCGTGGCGTGCAATTGCTGATCAAGAAATGGGAGCGCAAGAAGCGCCTGCCAGATGCCATCGTCATTGAGCACCCGCGCCTGGCCGGCGGTCATCTGGGAGCAGCCAAGATTGCAGACTTGGGTGATACACGCTTTGATTTTGAAAACGTCATTCCGCAGGTTCGGCAATTTTTCAAGGATGCGGGCTATGAAAAGGAAATCCCGTTGATTGCGGCCGGCGGCATATCCTGCTTTGAAGACATTGCGCGTCTGCAATCGCTGGGCGCGTCCGCGGTGCAATTGGGCACTGCCTTTGCCGTGACAGAAGAAAGCGATGCACATGCCGAGTTCAAGCGCGTGCTGGCAGAAGCGCGCGTGGAATACCTGGTGGAATTCACCAGCGTGGCTGGCCTGCCAGCACGCGCGGTGAACACGCCCTGGCTACGCGCCTATCTGAAAATCGAACCCAAGCTGCAGGCAGTGGCGCATGTGAAAGCCCGCTGCACCAAAAGCTTTGACTGCCTGGCACAGTGCGGCCTGCGCGATGGCTTGCAAGGCTGGGGGCAGTTCTGCATCGACAACCAGCTGGCCGCTGCATTGCGTGGCGATGTGAAGAAGGGTCTGTTCTTCCGAGGCGCAGGCACGCTGCCCTTTGGCAACCAGATCCGCAGCGTGCGCGAGCTAATGCAGCGCCTGCTCACGCCCCCTGAAAACCACCCGCTCGCAGCGTGACAACCAGTGTGTCGCGATAAGCCCCTTCGCTCAAGGGTTGGATGGGGGTGGACTCATGAATCACGCGGGCATCGTCCAGCAAAAGCAATGACCAGGGTTCTGTCAGCGTAAAACGCTGGCCATTCGGGCCGTCGGCCTCAAACACCCGGGTCTCACCGCCCTTGACCGCATAGCGATCCACCAGAAACACAGCCACCAAATCGACACCATCGCGGTGCGCACCTTCGGGCGTGGGGCGGCCTATGCCATCGGTGGTGTCAATGCGGAATTGGTGCGCTTCCGTGTACCAGGTTTGTTCACCCTTCAAAACCGAACATTCCCGCCCCAGCCAGGTCAGTAGGCGCAGCCACTGCACATCCGCCGACATCTGCACATCCATGGGCTCAAAGTGGCGCTGCATACCGCCATGCAGTGCGTTGTAGTCGACGGATTGCCAATGCGGCCGGTGTGCGACCAGGTCCACCGCGTCACCGTTGATCGTGAAACAGGAATGGCGCCGCGTCCGATAGCGGCCACCATCGCGCAAGTAGTGGTCGGGTGGCAGGTCGTTCCAAAGGCCCTGCCATGCCTGCATCGCAGGTGCCGCAATGGCCGCCATTTCGCACACCAGCGCGGGCGCTAGCACCGCATAGCCTTGCTGTTGCAGGGCAGGTTGCAGCGCGTCGCACCGGGTCAGGCTGGGAGGAGAAAAAGAACTCGTCATGGTGAGCAGCATTATCGACGGGCCTGTATGCCCATCTTGTGACCTGCATCAAAGTGTGACTCCCCACACAGACTTAGGCTCAGCACGCAACTTCCGGAGACCCGACCTTGGACATATACGACACGCGCGCCGACACACTCTCATGGAGCGATGCACTGGCGCTGGATATACCGCTGATGGACCAGGCACACCACACGTTTGTCGACTTGTTGGCAGCAGCGGCGACCGCGGCGGACCAGAACATCCTGTCGTGCTGGACCACGCTGATAGCGCACACCCAACAGCAATTTGATGCCGAAGACCGCTGGATGCTGGCAACCGGATATGCCGCGGACAGCAGCCATGCGACCCAGCACAAGGTGATTTTGCAAGTGATGCGCGAGGGCGAAGTTCTTGGTGGTAAGGAAGGTGTTGCCGCAGTGCGCACAATGGCGCGCGAACTGGGTCGGTGGTTTGCGCAACACATCCAAAGCATGGACGCGTCGCTCGCATTGCACCTGCGTTCTGCGGGCTACGACCCGGCGCCAGGCAACATATAGCCGCCCGAAGTGGCACTGGCCGTCGATTTCCAATTGGCCCTCGGTGGGAGCCCCGCGCTGCATTACCGTAGGGGCATACACTGGAACTGCCATGCCCTCCACCGCACACGCCCCGTCTTACTACGCTGCATCCGCCAACGCTTCGCCGCCGCGTGATGCACTTCAAGGCAGCGTGGACGCCGACGTCTGCATCGTGGGCGCCGGCTATACCGGCCTGTCGGCGGGTATTGCGCTGGCCGAAGCGGGCTACAAGGTGGTCGTGCTGGAACAGGCCCGGGTGGGCTGGGGTGCGTCGGGGCGTAACGGCGGCCAGATCGTGCACAGCTATTCGCGCGACATTGATGTCATCGAAGCCAAATTCGGGCGCGCCGCCGCAGAGCCACTGGGCCGAATGATGTTCGAAGGTGCGCAAATCATCCGCGACCGGGTTGCCAAATACAACATCCAGTGCGATCTGAAAGACGGTGGTGTTTATGCCGCGATGACCGCGCGCAAAGTACACCAGCTGCAGGAACACAAGGCACTATGGGAACAATGGGGCCACACCGGTCTGACGCTGATCGACGACAAGGCCGAAGTGCGCAAGGTCGTCAACTCGGACCGCTACAAGGGCCTTCTGGTGGACAAGACCGGTGGCCACTTTCATCCGCTGAACCTGGCGCTGGGCGAAGCCACGGCACTGGAAAGCCTGGGCGGATTGATCCACGAACAATCCGCCGTGACCCACATTGAACGCGGCGCCATGGCTACCGTGCACACCACGCAGGGTCAGGTGAAAGCCCGCTTTGTGATCGTTGCCTGCAACGCCTATATCGGCGAGCTGGAGCCCAAGCTGGCGGGCATGTCCATGCCTTGCGGAACGCAGGTGATTGCGACAGCGCCTTTGGGCAAGCTGGCCGACGAGTTGCTGCCGTCGGACTACTGCGTGGAAGACAACAACTTCCTGCTGGACTACTTTCGCCTGTCTGCTGACAAGCGCCTGATTTATGGCGGCGGCGTGGTCTATGGCGCGCGCGACCCGGCGCATGTCGAATCCATCATCGTTCCCAAGATGCTGAAGACCTTTCCGCAGCTCAAGGGCGTCAAGGTCGACTTTGGCTGGACCGGCAACTTCCTGCTGACGCTGTCACGCCTGCCGGAAGTGGGCAAGCTGTCGGACAACATCTATTACTCACAAGGCTGCTCGGGCCACGGCATCACGTTCACGCACCTGATAGGCCGTGTGCTGGGCGAGGCGATTCGCGGCGACGCGGAGCGCTTTGGCGCCTTCGCGCGCTTGCCGCACTACCCGTTCCCGGGTGGTCGTTTCTTCCGCGTTCCGTTCACGGCCTTGGGCGCACTCTGGTACGAGATGCGGGATCGCATGGGGGTGTGATTGGTTTGCGCTCAGGTGCGGCGCATACTTGTGGCATCACGAGGGTCTTCCCATGAGTACACCAGCCAGCACGACCACAGCCACTGCCAATGCGCCCGAAGACAAGAAGCAACTTGAGGCCTTGCGCGCGCACCGGCGCGTACACCGACAAAAGTTCAAACCGCCAGCGAGCACGACTCCAGAACACTTTGAGCCACCACCAGCGACCCGCGGCCAGTGGCTGGCCGACATCGTGGCCCGCACCGTCGGTTCATGGCGGTTCATCATCATCCAGAGCACCCTGATTGTTCTGTGGATGGGCGGCAATGTCTGGTTCGGCAAAGGTGCCTGGGACCCCTACCCTTTCATCCTGCTGAATCTGCTGCTGTCATTCCAGGCCGCATACACCGCGCCGGCCATCATGATGAGCCAGAACCGACAGTCCGAACTGGACCGCCGCCACGCGGAAACGGATTACGAAATCAACGTCAAGGCAGAGCTCGAGATTGAGCTGCTGCACGAGAAGATTGATTTGCTGAAGGAGAAAGAATTGCTGGCGCTGACAGAGGCCGTGCGTGAACTCACGCAACGGCTGGAGAGACTCGATACGCGGCTGCCCTGAGTTCCGGCCTCAGGCATCCACTTCCAGCGTCATGCCCGCCAGTTGCAGGCGCTTGACCAGCACGTCGCCCAAACCACTGGCAGGGGTCAGCACACCACCGAGTTTTCCCGCGCCGGGCAGTTCATCCGATTGCAGGGCCAGCGCCAACGCCGATTCGCACAGCATCTTGGTAGTGGCCCGATTGCCCGGGTCACCGCGGTCTGCCACGCGACCACGCACCTGTTGCCCGGCTGCGCCCGTCGCCACCCACTCATAGCGGAACGAACCACCATCCATCGCCTCTTCCGAAGGCCCTTCACCCGGCTGCGGAGCCATGCGCTGCGCCAGTTTGCGCACCGGTGACCAGGCCATGGCACTTTGCGTGATCAGCGATCCGCCACTGAGCATGCCCGCGGCGACTGCAGCGCCCGCACCTTTGCCCATGCGCATGTATTCCTGGTACTGGAATGTCGGCGCGTAGCCCAGCAGCGCCGCACTGCGCCGCACGACGCGGGTGTTGATCGGCCCCATCATGAAAGGCGCGAGCCACGCATTGAAATCCGCGTCAAACCGCGGTGCGACAGGATCGACCGCGGCGGATGCATCTGGGCCAGGTGCGTCCGCCGGATTGAGCAAGTAGGGATTGGACACAGTCGCGGACTGGCCGCTGGCAAACATATTGAACATCGAGGCCATCGTGCCGCCATTAAAACCACCGCGCAGGTTGAACGCGCCTTTGACCGCTGTGCACGGCGTGCCGAAGCGCTTTTCAAACGCTTGTTGTGCCAGCCATGCGCCCAAATCGGATGGTACTGAATCGAATCCGCAACACGGAATGATGCGGGTGCCGTCCAACGCGGCGCGCGCATGGTGCTTGTCGATCAGGCTGCGCACCCAGGGCGTCTCACCGGTGATGTCCACGTAGTGCGTTCCGTGGCGCACGCAGGCGGCCACCAACTCACTGCCATAAAGCGCAAACGGACCGGCCGTGCTCAGCACCACACGGGCACTGCGGGCCAGCGCATCCAGCGCAGCCGCATCCTGGGCGTCTGCCACCACCACGCCCGCTTGCGCCGCGTGTCTGCGGAGCGCGGCCTGCAACTTGTCTTTGGAGCGCCCCGCCACCGCCCATTTCAAGCCCAGCGCCTTGACCTGTGGATGGCTGGCGAAATAGGCCACCGTTTGCTGGCCGACAAAGCCTGTGGCGCCGTAGAGGACGACGTCGTAGGTGCGCGCTGTATGTTTGGCTGGCATGGTGGTGTCTCCCGGGGAAGTGCGCAGCATAGTCCCAAACCCGCTGCAGCCCCAGCCCCTGTCGCGCAGGCTACGGCATGCGGCAGCACTTCGCGCTAGTATTCGCGCCTTCCCCAAGGAGCCAACCATGTCCCTCGCCAATCTCACCAACCACCAAATCCGTCTCGCCGCCCGCCCCGTGGGCATGGTCAAACCTACCGACTGGAGCAATACCACCGAAGCCGTGGCGGAGCCCGCAGACGGCGGCATCACCGTGAAGACGCTGGCACTGTCACTGGACCCGGCGATGCGCGGCTGGATGAACGAAGGCAAGAGCTATATCCCACCGGTCGGCATTGGCGAAGTGATGCGTGCCGGCGGTATCGGCAAGGTCATCGCCTCTAAAAATGACAAATACGCAGTCGGCGATGTGGTCAGCTGCACGCCCGGCGTGCAGGAGTACATCACCATCGCCAAAGACGACATGAAGCGCAACGGTCTGTTCAAGATCGATTTGCGCCTGGGCACACCGACGCAGTGGCTCAACGTGCTGGGCATGCCGGGCATGACAGGTTACTTCGGCCTGATGGACGTGGGCTTGCCCAAAGCGGGCGAAACGGTGGTCGTATCCGGCGCAGCAGGCGCCGTGGGCCAAACCGTGGGCCAGATGGCCAAGATCAAGGGCTGCCGCGTGGTCGGCATCGCCGGTGGCGCTGCCAAATGCGACTGGGTCGTGAAAGAGCTGGGCTTTGACGCCTGCATCGACTACAAGGCCGGCCCAGGCGCTGTGCGCGCGGGCCTGAAAGAACATTGCCCCAAGGGCGTGGACATTTACTTCGACAACGTCGGCGGCGAGATTCTGGACGACGTGCTGGCCAAGATCACCCGTGGCGCACGGATCATCATCTGCGGTGCGATCAGCCAGTACAACAACACGACCGCTGTGCAAGGGCCGAAGAACTACCTGAGCCTGCTGGTCAACCGCGCCCGCATGGAAGGCATCGTCGTGTTCGACTACGCCGACCGCTACCACCTTGCCATCGCCGAGATGGCGGGCTACCTGAAGGATGGCCGCATGAAGAGCAAGGAAGACGTGGTCGTCGGTCTGCAGACCTTCCCAGAGACCTTGCAAAAGCTATTCAACGGCGAAAACTTTGGCAAGCTGGTGCTGCAGGTTGCTACAGAATAAGTAGCTGCTTACGCAAGTTTCATGGGCCCTGGAGGCCTAAAAGGCTACCAATCTCGCCCCAAGGATGCGCCTGACCTACACACCCCCGTGCGGGTGTGTAGGGTCAATCCACAGGACCGTCTGCGGTTTTTCGGCGGGCTCGATGTCCAGGTTCACCGCGACGGCTTGGCCGTCACTGCGGCATAGAACGCACTCGAGCTGTTCAGTTTCGCTGGCGTTGATTTCCTGGTGCGGCACAAAGGGTGGCACGTAGATGAAGTCGCCCGGGCCTGCCTCGGCGGTGAATTCCAGATGCTCGCCCCAGCGCATGCGGGCTCGGCCCTTGACGACATAGATCACGCTTTCCAGCGGGCCATGGTGGTGCGCGCCAGTCTTGGCGTTGGCGTGGATGGTGACGGTGCCGGCCCACAGTTTTTGCGCGCCGACGCGCGCAAAGTTGATCGCGGCCTTGCGGTCCATGCCAGGGGTGGACGGCACATTGCCATCGAGCTGGTTGCCGGGAACGACGCGCACGCCATCGTGCTTCCAGTCGGTGGGCGGATGGCTATGGCCGTGGGGTGGTTGCATGAGGCTCATGCTGTCGCTCCATAACGTTGCCGCGCCAAAGCCGCGCCCTGCGCAAGGGCGGCGAGTTTGGCTTCTGCTACTTCGCGGCTCATGGGCGCGAGGCCGCAGTTGGTGCAGGGGAAGATGCGGTTCTTGGGCACATGCTGCAGCGCCAACCCGATGGTGTCGGCGACCTGTTCCGGCGTTTCGATCACATCGCTGGCTACATCGATCACACCGACCATGACGTCCTTGTCTTTTAACAAGGCCATCAGCTCCGGCGGCACATGCGAGTGGTAGCACTCCAGGCTGACCTGCTGGATGCTGCTGGCAGCCAGCGCCGGAAAAATATCGGCGTACTGGCGCCACTCTTGGCCCAGTGTTTCTTTCCAGTCCACATTGGCCTTGATGCCATAGCCGTAGCAGATGTGCACGGCGGTGGTGCAGGTCAAGCCTTGCGCTGCACGTTCCAGTGCTTTGACACCCCAGTCGGCGGCATCTTTCATGTAGACGTTGAAGGCAGGTTCATCAAACTGGATGATGTCCACACCATCGGCCTGCAGGGCCAGCGCTTCCTGGTTCAGCAGCTCGGCGAACGCAAACGCCATCTTGACCTTGTCACCGTAGAAGCGATCCGCCACGGTATCGACAATCGTCAGCGGGCCGGGCAGCGTGAACTTGAGTTTTTTCTTGGTGTGCGCGCGGGCCAGTTGCGCCTCAAACGCATGCACACGACCCTTGAGCTTCAGCGGTGCGATGACTTGCGGCACTTGCGCGTCGTAGCGGTTGTTGCGGATGCCCATCGTGACCTTGTTTTCAAAGTCGATGCCGTCCACCTGCTCCAGAAAACCGTGCACAAAGTGCTGGCGGCTTTGCTCGCCGTCGCCGACGATGTCCAGCCCCGCGTCTTCCTGTGCCTTGATCCACAAGAGCGTTGCATCGGCTTTGGCGCGTAGCAGGTCTGGCCCGGCCAGCTTCCATTGCGGCCAAAGCTTTTCGGTTTCTGACAGCCAGAAAGGTTTAGGCAGGCTGCCAGCTATCGCGGTTTCAAACATGGGAACAACTCCTGTGAGCGCGCTTCATGCGTTCTCCTTTTCTTGCAAGGTGCGCCACATCACCTTGCCCGCGCCGCTCTTGGGCAGCGCGTCGACAAACTGTACCGTGCGCGGCACCTTGTAAACAGCCATGTTGTCGCGACACCAGGCGACAAGCGCATCCTCGCTCACTTGCCCCTTGTGCGATGCGCGCAAGACCACAACGGCTTTCACGGACTCGCCGCGGTAGCTGTCTTTGGTCGAAATGATGCAAGCCTCCTGGATCGCCGGGTGCTTGAACATCAGAGCCTCGACCTCAGCCGGCCAGACCTTGAAGCCGGATGCATTGATCATGCGTTTGAGCCGGTCGGTCAGAAAGAAATAGCCATCCGCATCGACATGGCCCAGATCGCCGGAGCGGAAGAAGCGCTTGCCGGCTATCTCCACAAATACCGCCGCCGTCGCTTCGGGCCGCTTCCAGTAGCCCTGAAACACCTGCGGGCCGCTGATCAAGATTTCGCCCTGCTCGCCCACTGGCATTTCGGCCAGCGTGTCGGGGTCTACGACGCGCGAATCGGTGCTCATGTAGGGAATGCCCAGGCACTGTTGCTTGGGGTGGTCCGGAGGGTTGGTGTGTGAGGGTGCGGCCGTCTCGGTCAGGCCATAGCCTTCTACATAGCGCAGACCATATTGCTCCAGCAGGCGCTGCGCAACGGCCTGTGGCATCGCCGCACCGCCGCCGCCTATCAGCGTCAGACTGGAGAGGTCGAACTGCGCAAAGTTCGGGCTGGCCAGCAGGTCGATCACCATCGTCGGGATGTTGGTCCAGTGCGTCACCTTGTGGCGCGAGATCAGGCGCCCGGCCAGCTCGCGGTCCCAGCGCGGCATCAGTACCAACGTGGCAGCGCCGCGGATGGCGGTGTGCATCACACTGACCATGCCGGTGATATGGAACATGGGCACGACCACCAGGGTCACGTTCTCCGCGCTGCCATTGCCCCACAGGCTGCTAGCCACGGCGTTGTGCATGATGCTGGCATGCGTGTGCATGCAGCCTTTGGGCAGCCCGGTGGTGCCGCTGGTGTAAGGCAGCAGCGCCAGATCCTGTGGCCCCACGTCCAGCGCTGGCAGGGCGCCTTGCGATGCCTGCGCCTGCTCCCAGGTATGTACCTGCGCACACAAGGGCGCTGGCGGCGCATGGCGCGTCAGCAGCCAGTCGTGCCAGGCGGCGGGGGGCGCGTCTTCACCCGTCACTGCGCTGTCAAACGCATCAGTGAAATGGGTCAACACCATATGCTGCAGGCGTTGTGCCTCGGGCAGCGCATCATTGGCGCGGGCAAGTTCAGCGGCCAGATCGCTGGTGGTTATAGCCACCTTGGCGTCCGGGTCCGTGATGTAGTGCTTCAGCTCCTCGGCCCGGTTCATGGGATTGACCGGCACCACCACCGCATTGGCCCGCAGTATCGCGAAGTGCGCGATCACCAGTTGTGGGCAGTTCTGCATGTTCAGAATGATTCTGTCGCCCTTTTTGACCCCCAGCGCGCACAGATAGTGCGTAAGCCGCTCTGTTTTTTGTAGCAAATCGGCATAACTGAGGGCTTGGCCAAAGAACACCAGAGCCGTCTTGTGTGGGTAGCGCCGGGCGCTGGTTTCCAGGTTGTCCCACAGGGATGTTTCCGGGACGGTGATGCTATGGGGCAGGCGCGCGGGCCAGAATTTGTAGTGGGCGCTGGGGGTGGATTGCATTTGTGACAGCCTAGCGGCGAATCACTGCAGTGCCAACAGGGTTTTAACCCTGTTGGGTTGGCCCGGCTTTTGCATTACATTCGCCATCAGGTCCTCGGCCCCGTTATGGGGCGTAAGTCCTCCAACCTTTCCACTCTCGGAGTCCAACCATGAAGCTTCAGAAAATCGCATTTGCAGCGGCAACCGCCGCACTGGGAACCGTGCTGGCACTGCCCGCACACGCTGGTAAAACCCTCGACGCCATCAAGGCGCGTGGGCAGGTGGTGTGCGGTGTGCACACAGGCCTCGCCGGCTTTAGTGCTGCCGACTCGTCCGGCAAGTGGAACGGCATCGATGTGGACGTTTGCCGTGCTGTCGCCGCTGCGACTCTGGGCGACGGCGAAAAGGTCAAATACGTGCCACTGACGGCCCAAGCGCGCTTTACCGCGCTGCAATCCGGCGAAATCGACATCCTGTCGCGCAACACCACTGCCACGCTGACCCGCGACGCATCGCTGGGTCTGTCGATGACCGGCGTTACCTATTACGACGGCCAGGGCTTCATGGTCCCGGTCAAGAGCAAGATCAAGAGCGCCAAACAACTCAAGGGCCAGACCGTCTGCGTGCAGTCCGGCACCACCACTGAAAAGAACCTGACCGACTACTCCAAGGCCAACGGCCTGGCGATCAAGCCCGTCGTGTTTGAAAAGCTGGATGCCGTCGAAGGCGCTTACTTCTCCGGCCGTTGCATCGCCTATACGACAGATGCTTCCGGCCTGGCCGCCGTGCGCAACAAGTCTGCGGCCAAGCCCGATGACCACCTGATCCTGCCCGAGCTGATTTCCAAGGAACCGCTGGGCCCATTCGTGCGCCGCGGTGATGACGAATGGACGGCCATCGTCAAATGGACGCTATACGGCCTGCTGGAAGCCGAAGAGTACGGTGTGACCTCCGCTAACGTCGATGAACTCAAAGCCAACAACAAGGACCCGGTCATTGGCCGCATCCTGGGCACCACCGATGACACCGGCAAGCTGCTGGGTCTGGACAAGGAATGGCTGGCCCGCGCGATCAAAACCACCGGCAACTACGGTGAAATCTTTGAACGCAATGTCGGCCCCAAGTCGGCACTGAAACTGCCACGTGGTCTGAACAACCTGTGGAACAAGGGCGGCATCCAGTACGCCATGCCTATTCGTTGATTCCGATCTAGATGCAAACCGCACCCAAGAAAAAGTGGTCCTGGCGTAGCCAAGCCTTTCGGGGCTTGGTCTACCAGGCGGTAGCGCTGCTGGTGATCGGACTCTCCGTCTGGTACCTGGCACACAACACTGCGACCAATATGCGGGCGCGGGGCATCCAGAGTGGTTTTGACTTTCTGACCAGTGCGGCAGGCTTTGACATTGGTGAAAGCCTGTTCGCGTTTGATTCCGGCGAGCCCTATTGGCGCGCCTTTTTGATTGGCGTCAGCAACACCTTGCGCGTGGCGATTCTGGGCATCGTGCTGACGACGATTCTGGGCACACTGATTGGCGTAGGTCGCTTCTCGCGCAATGTGCTGGTGCGCGGGCTGTGTCAATGTTATGTAGAACTGTTTCGCAACATCCCCATCTACGTGCAGTTGCTGATGTGGTACCTGCTGTTCTCTGAAGTGCTGCCAGCAGCCACGGAGCCTTTCCATTTAGGCCCGCTGTTTCTGAGCAAGGGCGGTTTGAATTTCCCGATTCCTATCTGGGCAAACGGCCATGTCTGGGCAGTCTGCGGCTTTGTGGTGGGCTGCTTTGCCGCCTGGGGCTATCGTCGTTACGCGTTCAAGAAGTTTGAGCAAACGGGCAAGGCCGGCAGTATGGTGCTGGCGCCGTTGGGTATCGCTGTGGCAATGGCATTTCTGGGCTGGCTCGCCGGTGGCGCGCCCACCGCGATGAACAGCCCGGTGCAAGGTGAGTTTGCCGTCGAGCACGGTGGCTCGCTGACACCCGAGTTCATGACGCTGCTGATCGGCTTGACGATGTACACCGCCGCCTTTGTGTCGGAAGTTGTGCGGGGTGGTATCCAGTCCGTGTCCGCTGGCCAGGCTGAAGCCGCTGCCGCGCTGGGCCTGTCGCGCGGCCAGAGCATGCGGCTGGTGCAGTTGCCGCAGGCGCTGCGCGTGATCATTCCGCCGATCACCAACCAGTACCTGAACCTGACCAAGAATTCTTCACTGGCGGTCGCCATTGGCTATCCGGACGTCGTGTCGATTGCCAACACCGCGATCAATCAGACCGGCCGCGCCGTCGAGTGCATCGCCGTCATCATGGCGGTCTACCTGTGCACCTCACTGCTGACCTCGCTGTTGATGAACTGGTACAACCGCCGCTCGGCGATCAAGGAGCGCTAAGCCATGGTTGCTACCTTATTCCAACTCATCGCCGCACGCCCTGCGCCCAACCAGTCCAAGGGACCGGTGGCTTGGCTGCGCACCAATCTGTTCGGCAGCTGGGCCACTTCGCTGGGTACGCTAGTGATTCTGGGCTTCATGCTGAACTACCTGCCCACGCTGTTCCGTTGGGCCGTGCTGAATGCCGTGTGGGTTCCCGATCCGGCTGTCTGCCGCGCGGGCACTGGCGCCTGCTGGGGCGTGATCCACGAGAAGTTCCGCTTCATCATCTTTGGCCGCTACCCGTTTGACGAGCAATGGCGCCCGTTGATTGGCACGGCGGTGCTGCTGACGCTGATCATCTGCAGTTGCATGCGCGTCTTCTGGAAGCCCTGGCTGGCTGCTGCCTGGGTACTGTGCCTGGCGTTCTTCTTCACGCTGATGCGCGGCGGCGTCTTGGGTCTGAGCAAAGTGGACACCGATCTGTGGAGCGGCCTGCCGCTGACCATCTTGCTGTCCACGCTGGCAATGGGCATGGCGTTCCCGATCGCCCTGTGTATCGCGCTGGGCCGCCGCTCTGGCATGCCCGCGATTCGCAGCCTGTGCACCATCTATGTCGAACTGATCCGCGGCGTGCCGCTGATCTCGGTGCTGTTCATGGCCTCGTTCATGTTTCCGCTGCTGTTGCCACAGGGCTTCTCCATCGATGTGCTGGTGCGGGTGATTGCCGGTTTCACGCTGTTCGCCGCGGCCTATATGGCCGAGGTGATTCGCGGGGGTTTGCAAGCGATTCCCAAAGGACAGATTGAAGCCGCTGCCACGCTAGGCCTGTCGTACTGGCAGACGCAGCGCAAGATCGTGTTGCCACAGGCGCTGGCCATGGTGGTGCCGGGCCTGATGAACAACTTCATCTCCAGCTTCAAGGACACCTCGCTGGTCGCCATCGTCAGCCTGTTTGAGCTGGCCGGCGCGATGAACATGGCGATGAACTCGGATGCCGAGTGGCGCCCATTCCGCCTGGAAGGCTATCTGTTCATCGCCCTGATCTATTTCGTCTTCTGCTTCTCGATGTCCCGCTACAGCCTGTGGATCGAAAAGCAGGTCAACAAGAGCAAGCTTCGCTAGGCCCATATGACCGAACCCATCATTACCTTCGACAAAGTCAACAAATGGTACGGCAACAATTTTCATGTGTTGCGCGACATTGACCTGACCGTCACCAAAGGCGAGCGCATCGTGGTCTGCGGCCCATCCGGCTCCGGCAAGTCCACGATGATCCGCTGCATCAACCGCCTGGAAGAACACCAACAGGGCAATCTGATCGTCGACGGCGTGGAGCTGACCGACGACGTCAAGGCCATCGACGACGTGCGCAAAAAGGTCGGCATGGTGTTCCAACAGTTCAACCTGTTCCCGCACCTGACCGTGTTGGAAAACCTGACGCTGTCACCGATGTGGGTCGGCAAGATGCCCAAGAAGGATGCCGAAGAAAAAGCGATGGAACAGCTCAAGCGCGTGCGCATCGCCGAGCAGGCGGGCAAGTACCCGCTGCAGCTATCCGGTGGTCAACAACAACGTGTGGCCATCGCCCGCGCGCTGTGTCTGACACCCAAGATCATGCTGTTCGATGAGCCCACTTCGGCGCTGGACCCGGAGATGATCAAGGAAGTGCTGGACGTGATGGTCGAGATGGCCAGCCACGGTATCACGATGATTTGCGTGACCCACGAAATGGGCTTCGCCAAGGCCGTCGCAGACCGCGTGATCTTCATGGACCAAGGCCAGATCGTTGAGCAGAACACGCCCAACGAGTTCTTCAATAACCCGCAAAGCGAACGCAGCCGGGATTTCCTGTCGAAGATTCTGGGGCACTGAACCTCCAATACCGCTTGGCCGCGGGCTCTAGGGGCAGTGTCGAATGCTATTGAATTAGTAGCTGCTTACGCACGTTTTATGAGCCTTGCCGCCACTTTTTATTGGAATTTCGAGTGAAAATCTACAGATAGTCGCTGACCTGAAACCGCCGCGTCTTCAACCAGTATTGCCACGTATATCCCGGCCACAGCGTATCGATCTGGCCATTGGCGTTTTGGTACCAGCTCTTGCAACCTGACACCCACACGGTGCGCTGCATGTCTTTCTGGATTTGCTGGTATTCGCTGTGCTGCACTGCAGGTTTCAAGCGCAGCGGCTGCGCGCCATTCGTACGCGATGCCTTGAGTGCCTGCACCACATAGCCCACCTGGCACTCGATCATGAAGATGATGGAGTTATGGCCCAGGCCGGTGCTGGGTCCGACCAGCAGGAACAGGTTTGGGAAACCTGCGACAGTAATGCCCAGATGGCTTTCGGCGGGCTGCTGCTTCCACTGCGTGCCCAGCTCTCCTGCTTCACCAAAAATCTTCATGGGCGCTACAAACTCGGTGGCTTGAAAGCCGGTGCCCCAGATGATCACGTCACAGGGATGCAGCGCGCCATCCGATGACACAACGCCCTCTGGCGTAACGCGCGACACGGCGTGCGTGACCAGTTCCACGTTGGGCCGCTGTAGCGTGGGGAACCATGTGTTGGAAATCAGCAGTCGCTTGCAACCGGGGGCGAAGGTGGGGGTCAGCGCTTCGCGCAACGCGGGGTCTGCGACCTGGCTGCGCAGGTGGTGACCGGACATGCGCTTGAGCATGGTCTGCATCGCCTTGTGACCCATGAAGCCCATGCCCACCCATTCATTGAACCAGTAAACGCGCCAACGGCTCAGGCGTTGCAGGCCGGGCACATAGCGGTAGGCGAAGGTGCGCAGCTTGCCGTAGGGTTGGTCCCAGCGCGGCAAGACCCAAGCCGCAGTGCGCTGAAAGACTGTGAGCTTCTCGGCATCGGGGGCAATCTCGGGCACAAATTGCACCGCGCTGGCACCCGTGCCGACGACGGCAATGCGTTTGCCTTTCAGCGCGACATCGTGATGCCAATGGCTGGAGTGGAACGTGGGGCCAGCGAAAGTATCCAGCCCAGGCAACTGCGGGATCAGCGGCTTGTTCAGCGGGCCGGTGGCGAGGATCACGTGTTTGGCGAACAGCGGCTCCTGCCCCGTCAATTCGATGCGCCAGCAGGCTTCATCAGCCAACCAGTGCAATGCCTGCACATCGCTGCCAAAACGGATCAGCGGGCGCAGGCCGTATTTCTCGGTAGTGCGCAGCACGTAGTCCTGAATCTCCGGTTGCTGCGGATAAGGCCGCGTCCAGCGCATATTGGGCTTGAACGAAAAGCTGTACAGGTGCGAAGGCACATCACAGGCACAACCGGGATAGACGTTGTCGCGCCAGGTGCCACCTACCTCATTGCTGCGCTCCAGGATGGCGATGTTGTTGAACCCCTGTTCACGCAGTTTGATCGCCGCACACAAACCTCCAAAGCCCGCACCGACGATGGCGACATCCAGCGCCGCGCTCATGGCGCTGGCGCCTTCGCGGGCAAACCGGGGCCGAGGCGATCGGTGGTCCAGCGCAACAGGTCTATCCACATCTGGCGCATCTCCTTGTCCAACGGCGTGCGGTTGGCACTGGGCAGCTCGATGGTCACAACGGGTACACCCTTGTGGATGCCGCCGTAATTGCCCAGCGAACCAGGGAAGATGCCGACCTGATCCAGGTACAGGCGGCCCAGATTGCTGGGTGGCACCGACGGGCCGTCAAAGTCCAACACGCCGTAGGGGGCATGAACGCTGACAATCAGGTTGGGTTTGAAGCTGTCCATCTGCTCATGCAAAAAACGGGACTCAGGCTCGGACAGTGGCTTCGGGCCGGGCCAACGGCGTTTGTCCCTGTTGGTACGGTTTTCCCAATACTGTTTGGCGTCACGCGTCCAGTTGGGTGTGGGGAAGTTGCGGTTCAGGTCTACGCCATTGGCGTTGACACGCCGGGCGGGCCGCGAGAACAGGCCGTCCGGATTGAGCGAAGGAATGAAGCGCCACTCCACGGGCTGCGGCATGTCGGCTACCGGTGTGCCCGCCAATCCGATCCAGTGAAACACCATCGAGCTGGACGACATTTCATCGCCATGGATTCCGCCTATCACCAGGATGCGCAGCTTCGCGTCTTCGGCGCGCACATCGCGGCCCCAGATGGTGCGCCCCTGCACGGACTTGGCGCGCATGTCCTGCAACTGGGCGGCTTCGCACAGGGCCGCAGAGACATTTGGGAGTTTGGAAGCGAAATCGATGCAAGTCCTTGAATAACTTGCGTGAGCCGCTATGCAAAACATAGCAACCATGGGAGCGAGCAGGGTTCGATATTGCATGCGGCCATTGTAGGGTGCGGCATTGCATAATCGTGCCCATGCCTTCCATTGCAACCCCTATGCGGGCACTCCCACCGGACTTTTCTGCGCAGGACTTCCGCTCCGCCTTGGGCATGTTTGCCACTGGCGTCACCATCGTTACTGCACTGTCCCCGGAAGGCCGCCCGATAGGCCTGACAGCCAATTCGTTCAACTCCGTGTCATTGGCGCCGCCACTGGTACTGTGGAGCCTGGCCCGGTCTGCGGGTTCACTGGCCTCGTTTACTGCGGGCTCCCATTACGCGATCAACATCCTTGCGGCCGATCAGCAGGATCTGGCGCGCCAGTTTGCCGCGCCCGGCGCCAACCGCTTTGAAGGCGTGCCCTTCACATCCGGCGCAGGCGGTGCCCCCATCCTGCAGGGCACGGTCGCGACGTTTGAATGCTTCAACCGCAGCCGTTACGAAGAAGGCGACCATGTCATTTTTGTAGGCGAGGTCGAACGTTGCGAGCACCGCATCGGCGCCTCGCCACTTCTGTTCCACGGTGGCAAGTTCTACACCGAGCATCCTCTGTAACTTTATCTAACTTTGCCAAGCAGCAGCACTGCGCAACGCCCACCCGTCTTAACCTGATGGGCTGTTTTTGTCAGGAGCTTCCGTTGAAAAAGTTTGTTGCCGTTGTTTCGCTGTGCCTGCCTCTGCTGGCACTTGCACAAACCCCACCACCGCCACCCAATGGTCCCGCTGCGGGTGGCAGCCTGTCCAGCGTGCACGACCAACTGGGCTTGCAAGCAACGCAGGAAGCCGCATGGCAAAAATACGAATCAGCGGTCAATGCCTACATCACGCTGCATTACCAGGAGCGGCCGGTGCTCGCTTCAGAGAACGATGCGGCGCCGGTACAAATCAGGCGCCTGGTGGATCAGCACTCCAACCGTCTGGCTGCGCTGGAAGACATTGAGACTGCGGCCAAGGCCTTGTACGCAACACTCACCCCTGCGCAGCAAAGACAAGCGAATCAGAACCTGCTGGCGTCCATTCCTGTGATCGGCGGTGGCTCGTCGGGCGGCCCGGCATCCGCGGACAAGGCTGGTAAACCGGAGGGCCGAGGCCACCGCGGTGGCGGCTCCGGTGGACCTGGCGGCGGTATGGGCGGTGGCGGAAACATGGGTGGGATGGGCGGCATGGGCCGCTAACCATCCGCACCCACTGTTTCTTTAAGGTTTGCCCTTTTGCACGGCGCCTACAAAGCCGTCACCCATCAAATACTTGGCAGCGACCGCACGCAAGTCATCCACCCCGATCTTGGCAGTAGTCTCCAGCAGGCGGTCCACAAAGTCCAGCTCCAGACCGAACATGGAATTGGTTGCCAGTTCCCTACTCAGTGCCGCGTTGGTTTCGCGGTTGATGCGGGTGGAGCCTGCGTAATACGACTTGGCGCGCTGCACATCGTCTGCGTTGAACTCATCTTTAGCCAAGCGGCGTATTTCTTCCAGCAGCGCGGCCTTTGAGGTCTCTTCCTTCTTGGCATCGGTGGCGATGTAAGCCAGGAACAGGCCATCTGTTGCGCGCGAGTTGTCCTGCGCAAACACGGTGTAGGCCAGTGAACGCTTGCTGCGCAGTTCTGCGAAGAATGTGCCTGCCAGGCCGGAGGTCACATTGCCCAGCAGGCGCAATGCAGGCCAGTCCTTGTCGGTGCGCGCCACGGTGGGAAACAGATAGACGATGGCGGATTGCTTGCGATCCCGGTACTCGGCGATCTCCAGCCGCGATATAGGCGGCGTTGCCGGCTTCAGCGCGGTACGTTCTACGCTGCGCTTGGGCAACCAGGCAAACTGCGCTTCAATCATCTGGCGCGCTGCCTGCAGCGAAATGTCGCCCACCACTACGAACACGGCGTCTTGCGCATTCACGCGTTCCTTGTGCCAGTCGCGCAATTCCTTGGAGCCAATATCAGCCAGTGAAGACGGATATCCGGTGGACGGCAAGCCATAGGGGTGTCCCGGGTACATGGCCTCGAAGGCCATCTGTACCGGTCGCGCAGTGGCGGAGTCAGCGTTGCGCTTGATGGCGCCAAGCTGCTGGGAGCGCTCTTGCTGCACACCCTTGTCTTCAAACGCTGGTGAACGCAGGACTTCTGCCAACAAAGCCAGGCCCGCACCGTAATTGCCACGCTGGATGTCCAAGCCCATCCCAAAGAAATCCGGCTCCAGCGTGATGTTGAATTCGGTGCCCAGGAATTCGATCTGGCGGTCCAGATCTTCGCCACTACGCTGCGCGGTGCCCTTGCGCAACGAACGGGTCATCAACTGGGTGATACCGGCGTTACGACTGCTCTCTTCGCTGCGCCCACCCTTGAAATAGACGTTGGTGGAGATGACGGGTGAACCGGTGCGCTCGCGCACCAGCAGGCGTGCGCCATTCGACAGGCGGATGTCCTGCACCGCACGGTCAGCGGTTGCAGCAGCGACAGGTGCAATGGCAGCAGGGGTAGGCGTCGCCGCAATCGCGGGCGGCACGGTCTTGGCGGCTTCCCGCACACTCGCCATGGCTACTTCCGTGCTCAGCTCAGGCGCTCCCTTGGGGCGGTAGTGGTACAGCGTCAGGTTGTCGATGCGCAGGTAGCGCTGCGCCACCTCTTGCACTTGCTTGGGCGTCAGTGCCTGCAGCGCCAGCAACCGCGCACGTATTTTCTCCACACCATAGCGTGCCTCGTACTGCGACAAGGTTGTGGCTTGACCCAATGCGCTTTGCATGCCGAACACCAGGGCGCTCTCTACCCGGTTCTTGGCCAATTGCAATTCAAACTCAGTCGGGCCCCAGGCCTTCATGCGCTCGACTTCTTGCACGGTGCGGCGGTCCACTTCGGCGCGGTTCTTTTCGTCAAAACTTGCCAGGATGGAAAAGATGCCTATGTCGTCGAATGTGTCGTGATTGGCTGATGCCGTGCTGGCGGCAGTGGGGCTCACCACTTGGGTGAACAGGCGAGACGAACGGCCATCGCCCAGTACGGCGGACAACACATCCAGCGCCAGTTCATCTGCATTGCCAACACCCGGTGTATGCCAGCCAAACACCGAATAGCCTTGCTTGATCTCGGCCGATGACTGGCCAAAACGGAAGGCCTTTTGCTCGGGCTCGGTGGGGCCGTATTTTTTGTCCAGCTTGCCCTTGGGGATGGCCCCGAACGTCTGGCGTGCAACGGCCAAAGCCTCCTCATGCGTAACGTCGCCCGCAATCGACAGGATCATGTTGCCGGGTCGGTACACCGTCTCAAAAAAAGCGAGCAAGTTGTCGCGCTGGATGTTGCGCAGCACTTCGTTGGAGCCAATGCGCCAACGCTTCATACGGTGTTGCGTGAATGCCGTTGCATACATGCGCTCCATCGACACCGGGGCGGCGTTGTCCAGCTTGCGGTTGGACTCTTCGATCACCACTTCAGCTTCCTTGCGCAGCTCGGCCGGGTCAAAGATCGGGTGCGCAATCGCGTCAGCTTGGATCTCTACGGCTTTGCGGAAACCTTCGCGGGGCACGACGAAGTAATAGTTGGTGCTGTCGTAAATCGTACCGGCGTTGGTCTGCCCGCCAATGGAAGACAGCTCCTGCGAAATCTGCTCCGCTCCGGGAAACAATTTGGAGCCCTTGAAGAACATGTGCTCGAACAAGTGCGCCATGCCCGCGATCTCGTCGGCCTCATTGAAGTAGCCCGCCTTGACCCAGGTATTGATGGCCACAACACCGGTGCCTTTTTGCGGCTTGGTGATGACGGTCAGGCCATTGGGCAGAACCGTCTTTTTGACGTCCTGCATGAAGTTGTCCATCACGGTGGTGCCCGCTGGTGTGGCGGCATGGATGGGGCCAGCGCAAAGCAGGGTCAGGCTGGTAATAGCAGCCGATAGAAGCAAGGGAATCCGACGCATGGGCTCTCCAAAGATCAAAATGGGAATTTCGATCAGTGTATCGCCCCGCCGCGCGGGGTCAGCGCTACCAGACTGGATTAAATTGCAGTCCGTAGTCGCGTGCAAACGCAGCGCAACGCGCCTCCATGCGGTCGCGCTGCGAGGCAATGGTGGCAGCAGGGCTGCACCGGAAGTTGGCCTCAACCCGCGCGAAGTCATTCAAGGTCTTCGCAACCTGCTGAACATCCCAGGCTGTGGCGGGTGCTACCGGGCGCAGAGCCGGATGCCTTGTGCTGGCGCGGTAATTCACCAGGCGGGCCATCTGATTGGCCCAGCTTTTCCCCGTTGAAATGCTGCGCACCAACGGACGGTCTGTCACCAGCGGTTCGTAGGCACGTCCAATCGTTTCCAGCCAGTCACGCCATTTGAATTCATTGAAGCGGTGCGCCAAAACACAGGCAGCCCATGGAATACCCATGGCGTCGGCGCAAATGCCGCCGTGCAGCGACTCCGCCAGGATGCGCGAGCAACCACGCATCTGTTTGATCACCTGACTGGGGGACTGTCGCGGATTGATCACCACCATGTCGGCCTGCTGGGCTACCAGTTCCCAGTCGAAGCTGTCGTAGGTCATGTAATGCGGCACAAGCCCGACAGGCCCATACGCGTCGTGATCTGCTTTCAATTCCGGCCACAGGATGGCCGCATCACCCAAGCCTGCTTCGGTGGGCAAACCAAATTCCTTTGCCGTTCGGGGGCCACGCACCCAACGGAAATCCCAGTTGCCATCGCGTGCAGCCTGGTGCAATTCACCAATGCCCGTACCCAGCACCACTTTCTTCACACTGCGGTCCTGCGGGCCATCCAGCAATGTGCCCACGCCATAGAACTGCACACGACCGGCCAGTTCCGAGAAGTTAGGGAACAGGCGCTTCCACAGCACCAGGTTCAGATCGTCACCAAAATTGCCGCCGTCAATGCGACAGTAGTGCAGGGTATTGCGCTGGCTGGCGCTGGAGGACTGCGCGCTGGCATGGTCCAGAAAACCGGAATGCGCCGAGGGTAGAAAAAGGGCTTCGCGTTGCATGCTGCAACTGTGAAGCCCCGGCGCGCTTTGGCTATGTAGGCCGTATAGCGGTTTAGTAAAGGATTTGTAAATGACGACGCAAAGTCATCATGGTTTTAAAACCTCAGAGTGTGGTGTCCACGCTGTTGCGCATGGCCGCCTGGGCCACGGCATTGAGCGCGCTGTCCAGCACCGGCTGACCCGAGATGACGCGCAACTTGCCCGACTCCACCAGCCGGTCACGCGAACGCCGGGTCATCGACTGCGTAGTACCCGCTGCACTGGTAAACAGGAACAACGTGCCGTGCGGACTGGCCCAAGTCAGTTGGGTGCGAACCCATTGGTCATCGATCTGCAGCTCGACCCATGAGCCTAGCGGCAATTCGTCAAGATTGGCATCCAGCAACATGTCAACCTTGGTTTGCGGTCTCGCTGCTGCCGTACCGGTTGCTTCTTCGGACCCGTCAGAAATGTCCACAAAGTTCGAGGCTCTTGCCTCCACGGGGTCGACCCAAGGGTCTCCCTCGTCGACCCGGTTTGCGCGACCGAATCTGGAGTCTGTTTCCAGCACTGGCGCCTCGGGCTCCGCTTCAGCACCTTTGGATGCCTTGCGGAACGCCTTCTGGTGCAGGCCCATCAGCGCCTCCAGGAAGGCGCTGGTGCGCGTGGCCGGGTAACGAATGGTCTCCAACCCTTCGCGCAGCGTGCTGATCAGCAACGGCACCAGCTTGGTCAGCTTGGCGATGTTGCCGGACGCCAGATCCGGGTGCGCGCTCCACAACATGGCCGAAATCAGGGACTGGTATTTGGCTGACGATTTGGAGCCGACACCATCCGCAATGCGTGCCTGTGCCACCACCTGGGCCCAGGGGCCGCACAAAAAATCAACCACTACAGCGGGCACTTGCGCGGCGTCCGGATGCGAATCGATATCGCGTGCAATTTTTTCCGCCAGCAGGTTGCGCTGCTCGGCATGCTGCAGCGCCATCACTGCGTGCTCACGTGCGGATTCTTTCTCCTTCTCTTCATCCTGCCAGGAGTCCAGCAACTGGCGATGCGCGTTCTCGAAGGGCTCGGCGTTGTCGATTTGCGCCTGCACCAGTGGCGTCAAAGCCTTCTCGATGCGGCCCATAAAGCCATCAAAGCCCGGCGCCTCGGTATTGACATAGGCCAGGCTGCGGTGGGTCACATCCTGCAGCAGAATCCGGGCCGGGTGTTGTTTGTCAGTAAAGAAACGCGGGTCTACCATCGCCAGACGCCCCAGCGCTGGTTCCAGGGTCTTGATCAACGCCTGCACCGGCTGCAACAACCGTGCATCGCGGGCCATGTTGTCCACCATCAGCGCCACGACCTCCAGGCTCAGGGCCTGGGCGACACCCGTCACGTGGCGGCGCAGTGCGCTGCGCACCGAGTCGGCGGATGCCGAGGCACTGTCCGCCACGGGCGGCGCAGACCTATTGAGGGCCCGACGCTCCTGCAGGCTTTGCACCACGCGGTCCACCTGCTTCATCTCGGTCAGGGCTTCCAGCGCCGCGGGTACGGTGGAATCAAAGTCGGTATGCTGCTGTACAGCTGGTGTGGTCGCGTGTTTGCCCTCGAACTCCTGCGCAAATTGGGCGGCAAAGGCCTGCACACTATTGACCGGCGCAGCCTCCAGTTCGCCCGAAAGCAAGCGGCGCAATTTGTCCAGCGTCAGCAACACTTCTGATTTTCCGCGTATGCCAGCTGGGGCCGCTACTGGCGCTGAAGGGTAGGAAGCAACGCCTGAATCTGAACCCGCTGCACGAACCGAGGATGTTCTGGGTTGGCCCGCAGCAGGCGCTGGCTGCGCATGGTCTACCGGCTCTGCGCCCACCGTTTGAGCCACACCCCGGCCAACGCCAAGTGCCGTCGGTGTCTGGGTCACTGCGTAGCCAGCAGCCACTACCCCGGCATTGCGCAGCTTGTCCGCCAGCGTGGCGTACAGGCTACGCAACTCCTGGCCAAGCGTCACGCTCATGGCACCCAACCAGTCCAGTTGTACCGTGGCCGGCACCTGCGTCTGCTCAACCACGTCTTTGAGGGCCTGCACATAGACTTCGGGCCGCAAAGGATTGCGCTCGGGGCGCACGACCCCCAAGCCCAATGTGCTGCTGATCAAGGTATTGAGGTCCGCGAGGCTGGCTTCAGCCGACAGCATGGCGACCTGTTGTGTGCGCGCCATCGTCACACTGGTCAGCACCTGCACCTCGTCCATCAACTCGAGCTGGTCGAACTGGACATCTGCCATGGACAAAGTCACGGTCTTCTTGATCTTGTCCGGATTCTGAAAAGCAAACTCCAGCGCCTCCTGATAGCGCACGCACAGTTTAGGCTCCCATTGGTGCAACTGCTTGGCTGACTCAGCGATAGCATCGCGCTCCCGAAAATCCCGCGTCACCAACTCACGCGCGTTGAGCGCGTTGCGGGCCGCATCCGCCATCTTGCCCATCAGCAAGGCACCACCGGCCACAGCTTCCTTGACGGTGGCGTGGTACAGGGCTTCGTACTGAGGGTTGTGCGGCACGTTACGGGGAAGGGAGCTGTCTACCATGGCAGATTGAATTATTTGAGTGCCTTGTAGCGCATGCGCTTGGGCTTGGCGCCCTCTTCACCCAGGCGTTTCTTCTTGTCGGCCTCGTACTCCTGGTAGTTGCCGTCGAAGAAGGTCCACTGGCTGTCACCTTCGGCAGCCAGGATGTGGGTGGCGATGCGATCGAGGAACCAGCGATCGTGGGAGATCACCAGCATGGTGCCGGCGAATTCCAACAGCGCGTCTTCCAGAGCACGCAGGGTTTCCACGTCCAGATCGTTGGAAGGTTCATCGAGCATCAGCACGTTACCGCCGGCAATCAGCGTCTTGGCCAAATGCAGACGGCCACGCTCACCACCAGACAACATGCCAACCTTCTTCTGCTGGTCGGCCCCGTTGAAGTTGAAGCGGCCGCAGTAGGCACGGCTGGCCATCTGGAACTTGCCGACATTCAAAATGTCGAGTCCGCCCGATACGTCTTCCCATACGGTCTTGTCGTTGGCCAGGTCATCACGGTGCTGGTCCACGAAAGCCATCTTCACGGTAGAGCCGATCACGACTTCGCCCGAATCTGGTTTCTCTTTGCCGGCGATCAGCTTGAACAGCGTCGATTTACCCGCACCATTCGGGCCAATGATGCCGACGATGGCGCCGGCAGGGATGTTGAAGCTCAGGTTGTCGATCAACACGCGGTCGCCAAAGGACTTGGTGACACCCTTGAACTCGATGACCTGGCTGCCCAAACGTTCTGCCACGGGAATGAAGATTTCGTTGGTTTCATTGCGCTTCTGGTATTCGAAGTCGCTCAATTCTTCAAAGCGGGCCAGACGGGCTTTGCTCTTGGCCTGGCGGGCCTTGGGGTTCTGGCGCGACCATTCCAGTTCTTTCTTCAAGGCCTTGGCGCGGGCTTCTTCGCCCTTTTGTTCGGCTTCCAGTCGGGCGCCTTTTTGGGTCAGCCAGTCAGAGTAATTGCCCTTGTACGGAATGCCGGAGCCGCGGTCCAGCTCCAGAATCCATTCGGCGGCGTTGTCCAGGAAGTAACGATCGTGGGTGATGGCGACCACAGTACCGGGGTAGCGCTGCAGGAACTGTTCCAGCCAGTCCACCGATTCGGCGTCCAAGTGATTGGTCGGTTCATCGAGCAACAACATGTCGGGTTTGGACAGCAGCAAACGGCACAGCGCCACGCGGCGCTTCTCGCCGCCGGACAACACACCGATATTGGCGTCCCATGGTGGCAGGCGCAGCGCGTCGGCGGCAATCTCCAGTTGGTGTTCGGAATCGGTGCCAGCGGTGGCGATGATGGCTTCCAGTTCGGCCTGCTCGGCAGCCAGTGCGTCAAAGTCGGCGTCTTCTGCGCCGTACGCGGTGTAAACCTCTTCCAGGCGCGCCTTGGCGGCAAACACCTTGCCCATGCCCGCTTCGACGCTTTCGCGCACGGTCTGGGTCGGGTCCAATTTGGGCTCCTGGGGCAGGTAACCGATGTTCAAACCGGCCATGGGAATCGCTTCGCCTTCGATTTCCTTGTCAATACCGGCCATGATCTTCAACAGCGTGGACTTGCCGGAGCCATTGGTACCCAAAACACCGATCTTGGCGCCGGGGAAGAAGGACAGCGAGATGTCTTTAAGGATATGACGCTTCGGCGGCACGATCTTGCCGACGCGGTTCATGGAAAAAACGTATTGAGCCATTGCGGTAGGTATTTCGGGAACGTAAAACCGACATTATCGACTGCGGCACCCGCTCGACGGGCCGTAGATGGAGATTTAGGGCAATTTTGCACCGCACCGCCTCAAGTCTCTGAAGCGCTTGGCGGTCAGCCCCGCAACGGGAAATTGGCGCCCTTGGAGCGCGAGGGCCTTAACTGATACCGCCGCCTTTACCAAGGTCATTTCGCAACGCGGCTTGCGCCACGGCATCCAGCGCGTTGTCCATCACGCGGCCATCCGAGACAAAGCGGATCAGGCCCAGGCCATGCAGCCGGTCCATGGTTCGGCGCGACATCGAGTGCGCCAGGCCCGCGCCAGAAATGAACATGAACAACGTTCGGTGCGGACTGGCCCAGGTCAGTTGCGCACGCACCCAGACACCGCCCAACGCGAGGTCTACCCAGCATCCAGGCGTCAGACTCTCGGTCGACCAGTCCTGCGGCTCCTCGACCTCCGGCAACTCGGGCGGTTGCGGGAAATCTTCGGCATTGTGTGCGTGTGCGTCCAGAAAACCCGAGTCAGTGGCTTCATGCTCGGCCATCCAGAATTCATCGCGGGAGACGTCGCTCGAGGTATCGTCGCCATCGTGCACCACCACTCCGGAACTGTCGGTCAGCGGTGCCGGACCAGTGTTGCGCACGCCCTCGAAGGCCTGTTCGTGGATCGTGATCAGTTCGTCGAAAAAGACGGTGATGCGTTCGCTTGGGTAAGAAATCAGTCCCAATCCCTGCCGCATGGTGACCAGCATGCTGGGCACCAAATCGACCAGGCGAGCGCGGTTGCGCCGGGCCAGGCGCGGTTGCACGCTCCAGACCAAATCCTCCACCAGATTCTTGTAGCCTTCCGGGTCGGCGGAACCGTCCGTACGCAACAACTGAGACTCCGCGACCACCTGGGCCCACGGCCCCCGTAGGAACGCCAGCACCATCTCCGGAAGTTTTTTGCCCTGCAGCTTCTCGGTGAACTCCTGCGCCAAACGCTGCGCCAGCATGTTGCGTTGCTCCACATGGAGCAACTCGCGCGCCGCTTCTTCGGCCCGTGTGCGCTGCTCCTGCTCGTCTTTGCTCCAGCCGTCTTCCAGTTTGCGCAACACGCGCGCAAAACTGGCAGCGTCACTTTCTCCCATCACCAGTACGCTGATGCTGTTATCCAGCGCTTTCTGAAAACGGCCGTAGCCAGGCTCATCGACTGATGTAAAGGCCAAGCTGCGGCTGGTGATCCTGTCCAGGAACTGGCGTGCCGGATGCTGCCGTTCGCTGAAAAACCGGGCATCCACCTGCGACATCTTGATCAGGACCGGCTCCAGGGTTTTGAGGCTGTTGCGCACCGGCGCCATCAGGCGGCGATCCTGCATCAGGTTCTCCAGCATCAGGCGCACCACTTCTTCGCCCAGTTCCTTGCCCAGTTTGCGACTTTGCGTCTTTTCGCGCAGGACCGGCTTGTCACCGACCCTCTTTCCGGGGGGCTTTGCCGCAGTTCCAGTTGCGTTGGCTTCTGCATTGGCAAGGCTGGCACGCTCTTTCAGCCGCTTCATCATTGGCTCTACCAGCTTCATGTCCTCCAACGCCAGGAAGGACGCGGGTACGGTGTGAGTGAAATCCTTGTTGGCCGAGGGCAGCAAATCGAAGGAAAGCTCCCCCGACAATAACCGGCGCAACTTGTCCAGCGTCAGCATGGTGCGGGTTACCGATGTTTCCGGCGCCTTGCCCGCACCGCCGAAACCACCACCCGCCTTCGCATGCGGCAACACCGGCTCCACGCCCTGTGAGCGCAACCAATCGGTAATTTCCCGGTACAACTGGCGCAGGCCTGTGCCCATCAGGCCCGCAGCGGGTGTCATCACGGCAGCACGGTCGTCTTCCCGACGTACCATGGCCGTCAGGCTGGTCCGTAGCGCGTGCACAAACGAATCCGGTTTGAGCGGGTTCAGATGGGGCTGCACCGAGGTCCAGCCCATCAGGCTGCTGATCATGCCGTTCAATGCCGGCAACACGTCCTCCACCGCCATCTGCACTTCTTGCTGGGTCAGTGCATATTCGATGTTGGCGTCGATCTGCTCCTCTTCCAGAAACTGGAAGTCGTCGAAACGCACCAGGGGCTTGTCCACCGCACGTTGGGTGTCACCCCCATACACCGCGGCACGCAGGGATTCTGAAAAGAGCTTCTTGAATTCATCACTGCGCTCGCTGAGGTCTTCCACTACCTGTTTGGCACCCGTCACAGGATTGAGTGCATGGGTTTTGACTTTGGTGGGGGTCAGCAAGCCCTTGAGTCCCCCCAGAATATCTTCGACAAGAGAGTCGCTCTGGGCCAGGGCGGCCTCCAGGCTGTTGTGCAACGTGGGCTTCAATCCAGCCGGATCGTCTGCAACACCCAATCGCCGTAACAGGAATTTGTTCATCGTTCTACATTCTCTACGGGGAACGCATGGCTGACCAGTCCCTTGCCAGCTTCCACAACATTTTGTTACGCCCGACGGGTGCGAGAGTGGCTTATCAGCCTCTTTTGCCGCGATGTGCGACAATATGCGCTGTTGCGGCGCTTCAGTTGCCCGCAACGCCAGCACCTTGCTGGGGACCCGACCGACAATTGGCGTCCATCTTTTGAATCCATCTGCCTCTGACTGACCGGTTGCAAGCGCACCCGGACCGGCCGATCCCTTGGCGCCCCGGACGGGCGCAACATCTCATGAACTTTGAAGAATTGAACCTGGCTCCCGCCATTGTTAAGGCTGTGCGCGAGCAAGGCTACGAAACCCCCACCGCGATCCAGGCGCAAGCCATTCCGCTGGTGCTGGCGGGCAACGACTTGCTGGGCGGCGCCCAGACCGGCACCGGCAAGACCGCAGCGTTCACGCTGCCCCTGCTGCACCGCCTCTCCATGAGCCGCAGCGCGCAAAACAAGTTTGGCGGTACCGGCATTCGTGCCCTGGTGTTGACGCCGACCCGCGAACTGGCAGCGCAGGTGGAAGAATCCATCCGCACCTACGGCAAATATCTGCAACTCAGCTCCACCGTCATTTTTGGCGGTGTTGGCATGAACCCGCAAATCTCCAAGCTCAAAAAAGGCGTGGATATTCTGGTCGCCACACCCGGTCGCCTGCTGGACCTGCAACAGCAAGGCATGCTGGACCTGGGCCAGGTGCAAATGCTGGTGCTGGACGAAGCCGATCGCATGCTGGACATGGGCTTCATCCATGACGTGAAGAAGGTGCTGGCTCTGGTGCCAAAGGACAAACAAAGCCTGCTGTTCTCCGCCACCTTCAGCGACGAGATCCGCGAGCTGGCCAATAACCTGTTGAAGAACCCGCAAAGCGTGCAGGTCACGCCGCGTAACACCACCGTGCAACGCATCACGCAAGTGATCCACCCGGTTGGTCGCGGCAAGAAAAAGGCCTTGCTGGCCCACATCATCAACGAACAAAACTGGAGCCAGGTGCTGGTGTTCACCCGCACCAAGTTCGGCGCCAACAATGTGGCCGAGTTTCTGGAAAAGAACGGCATCACCGCGATGGCCCTGCACGGCAACAAGAGCCAAGCAGCCCGTACACAGGCACTTGCCGGCTTCAAGAGCGGCGATGTGCGCGCTTTGGTTGCAACTGACATTGCTGCTCGCGGCATTGACATCGACGACCTGCCACACGTCGTGAACTACGAAATCCCGAACGTCAGCGAAGACTATGTGCACCGCATTGGCCGCACCGGTCGCGCGGGTGCCGACGGCGCCGCAGTGAATCTGGTGTGCCTGGATGAAGAAGGCTTCATGCAGGACATCGAGCGCTTTACCAAGCAGAACATTGAAGTCAAGATCATCGAAGGTTTTGGCCCCGAGCCAGGCGAAAAGGGTGAACCTATTGCTATGGGTCGCCAGACCATTTGGGGCGGCGCTGGCAAACCGCCAAGCCGCGACGTAATGCAAGCAGCTGCGAAAGCAGCCCGTACGGAAATGCTGCAGCGCGTGCGCGACAGCAAGGCAGGCGGTCAAGGTGGCCGCGGCGGCAACGGTGGCGGCAATGGCGGAGGCGGCAACCGCGGCGGCCAAGGCGCGCGCGGTAACGGTGGCGGCAATGGTGGCGGTGGCCGCGGTGCAGACCGCAGCGGCGAGTTCCAACCCCCACGTCCTCAGGGCAATCGCCCACCCCAAGGCCAGGGCCGTGGCCCACGTCAAGGTGGCGGCAATGCCGAACACCAGCCTCCTGCTGGTTTCACACATGAAGGCCGCGCTCCGCGTCCTTCCACAGCCCAGCCTGATCCGATGCGTACCAACGTCGATATGATGGCCGCACGCGGTGCACGCCGTGGCGGTGGTGGTGGCGGCTATGGTGGCGGCAACCGCGGTGGTTCCAATTCGGGAGGTGGCGGTTATGGCGGCAACGGCGGCGGACGCTCGGGTGGCTTTGGTGGCGGGGGCAACGGGTCTCGTGGGCCGCGAGGTCCTGGCGGCTCTTCTAGCCGATAAGCGCTACACCACAGTGCACATCGTGGGGCGACGCAAGTTGCCCCACCAGCATCCCAAACTGACGCAGCAGGTCGTCAATTTTTCGGCCATGGGCAAGTTGCCCCAGGTCGATGATGTGTTTATTGCGTTGGGAACCACCATCAAAACAGCTGGCAGCAAGCAGGCATTTCGCGCTGTCGACTATGAAGCCGTTATGGCTGTTGCGCTCGCCGCACGCGCGCAAGGCGCTACAAAATTAGGAGTGGTCAGCGCGATGGGCGCCGATGCTTCCTCCAGTATTTTTTACAACCGGGTCAAGGGCGAAATGGAAGCCGGCTTGGCAACCACGGGCTATGAGAGCCTGGTGATCGCTCGGCCATCGATGCTCGCTGGCAACCGCGAGGCGCTGGACCAACCGATTCGCAGCGGTGAACGCATTGCCCTTGTTGCTACCCGCTGGCTCAAGGCCGTCATTCCCGCCAACTACCAATCGATTGCTGCACGCGATGTGGCCTACGCGCTGGTGAATACAGTGGCGGACGCCCCTGCAGGCGTTCGCCGCATGTTGTCTGGCGAGATGCAGGGTGCAGCAAAACACTGACCCCCGGGTCAGTGCCTCTATTCGAATCTCATTCCACTGATTCCGCAGTTCGTCGCAGGTCGCTCGTGCAATATCTGCCGCGCGCATAAATTGGGTTTGTCGGCAGTGCAAAAGCATTGCGCGATGGGGTTCTGGCCCCACTTTTTTCAACCCATTTCGACAGGAATCATCATGAAAACATTGACGTCTGCGCTCGCACTTTGCATTCTTACTCTGGCAGCTCCCGCATTTGCAAAGGATGTTGAAAATCTTGAATCTGTTACCGTCCGCAGTGGTGACTTGAGCAAGGAGCCATCTGTTTCGCGCGGCGTTTTCCGCGAAGTAGGGGGTGAGTATGCACTTGGTAACGGGAAGACATTGACGATCACCCGTGAACAGAATCACTTATACGCACAGTTGTCGGGCACGCGCAAAATCGCGCTCATGTCCGCAGGGAATCTTCGGTTTACATCCGCAAACAACGACATTTCCATCCAGTTCACTCCGCAACCCATGGAAAGCCTTACGCGCGTCAATGTGAGCTACAACCCTGCTAATCACTATTGATTTGACAGGCCGAACCTCGTTACCCCCGAACAAACAAAGTCACTAACGGCTCCGCTCCCACCTGTCGACTCCAGTGCCCATGGATGGCCGGATCGAAGGTGGCGCCTTCAGGCAATACATCGGCAGAGTAGAAATGCTCACCCGGTTTGAAGATGCGCGACACGCCACCTTGCAAGCCAATCTCCATCTGCCCGCCCAGAATAAAACACCACTGGGGCGCGCCGGTGCAATGGAACTGACTGCGAAACCCGAGCGGACTGGTACGCAACTGATAGCCGCCAGACGCAAATACGTCTGACAGCATGGATTGCGGTGTGCCCTGATTCAGCGGTACGTCTTCTTCTTTGAATTTTGCGAAGCCATCGGTGTCGGTGAACAGGATTACTTTTTTGAAGGTCGTCATGTCCGCAAGCTTACTACCGCTTTATTGGTGCGCAGAAGGTTGGTACGCGGGATGGCCGACAGGAGCGGTTAGGCGGTGAGGCCAAAGCCCATTGGCCGGTTGCGCCCGTGCGAGTGAAATGTGGTCAAGCGCCGCCCAAGGAACTCAAGCCCGAGCCCAAGCACCCGGCAACCGCGGCCAGCCAGGCGTGCCAAACCATGCGCCACCGGCAATGGCATACGCGTTGATCACGCCGTACACCACCATCGCCGCCGCCTGCGCCGCAAACACGATGCCCAGATCACCGCCCCACTGCAAAGCCAGTGCACCCCCGACAGCAGCAACCAGCAAACGCGCGGCGTTACCAATCACCGGCCACAACAATTTGCCCGCCCCTTGCGACGCAAAGTACAGCACCAACCCCAGTCCAAAGAAACCATAAAACGGCCCGACGATCTGCAAGTAACGTGAGCCTGCGGCGATCATTGCCGGATCGCTGTCAAACAGTGACAGCCAAGCCGTTGGAAACACCGCCGCGACGATGCCTATCGCTTCTGACAGAAAAAACGCTAGGCCCGCACCAATCCATGTCGCGCGCATGGCCCGCTCGCGCTGACCTGCGCCCACGCAGGTACCGACCATCGCGACCAACGGCGCGCCCAGGCCAAACACCAGAGGTACGAGTAAGTATTCCAGCCGTGACGCAGTGCCATAACCAGCAATCGCCGCGGGGCCGAACGCACCGGACAGCGCGGTCGCAATCGCTATGCAGACGTTAGTTGCGACGGTAGACACTGCTCCAATCACGCCAACCCGCAAGATGTCCTTGAACAGAGGCCAGCGCAGTTTGCACTGCGCCCACTCGATGCGCAGCAGGCTGCGGTCTGAGCACATGTAGGCGATCAACACCAGCGTGCCGACTGCGTAATACACCAGCAGCGCCAGAGCGCCACCAGCAATACCCATGGCTGGCACCGGCCCCCAACCGAAGATCAGCAAGGGCGACAGCGGTACCAGAAACACCAAGCCACCGACTGTCACCACCGCAGGCACGGCCATATTGCCAGTGCCGCGGATGATGGCGGAGAGTGAATTGAACAGCCACACCAGCACTGCCCCGGCGAATACCCAATTGGAATACGTCAGCGCCGCATCGAGTGCGGCTCCGGTACCGCCCATGCGGGTGTAGAGCCAGCGTCCGCCCAGCAGCAGCGCCAATGTGAACGCCGCAGCAAACAACAGACCAATCACCAAGGCATGGAACACCAGTGCATTCGCATCCTCACGGCGGCGCGCACCCAGGGCACGGGCAATGGCTGAGGCAATGCCGCCGCCCATCGCACCAGCCGACATCATTTGCATCAGCATCACCGCAGGAAACACCAACGCCATTCCGGCAAGTGCATCGGTGCCCAGCTTGCCGACAAACCAGGTTTCGATCAGTCCGACTGCCGCCTGGGCCACCATCACCAGCACCATTGGTGCACCCAAGCGCAGCAATGTAGGAACGATGGGACCTTCCAGTAACAGACGGGTGCGCGGGTCTAATACCCCGGGTTCAGAGCCCTGTACCGCAGCAGTGCTCATGCCGTCACCGCACGGGCCGGCAACTTGGCCTCTTTGATCGGCAAATGAATCAGCGCAGCACCGACGGCCAGCAAAATGTCGGCGTACCAGATCCAGTCGTAACTGCCGGTCGCATCAAACACCTTGCCCCCCAGATACGCGCCCAGGAAGCCGCCAACCTGGTGCGTCAACATGACCAACCCGAACAACGTGGCCATATTGGCCGTACCAAAGAACTTGGCGACCAGGCCCGCGGTGGGCGGCACGGTGGATAGGAAGCTCACACCCATTACTGCGGCGAACACCAATACGACCGGCCCCGTCTTAGGTACGAACAAGAACACCAGCACCGCCACAGCGCGCACCGCATAGACCAGCGATAGCAGCGACTTCATGCGCCAGCGGCCCACCGCCCAGCCCATCGCAATACTGCCGACGATATTGAACAAGCCCAGCGTGGCCAGCGCCCAGGCTCCCCATTGCACAGGCAGGCCGCACGCGGCAACGACACCGGGCAAATGCGTTGCCAGAAACGCGACGTGGAAACCGCAGACAAAGAAGCCGGCTGCCAATAGCAAGAAGCTGGGGGTGCGCAGCGCCGTGCGCACGGCCTCACCGGTGCCGACCGATTTGACACCAGGCACTTCGGCCTGCACGTTGTTGCCTTTCAGGAAGAACGCAGCAGGCAAAGCCAACAGCACGATGGCCGCCATCACCTGCATCGCATTGCCCCAGCCCACGCCAAGGATCAGCGCGCCTGCAATCGGCGCCATCAGAAATTGACCAAACGAACCGCCGGCGTTGACGATGCCGGTTGCGACACCGCGTTTTTCAGGCGGCAGCAGCCGCGTAGTTGCGGCCATCAACACGGCCGGACCCGCCATGCCTGCGCCACCGGCAGCCAGCACACCAATGGCGAAGATCAGGCCTGCAGTTGTGGTCATGAACGGTGTGATGAAAGTGCCCAACGCGACCAGCGCCACGCCGAGGAACAACACGCGCCCGGCGCCCACACGGTCGGCGAAGGCACCGGCAAAGGGCTGCGTCAGCCCCCACCACAGTTGTCCAAATGCAAAGGCCAGACTGATCTGACCCACGCCCAGACCGGTCGACGTATTCAACGAACCCATGAACAAACCCATGGTCTGGCGCACGCCCATCGTCAACGCAAAAGTGCCCGCAGCGGCCAGCAGTACCAGCCAGACGGCGTACTGGCCCCCACGCTCCGCCGCTACGCGGGTCGCTGCCCCCCAAGGGGGCTGATTTGCCTCGGGGCGGCCCATCGGCAAATCGCCGTCCGCGTCGGGATTTTTAACATCAGACATCGTCTTCTTCTCCAAGGAGGGATAGCAGTTCAAGAGACTCGTCTATCAGCGCATGCAGGGCCAGCACGCGCTGCGCGCCCAATGTCTGGTTGATGCCTTCTTGCGCAATGCGCCATTTGCGCTGCGCTTCGGTGCGTTTGTGCTGACCAGCTTCGGTCGCACTGATCAGGCGGCTGCGCGCGTCGGCGCCGGGCAGGATTTCGATCACGCCCATCGCCACCAGCGGCTGCAAGTTGCGCGACAAGGTAGAAGTGCTCACCCGCATCGCGCCTGCAAGATCGACCGCGCGTATGGGCCCAAGCTTGACCACATGGGATAGCAGCGAGTACTGCGTGCCCTTGAGCCCGGTCTTACCCACCTCGGCGTCGTAATGGCTAGCAACGCGGCGCATCAGCTGGCGCAGTTTCAGGTTGGTACAGCCTTGCGGCTTTTCGAGTTGAAAGTTTTGAATTTCCGGCTTGACTTCGGTTTTCATGTTGATTATTGTATCTACAATTGTTGTATATGCAATAATAAATCTTTAGAAACCCTTTTGCTGGAGTGGAACGATGTCCGATATGTCTGTGCTGGAAACCTGGATCGCCCAAGAACAGGAGATCACAGCCCGTCTGAATGCTGGCGCGGGCTCCGGTGTGTCACGCCCCGAGCAGGTTGCTGGCAAGACCGGGCTGGCAATGATGCAGGCCATGCTGCGCGGTGAGCTGCCCTACCCGCCTATTGCCAAGACGCTGGACTTTCAACTGATTGAGGCTAGCCAGGGCCGCGCGGTCTTTCAGGGCTCGCCTGGCCCCGCTCACCTGAACCCCATGGGCGGCATCCACGGCGGCTGGTACGCCACGATCCTTGACTCGGCATTGGGCTGCGCGGTGCACACGATGATGCCGGTAGGCCGGGGCTACACCACAGCAGAGCTGGGCGTCAATCTCGTCAAAGCCATCAACCCGGCCAAGGCGCCCCGTGTACGTGCTATCGGCACCGTAATCCACTGCGGCCGGCAACTCGCGACCGCAGAGGCTCGCATCGTCGGGGCGGACGGCACGCTGTACGCCCACGCCACGACGACCTGCCTGGTGTTTGAGCTAAAGCCGCTCTGAAAGGCGTGCGACAGCTAGCTGCGGCACAATCCTCCGCATGCGATTACTTCACACCATGCTGCGCGTTGGCAATCTCCAACGCTCCATTGATTTCTACACCCAAGTGCTGGGCATGCAACTGCTGCGTACTTCAGAAAACCCCGAGTACAAATACTCGCTGGCCTTCATTGGCTACGGCAAAAATCCGGAGCACGCCGAGATCGAGCTGACCTATAACTGGGGTGTCGAAAGCTACGAATTGGGCACAGCCTTTGGCCACATCGCGCTAGGTGTTGCTGATGCATACGCCGCTTGCGAAAAAATCAAGGCAGCAGGCGGCAACGTAACGCGTGAGGCCGGGCCGGTCAAAGGTGGCAGCACCGTGATCGCGTTTGTGACCGACCCCGATGGTTACAAGATCGAGTTGATTCAGCGCAAGGAGTTGTAATCCATGGCTCTGAAGAAACTGCCCGCCCGCTACGCCGGTGTAGTGATGCCGCTGCTGTTGTCGATTCTGATGACTTGCATCATTTCATTTGTCAGCACGGTTTTGGGTGTGGGGCTTGTGCCGGGGTTGCTACAGAAGTGGTTGGGGGCCTGGCTGGTCTCTTGGATCGTCGCGTTTCCCACTGTGCTTTTTGTGTTGCCACTGGTTCGTAAGGCTACGGCTGCTTTGGTTGAGAGTCCCTGACTCGGAGTCACTTATCTCGCCCGCTGACGGCGCGGGGCATACGTTTTGCTCCGTGTCCCCCGGGCCGTGAGGGCCCTCCTCCTTTACCTACGCAAAACGCATACCCCGCACCATCAACGGGAACTGTTTCATGCGAATGGTTTTTAAGACGT
Source organism: Rhodoferax sp. P2_H8_2 (assembly GCF_056403235.1). Classification (NCBI taxonomy): domain Bacteria; kingdom Pseudomonadati; phylum Pseudomonadota; class Betaproteobacteria; order Burkholderiales; family Comamonadaceae; genus Rhodoferax; species Rhodoferax sp. P2_H8_2. The sequence goes on from NZ_JBFUFW010000001.1 coordinate 140,854, forward strand.
TGGTAAACCTGCACCTCTGTGGGATCAGGTGGGTTGGGTGCTCTTTTCCGGGAGGTCAAGGAGGAGCGCCCTCACGGCGCGGGGGACACGTACGGAAAAGAGTACCCGACACGCATGATCCAGAAGGGGAGCCCTGCTAGCCCCCCAAAAAAACAAGAATTACTTCTTCAGGGACTGCGTATCAAGCGCCAGTTGCGTAATCCGAGCCCAGTCACCCTTGGCCATCGCATCGGCGGGGACAATCCAAGAGCCCCCAACGCATACGACATTCGGTAATGCCAAAAAGTCCGGCGCGTTTTGTAGCGTCACTCCGCCAGTAGGACAAAACTGCACATCAAAGAACGGGCCGCTCCAAGCCTTCAGCATCACGGGCCCACCCGCCTGCATTGCGGGGAAGAATTTCAACTGTGTAAAACCGTCTTCCTGCGCCATCATGATCTCGCTGCCGGTTGCTACGCCTGGTAACAAGGCCAAACCCACATCGCGGCAAGCTTGACCCACCGCACTGGTGTAACCGGGGCTCACCGCAAAACGGGCGCCTGCGTTGGCCGCAGCTTGCGCATCGGCTTTGCTGCGAATCGTGCCTGCGCCGACCACGGCTTCTGGCACGGCCTTGGCAATAGCTTCAATACAGGCCAGCGCCTGTGGAGTGCGCAAAGTCACTTCCAACATGCGAACGCCGCCGGCCACCAGTGCCTGCGCCATGGGTACGGCGTGTGCCACATCGTTCAGCACGATCACGGGGATTACAGGGGCATCCTGCATCACTTGCAGGGCGGTCAGAGTGTTCGTTGTTACAGCCATGTGCAGGCTCCTTCTTCAGCCGCCAGCGCATTGCGGCGGAAATTGGCAAATAGTTCGCGGCCCATGCCGATGCCATTGGCAGCGCGAAGCTCTTCGGGCATGGTGGCCAGCGGCCTTGCGGCCCATTCAGCGACATCAACCAGCACTTGCAGTGTTTCGGCATTCGCATCCAGGCGAATAACGTCGCCATCGCGCACCTTCGCCAGCGCTCCACCGGCTGCAGCTTCTGGCGACACATGGATGGCCGCGGGCACCTTGCCTGACGCACCGCTCATGCGGCCATCGGTCACCAGTGCCACCTTGAAGCCCTTGCCTTGCAGCACGGCCAACGGCGGCGTGAGCTTGTGCAGTTCTGGCATGCCATTCGCTTGCGGGCCTTGCCAGCGCACGACGCAGATCACGTCATGGTTCAACTCATTGGCCTGGAACGCGTGGTGCAGTTCCTCCTGCGAATCGAACACACGGCAGGGCGCTTCGATGATGTGGCGGTCGTCCGGTACCGCAGAAATCTTGATCACGCTACGGCCCAGATTGCCTTGCAGCAACTTCAAGCCACCACTGGCGCTGAATGGATTAGCTGCAGGGCGCACCACGGTGTCGTCCTTGCTGGCACCGGGGTCGGTCCACTGTAAGGCTCCGTCGGCCTGCGCGCTGGGGATCGCGGTGTATTCGCGGATGCCACCGGTACGCGTGGTCAGCACATCGGCATGCATGAAGCCCGCATCCAGCAACTCGCGGATCACAAAGCCCGGGCCGCCCGCGGCCTGGAACTGGTTTACGTCGGCGCTGCCATTGGGGTACACGCGTGTCAGCAGCGGCACCACATCGGACAGCGCAGAGAAATCGTTCCAGTCGATCACGATGCCCGCGGCCCGCGCCACCGCGACCCAGTGGATCAGGTGGTTGGTGGAGCCACCGGTGGCCAAGAGCGCCACCATCGCATTAACGATGCAACGCTCATCCACCACCTTGCCAATCGGCGCAAAGCGTTTGGACTTGGTGATGCCGAGCACCGTCCGCACCGCTTCGCGCGTCAGCTCCTGGCGCACATCCTCGCCGGGGTTGATAAAGGCCGTGCCCGGCACATGCAGGCCCATGGCTTCGAGCAGCATCTGGTTGCTGTTGGCCGTGCCATAGAAAGTGCAAGTGCCCTGGCCGTGGTACGCGGCAGACTCTGCGGCCAGCAACTCGGGGCGACCGACCAGACCTTGTGCGGCCTTCTCGCGGATCTTGCCTTTTTCGTTGTTGGAAAGGCCGGATGTCATCGGCCCAGCGGGAACAAACACCGTGGGCAGATGGCCGAAGTGCAATGCGCCAATCAGCAAGCCCGGAACGATCTTGTCGCACACGCCCAGCATCAGCGCACAGTCAAACACATCGTGGCTCAGCGCAATAGCCGTACCCATCGCTATCGCGTCGCGCGAGAACAGGCTCAACTCCATGCCCGCCGTGCCCTGCGTTACGCCGTCGCACATCGCGGGTACGCCGCCTGCCACTTGCGCGGTGGCGCCATGCTTGCGGGCTTCGGTCTTGATCAGGTCGGGGTAGTGTTGCAGCGGCGCATGGGCCGACAACAGGTCGTTGTAGGCATTAACGATGCCAATGTTCGGACCTTTTTCGGCGACGATCTTCAGCTTGTCCAGCCCGGTGACACGGGTCTTATCGTTGTCGGGCATTGCGGCAAACGCATGCGCCACATTGGCGCAACCCAGGCGGTCGGCGCCCGGCTTGCGGTTGGCCGCGGCTTCCAGTTGCGCGAGGTAGGCGCCCCGCGTGAGCGCACTGCGCTCCTGGATACGCCGGGTAACGGCGTCAATGACGGGGTGGAGGGGATTGGGCATGGCGCGGTCTCGATACAAATCTTGTAACAAAATTACATGCTCGATGGTAACTTGGAATGCGTGCCTTTGGAATATCCCGGGTTACCAGTGGGGTACGAATTACGTCCGCTATTTCACCTTCAGTTGACCGCTGCGCTGAAGTTCAACCAGCGCCTTGTTCAAACGTTCCAGCGCATCCTTCTTCTGCATGGTCTTGGCGGTCGCCAGGTACAGCGGGTCACGCGCCAGCGGCTTGGGTAACACCGTCAACTCATCGCGCCGCGCTTGCAGGCGCGGATGGCTTTTGACCAACCAATCCAAGCCCGGCATGCCGTGCCCGATGATGGCCGCGTCCAGCGTGCCCAGCAGCACCTTTTGCAGCCGTGCGCTGGCGTCGGTATCGCTCACCATCACAAACACGCCCGACGCTATCGCACTGTCGACCTCGGGCCCGTAACTCACGCCCGAGCCGCCACCGATGTTGCGGCCCTTCAAGTCAGACAACCGCGCGAATGGAAACTCGCTGCCTTTAACCACGACCAGTTGCAATTCGTTGTGCTGCAATGGCTCGGAGAAATCGAAAATCTCCTGGCGCGGTGGCGTCATCGACAAACCGACAATCGCACCCTCGCCGCGCACTGCGTATTCATACGCGCGCTTCCACGGATACAAGCGAATCTCGTAGTGGTCACCGGTCTTCTCAGCCACCTTTTTCAGGATGTCGATCAAGGTACCGGCGGGTTGCCCGCGGTCCAGGTACGACGTCGGCGCAAAGCTGTCACCACCCAGAACGACCAGCGTCTCGGCCTGCGCCACAGCGGCGCACAAGCCAAAGGCTATTGCAGGCAATGCACGCCAACGCATGGTTCATCCTCTCTTGGTATGGGCGAGCATCAGTTAGCGCGCCATGTTTGCATTGTGCGACAAAGCCATGCTCTGCAGCATCGCGCGTGCCCGTCGCAAGTCGTCCAGCGTATCAATGTCCATTACACAGCCCGGATCAGTTACTATTATTTTGATAGCTGCTTGCGCAGCTACTACGGGCGCCGCGCCCTGATTTCCTTCCAAAACTGCCAATACATCACCACACGTAGCGGCAAACCGCACCGGATGGCCGCGCTGGCTGTCAAACACCGGAACCAGCACGTCGCCGTCTAAGGCAGCACGGGCAATATCGACCAGAGTTTGCGGGCGAACCAGCGGCAAATCTGCGGGCAACACCATCCAGCCCGATGCACTGCGCGTGGCCCGCACGGCGGCTGCAATGCTGTCACCCATGCCTGGGTGGCCCGCGTCTTCCAGGTGCCAGCTCAGACCACTGGCACGCACGGCATCCAGCGTGCGTTGCAGGACGGTCTTGCCGCCAAGGTCGGCTTCCAGTTTGTGGGTAGTGCCGCCGGATGCCAAGAAGCGCTCGCCGCGACCAGAGGCCAACACGAGCACGGTAGGCAGATGCGCGGCCTCCTCGCTGGAAACCAATCGACTCTCAGTCAACGGCACAAGTAGAAGTTTGTGCGCTGGCCATGAAGGTGGCTTGCACAGCATTTTTGACCTGCACGATTTCCGCCACGATGGAGACCGCAATCTCAGCGGGTGTGCGTGCGCCCAGGCGCAGGCCGACCGGGCCATGCAGCCGCGCAAGCTGTGCGTCGGTCAAATCAAAGTGCTCGGCCAACCGGCCCTTGCGCGCTTCCTGGTTGCGGCGCGAACCCAAAGCACCCACGTAAAACGCATCGCTGGCCAATGCTTCAATCAGGGCCATGTCATCCAGCTTGGGGTCGTGCGTCAGCGCGACGATGGCAGTATGGGCATCGGGGTGCAGTTCGCGCACCACGTCATCGGGCATGCCCTGTAGGCGGCGCACGCCGGGCGTGGGGTGCGTGTCCAAGGTGAGCGCATACTCTTCGCGCGGATCACACACCAGAACTTCAAAATCCAAAGCTGTGGCCATCGCGGCGACCACCTGCGACAACTGGCCCGCGCCAATCAGCAACAGGCGCCAGCGTGGGCCAAACAGCGTGGTCAGTGTGGTGCCGTCGAACTGCATGGACTGCGCGCGCACCGCGTCGCTCAACGTGACTTCGCCAGTACCAAGCGTTAACGTGCGCGCAATGAGTTGGTGGTTGGCCGTGCGGGCCAGTACAGTTTCAATCCAGACGGTGTCGAGTAAAGGTTCTTGCACCAGCCGCAGCGTGCCACCGCATGGCAGGCCAAAGCGCGCCGCCTCTTCCTTGCTGACGCCGTAGGCCAGCATCGCAGGCTTGTTGGGGGCTTGGGGGGCTTTACTTTGCAACGCTTCTTTGGTGCGGGCAATCAGGTCATCTTCAACGCAACCACCCGACACCGAGCCGCTCACCACGCCATCATCGCGCACCGCCAGCAGCGCACCAGGCGGTCGCGGCGCACTGCCCCAAGTTTCTACGACGGTGACCAAAGTGACGGCATGGCCAGCCTGTTTCCAGGCTAGCGCATCCCCCAATACCCGCAGGTCCAGACTTTCCATGCGTCGACTGTAATCCTGAACCGCGATCCTGTCTTAGGCCGCAGCAATGGCCTCCGGCGTCAATGGCAGTTTGCGCACGCGCTTGCCGGTCGCGGCAAACACCGCATTGGCAATCGCGGGTACCACCAGCGCGGTCACAGGCTCGCCGATGCCACCGGGCTTTTCGGTGCTTTGCACCAGCACGATGTCGATCTTCGGCGCCTCAAACATGCGCACCACGGGGAAGTTATTGAAGTTGGTCTGCTGCACGCGGCCTTTGGCAAGGGTGATCTCCTGCATCAGCCCGGCGCCCATGCCGAACACGACAGCCGACTGGATTTGTGCTTCCACCGTGTCGGGGTTGATCATGTGGCCCACGTCGGCAGCGACCGTTACCTTGTGCACCGTCACTTCGCCATTCTTGACCGACACCTCCGCCACTTCGGCCAGATACGAGTCGTACCCTTCCATCAGCGCAATGCCGTGGAAGTGGCCTGCAGCCAACGGCTTGCCCCAGCCCGCTTTTTCGGCGGCGAGTTTGAGCACATTCGCAAAACGCGGCTTGTTGCGTAAGAGCGCCATTCGGTACTGGTACGGATCCTTGCCCGCAGCCAGCGCCATCTCATCCATGAAGCTCTCGTTGGCAAACGCGTTCATGTTGTGGCTCACCGCGCGCCAGTAACCCACGCGCATGCCAGTGTCGGTGATGTAGAGCTGGTGCTCGGTGTTGGGGATCTCATAGCCGGCCACTGCCGCTTCACCCATGAACGGGTCGTAGGTTTCCTTCGGCAAGCCAAACGCACGCTGCGTGACGGACTGCGATGCGACCTTGAACTGGAGCGCCACCGGCATGCCCTGCGCATCCAGCCCGGCCTGCAGCTGGTTGACGCCCATGGGCCGATAGAAGTCGTGCGTCATGTCATCCTCGCGCGACCAGACCAGCTTGACCGGTTTGCTGATGGCCTTGGAGATTTGCGCCGCCTGGATGATGAAATCCACCTCCAGCCGCCGACCAAAACCGCCGCCCAGGAAGGTCGTTTCCACTGTCACGTCTTCGGGCTTCAGGCCCAGCGCCGCTGCCACGCCGCCTTGCGCGCCCTGCTGGAACTGGGTAGAGCCAATCAGACGCACCTTGCCCTCTTTGTAGCTGGCGGTGAAGTTCATCGGCTCCAATGGCGCGTGCGCTTGCATGGGGCTGATGTACTCGGCCTTGACGATCTTGGCCGCACCCGCCATCGCTCCGGACGCATTGCCTACCGGCGTGCCAATCGGAATCGCCTTGACCGTGGTGATTGCACCGCGCGTGGCGGTCAATACGGTGTTGTGGTCCAGCGCAGCACCTGCGCCTTCGTTCCAGGTGACCTTGAGCAGCTTGCGTGCCTTCTGCGCCTGCCAGTAACTCTTGGCAACCACCGCCACGCCGTCGGGAATCTGCACGACATCAACCACACCGGGCACGGCTTTGGCCGCAGCCGCATCAAAGCCTGCGACCGTGCCACCAATCACCGGGCACTGCTCCAGGCTCGCGTACAGCATGCCGGGCAGCTTCACGTCGATACCATACTGCGCTGTGCCGTTGACTTTGCCGGGCGTGTCCAGGCGCTTGGTGCGTTTGCCGACGACGGTGAAATCCTTCGGATCTTTCAGCGCCACTTTTTCTGGCACCGGCAACTTCGCTGCCGCTTCTGCCAGGTGGCCATAGGTGGCCTTCTTGCCGCCAGGGCCGGTGACGTAACCGCCCTTGGCTTTCAGCGACGCGCGGTCTACTTTCCATTCATTGGCCGCCGCCGTGATCAGCATTTCGCGCACTTGCGCGCCCGCCACGCGCAGCTTCTCCCAGCCATCGCGCACCGAGGTGGAGCCGCCGGTAATCTGCGCGCCTAGCAACGCATTGGTGTAGACCGCAGCAGGCGGCGCGTTTTGCACCTTGACGGTTTTCAGGTCCACCTCCAGCTCTTCAGCAATCAGCATGGGCAGTGAGGTGTAAACGCCCTGCCCCATCTCGGAGCGCGCGCACATCAGCGTGATGGTGTTGTCATCGGCAATGTGCACCCAGGCATTGGGCGTATGCAGCGTGCCAGCGGCCGACAGCGGGCCGGGCAGTGCCACACCCATCAGCAGGCCGCCGCCAGCGGCAGCCGCAGAGGTCTTAAGAAATTCGCGACGTGAGGTTGTCATGATCGTGCTCCTTACGCTTTGCGCATCATGGAAGCTGCATCCTTGATGGCAGCCTTGATGCGCGGGTAGGTGCCGCAACGGCAAATGTTGCCACTCATGGCGGAGTCGATGTCTGCATCGGTCGGGTTCTTGTTGCCCGTGAGCAGGGCAGCCGCGCTCATCAACTGGCCCGACTGGCAGTAGCCGCACTGCGGCACATCGTGCTTGATCCACGCCACCTGCAGTGGATGGGTGTTGTCTTTGGACAGACCCTCGACCGTGGCCACTTTCTTGCCCGCCACGACGGAGAGCGGCGTCTGGCAGGAGCGCACGGGTACGCCATCCAGATGTACGGTACAGGCGCCGCACAGGGCGGCGCCACAACCAAATTTGGTGCCGGTCATACCCAGCTCATCGCGGATCACCCATAGCAAGGGGGTATCGGGTTCGGCTTGCGCCGTGACAGCTTTTCCGTTGACTTGAAACTTGACGCTCATAGGAGTTGCTCCATCAGGGTTCGCGGCCGGGCCGATACCGCAGTCGCAACCAGCAGCGTAGACCTGCGTCGCCCAAGGTGCATTCGGGTAAACCCCCGGAACCTGTCCCCCAGGCGCGACCTTCCTGCCTATACTGCCGCCATGACTTCCCTTGCAGATTTACGTAAAAGCTACGAACGCGCCGAACTGAACGAAGACGCCTCGCACTCAGACCCCTTGGCCCAGTTTGACCAATGGCTGAAAGAGGCCATAAGCGCAGAGGTGCCCGAACCGAACGCCATGACGCTGGCCACTGTCGGAAGCGATTTGCGCCCCTCCACCCGCATTGTGCTGATCAAAGGCTATGACGCGCAGGGCATCACCTGGTTTACCAACTACGCGAGCCGCAAGGGGCAAGAGCTGGCAGGCAACCCGTTCGCCGCATTGCAGTTCCATTGGGTGGAACTGGAACGCGTGGTGCGCATTGAAGGCGTGGTCGAGAAAGTCAGCGATGCAGAGAGCGATGCCTATTTCAACAGCCGCCCACTGGATTCGCGGATTGGCGCGTGGGCATCGCCCCAAAGCGAAGTGATTTCAGGGCGCGGCGTACTGGTTGCCAACGCGGCGAAATACGGCGCACAGTTTCTATTGCAGCCGCCACGCCCGCCGCACTGGGGCGGTTACCGCTTGAAACCAGAACAATGGCAGTTCTGGCAAGGGCGAAAGAGCCGTTTGCATGATCGATTGCGCTACACATTGCAAATAGATGATGGCTGGAAGCGCGAGCGGCTAGCACCGTAACCAGCAACCTCAAATTTGGCAGGGTACGCCCCACTTAATCCATGGGCACACGTGAATCGTCACTATCGCTCAAGTGATTTCAAATATTGCGCGCGGAACACTTGGCCCACTCTTGACGCAGAAATTTTGAAGCTGTTCACTTCAATATGGGTGACCGAAGCGCAGTTACCTAGCAATTGGTAGGCCCCGCTGTCGGCCGGATACACGTTCGATTGGCTCAAGGAAAGACTGAGGTGATACCAATGTGCTTTTCCATCGGTCACCAAATTGAAGTGGCTGCTCTTCAGTTCAGTGTATTGCGGGTCAGCGACTGTCTTCCAATACAGGCCAACGTCACTGCACTTGCTGAAAGCGTCTGATGGAGTGGCAGTAATGTTGATTGACGCAACATAATCTTCCTGTTTGCCATTCAAAGGTAATTGCGGAATCGGGATTTCATAGGCCCAGGTTTTGTGCGGTGTCGTTACGATCTTTCCAGTTTGGGCGGCAGTTGCATCCCACGCAAAAAAGGATTGATGCGGCCCAGACAGTACATCAGGCATAAACACCTGACCGGACGTGCGCAGCCGTTCGCCAAGTGCAACACCTCCAACGATAAGTAGGAGAACTGGCACCATCAAAAATCGCGCATAGACGCGTCTGCCGTTGCGCAATTGCATGCATAGCTGAACAAAACCAACTGCAGACAAAATAATGAGTGGAATTTCCAGAACCCCAATGCTGTACCGGACGGTGTAAAGCACAGGCGCATGCACCGCCACCTGGTAGGTCACCGCCCCCGCAAGAAAATAACGCATCCACACCTGGCGAACGGCAAAAAGCCCGATGACGGCAAGCACGATTTCGGCGATTCGAAAAGAACGCCAATTCCAGATAGGTTCAAAGAGAACCGCCTTTGTAACAAACAAAAATGCAATTGTTTTTTGGACATATGCCGTCAGCACATCACCAATCGCCTGCTGTTTGAGCATGAACAGCGCAGTGCCCTTGAGCAGCGCATCGCCCGCGATCGACAGATGGCTGAGTCCTTGCGTGACGGCACCGTCATCAAATGAAAGTTGGAAATACGGGGCTTCATAGCCCTGTGTCACCGGGTGATTTCCCAGATACAACGCCGCTCCAACACCCGTGGCGATATTTGGGTAATCAAAAAAAATCCAGTTCTTGACAATAAACACTAGCGGAAATAACAAGGCCAACACGTGGGCAAGGAACAGTCGCTGTGCAGTGTGTCGCCATGCTTTCAGAAAACACATCACCAGCGAGATCGCCAGGACGGCGTAGAGAAAGTAGATATAAGTTCCGCGCGATAGTATTCCTAAGCCGAAGGCGATACCGGCCACCCAAACAGGCCACCGTTCTTTGGAGTCCATCTCCGCCACCGCCATCAACCAAACAGCGGTGCAAAACAAGAACAGCGGCTCCGTTAAAACAGCAATTTTGTAGTCTGCCAACAGTGGCGACAGAACGTAACAATACGCCGCCACAACGCCCGCCGCTTTTGAATGCAAACGTCGCCCAAGGCGATACAGGACGAAAATCATCAGGCACGAGAGCAACCCGTTTGCTACTTCTATGGCTGAAACATTGGCACCAAATAACGCGTTCCACATATACCCCATTGGGGCGACGTGAACCGAATGCTCATCCCTTAAGAAGGAAAATGGTTGTGACAGAAATTCCCTCGCCAAAGGCAGATACCCATTCAAAGAGTCAGGGTAAACAGCAGTTGGAATTTTCTCAATTGCAGCTTGAATGTTCAAACCAACCGCAACGAGTAGCAGAAGAGGTATTGCTAGGCCGCGTTTGTAAACGAAGTGCCAAAGCGCTGTAATGAAATGTCGCATGGGCAATCGATCGCTCATATTCGGTCTGAGTTCAGTGGTATTTTTGGCTGATTCTGCATATCGAAGCCGATGAATGAGATCAGCAGTTGCACGCCAACAATGATCGGCAACGCAGCAAGCATGACCTCTCCGCTGGAAGCGAAAACGCCACTGTGCGCCGACTGCACCCATTTGAAAAGTCCAAAAACAACGCCGAAGCTGAGAAAGCACAAAGACAGGATCAGTTCAACCGATGCGACAGAAAAGCCCCGCAGGAAATAGTTGTACAGAATGCGCTTTGAAAAATTCTTCATGTGCCCCCATGCAAAACTGAAAAGCACCTTGCGCACCGACAGATTCGATGTTTCATCGCCGTAAATTGCCCGCATGGGGATATCACGCACGACCGCACCGAAAGTACCCAACCGAAATAGCATATCGGTCTCAAAAAAGTATCGCTTGTTGATTTTGTCCATGGGTAGCAAGGAGACAGCCTGCCGGCTGATTGCGGTGTACCCATTGGTGGGGTCAAAAATAGTCCAGTAGCCCGAAGACGCCTTGCACATGAAGGACAAGCCGGCATTGCCTACAAGCCTGAGAAGCGGCATGGACTCCACATCTTCCAGATTGAAGAAACGATTGCCCTTGGTGTAATCCGCATGGCCATTCAGGATGGGGCCTGCAAATAAAGGCACCAATTCCGGGTTCATCTGGCCGTCGCCATCGATCTTGACCATACAGTCATGTCCATCACGGAGTGCAGCTTGGTAACCCGCCATGACCGCGCCACCAACACCCTGATTGGTCTCGCAAAATATCACCTGAACTCGCGTATCCACGGCGCGTTCTTGCACCATTCGTCCACTGCCATCGGGGCAGGCGTCGTCCACCACGTAGATCCGGTTGACTTCGGGCCCTATCTTTTCGATAACACCCAATATATGTTGCGTCACCTTGTAGCAAGGTATGACGACGGCGATAGTATTTTTATTCATCCCTGTAAACCCAAGATTTTGATATCAAGAAACTAAGCAAAAACAGAACGCACTCGACCAGAAATTTGCCGAACCCCACATCAGGCTGACATAGCCCAACGTCGAGTAATTCTGCGGTGGTCGTAGAGCGTCATCCAGTCAATCACTTTGTCCATGGTCTGCCTGCGGATTTCAAATTTCCTGCCGTACAGGCGACCGACTTTCAAGCATCCCCAAAAACTTTCCGCGGGTGCATTGTGACAAAACCCCAAGTCGCCCAGCAGTCACCTTGGGCGAGGTCAGTCGTTATACCGCTTGCAATTGCGACTTCATCGTCATTGCGTTTTCTCCCAGCTGGACAAGCAACGTTCCATCTCGTCCCAACTGAAAAAACCGCGCTTTTCGTAATAAAGCATGCCGTTGTGGGGGCGAAGTCTTATGCGTTCAAGGCTTACGGGTTGCGTTTCTTGGTAGCCGCGCAACAGGTAATGCAAAAAGACCATGGGGAACAGGCCAAACCATGACTTCGCTTGAGATGGATAGCCCAGGCAACAGCGCAGGAAAAGAACTCGATTGCGAATAGGGATGTTGCGTTTGCGTGGAGGACCATTTTCGGCAATCGTCCGAAGTACGCTGAACATGGGCCCAATCTTGCCAAAACTGTTATAGAGCGAAAATTGCCTTATTGCGATATCACCACTGCGTATCGGATTGAGCTGAAGCGTCAGTGCATGCAATGCATCATGGTCGTGATGTCCACCCTCCCATGCCGGTATGAAGATGCTACGAATTTGTCGCTGTTCCACCAGCCATTTGGTGAGCCATGGTCCGGCGATATGGAGGCGGTGTGGCAACCGCCCATCTGCAATATCCAGTTCCGTGCCAGGAAACAAGACCTGGTCAGAGGGAATACCAAGCCGACCTAAAACAGCCAGCGATTCAGCGTTTCTGCGTTCCGAAGACACGCCATTGGCTGCCCCGTTTGTCAGGTATGCACAAAATACCTGATTGCCGGCGCGCATTTCATCGACGATTGCCTGGAATACGCCAAATTCATCATCCTGATGTGCAAACAAAAAAAGTACGCGCCTGCTCAAGTTCAACCTCTCAATAGGCATCGAAATCAAGAAAACTGACAAGCAGACTATCTGGCGCAATCTGCTTTGGCGCACCAGACAGTGCGCGATATATGAAATTTAACGGAGATGGCCGAACCGACAAGGGGATATTGAAATAGCCTGTGTGGCGTGCGGCACTGCCCGGCCACAAACCGATGGACAAGCGAAACGGAGATACCAGGTTCGCCTTGCCATTTTCAGGTTTGAACCCTTGCTGGAGGGGCAGCTCCGCATAGGCCTGCACAAAGCGGTTTGCAGATGCGCGAAATGCGAAGCGATCTGAAAGTACCGTTACTTGAACGGGGTTCCTTGGATTGCGCGTGCGCCATTTCAATGATTGAGGGTGCCAAAGCCGTTCAAAGTTGACGTCGCGTTCAACCTTGCTCCTGTCGAGTCCCAGCGGACCCACTCCGATATATGCATGCAAAGGCTGCACCAACTGGAAGCCGAGTTTGCGTACAAATGCGCCTGTGCTATTTTCATTGGCAATGCCAAAAACACAACCGTATCCCAGCGAGGCGCCTTGCGCGTAAGTCAGCTCTGCCAAACGGGTGAAATGCCCTTGTCCTTGATAGTTCGGATGGGTCGCAGAATTCAACGACAACAGCGATCGCATCTCAACTGCGCTCACACGAACCTGGCCCGGAATGCAAGCATAGTGCGCTACGACTTGATCACCATCCCATGCATCAAAACCAACTGCCGAGCCGTCGGGGTTCATGCAATACAACCAATGCAGGTACTGCGCCGTAAAGGGCACTGCCTTTGGAAAGCAGCGCGCGAAAAGCGCAACATATTTTTCCAGTGTTTCCGTTGAAAACTCTACGGCTCGATATTCAATCATTTGAAGACCCAGTACTTGCTCAGAAAAAAACCGTTGATGGCGATCAGTGGCAATGAAAGGATTTTCCCGAGCAAGGGTTCGCCGACAAAGGCAGAAGACAAAGAGACAAATCCGACGGTAATCAGGTAGTTGACAGCAACAACCGTAAGAAACCGGAAAAACTGGGTCTTGCCCTGAGTTCCATTGAAGGTGACCCGGCTATGCAGGAGAAAGTTGGCAATAAGACCAGACAGGAAGCCGAAAGTTGCTGCCAAAACCGGATGAAGTCCTGCAAGCAGCAGCGCCTGCATGACCGTGATGTCCAGAACCGCGCATGCCAACCCTACCAGCGCAAATACAGAAAATTGGCGGATCGATGCCATGCATCAGTCTAGCAAATCGTTATGCACAGGGCGACGCCGACGTTCGCAACATCGAAGCGGCAAATGCAAGCAACGTTTGCAATCTCAACATCGTTGGCAGTGCGGCAGGCATGGCAGAGGAAATTCAAACGCATAAGCGCAAGTATGGCACGGCGTTGGATCCTCTAAACGCCCTAGACCTGCGCAGTTTTAGCCATCTCTGCGCATCAGCGATGTCTTCCCATAATGGTGGGAGATGCAAGATATGAAACAGCAGGAAATCCAGCATACGGAAAAACCGACACCAAAATACTTCGTAAATCCAACTGAAAAATTCAAACGCATGCGCGCAAGTATGGCCCAACTAGAATTCAAAGTGAATCCGTATCTTAAGGAAAATCCAATGGTGAAAAATCGATCTGCCGCCCTGGACGCTTGCCGTGCCTTCGCTGTCCTGGCCGTCATCTTGCATCACTTGCGGGCTTTTGACATCATGCCCGTCCTCATGGAGCCCCTTTCGAACTGGCCGACCTACGGAATGTTTGGCGTGGATCTCTTTTATGTATTGAGTGGATTCTTCATCACACAAGCAATACTTAGACCGACCTCATGGAGCCCCAGCGGATTCATCCGTGCGCGCGTTACCCGGATATACCCGGCCTACCTCTTTTCATTGGCAGTGGTAGTCATCGGCGGGATTGTGCTCGGCAACCGAATTGTGAATCAATACTTGGTGACGAACGTGTTGCTGCACATTTCAATGTTGCACAACTTTCTCCCAGGCCTCGGGGGTTCACTCAATGGAGTTTATTGGACTTTGGGCGTCGAATTTCCCTATTACATTTTGATGTTGGCACTGGCGCCTTTTCTGCGGGATGGGCGAAAATTCTGGTACATCTCAAGCGCGATGCTGGCACTCTGCATTCTGTGGCGCATGAGCGCCTTTCTGTTTCTATCACCAGACCCGCGATTTTTTGCTGCGACACAATTGCCGGGATCGCTGGATGCATTTGCTTTGGGAGGCATGACCGCCATGCTCCATCTGTCGCAGCAGCTCAATCGCAGGCTCGTGCAAATGCGCTGGCCACTTTTCGCCCTGGGTATCGTATGTATGGTCTTTAGCTTGCAGACTTATATGCGTCACGCTGGCGACTACTGGCTTCACGGTGAGTACGTCGTGTTCTGGCGCACCAGTCTTGAGTTTTCCTTTGCACTGATCGTGCTCGCCAGCGCGAAGATGGCGGACAGCAAATGGGTCGTTTACTCAGGCTTGCCCTGGATTGGGAAGATCAGCTTCAGTCTTTACCTGTATCACCTACCCGCGATTCTTTTCGTGAAGCATTTCGGGGGCGAGCAGGCTTCTGCCATCAAACTTCTTCTGAGTATGGGGATCACTCTAGTTGTAAGTTGGCTCAGTTGGCGGTTTATTGAAAAGCGCTTTCACAAACCATCGTCCATGACTGTGTAGCACCAATCTCCATTTCTCCACGGAGTAGCAGGCTAATGTGGCACAGCCAGCATCGCAAACGACACTGTGACCAAAGCCAGCAAAGTAGACAACGCAACCGCAGCGGTCACTTCCCCTTCCGCCACCGCATAGCGCTGCGAAAACAGGAATACGTTGGCGCCGATGGGCAACGAAGACGCGACTACCATCACAAGCAGGTGCAAGCCGTGCACACCCAGCAACCAACCACTGACCAACACCAACGCTGGCATCAGCACATTCTTGGCTAGCGCCAGGCCCAATGCTGTGCGCCAGTGATCGCCGATGGACTTGCCCGCCAGCGTGACGCCCACCAACAACAAGGCCAGTGGCCCAAACGCTGCACCCAGCCAGCCCAGGGGCTTGTCGATCAGCGGCGGGATGGTGAGCCCCGTCTGCGCAAAAATCAGCCCTGCGATGATGGGAAGCGGCACAGGATGCAACACGGCGTTGCGCGCCGCCATCAGCACGGTCTTCACCGGGGCACGCGCGCCGTGTTCGCTCTCCCGCGCGACCGCCAGCTCCAGCACCACCGTGGCAGAGGTCAGCAACACCAGCGCGTGGATGGACACCAGCGTCAGCAAAATCACCAGACCCTCTTTGCCATAGGCCAGTTCGGCCAGCGGAATGCCGATCATCACGGTGTTGCTGAAGGTACCAGCCAGCGCCAGTACGGCGGCGCGGCGGTTGAAGCCTTGTACCAGCAGCGTGCCGAAGAACACGATGGCCACGGCGATGAAGTAGCTGGCGACCGGCATAAAGTCGAGTTGCTCCACATGCACCGTGCTCATGGTGCGGAACAGCAGTGCGGGCGTGAGGATCAGAAAGGCCAGGTTTGAGAGGTCTTTTGTGCCTGCAGCGCCCAGAATACGTGCGCGAGCAGCTATAAAACCGATAGCAATCAGAAAGACAACCGGCAGCAGCGATGACAGGACGACCGCGTTCAAGCCCGCGCACCCTCACTGCGGAACTTCCACCAAGCCAAAAGGCCGAACACCACCGCAAAACCTAGCAATACACCGATGGCCGGCAGTGCCACATCCAGCCCCAAACCACGCCAAGTCATGGCGTCCAGCCCGTCCACCGCCCAGCGCGTGGGCACGGCCAGCGTAAGGGTTTGCATCCACTGCGGGAAGATGAAGGACGGCACCCAGGCACCGCCCAGCATCACCATGATCAGCGTCGCAAAGATCGCCATGCCGCGCGCAGCTTCGGGCGTCTTGCCAAAGGCGGCGATCAGCAGGCCAAAGGTGGCCGTAAACAACGCAAACGCGGCACAGACGCCGACAAAGCCAGGGAAGCTGCCCGCAATCTGCACTTGAAAGAACAGGCCAGCAACGGTGAAGATAAAAAACAAGATGCCCAGCGCAATCAGCGCACAGGAAATCGCGCGTGCGGCCAGGATCGTACCGATCGAGATGGGGGCGGCCAACAACCGGTTCCACAGCCCCATGCGCCGCGCGAGCAGAATGCCGATGCCCGCATCAACGCCCATGAACAAGATGAACTGCACGGCCATGCCGGCAAACGCATGCGCATAGCCGTTGTACTTGGGGCCGGAACTCATGGCTTCGTCGCGGGTAGAAAACGGCATGGACAGACCGCCCGCAGCACCAGTGCCCTCTGGCCCCGACCCAAACTGCGCAGGTTTGGTGGCCACTTCTTGTGTGGTCTGGAATTTGCGCAGGCTCACCAGAAAATCGCGCAAACCACCCTGCTCCGCTTTGCTGGGGTCTGCAGCAACCGCCTGGTCCAGCTGCGCAATGCTGGTGTCTACGAACTTTTTGCCACCGGCAACGCCCATCATTTCAGCGCTGACGTTTTGCATCACATGCTGCGTCAGCATGCCTTTGACCATGGCCAGCACAGCCGATTGCGATGGGTCGTAATAGACGGCAATATCTGGCTTCTCGCGCCCGCCAAACAATGCAGCACCCGCGGCTTCGCCAAAACCAGCAGGAATCACCACGGCGGCCTTCGTCTTGCCCTTAAGCACCTTGGCCTTCGCGTCTTCCAGTGGTAACTCTTCAACCGCGAGCGCGGTGTCTGCCTTCAGGCCCGCCACAATTTTCTTCGCCACCGCGCTGTCATCCTGCGACACCACGGCGATTTCAATCTTCGCGTTATCACCCGAGCGCCCAGAGCCGCCAAAGATATAGCCGAAGAACGCGCCCAGCACGATGGGCATCGCCAGGCTCAGTAAAAGCGCGCGGCGGTCCTGCACAAACAGGATCAGGTCTTTGCGAATCAACGCCCACAGTGCTGTCATGATCCATCCCGCAAGCTGCGGCCTGTGAGAGTGAGGAAGATTTCTTCCATATTGGTGCGGGCGGTGGCGAAATGCACAGGCCTTGCGCCCTGCTGAACCAGCCAGTCCAACACCGGCTTGGCGTGTTCGGTCGTCACCAATGCAATTCGAAGTTTGCTGTCATCGACATGCACTTCGCGCACCCCGGCAACTACACCCAATGCGGCTTGCAACTCCGTTGACAAAGGCTCTGCCAGTTCCACTTGCAACGCCGCTTTCGCAGGCAGTTGCTGGTACAGGCTGGCAGGCGTGGCATCGGCGATCACCTTGCCATGGTCGATAACCACGATATGGTCTGCCAGGCGTTCCACTTCTTCCATGTAGTGGCTGGTGTAGATCAGCGAATGGCCTTTGGCTTGCAGCGCCTCCAGGCAATCAAAAATCGCATTGCGGCTTTGCGGGTCGACGCCCACCGTGGGCTCATCCAGTATCAGCAGTGGCGGCTGGTGCAGCATCGCCGCAGCGATGTTCAAGCGCCGCTTCATGCCGCCGGAGAAGGTGGAAGGCTTGTCGCCGGCACGGTCACTGAGGCTCACCAGCTCCAGCGCCGCGGCGCAGCGTTCTTTCAGCAAAGCACCATGCAAGCCATACAACGCGCCAAAGATGCGAAGATTTTCGCGGGCCGACAGGTCATCGAACAGCGCCAGATCCTGCGGCACCAAACCCAGTGTCTGCTTGGCAGCGCTCGCACCGGCCTCCATGCGCTGACCATTGAGCAAGACCTCGCCCGCATCGGGCTGAATCAGCCCGCATATCATGCCTACCGTAGTGGATTTGCCAGCGCCGTTGGGGCCAATCAAGCCCAGCGTCTGGCCTTTTTCAAGTGAGAACGAAACGCCGTCAACGGCCTTGCGCGCTCCAAAAGATTTGTTGAGCGCCTTGACCTGCAGCATGGGCGCCTTACTTGATGGCGACCGCGTCAGTCATGCGGTAGTACAGGCCATACGGGTCGTCATTGAGCACCGCAAACTGCCCTTCCACCACCACGACTTCCAGCGAATATTTCACCGGTGTCTTGGTCTTGACTTCGACCATGCTCTCCGGCCCGCCGGGGGTACAGAACGAACAGGTCAGTGGCACAGAGCTGAGCAAGAAATGCTTCTGCTTTTCGCCCGGCTCCAGCGGCATCATGAAACCCTGCACGCGTTGGCTCTTTTTGTCCAGCGCGACGATGCTGGTGTTGAACACGGGCAGCACACGGTTCTTTTCGACTTTAGTTTTCACCGCCGTCAATACGGACCAAGGCAACACGTCAGAGCGGTCCTGAATAGGCGCAAACGGGCTGTTCGGGCTATGAACGCCAGCACCGCTGCCCACGGGCACGCCACCAGCAACTGGCGAACTGAGTTGGGCGCCCGCCAAGGGCGCCCACAGACTTGCGAAGAGCACGCAGGCCGCCACAACGGCGCTGCGTGGAAACATGGGATTGAAGACAGACTTCATGGAATTTCTCCGGTTGGGTCTATCTTAATCCCGGTATGTAAATGCTCAAAAGCTCCAGCGCAAGCTCAGCTTCAAGGTGCGCCCCGGCATGGGCGCCTTGCCGGGCACGGTTTGCGTCAGCACCGAGCTGGCGGAATACGCCAGCGCATCGGTGATGTTCTCCACCTTTGCCAGCCACAGCATTTGCGTTGCGCCTACCTTGGTCGTATACCCTGCTGCCGCGTTCCACAGTGTGTACGCGTCGGTGCTGAGCTGACCCGCAGGCACCTCGGTTTGCGCCGCAGAGTGGTTGGCACCTAGCCGCGCAGTCCACTGCCCCTGTGTCCAGACCAGCGTGGCACCCGCGCGCACGGGTGCAATGCGCGGCAATGCCTCGCTGGTGTCGCTGTTGCGGGCGCGCACGGTGTCACCGCGCAGCTCCAGATCCAGCGTTTGCGCGCCTTCCAGCAGGCGAACATTGCCACTGGCTTCCAGCCCGGTGAAGCGGGCACGCACCTGGCTGAAGGCATAAACATCCATGTCATCCTGCTGCGTGCCGGTCGCTACCTGGGTGATGTAGTTGTCAAACTGGTTCACAAAAGCGCTGACGGCAAACCGGTTGGCACCGCTCTTCCATTGCGCACCCACATCCAGGTTGGTCGACCGCTCCAGCCGCAGGCCGGCGTCGCCGATCTCGAATGCATGCGTCGCCACGTGGGGGCCGTTGGCAAACAGCTCGTAGTCCTTGGGCGCGCGTTCGCTATAGGCCAGGTTGGTGGTCAGTTGCCAAGCGGGTGCGACATTCCACAGTGCGCCCAGCGCGTAACTGCCGGGCGTAAAGCTGCGTGTGCCGACTGTGAAGCGGTCAACGTCCGGGTTGCCATAGGACTGCACGTCCACCTGCTCCACACGCACACCGCCACTCAGCCGACCCCACGAGAAAGTTTTTTCTTCATACGCAAACACCGCCGCCTGCCGCGTCTGGCTGTAGGGGGCAAACGCTTCTTCGCCCGCTGCCGAGAAGTTCGACGTCTCGGCTTGCAAACCAATCACACCGTCCAACCCAGCCCATTGCGCGTGCCGCGCCTCCAGTCGCAGGTCATGACCGCTGCTCTTGAACACAGTACCGGTCTCGGTACCTTCAAACTCGGTGTGCTGGTAGTCGCTCTGGCCCAGGTGCACTTTTACACTTTGCAATGGCCCCTGCAAGCCACGCAGTGCGCCGTCGATGGCATAACGCTCGGACCGCATCCCAATCGTCACATCGTCTTCGGCCACGGTGCCGTAATTGCTGACAAACTGGCTGGCCGAAGCGCCGAGGTAGCCCTGTGCAAAGAACACCGTGCCGCCCACCGCCGCGCCGTGCGTATCGCTGGCCGAATTGCAGATAGCGCGGGCCGTGGTGGGCGCGCCGGGTTTGCTGCATGCCAGATCGATGGGCACAGCGACATCGTCGGTGGTTCGGTGAAACGCGTCGGCGTGCAACGCAAAGCGGTCTGTGCCTGCGTCCAGCATCAGCGCCGCACTTTTCTCGTCGTTGCCACTGGCGACGCCCAGATCGGCCTTGCCGCTGATACCACCCTTGGCATCAAACAGCGGCTCGCGCGCGATGCGGCTGTCCAGCACATTGACTACACCGCCCACCGCATTGCCGCCGTACAACAAGGCGCCCGGGCCGCGCAGCACCTCCACGCGCTCCACGCTCAAGGGGTCAGCAGTCACTGCATGGTCGTAACTCAGGCTGGACACATCGGTGACCGAGCCGCCGTTGTTGAGTACACGCACGCGATCACCATCCAGCCCGCGGATGATGGGGCGGCTGGCGTTCGGACCGAAGTAGGTGCTGGCCACGCCAGGCGTACCGTCCAGCGTTTCGCCCAAGGTGGTTTGCGAGCGAATGAGCAGTTCTGTGCCTGAATACTGTGCTGCAGGCGCTATTAAATCCGTAGCACCTAGCGGGTTTCCGGTGACGGTGACCGGCGCCAATATGGACGATGACGTGTTTTGGGCGAACACCGGCGCAGCGGTGAGCGTGCTCAATACGAGCAGCGTAAAAGAAGATTTTTTCATGATGAGAATTCCATTGATTTGCGGGTCAGACCACTCGCGAAAGCGACATGCTCTGAAGCCAAATTGACTAGGGAAGTGCAAAGCACTACACCGCCTGCGCAATCTGCGAGGCGGAAACGACTAACTCAGAAAATCAACGGAAGGAAGGAGGGCCGCGGGCGTGAAACGCCGCTAACCAGCGGACCGTGAACAGGCCCGCGAACGCAACAGGAATGGCTGTTGCAAAGTGGGTGGGCAATACCACCACGGAAACATCGCAGAGACCATCGAGATGGTTGCTCTGGTCGAACAGGTGGCATTTCGCATTGCCATTCTGGTCTTGGTGGTCACCAAACAGACGCTCGACAAAGCTGTCTGTGGCATCGCTTGCTTGCTCGGCGTACGCCGATTGCTGCGATCCGGTGAGCAAGGGTGCGTGTGCGATGCCATGGATCAGGCCGATGCTTTGTGCAAGCACCAACGCCAAGGCCAGCACACCGATGTGCCATCTGCCCTTCACCCAGTATTGGGCCATGAATTTCAACAACGCCATAGAAAGTCTGCGTACCCGAAGTCTTAGTGCTGGTGCTTCATGCCACAGAACTTGCCAATCGCGAGGCCCTTGCAGGCGGCTTGCAATTGCGCATTGCACACGTCTTCGCCCTTGCCCGCCTCGCGGCATTTGGCGGCGGCCTCATGCGCAGCGGCGATGGCACGGTGGCGCGCGACGTCTTCTTTGGTTTCCTTGTCGGTTTCCGGTGCGGCCAGCGCCGCTATCGAAAAGGTAGCTGCCCACGCAATTGTGGCGAGCGCTACGAGCGTTTTCTTCATAAATTTACCTCGTTTGTAAAAGTTCAAGAACACTGACGCGGTAGGCACCCAGTGCCGGCAGCAAGGCCGACACCAGGGATACGAACAACGCCAGACCCGGTACAACCCAAAGCTCCAGCGGCCAGACCATGCCGCCAATCAGCAGCGAGTTGTCGAGTTGCAGCAGCCACGCCAACGCGGCCGCAAAGGCTTGCCCCAACAGCAAGCCCAAAATGGATGCCAATATGCCCAGCCACAGACCTTCGGTCAGCAGCAGCAGCGCCACCTTGGCGGGCGATGCGCCCAACATGCGCAACAGCGCCAAGTCGGCGCGGCGTTCGCGCAGCGCGCTCCACAGCGCGATGAAAACACTCAGGCCCGCGGTCAGCAACAACACCCCGGCGAACGCGCGCAACACATCGGTACCCAGTCCCAGCATGTTCAAGAGGCGCGAGATTTCCAACGCGGGTGAGGCGGCCTGCATTTCGGTCGTGGTGTTGATCAGCCGCGGCAGGCTCATCGCCGCCAGCGGTGTGCGGTACTGAATCAGCGCCATCGTGATCTCGCGCTCTTCTTCCATCACCTTGCGGTCGTCGTCATCCACCGCGGTAAAGTCTTCGTGCACTTTCCACACGGACGCCGTGTCGGTCAGGATCAAACGGTCCAGCACGCTGCCACTGGGCGCGAGGATGCCGGTAACGGTGTAGGTGCTGTCGCCATGCACATGGCCACCACCGCCCAAGCCATGTGTGCCGGCAAAGGTATTGCCCAGCACCAGGCCGAGCTTCTTGGCGACGGTTGCACCGACCACCACCTGCATCGGTGCAGTCCACGACTGGCCTTGGGCCAGCGCAGCGTCGTAATGCTGGATGTAGGCGTGTGAGGTGCCGACGATGCGAAAGCCGCGCAGGTTGTCGCCCAGGCTAATGGGAATTGCGCTGGCGATCAGTGGATTCTTCTCCAGCTCGCGTATCGCCTTCAGCGGCACGTTGCCAGGCGGCACGTCGATGTGGAACACGCCAGAAAGGATCAGTTGCATCGGGCTGCCCTTGGCACCAACCACCAGATCAATGCCCGCCAGATCACGGTCAAAGGCCTTGTTGAGCTGGTGCCCGACCAGCAACAGGAACGTGATCGCACCCAGACCCAGGCTCAGCAGAAGCAGGTTCAGTGCAGCGCCCAGAGGCCGCGACCACAGATAGCGCCAGGCAAAGAAAAGTGTTTTCACAGTGACTGCCTTGCTATGCCACACCGCTATACATTTAATAGCTGCTTACGCACAAGGGATAAGCGCTGGAAGCCGATTTGACCATCAGCCCCCGGGGGTATCAAGGTTGCTACGCGCGCATCGTGCGTGGCGATTACAAGCGTCGCCTGGTGCAGGCTGGCGGTGTACAGCAGCAATTCCACCGCGTCCTTGGCGGCGTCGTCGTCCAGGCTGGCGGTAGGTTCGTCGGCCAGGATCACACGTGGCAACAGCAACACAGCACGCGCCAAAGCCACGCGCTGCGCCTGGCCACCAGAGAGCTGCGAGGGGTAACGCGCAGCCAGGTCTTTCACGCCCAGCGCTTGCAGCGCAGTGGCAATGCGTGGCAAGTCTTCTGACTGGCCTGCCGCCCATTGCGCCATCGTCAGGTTTTGCTGCACCGTCAGCGCGCTGCTCAGGTGCAGCTTTTGTGGCAGAAAACCAATGGTCTTCGCGCGCCACGCGTCGGCGGCGATCTTGCGCAACGAATGCAACGGTTGGCCTGCGACACTTACCGTGCCATGGGTAGGAGATACCAGACCGGCAACCAGTGCCAGCCAGGTCGATTTGCCACAGCCCGACGGACCGTTGAGCAACAACACCGCACCCTGTGCAACGTCCACATCCGGGAACGTCAGCAAAGGGCCCTGGGGGTACTGGTAGGCCAGGCCCTGCGTCTGGATCATTGGAAGCTCTGTCGCTTATTTGGTGGTGATGGCCACGCTGGCGTGCTCGGCAACGCCCATCAGCTGGAAGAAAACTCCGACCAGCCGCGGCACCTGCACGAATCGCACTTCCACGCCTTCGGCACGGCGCTGCATCAGCCAGTTCAGCATGCTGCCGGCCGCCGAAAAATCCACTCGCAGCAGGCGCTGGCAGTGGATAACCAGCGGCTCGCCAACAATGTGTTCGCCGGCAAGCAATTTGTCCAGCACTGCCTGTGCATCGCCCAGCAAATCACCTCGCAACTCGGCGCCTTCGGGCGCGCGGGTATCTACAAACGCCGGACGGTCCAGCTCCGCAGGAGAGGTCGCTTCATCACCCGCAGGTTGCATATTGCTGTAGGTGCAGACAGCTTCCAGCCAGCTGGGGGGCGAGACGTCATAGGTAATGCAGTAATCCAGCGCTACCGTTTCAAAGGGCTCATGCGCGCCCTGCACACGCAAGGCCTCCAAACGCAACAACCACCAAGCCGGGTCGGTCTCGCGCTGCTCGGTGACCGTTGCGCCCTCCAGCAGCGCGTTAAAAACCTCGGCCCCACCAAACACCAGCGAAACCGGTTGCTCGGCCCACTGGGTCAGTACCTTGGTCAATGCCGGCAGTGCATCTGGCGCCATCGATTGCAAAGCACCCCATTGCAGGCGGCGCGTCGCGCCTTGTTGCGCCGCCGCCATTTGGGCAACCGCCTGGGCTGTCAACAGCGGCGGGCTGCTCCAGGTCGCACCACTCTGTGGCGCTTGTGCCTGATGCACCGCTGTGGAGTTGCGCAGCAGATGCGGAATCGAATACCACTCTGGCGCCGATCGGCCGAACCGCTGAGCGTACTCAATCGCCACGACATCAAACGCCGGGCTCTGGTCGGTCGCGCGGTACAAGTCCATGAGCGCCCAGGCACAACGGTCGGCCACTGCGGCGTCCAGCGTCGCGTCTTGCATCACAGCCAATAGCGCCGCTTCGGCACCCGCCACATCGCCTTCGGCGAAGCGAATGGCGGCATCCTGCAGCGCCGGGTGGTCACCACCACTCATCTCCTGTGACTCCAGCCGCGACTCCGAGTAGCTGCTGTTCATGCTGCTGTTGCCGGAGGAAGGCTCTTCCGCAAGCGGCGCCGGCGCACTCATGCCGGTGAAATCCAGATCCATGTCCGACATGGAGGACTCCGCTTCCGGCGCGTGCGCCACATTGCCCACCATGGTGGTGCGTTTCGGGCCATCCACACTTTGGGTCAATACAGGGATATCACGTCGCGATGCGGCAGAAGGCGCCTGGGCAGCTGGCTTGTGGGTCGCCATATCGGTCTGGCGCTTGCGCTGCAACTGTTCGCCCATGTAGGCTTCAATCGCATCGATCTTTTTAAGCGTGTGCAACCGCGCGGCGCTGGTGACCTCTTCCGGGTTGAAGCTGGAGCTGACTGCAAACCGGGCTTGCGCTGCCAGCCCCAGGGAGCCCAGGCCGGCGCTGGCGCGTACCTTGCGCAAATGTTCGAACTCGCGCTTGCGCACTTGGTCATCCCGGCGCTTGCCTTCAATGCGTGCCTGCAAATCCGAATGGCTGAAATCGGGTTGCTGCGATTGCTCGGAATCGCCCGCGTCCTGCGCGGGAGCGGCCCGCACCAGCTGCGCCATCTTGGCGAGAAAACCGGGGGGACTGGACTTGGACGCCATACTTCAATACTGCCTGTTCTTACTGTCTATTTTTCTGCGGCTGCTTTCAGATTGGCCAGCCCCAGCTCAAAGTCCTTGCCTACCATCGCGTCCATACTGACAAAGATGCACATCAGCTTGCTGATATAGGGCATAGGCCCGTACATGGCCCAAGTGACCTTTGTAGTGCCATCAGCATTCGCCTGCAAAATGTAATCGGTCGTGTTGCTGGCCTCAAAGGGCTTCAAAAAGTCGAGCTTGATGGTGACCTTGGCGTTGGGTTCAACGCTCTTGATCTCCATACGGCCCGCTCCCACGTCGCTATTGCCATTCCAAGCATAAACCGAGCCCACGCCCGTGGCTGGGCCGCTGAAGGTGCGCTGCATGGCCGGGTCCAGCTTTTCCCACGGCGACCATGCGCCGAATTTCTGGAAATCATTCAGGTAGGCGAACACTTTGTCCGGCGGCGCCTTGATCGTGGCCGAGCGCTCCACGCGAAACGTATCAGGCCGCGTCGCGGCATAAGCCAGCAAAAGCACCAACAGCAGCGCTACAACTCCGAGAATCTTCTTGATCATGGCGGCCTCCTAAGTACGGCGTGAATCCTGAGGGTCAAGGGTAAGCGATTATTTTTGCAGTCTTGTAAAGGTCTTGCGAAATTTGGCCACCTTGGGCGCGGCCACCGCCATGCAGTAGCCCTGGTTGGGGTTTCGCTCGAAAAAGTCCTGGTGGTACTCCTCGGCAGGCCAATAGCTGCGCACGGGCAGTATCTCGGTGACCACTGGGCTCTTGTAGATGCCGCTTTCTTTCAGTTCGCGCACCACGTCGGCAGCCACCTGCTCCTGGGCCGGGTCGCTGAAATAGATGCCGCTGCGGTACTGGGTCCCCGTATCGTTGCCCTGACGGTTCAAGGTGGTTGGGTCGTGGATCACAAAGAAGATCTCCAGGATTTCCCGCAAGCTGATCTGGGTGGTGTCAAACGTGAGACGCACGACCTCGTTGTGGCCGGTGTCACCCGTGCAGACCTGCTCATAGCTCGGGTTTACGACATGGCCATTGCTGTAGCCGGACTCCACGTCGGTGATGCCCCTTACTTCCTTGAAGACCGCTTCCGTGCACCAGAAACAGCCTCCGCCCAACGTAATGACCTGACTCGCTTCATCCATCTGCGTCTCCAGAACAAAAACTATTGCTTTGCATCTTAAGCCCCTCGTTTTTGGAAAGCTGGCGCAAGGGTCTACCGGCTCGTCCCCCAATATTGCAATTGGTGACCGTGTTTAGGCGTTTGGTCGTCTGTTCATTGACGAAAAGGGGGCAAAAAAGTTATATTACTAACCAATCAGTCAGTAATTTATGGTCCCTTCCCTCAATATTTGTCAGATTGCCGCCACGGTGCGTGCCAAGCGTGAACGCCGCAAGGAAGCCCGTCCGGGCGAGTTGCTGGCCGCTGCATTGGACCTTTTTGTAGAAAAAGGTTACGCCGCGACCCGGGTGGAAGAAGTAGCCCAGCGCGCCGGCGTTTCCAAGGGAACGCTGTTTCTGTACTTTTCCAGCAAGGAAGAGCTGTTCAAGGCCGTGGTGCGCGAGAACATCTCGGGCCGCTTTACCGAATGGGCGCAGGAACTGGAGCAGTACCAGGGCAGCAGCGCCGAACTGGTGCGCTACTGCATGCACAGCTGGTGGGAGCGAGTTGGCGCAACCCAGGCCTCGGGCATTTCGAAACTGATGATGAGTGAGGCTGGCAACTTCCCCGAATTGGCGCGTTTTTACCAAACGGAAGTGATACAGCCCGGTGACGACCTGATCCGACGCATCCTGCAGCGCGGCGTGGACCGCGGAGAATTTCGTCCCATGGATGTCACTTATGGCGTTTACAGTGTGCTGGCGCCGATGCTGTTTCTCGCGATGTGGAAGCACTCGCTGGGCACCTGTGGTGATGCGCGCGTCACGCTGGACCCCGCAAAATACATTGATTCGCAGCTCGACACCATCCTGCATGGCTTGAGCGCCTCTTGAAAGCCCCCATGAAACCCTGGCTGAAATGGACTGCGCTTGCGCTCGTGGTCGTCGTGATCGCAGCAGGTGCCGCACGCGCGATCTCCAGCCGCAAGTCACAAAAAGACGCGTTGGAAGCGCAGCAGGCTGCTCAGAAGGCGCCCGCTGCCATGGAGCTAGCCTCCACTGATGTCTGGAAAGCCCAGATGCTGCCCCTGAGCCAAGGCCTGCCCATCTCCGGCCCGTTGAAGGCCACCAACTCGGCTTTCATTAAGGCGCGCGTTGCGGGCGAATTGCAGAACTTACTGGTGCGCGAGGGTGATTTCGTCAAAGCCGGCCAGATCATTGCCCGGGTCGACCCCATCGAATCGCAGGCGCGTGCGCGTCAGGCCCAGCAGCAGGCCGAGGCCGCCAAGGCCCAGGTCGACATTGCCAAGCGCAGTTTTGACAACAACAGCTCACTGGTTGCACAAGGCTTTATCTCCAAGACGGCATTGGAGTCATCCACCTCCAACCTGTCTGCGGCAGAGGCAACCTACCGCGCGGCACAGGCAAGTGTCGACGTGGCCAACAAGGCGCTGGAAGACACGGTGCTGCGCTCGCCGATGGATGGACAGATTGCCCAGCGTCTGGCGCAACCCGGCGAGCGCGTATCCATCGACGCCCGCATTGTGGAAGTCGTTGACCTGCGCCACCTGGAACTCGAAGCCAACCTGAGCGCCGCGGATTCGCTGGGCGTCAAAGTCGGGCAACGCGCAACGCTGACGGTCGAGGGATCGACCGCTCCGCTGACTGCCAAAGTCGTGCGCATCAACCCAAGCGCCGTCGCGGGCAGCCGTGCGGTACTGGTGTATCTGGCACTGGAAAAAAACGACGGCCTGCGCCAAAGCCTGTTTGCGCAAGGCACGTTGGCCACCGCCACCACCCGCTCGCTTGCCGTGCCACTGCAAAGCGTGCGCACCGACAAGCCTGAGCCATATGTGCAAGTGATCGCCGATGGGCAGGTTGTGCATATGACGGTGCAACCCGGCAACCGCGGCGACTACAAAGGAGACACCATGGTGGCCGTGCAAGGCATTGCTGCAGGCGCTTTGGTCTTGCAAGGCTCGGTAGGCACCGTTCGCGCCGGAACACCGGCTACGCTGAAACAGACCACTCCGGCTGCGCAATAGCACCATGTGGTTCACCCGCGTCAGCCTGAACAACCCGGTCTTCGCCACGATGATGATGGCGGCGCTGGTGGTGCTCGGGCTGTTTTCGCTGCAGCGGCTGCAAGTGGACCAGTTCCCGAATATCGACTTCCCGGTCGTGGTGATCATCACCGACTACCCCGGCGCATCCCCCGAGATTGTGGAGAGCGAAGTCTCGAAGAAGATTGAAGAAGGCGTCAACTCGATTGCCGGTATCAACGCGCTGACCTCGCGCAGTTATGAGAGCCAGTCGGTGGTCATCATCGAGTTCGGCCTGCACATTGATGGGCGCAAAGCCGCCGACGATGTGCGCGAAAAAGTCGCGTCGATTAAGCCTCTGCTGCGCGATGAAGTGAAAGAGCCGCGTGTACTGCGGTTTGATCCGTCGGCCCGATCGATCTGGTCGGTCGCGGTGCTTCCTGATAGCAGCAATAATGCTGTGAAGCCTCTGAGTGCGGTGGAGCTGACCAACTGGGCCGATCAGGTCTTCAAGAAGCGGCTGGAGAACGTGCGCGGCGTGGGCTCCGCCACCATCGTCGGCGGCACCAAGCGCGAAATCAATATTTACCTGAACCCGCAGGCGCTGGAAGCCTTTGGCGTAACACCAGACCAGGTTGCCAACGCGGTGCGCAATGAGAACCAGGATTTGCCGGTAGGCACGCTGCTGAACAAAAACCAGGAGCGCGTGGTGCAGATCGAGGCACGCATGCAGCGCCCGGAAGACTTTGGCCGCATCATCGTCGCGCGCAAAAATGGCGCGCCGATTCGGGTGGACCAGGTGGCCCGCATCAGCGATGGCGCGCAGGAAGTGGAAAGCCTGGCGCTGTACAACGGCCAGCGCACGCTGCTGCTGTCCGTGCAGAAGTCGCAAGACGAAAACACCATCGCTGTCGTTGACGGGTTGACCAAAACCTTAGCGGACATGCAAAAGCAGTTGCCGCCTGGCGTGCGACTGGAGCCCATCCTGGATGGCTCACGGCAGATCCGCGTATCGGTTGAGAACGTGCGCCGCACACTGATTGAAGGCGCGGCGCTGACCATCCTGATCGTGTTCCTGTTCCTGAACTCCTGGCGCTCCACGGTGATCACGGGGCTGACCTTGCCCATTGCACTGATCGGCACCTTCTTGTTCATGAACATGCTGGGTTTCACGATCAACATGATTACGTTGATGGCGCTGTCCTTGTGCGTGGGCCTGCTGATTGACGATGCCATCGTGGTGCGGGAAAACATCGTGCGCCATGTGCAAATGGGCAAAACACCGTTTCAGGCCTCGCTGGACGGCACGCAGGAGATTGGCCTCGCGGTGCTGGCGACGACGCTGTCCATCGTCGCGGTGTTTTTGCCGATTGGCTTCATGGGCGGCATCATCGGCAAGTTCTTCCATGAGTTTGGCTTGACCATCGTTGCTGCGGTGATGATCTCGATGTTTGTCAGCTTCACGCTGGACCCGATGATGTCGTCGATCTGGCATGACCCTAGCATTGAGTCGCATGGCCGCGCAGGCCCGCCGGTCACCATTTACGACAAAACCATAGGCCGCGTGACAGGCTGGTTTGATCGCGCGACCGATGGACTGGCCGATGCTTACCAAAGCATTCTGCGCTGGGCGCTCGTGCACAAACTCAAGACCGTCATGATGGCTCTGGCCATTTTTGTGACCAGCATTTTTATGGTGCCGCTGTTGGGCACCGAGTTCGTGCCCAAGTCCGATTTCTCGGAGACCTCGCTGAACTTCTACACGCCGGTGGGATCTTCAGTGGAGGTCACCGAGGCCAAGGCCAGACAGGTCGAAGGCATCCTGCGCGAATTCCCCGAGGTGCGCTACACGCTGACCACGATCAACACCGGTAACGCGCAGGGCAAGATGTACGCGAGCGTCTATATCCGTCTGGTGGATCGCAAGGCGCGCAGCCGCAGCGTGGACCAGATGTCGGTCGTGCTGCGCGAGCGGCTACGCCAGGTGCCGGGTATCACCGTGACGCACACCGGCCTGCTGGATGCGGTGGGCGGCCAAAAGCAGATTCTGTTTTCGATCCAGGGCGCGGACACAACCGAGCTGGAGCGGCTCACGGCAATCGCGCTGGAGAAAATCCGCGGCATTCCGGGTCTGGTCGATCTGGATTCCAGCGTGAAGCCCAACAAGCCCACCTTTGATGTACAGATCAAACGCGATGCGGCGTCTGACCTGGGCCTCAGCCTCGCACAAATCGGCACTTCGCTGCGCACACTGGTCGCCGGACAGACGGTTAGCAACTGGCGCGCACCAGATGACCAGACCTACGATGTCAATGTGCGTCTGGCGCCCCAATCCCGCAGCAGCCCGCAAGACCTGAACATGCTGCCCTTTGCAATGGGTACCAATGCCGATGGCAGCAACCGCGTTGTGCGTCTGAACCAAGTGGCCACCGTGACGGAATCCACCGGCGCCAACCAGATCAACCGGCGCGACCTGACGCGCGAAGTGTCGATCAGCGCCAACGTGTCGGGCCGTTCGGCCGGTGAAGTTTCGGCCGACATCACCAAGGCGATGGACGCGATGCAACTGCCACCCGGCTATAGCTACAAGTTCAGTGGCTCGACCAAGGACATGGCGGAATCCTTTGCCTATGCCGTCTCGGCGCTGGTGATGGCAATCCTGTTCATCTACATGATTCTGGCCAGCCAGTTCAAAAGCTTTTTGCAACCGCTGGCGCTGATGACCGCCCTACCCCTGACGCTGATTGGCGTAGTGCTTGCGCTGATGATGTTCAACTCCACGCTGTCGATGTTCTCCATCATTGGCGTGGTGATGCTGATGGGTCTGGTGACCAAAAATGCGATTTTGTTGGTCGACTTTGCGATCCGCTCCCGCGAAGACACCGTCGATGCCACCGGCCAGACCGTGCCCGGATTACCGCGCAGCGAGGCACTGCTACTGGCCGCCAAAGTGCGTCTGCGCCCCATTCTGATGACCACGCTGGCGATGATTTTTGGCATGGTGCCGTTGGCCTTTGCATTGACCGAAGGCTCGGAGACCCGTGCACCGATGGGCCAGGCCGTGATTGGCGGCGTGATTACCTCGTCGCTGTTGACGCTGGTGGTCGTACCGGTGATGTATTGCTACATGGACGATCTGGCTATGTGGTTGCAGCGCATTTGGGCTGGGAAAAAGACCCCGCCCGGTAGAATTGTTCACTGATAGGAAGACCCTCTGGAGTATGAATATGATGAATTTGAGCAGCACCAGCGTCGACAAGGCACGCTTCAACATGATTGAGCAGCAGATCCGTCCCTGGGATGTGCTGGACACCGCCATCCTCGAACTACTATCGGTCGTTCGCCGCGAAGACTTTGTGCCTGCCGCACACCGTGCGCTGGCCTTTGCCGATCTGGAGATTCCGCTGCCCGGCGGCCAATGCATGCTGGCCCCGCGCCTGGAGGCGCGCATGCTGCAGGACCTGGCGCTGAAGAAGACGGACAAGGTGCTGGAAGTCGGCGCCGGTTCCGGCTTCATGGCCGCCCTGCTGGCGCATCGCGCCGCACGCGTGATCAGCCTGGAGCTGCTGCCCGAACTGGCCGACATGGCGCGCAACAACCTGCAGATTGCCGGTATTGACAACGCTGAAGTGCGCGTGGCCGATGGCTCCAAAGGTCTGGAATCCGAAGGCCCGTTCAACGCCATCATTTTGAGTGGTTCGGTGGCCGAAGTACCGCATGCCCTGATGTCGCAGCTCGCAGTGGGTGGGCGACTGGTCGCCATCGTCGGCGATGAACCGGTGATGCGCGCCACGGTCATCACCCGCACCAACGCCAACAACTTCAAGACCACCTACCCCTGGGACACGATTGCACCGCGCCTGCAGAATTTTTCCGAGCATTCGCGCTTCCAGTTCTGAAGCGCCAAACAGCCATGATTGATCAAATCCGCCCCAGCCAGCTCCAGCAATGGATCGCTGCCGCACCCGCAGACACGCAGCCTGTGGTGCTGGATGTGCGCGAGCCCCATGAGCTGCAGGTGGCCAACGTGTCGAATGCCGGGCTTAACCTGCTCACCATTCCGATGAGCGTGCTGGGCGCGCGGCTGCAGGAGCTGGATCCGGAACAACCCATCGCCTGCCTGTGCCACCACGGTGGCCGCAGCATGCAGGTGGCGATGTATTTGAGCCAAAACGGATTTGTATCGGTCGCCAATATTGCTGGTGGCATTGATGCCTGGTCTGTCGAACTCGATCCGTCCATTGCCCGCTATTGATCCCGCAGCACTTCATTCCACTCACCCTATTTTTGCCCTGAGAAAGACCTCCATGAACCGCACTACACCCCGCTTCTCCCTGCGCATGCTGCCTCTGATGCTGCTGCTTGGCGCTGGATTCACCGCCAGCGCACAAGCGCAAAGCCTGGTGGACCTGTACAACGCAGCACGCGGATATGACGCCTCGTTCCAGTCCGCCCGTTCGCAATACGACGCGACATTGGCGCGCGCGGACCAGGCGCAGGCACTGCTGCTGCCGACCGTGGGCCTGCAGTCCAGCCTGACGCGCACGACGCAGGAGCCTCAGCCCCTGTCGGAGAAAAGCTTCAACACGCAGACCAACACGCTTGCCGCTTCCCAGCCGCTGTACCGCCCGGCCAATCTGGCCAGCTACAAGCAAGGCAAGAAGCAGACCGAATTGGCCAAGTCGCAGATGGAAGCCGCCGAGCAGGATTTGATCGTGCGCGTCAGCCAGGCGTATTTCGACGTGCTGGCTGCCAGCGACAACCTGACCTTCGTGAAGAGCCAGAAGACTGCGGTGGGTGAACAGCTCGCCTCGGCCAAGCGCAATTTCGAAGTCGGTACCTCCACCATCACCGACTCGCGCGAAGCCCAGGCCCGCTACGACCTGGTGATTGCCCAGGAAATTGCCGCGGACAACGATCTGCGCGTGAAATTGCTGGCGCTGACGCAATTGGTCGGGATGCCCAACGCCATCCCCAAACCAATGGCTACCCCGGTTGCCCTGGGGGCCCCTCAGGGTGGTGACATCGAGCAATGGGTGCGCGATGCGATTGCACGCAACCCCAACGTCCAACAACTCGGCATAGCGCTGGAAGTCGCCCAACTCGAAACCGAGAAGGCCCAGGCCGGCCACAAGCCGACCGTAGATCTGGGTGCCAACTACACCACCGTCAATGGCGGCAGCTACACCAACACCAGCGATGCGCGCATCAACCAGACCACAATTGGCGTGACACTGAATCTTCCCCTGTTTGCAGGCAACTCTGTGCGCAACCGCGTGAAGGAAACTGTGGCATTGGAAGACAAGGCCCGCACGGATCTGGAAGCCACCAAGCGCGCAGTCGAACAGGGCACACGTACTGCCTACTTCGGTCTGCAAGCCGGTGCGGCACAGGTCAAGGCGTTGGAAGCCGCCGAGATTTCCACGCAAAGCGCGCTGGACGCCAACAAACTGGGTTACCAGGTCGGCGTGCGCATCAACATTGACGTGCTGAACTCGCAAAGCCAGTTGTATGACACCAAGGCCAAGCTGGCCAAGGCGCGTTATGACGTGCTGGTGGGCGGACTGAAGCTGCGCCAGGTCGCTGGCACGCTGATGGCCGACGACCTGCAGCCCATCAACAGCCTGCTCGCCAAGTAATCGGCAGCACGGATGTCCGGTCAGGCAGCGGTGCGCCCGATTCGGGAATGGGCGCATGTCGATGAGCATCTGTTTCGCACAGAGATATTGCCGACCCGACAACCGGCTATCCTTCGGGGCTTGGTGCAGAACTGGCCTGCAGTGCGCCATGCCACGCAAAGTGCCGAAGCGCTTTGCGAGTATCTGATTGCGAGAGACAGTGGAAAGCACAGCGATGTAGTGCTTGTGCCCCCCGAGTTTCGGGGGCGCATGTTCTACAACAGCAGTCTTGATGGATTCAATTTCATCCGCAACAAACTGTCGCTCACGGATGTCATCCGTCAGATCGTGCGGTATTCGCATTTTGATACGCCACCTTCCGTGGCCATGCAATGTGCACCCGTTGCTGAATGCATGCCTGAGTTCGAGAAGGAAAACCTGCTGCCCATACTGGGTGGCCTGGTTTCTCCGCGCCTATGGATTGGCAACGCATTCATCACACCGGCTCACTTTGATGAACCCCACAACCTTGCCTGCGTAGTCAGCGGCACACGGCGCTTCACCCTTTTTCCACCGGAGCAGGTTGCCAACCTGTATGTAGGCCCTCTGGAGTTCACGCCGGCAGGCGCGCCCGTCAGCCTGGTGTCACTGGAAGATCCGGATTTCGAGCGCTTTCCCAAATTTCAGGAGGCCCTGGACGCAGCCTCATTTGCAGAATTGGCACCCGGCGACGCAATCTACATTCCGCCCGTGTGGTGGCACCATGTGCGTTCGTTCGACCCGCTGAATCTGCTGGTGAACTACTGGTGGCGCGAGCCGCTGGTTGCGTCACCACCTGCCCATTTGTCCCCGGTCAAAGCCCTGCTGCATTGCATGCTCAGCATGCAAGAGCTCGACGCGGCGCAGAAGGAGGCATGGGGCGCCATCTTCTCGCACTTTGCCTTCGGAGCCAATGGCGATGCTGGAGCGCATTTGCCTGCGCCGGTCAAAGGCGTGGAGGGTGCGTTGACACCCGAGCAGATCGAGGCCAAATTCAAGGCGCTGTTTTAGCGCCGAATGCGGGCGACCCGCTAGCCGAGCAAGAGACCACGCACCGCTTCGGCAGTACGCTTCGCAGCGCCTGCATGCGCGCGCGAAAGTCCCAGTGACTGCTGACGTGCCTGCGCCAGGGCGGTGGTGTCTGACAGCAGTGCCAACGCCTTGTCCACCGCAGATGGCATGTCGGACACTGCGAATGCCGCTCCTGCTTCTGCCGCCGCTTCCGAAGCCTGCGCAAAGTTGAACACGTGCGGGCCCATGACCACGGGGCAGGCACAGGCCGCCGCTTCAATCAGGTTTTGCCCACCCAACGGCGCGAAGCTGCCGCCTAACAGAGCGACATCAGACATGCCGTAATACATCGGCATCTCGCCCACTGAATCACCCATCCAGATATCCGCTGGTTGCGGCGTGTCGCCGATCCATTGGCTGCGTCGCGATACCGAGAAACCCGCTGCCTCAAACAGCGTGGCAACCTCCTCAAAACGCTGCGGATGGCGTGGAACAATCAACCATTGCACAGCGGTTGCTTCACTTTTAATAGCTGCTTGCGCACGTTCTGTGCGGCTTCCCGGCCATTTTTCCTTGAGAATCTGGAGGAAAATGGCTTCTTCGCCTTCACGTGAACTGGCAAACATCAGCACTGGCTGCGCTGAAATTTTGCGCATCGCCTGCCCGCGCTGCAGCTGTGCCGCATCGGGTTGCGTATCGAATTTGAAATTGCCAAACACCCCACGCACGGGCGCTCCCACTTGCCGTAATCGATCGGCATCGTTCTGCGACTGCGCCCACACGGCTGTCAGCGCCGCATAGGTCGGACTGGAGAGCCAACGCAGCTGCAATGCCTTGCGCAGTGAAGTCTCGTTCAACCGCGCATTGACCAGACACAAGGGAACACCCGCACGCTGGCACTCTGCAGTCAGCGTCGGCCACACTTCGGTTTCGATCAGAAGCCCGATACGTGGCTTGAACTGTTCAATGAACCGCCGCACAGCACCCACACTGTCCCAGGGCTGCCAGACTTGCACATCGCCCGATAGCAACAATCCGCGGCCCTGCACACGCCCGGTAGCGGTGCCATGCGTCAGCAACAGGCGCATGCCGGGCAATTGCAACCGCAGTTGCTGAATCAAAACTTCGGCCGCACGCGTTTCGCCCAGCGACACCGCATGCACCCAGATGAAGCCGCCACCTTGCGCCAGTTGCGCTGTAGCCCCGTCGTAGTAGCCAAAACGTTCTTCGATGTGTTCACCGTACTCGGGCTCCGCCAACGCGCGTTGCATCAGCTTGCGGCGCAACAGCGGTTGTGCCAACCACGTCAGCACGGAATAGAGCCATCGCGTCATCGGCACAGCGCCGGTGTGGCCAGGGATTCCCAGGCCTGCCATACCGCCTCCAGATCGGGATAGGGACTCGCGAACACGCTCAGTTGCCGCGCAGCTTTTTGTCCAGCGTCGACCTCTGGCCCGGTGCGCCAGGCAGTATCGAAGTTGTAGATCTGTACATGCGGCAAATCCAGCGCCACGGCAATATGGCTCAAGCCGCTGTCGACGCCAATGACCCCGGCGCAACGCGCCATGGTGTCGATCAGCGTATCCAGGCCCATCGTCGGCCAAACCAAGGCGTCGGGCAACTGCGCTGCGATGGCCTCGCTGGTGGCTTTTTCCGAAGCACTGCCATGGGCCAGTGCCACCGTAAAACCATGGTGGTTCAGTCGCCGCCCCACTTCAATCCAGTCCGTTACCGGCCACTGCTTGTCGGCGCGCGACGTGCCATGCACCAGTGCGACCACCGGCTTGCGCGGCGCAAACGAGTTGCCCGCGCTGCTATCTGCCGTTGCAGCCAGCGATTCGGGGCTTGCGCGCAGACCAAACCGGTCAGGCCCTGTGACGGCATAACCCAGAGCCTGGGCGCACATGAAGCGCGAGCGCTGCACCGCATGCACATGCGGCTCCATGGCAATACACACGTCTGCCACCCAGCGTGTCGGGGCTTCGTAACTGGAGCCATCGGTGCGGTGGGCCAACGCAAATTTCTTTCCTGTCGGAGTGGTGCGTGCCAGTCCTGCAACCAGCGCCGACTTGGTCAGACCCTGCAAGTCAATCACCGCGTCATACGCCTGCGCTTGCAGTTGCGCCTTGAAGGCGCGCCACTGCGCGCGCGTTTGCGCAGCGAGCGGATTTTTTCGCCAGCGCCGCAGGTCTGCGGCAATGACGTTCTTCACGCCCACGCAGCGCTGTACCAACGGCACAAAGCCGCTCTCAACAACCCAGTCAATCCTGGCTTGCGGGTGGGCCGCCAGAATGTCCTGCACCGCAGGCATCGCGTGCACCACGTCGCCCAGCGACGACAGCTTGACTATCAGTATGCGCAAAACGTCTACGCTTTCAGTGGGCTGCAGCCGCAAAGTGCGCGTCGGGTTTGACCGCATGCAGGAGTTCCAGCATTGCCTTTTGGATGCGATCCAATGCCGCTTGTGTGTGCCCCTCAAAACGCAGCACCAATACAGGTGTCGTATTGGATGCGCGCACCAGGCCAAAGCCATCCGGCCAATCCACACGCAATCCGTCAATGGTGTTGATCGTCGCAGGCGCCGGGAAATCTGCTTTTGCAACCAGCCGATCCACCAGTCCATGCGGCTCGCCTTCGGCGCACACTACGTTCAACTCGGGGGTCGAGAAGCTGGTTGGCAAGTCATTCAACAACGCACTCGCATCGGCCACGCGGCTGACGATCTCCAGCAGACGACAACCCGCATAGGTGCCATCGTCAAAACCGTACCAACGTTCCTTGAAGAAGATATGGCCGCTCATCTCGCCGCCCAGTGGCGAATCGATCTCGCGCATCTTGGCTTTGATCAGCGAATGGCCGGTCTTGTACATCAGCGGTTTTCCGCCCGCTGCAGTAATGGCCGGTGCCAGGCGCTGCGAACACTTGACGTCGTAAACAATGGTGCCGCCCGGAACGCGAGAAAGAACATCGCGCGCAAACAGCATCATCTGGCGGTCGGGGTAAATATTGGTGCCGTCTTTGGTGACGATGCCGAGACGGTCGCCATCGCCGTCAAAGGCCAGACCCAGTTCTGCATCTCCACCGCGCAACGCGTTGATCACATCCTGCAGGTTTTCCGGCTTGCTGGGGTCCGGGTGGTGATTCGGAAAATTGCCATCCACCTCGCTGTACAGCTCCTGCACCTCACAGCCAATAGCGCGCAGGATGGCGGGGGCCGAGGCACCGGCCACTCCGTTGCCGCAGTCAACGACGATTTTCATGGGCCGCGCGAGTTTGATGTCACCGACAATGCGCGCCGTGTAATCGGCCAGCACATCCACTGAACGCCGCGAACCGCCCGCTTGCAGCGCCCAGCTTTCCGACTCCATGGTCTTGCGCAGCGCCTGAATGTCATCGCCATAAATTGCGCGGCCACCCAACACCATTTTGAAACCGTTGTAGTCCTTGGGGTTGTGGCTTCCAGTAACCTGGATACCGCTTTTGCAAAGGGTATTGGCCGCGAAATACAACATGGGCGTGGTGACCATGCCCACATCAATCACTGCGATGCCTGCGTCCTGCAGACCGCGCATCAGCGCTGCCGACAGGCCGGGGCCACTCAGACGCCCATCGCGACCGACGGCCACCGTGGTTTCACCCTGCTGGCGTGCCACCGTGCCGAAAGCACGGCCCAAGGCCAGTGCAACGTCTTCAGTCACGGTTTGCGGCACGATGCCGCGAATGTCATAGGCTTTGAAAATACTGCTGGCTACTTGCATGGGGTCTCCGGTTCCGGCTGGCATTGTAGGCGCCGGGAGTCTTTGAACTACGTTGGTAAGCGCACCGTGAAACGGGGACTGTGCGGGGCCTCCCGAGTGCCAAACGCGCACATATCGGCCCCGCACAGTCCCCATTCCACGTTCGAATGGTAGTTATCAGTTGCCGCTACACGCTGCCCCTTCTCGCCGGTGTGGGGAGTGTCGGGAAGCCGATTTGTGTGGCCTTAGGCACACCATGAGGCCTCCTGGTATTCCCCACCCCGGCAGGAACCAATGCAGAGCGCAACGCGGCATCTGCACATCATGTCCGAAAATGGCGCATCCGTCTGCACGGTATCCGTATCATCGTCCCCATGGTCTCCTCCATCACGCCCCCTTCTGACGACGCCTGCTACCTGGCGCTCAAGGCCCATGACGCGCGCTTTGATGGCCACTTCTTCACGGGCGTGACGTCTACCGGTGTCTACTGCCGCCCGGTCTGCCGGGTGCGCACGCCCAAACGCGAGAACTGCAAATTCTTTGTGCTGGCCGCCCAAGCCGAGAACGCCGGTTTTCGCCCGTGCATGCGCTGCCGCCCCGAACTGGCCCCCGCCAACGCCAGCCTCACGCTGGCACCGGCCTGGTCCAGCCAGGACGCATCCGGCATCCTGGCGCGCCAGGCGGCGCAATTGCTCGACGCGCCACACCAGTGGAGCGAAGGCCCGGTCTCGATGCCGCTGCTTGCCGACAAGCTGGGTGTCAGCGAGCGCCATGTGCGCCGCATTTTTGAAGCGCACTGGGGCGTGTCGCCCCTCCAATATTTGCAAACACGCCGACTGTTGACGGCCAAGCAGTTGTTGACCGATACGCGCCTGCCGGTCACCCAGGTGGCGTTTCTCAGCGGCTTTGCCAGCGTGCGACGTTTCAATGCGGCGTTTGTGGAGCACTACCGTCTGCAGCCGCGCGACCTGCGCAAGACCGAGGGCATACAGACACCCGCAGCACGCGCCAGTCTGTCGTTGCGCGCCTCCTACAGACCGCCGTACGACATTGCTGCGATGCTGCAGTTCTTTGCGAAGCGCACGGTTGACGGCGTCGAACTGGCAGAGGTGGACGCGGGTCACTACGCCAGAACACTGGAGTGGGCGCACGAAGGCCAGACATTGCGCGGCTGGGTCAGCCTGCGCTTTGCGCCGGAGCGCATGCATGTGGTGTTCGAGATCAGCGAAACGCTGGCCCCGGTATTGCCCGCATTGATGGCCCGCTTGCGCGCACTGCTCGATCTGGATGCCGACCCGCAGGCAATTGAAGCAGTGCTGGGTGAAAGTTTCCCCGGGCGCGCAGGTCTACGGGTACCGGGCACGCTGGACGGCTTTGAACTGGGTGTGCGCGCCATACTGGGCCAGCAGATCACTGTGCAGGCGGCCCGCACATTGACCACGCGATTGGTGCAGACCTTGGGCACGCCCATCGCCACGCCGTGGCCCGCGCTGAGCCATACCTTTCCCACCGCCAATGCCTTGGCCACCGTATCACCCGAAGCCCTGGGTCAACTGGGCATCGTGCGCCAGCGCCAGGCCGCGATACAGGCGCTGGCCCGTGCCGTCCATGACGGCTTGCCATTGCAACCCGGCGCGCCGGTAGCGGACACGATGGCTGCGCTGCAAGCCCTGCCCGGCATTGGCCCGTGGACCGCCAGCTACATCGCGATGCGTGCACTGCGCTGGACCGACGCCTTCCCCAACGGCGATGTGGCGTTGCACAAGGCACTGGATGTTCAAACCCAGAAAAATCCCGCGCAGGCGGCCGAGTTGGCGTCACAGGTCTGGCGCCCCTGGCGCAGCTATGCCGTCGTTCGCGCCTGGTCAACACTATCAAATTAATAGCTGCTTACGCACATTCCATGAGCTTTAGAGCCACTTTTTATGCCTAAATTCAAAAATCTCCCGGTTCGCAGTGAAATCCACAGCCCACTGGGCAATATCACCCTCGCCGCACACGACGACGCGCTGGTTGGCATCTGGTTTGAAGGCCAGCAGCACTGGCCCTCGGAACTGCAGAAATGGCCACCGGTTCAAAGCCATGCAGTGATCGACACGGCAGCAAAACAGTTGCTGGAATACTTTTCCGGCAAGCGCAAACACTTTGATGTGCCGCTCGACCTGACCTCCGGCACCGCATTCCAGCAAAGCGTGTGGCACAGCTTGCTGACTATTCCCCCCGGTGAGACCGTCAGCTATGGCGCTGTCGGTCAGCGCATCGGCAAACCCAGCGCAGTGCGCGCCGTGGGCGCAGCGGTGGGGCGCAACCCGTTTAGCATCATCGTGCCCTGCCACCGCGTGATCGGCGCCAATGGCTCGCTCACCGGTTATGCCGGTGGCCTGGACCGCAAGGTCGCTTTACTTACTCTGGAAGGATTTCTGTGACCGTTGCTTCTTCATCCGCACGACCCGCCTGGTTCGCGGACTTTCTGATGCTGGCCGCCATCTGGGGCGCATCATTCATGTTCATCCGCATGGGCGCGGTCGAGTTTGGCGCGCTGCCCACCGCAGGGCTGCGCGTGGCGATTGCCGCGCTGTTCTTGCTACCCATCGTGCTGTACAAAGGCTTGGGCGCGTCGCTGAAGCAGCACTGGAAATTGACGTTGGTCGTCGGCGTATTGAACTCCGCCATTCCTTTCGCCTGCTACTCCTACGCGCTGCTGTCCATCACCACCGGCCTGTCGTCCATCCTGAATGCGACCGTGCCGCTGTTCGGCGCGGTGATCGCCTGGGCCTGGTTGAAAGACCGCCCGCATGGCTCACGCATTCTGGGTTTGCTGATCGGTTTCGCGGGCGTCGCGCTATTGGCCTGGGACAAGGCCAGCTTCAAGCCGGATGCATCAGGTCTGTCTACTGGCTGGGCTGTGCTCGCTTGCCTGCTCGCCACCATTTGCTACGGCATCGCCGCCAGCTTCACCAAGCGCTACATGGCCGGTGTGCCATCACTGGTGTCGGCCACGGGCAGCCAGTTGAGTGCTGCGGTGGTGCTGGTGCCATTGGCAGCGTGGACTTGGCCTGACCATCCGGTATCCACCCACGCCTGGCTCGCGATTGCGGCGCTCGGCGTGATCTGCACCGGCGTGGCCTACATCCTGTATTTCCGCATTATCGAGCGTGCCGGCCCGGCCAAGGCTCTGTCAGTGACCTTCGCCATTCCGGTATTCGCTGTGCTCTACGGTGTCGTGCTGCTGGGTGAAACGGTGACGCCGTGGATGCTGATCTGTGGTGCGGTGATCATTGTCGGCACTGCCTTGTCCACCGGGTTGGTGAAGTTCAGCAGAAAGTAACAGGCTATTGGATGGCCCCCGCCATCACATTGATGCTGAGCGCCAGCACCACCATGTTGAAGGCAAAGGCGCTGACGCTGTGCAATAACGTCAGGTGGCGCATGGTGCGCGACGTCACCACCACGTCCGACACCTGCGAGGTCATGCCGACGACGTGGGCGTAGTACAGAAAGTCGGAATAGTCGGGCGGCAGCTTGCCTGGAAACTCCAGGCCACCGCCTTTTTTATCCAACAATTCCTGCTGGTAGAAAACATGCGCGTAGCGAAAAGCGAAGATGGTTTGCATTAGCAGCCAGGACGCACCTAGCGACAGCATCGACAACGCCAAGTGCCCCAGGCGCGGCGCGGTGTCCAGGTCCTTGACATGCTGCAACATGACGGCAATCGCCGCACTGCTGGCAAATACGGACAAAAACAAAATCAGAAACAGCAGGATGCCTGGCTGGTCCTGCGCTTGCGCGCGCTCGCGCGTGCGCGCCGCATCAAAGTGAATTGCCAGCAACCAAGCCAACACCAGATAGGTCGCCGCCCCACCAGACCACGCCAACAGCGCCTTGGATTGCCAGGGAATGGGCAACGGCAAAAAGGCAATGAGCAGGCCAACGGCTCCTGCGTAAAGCAACCTTTGGTGGCTGTTGGTCTCGGAAAAGTGCTTGTGCATGGACGGCATTGTGCCGCGCCAATGAAAAAGCCCCGACACATAGTGACGGGGCTTCCATATTTGGCGGAGTGGACGGGACTCGAACCCGCGACCCCCGGCGTGACAGGCCGGTATTCTAACCAACTGAACTACCACTCCTGGTAGCGGTAACCATTCGCTCTAAGTCCTTGAACTTCGAGCCAAGTCGCAAACTCTTTCGAGCTTGCTGTTACCAACTTGCGCTTCGATCATCAGATGATGAATCTTGGCGACCCCACGGGGATTCGAACCCCGGTACTCACCGTGAAAGGGTGATGTCCTAGGCCTCTAGACGATGGGGTCAAAACCTGGGGACTAATCCGTTTTTCAGAAACTTTGGTGGAGGT
Organism: Rhodoferax sp. P2_H8_2; assembly: GCF_056403235.1. Taxonomy (NCBI): domain Bacteria; kingdom Pseudomonadati; phylum Pseudomonadota; class Betaproteobacteria; order Burkholderiales; family Comamonadaceae; genus Rhodoferax; species Rhodoferax sp. P2_H8_2. The sequence continues at coordinate 184,104 of NZ_JBFUFW010000001.1, forward strand.
AAGCGGAGTCGAACCGCTGACCTCTTGCATGCCATGCAAGCGCTCTACCAACTGAGCTATACCCCCCGGAGAAATCTTCTAAAGAAGTATTCTCAGTTTCTGAGCCTCGAATTATAGCCTTAAAAATTAGGCTGCAGCAAGGCGACCCAATACTTTTTCTCTTCCGACCAATTCCAGCACCGCATCCAGCGACGGCGTCTGGGGTGTTCCCACCACCAAAACCCGCACCGGCATGGCCAATTGCGGCATTTTCAGGCCCGTTGCAGCGAGCACTTCCTTGATCACGGCACCAATGCTGGCCTTGTCCCACGCGCAATTCGCCAACTTCTCGGCCAGCATTTGCACAGCGGGCTTCACCGCATCCGTCACGTGTTGCGCCTTCTCGGCAGCATCCACGGTGACATCGGCATAGAACTTCGCTGCCCAGCCCGCCAAAGCCACCGTCGTATCACAGCGGTCTTTCAACAAGGCGCAGACCAGCGGCAAGCGGGATTCGATCACGTCAGAGGACAGCGTAACGCCCTGCTTCACCAATTGTTCCGCCACCAGCTTCGCCAGGCGCGTGTTGTCGGCCTGCTTGATGTACTGCGCATTGACCCACAGCAGCTTGGCCGGGTCCCACTGCGCGGGGCTTTTGTTCAGGTGCGTGCCGTCAAACCAGCTGACTAGTTGGTCGCGGGTGAACAATTCTTCGTCACCATGGCTCCAGCCCAGACGGGCCAGGTAGTTCAACATTGCTTCGGGCAAATAGCCGCCGTCTTCATACGCTGTGACGCTGACCGCGCCGCGGCGCTTGGACAGCTTTTGCCCGTCATCGCCCAGAATCACCGGGCAATGGCCAAACTGCGGCAACGCTGCGCCCAGAGCATTGAAGATGTTGATTTGCCATGGCGTGTTGTTGATATGCTCGTCGCCGCGGAACACGTGGCTGATCTGCATGTCCCAGTCGTCCACCACCACGGCGAAGTTGTAGGTCGGGATGCCATCGGTGCGCACGATGATCAGGTCATCGATCTCGCGGTTGCTGATCGTGATCGGGCCTTTGACCAGATCGATCCAGGTGACGTCGGCATCCTGCGGATTGCAAAAGCGCACCACGGGCTTCACACCTTCGGGAACAGGCGGCAAGGTTTTGCCGGGTGCGGGGCGCCAGGTTCCGTCGTACAACGCCTTCTCGCCGCGTGCCTTTTTGGCTTCGCGCACGGCGTCCAGTTCTTCGGGCGTGCTGTAGCAGTAGTAGGCCTTGCCCTCGGCGATCATTTGATCGACCACTGCCTTGTAGCGGTCCAGTCGCTGCATCTGGTAGATCGGGCCTTCGTTGTACTCCAGACCGAGCCACTTCATGGAGGCCAGAATTTGATCGACCGAATCCTGCGTGGAACGTGCCACATCCGTGTCTTCAATGCGCAAGACAAACTCGCCGCCGAAATGGCGGGCGTAGGCCCACGAATACAGCGCGGTGCGGGCGGTGCCCAGGTGCAGAAAGCCGGTGGGAGAAGGCGCGATGCGCGTGCGAATCTTTGTTGTTGTCATTTCACGGTATCCAGACCACGCGCCAAGTCGGCGGTGATGTCATGTATGTATTCAAGGCCAACGGCCACGCGGATCAAGCCTTGGCCAATACCGGCGGCCTGGCGCTGGGCTTCGGCCAGCTTGCCATGCGAGGTACTGGCGGGATGGGTGCAGAGGGTCTTGGTGTCACCGAGATTGGTGCACAGCGACAGCACTTGCATGGAATCCAGCACATGGAAGGCACGCGTTCGTGCCTGCTCGGGCGTGGATGCCTTCACGTCAAAGGACAGCACGGCGCCACCCAGGCCACTCATTTGCTGCACGGCCAATGCGTGCTGCGGATGGCTGACCAAACCAGGGTAGTACACACGGGCCACACCGGGATGGGCCTCCAGCCAATGCGCCAGTTGCAAAGTCTGCGCGCTCTGCGCCTTCATGCGCAATTCCAGCGTCTCAAGACCTTTGAGCACGACCCAGGCATTGAACGGGGCCAGCACCATGCCGGAGTTCTTCTGCACTGGCAGGAATTTCTCGCGAACCATGGTTTCGCTGGCGCACAAGGCGCCGGCCATCACGCGGCCCTGGCCATCGAGGTACTTGGTACCCGAGTGCATCACGATGTCGGCACCCAGACGTAGCGGCTGCTGCAACACCGGCGTGGCAAAGCAGTTGTCCACGGCCAGGAGCGCGCCAGCATTGTGGGCAATGTCCGCCAGCGCGGCGATGTCGCACAGTTCGGTCAGCGGGTTGGTGGGCGTCTCAGCAAATAGCAGGCGCGTATTGGGGCGCACTGCAGCCTTCCACGCAGCCAGGTCCGCCTGCGGCACCATCGTGGACTCCACGCCAAAACGCGCGAACTCGCTGCCAATCAGCTTGATCGTGGAGCCAAACATGGACTGCGAGAACACCACGTGGTCGCCAGACTTGAGCAGGCTGAAACACATCAGCATGATGGCCGACATGCCGGTGGACGTCGCCATGCAGGCCTCGGCGCCTTCCATCGCGGCCAGGCGACGTTCGAAGCTGGTGACGGTGGGGTTGCCGCTACGGCCATAGGTGTAGCCGTCTTCTTCACCGGCAAAACGGGCTGCCGATGCGGCGGCCGTAGGCTGGACATAGCCGCTGGTGAGGAACAGGGCCTCGGAGTTTTCGCCATAGGCGCTGCGGGCCGCGCCTTCGCGGACCGCGAGCGTGGCGGGATGCAGGCCCGGGGGTAAGGTGCTGTCGGTCATGGGCAATCAGTCCACATGGTTGGGCAACGCCAGACGCGATGTATCTTCCTGCGACTCATCACCGCCCACGCGGTTTTCGTTGATGCGCAAGATGTCGTCGGCCGTGATGTCACCGGTCACGTAGATGCCGTCAAAGCAGGACGCGTCAAAGTCGGCTATGCGCTTGTTCAGCGAGCCAATGGCCTTCTTCATGCCATCCACATCCTGGTAAATCAGTTCGTCACAGCCAATGTATTCGCGCACCTCTTCGACGGTCCGATTGTGTGCCACCAGTTCATTGGGCGTGGGCATGTCAATGCCATAGACGTTGGGGTAACGCACCGGCGGCGCTGCGCTGGCGAGGTACACCTTCTTCGCACCGGCATCGCGCGCCATCTGCACGATTTCCTTGCTGGTCGTACCGCGCACGATGGAGTCGTCCACCAGCAGCACATTGCGGCCCTTGAATTCGCTGGCAATCACGTTGAGTTTCTGGCGCACGGATTTTTTGCGCACGGCCTGGCCGGGCATGATGAAGGTGCGGCCGACATAGCGATTTTTCACAAAACCTTCGCGGTACGGCAAACCCAGCAGTTGCGCGAGTTGCGCGGCGCTGGGGCGGCTGGATTCGGGGATCGGAATCACCACATCAATCTCATTCGGCGGCACGGTCGAGATCACGCGCTTGGCGAGCGTTTCGCCCAGGTTCAAGCGCGCCTGGTAAACCGAGATACCGTCCATCACCGAGTCGGGACGGGCGAGGTACACGAATTCAAAAATACACGGCGACAGCACCGGCTTGTCTGCGCACTGCTGCGCATGGACCTTGCCTTGCAGATCGATGAACACGGCTTCGCCGGGCTCGATGTTGCGCTCGAACTGGTGGCCCGTGCCTTCCAGCGTGACGGATTCGCTGGCCAGCATCCAGGTCGCGTCATTGCGACCGAGGCACAGCGGGCGAATGCCAAACGGATCGCGGAACGCGAGCACGCCGTGACCGGCGATCAACGCGATCACTGCATAGGAACCCTTCACGCGCTTGTGCACATTGGCTACCGCAGCAAACAGGTCAACGGCTTGCAGTGGCAAACCGCGCGTGGTCTTTTCAATTTCGTGCGCCAGCACATTGAGCAACACTTCGGAGTCGCTCTCGGTGTTGATGTGGCGGTGGTCCACGCTGAAGAGTTCGCTCTTCAGGGCGGGCGCATTGGTCAGGTTGCCGTTGTGCACGAGCACGATGCCAAACGGTGCGTTCACGTAGAACGGCTGTGCCTCTTCTTCGCTGAAGGCATTGCCCGCAGTCGGGTAGCGCACCTGGCCCAGGCCACAGTTGCCCGGCAGCGAGCGCATATTGCGGGTGCGGAAAACGTCCTTGACCATGCCCTTGGCCTTGTGCATGAAGAACTTGCGTTCCTGCTGCGTGACGATGCCGGCTGCGTCCTGGCCGCGGTGTTGCAGGAGCAGCAGCGCGTCATAGATCAGCTGGTTGACTGGGGCATTGCTGACAACACCAACGATTCCACACATGGTTGAACGCTCACACTTCTAAAGGTAAATATTTTCCGAACTCTTGCGGCAATAGCGGCTTCAGGCCCCTCAACACAGCACTCGCAATGTGCGGCCCTGTCGCTTCTTGCCACCAAGCCTGCGTATGCAACGGAGTCATGCCAACGACCACGGTGGCCGCCAACACCAACACAACTCCACGCACCGCGCCAAACGCCGCACCCAACAACCGGTCCACTGGCGCCAGCCCGATGGCCGCTACCAATTTGGAAATCAGAAACGCCAGCAATCCGCCGATGAAGGCGCACGCGATAAACACGACCGCAAAACCGGCTGCGTACTGCACGACCTCACTGGAGCCATGCAATGGCAAGTAGTGCGCTGCATCGGGCGCGAACATCTGCGCCAGCACGAATGCCGAAATCCAGCTCACTACCGACACCACTTCGTACACCAACCCGCGCCAAGCCCCCAACAACATGGAGAACAGCAGCACGGCGATAAAGGCCCAATCCAACAACGCCATGCGCGAGGCGGCCCTTACAGTTCCAGAATCTGGGCAGACAGATCCAGCTTGCGGATCTTCTCGGCCACTTTGTCGACCTCTGCCTTGGATTCATACGGCCCGACGCGAACGCGAATGCGCTTGCCTTCGGGCGGGTTCACCACTTGGGTATAGGTCTTCAGACCAGCCTTCTCCAGCTTCAGGCGCGCCTCGCGCGCCTTGACCACATCGGCATAGGCGCCAACTTGGACGATGAAGCGGGCACCTGCGGCGGCAGAAGCTGCGGCCACGGGCTTGGGCACGTCCTTGCCTTCCAGCAGGGCTTGTGCCTTGGCGGCTTCGTCGGGCTTGGCGACCGGCTTGACAGCGACCTTTTCAACGGGTTTCTCTACAGGTTTGACTTCTGCAGGCTTGGGTTCTGGTTTTGCTTCCGGTTTGGGCGCAACTTTCGCCACGGTCGCTGCAGATGCAACTGGTGCGGGCGACACCGTGCCGCCGGAGGCGCGCGCGGTGGTCACTGGAGCAGGCTCCGAAGCAGGTGGCACAGTCGGCGTGCTGACAGCGGCAGTTTTTGCGGGCGCTGGCAGCGTGGTCAGCGGCGCAACCTTGGCGCGGTCCGGAATCTCAATCGGAATATCCACCGCAACAGGCCGCGGCTGGTTATCAAACACCAGCGGGAAGCCGATCACCCCGATCAGTACCAGCACCGCAGAGCCAATCAGGCGGTGGCGAGCGCGGCGGCGCAGGGCTTCTACGCTTTCGGGGGCCGGGCTGGGAGCAGTTTGCTCGTCGCCACCTTTGCGGAACTTGAAAAATGCCATGTGTGGAGTGCTGTCCGTGGTGACTTAGGTGTTCAAGTGTTTGGCTTGCATGCGGGGTACGCCCTCGTGCAGAACGCCACCCACGGTATGGAACGATCCAAAGACGACGATTCTATCAGCGGGGTCTGCGGCAGCGATGGCTGCCTGCAATGCCCCCATGGGGTCGGAGTAGGCCTCAGCAGCCGCATCTTTGCGGGTGTTTTGCGCCGTCCAGCGCGCCTGCAAATCGGTGCCTTTCGCGGCCCGGGCCAACGGCAAATCGGTGAAATACCAGCGGTCGATCATTGGCGCAACTTTGGCGAACATCGGCGCCAGATCCTTGTCGGCCATCGCGCCAAATACCGCGTGCGTGGTCGGGAAGAAACCCATCGCATCCAGATTGGCCGCCAGTGCCGCGACCGAGTGCGGGTTGTGCGCCACGTCCAGCACCAGCGTGGGCTGGCCGGGGATGATCTGGAAACGGCCCGGCAGCTCGACAAACGCCAGCCCGTTGCGCACGGCCTGTGCCGTGATCGGCAGCTTCTCGCGCAGCGCGGTCAGTGCAGCCAACACGCCGGAGGCATTGACCAACTGGTTCGCACCGCGCAGCGCCGGATAGGCCAGCCCACTGTAGCGCCGCCCGCGCCCGGCCCAGCCCCATTGCTGCTTGTCGCCGGACACATTGAAATCCTGCCCCACACGCCACAGGTCAGCGCCCACTTCCATTGCATGGTCGAGCACGCTTTGCGGTGGCATCGGGTCGCTAACCACCACCGGGACGCCGGTGCGCATGATGCCTGCCTTCTCGCGGCCAATCGATTCACGGTCCGGGCCCAGAAATTCCATGTGGTCCAGGTCGATGCTGGTGATCACCGCGCAGTCCGGATCAATGATGTTGACCGCATCCAGCCGGCCGCCCAGCCCTACCTCCAGGATCACTACATCCAGCGCGGAGCGGGCCATGATGTCCAGTATCGCCAGCGTCGAAAACTCGAAATAGGTGAGCGAAACTTCAGAGCCTTTTTGGCCTCTAGCGCTCTCTACACGTGCGAAAGCAGCTACTAATTTCGTAGCATCCACCGCTTCGCCATTAAGCCGCAAGCGCTCTTCGAAGTGCACCAGATGGGGCGAGGTGTAGACGCCGGTTTTGTAACCCGCCTGGCCCAGGATGGACTCCAGCATTGCGCAAGTGGAGCCTTTGCCGTTGGTACCAGCGACGGTGATCACCGGGCAATTGAAGCGAATGCCCATGCGCTTGGCCACATCGCCCACGCGCTCCAGGCCGAGCTCTATGCCCCGCTGGCCGAGGGGATGGAGGCGCTCGCAGTGGGCGAGCCAGTCGTTAAGGGTAGAGAGGCTGGAAGGAGCAGTGCTTTGCATGGTGGGCGCAATTGTCTCCCACCAAAGCCGCTCCCGCATCTGCCCTTATTTGGGCCGGGCCAGCGCCCCCAAGCCCTTGACGTCCATGGACCCAAAGGCCGCACGCACGGCGTCAATACCCAGCCCGTTGCCTCGTACTTCCACCATGACGCCATTGCCGAGCAACATGGCCATCTCAGCCTGGCTGCCGTCCTTGGCATATTCTTCTTTCATTGAAACGCCGTCTTTGCGATAAACGCGCTCAACCTTTGTCTGGGTTTCCCGCTCCATCGTACTGTTGGACCAAGCCGCCATGGCCAGAGCCAAGGCAGGCACGCCTCCCAGATCCTGCACCTTGACATCCATGCTCTGGGCATCTTTGGTGTAGCCGGCAGCAACGCTGGAAAAGGTCATGCCCATGGCCCCATCGGAGCGTGCCTCGATGGAGGAACGGGCAAGCCCGCTCAACGTCTCGGGAACAAAGGCCTTGAGTGCTTCTGGCGCAATCGGCTTACCGCCCTGGCCGCCGAGTGCCGCGCCCATCAGATCGCCCATGGCTTTGCCAGCGGCTGCCTGGTCGCCCTTGTTTTGGGCCTCTTCCATCCTGCGGCTGGCTTCTTCCATCTTGGCCGTGTCCAGGGTGACCTCCGTGCCCGGCACCTTGAAGGTCGCGTGCTCCGAAGTCCCACCCATGCCGCCCATCATCATGCCGCCGCGGGTGAACATGCTGCTGGCCAGACCCATGACCACGCCTGCCACGATGCCGCACACGACAATGACTGCGGTGTAGCCAATGGCCTTGTCCGGCGACGATTTCATCAAGGGCGGGATGCCGGTGTAAATCAGGTAAATGGAGTACAGCGCCGCCAACAGGCCCAGTACCGACAGACCCGGCAAGAGACTGAAAATACCGCCCACCATGCCCGCAGTCGATGCGTAGGCGATCAGCTTGAAAGCATTCAGGGCGTTCTTCTCACCCGCAAAAGTAGGGGCCAACGCGTTCGCAATCAGGGCCAGCACATACACCATCACCAAAGACAGCACATAGCCCACCACCAGGTTGGCCAAGCCCGTGAGGATGGGCACCCGAAAGCTCACGCCAAAAGCGCCCGCACCAATCACACTCATGCCAATGAAGGTGGCAACCGCGGGAATGGCGGCGAGGATGACCACGTAGTTTTTGTAAATGCTGGCGACGTCTCCCCCCTCTTGGGCAATGACGGGCCATGTGTCCTTGGGCTTGAGCAAAATAGCCTGCACGCGTTCGACGAGGTTCATAAGGATTCCCAAAAAAGTGGAAGTTAGGGTAGGCCCTACACACGCCTACCCGCATAAGCCCCATCGCCATAGCGGGGGCAAGCGCCATGAGGCAAGCACTATATATCGGGACACGTCGCAGCGCGATAGTGTTACAAGCCACAAAGCGTCAATAGCTTCGCAAAACGATAGCGAGTGTTGCGAAAAGTCGCTTAAACCGTCATGCCAGCTAGGGGCGCATGACCTGTGCAATGGCGCGGTCCAGTTTGGCCATGGTTTTAGGGCTGACGCTCTTGCTGCACATGATGTAACGCTTCAGGCCAGGAGGCATATCGCTGAAGCGCACCGGCACCAAGCCCTCGGCATCCACATCGCCGCGCGCATTGAGGTATTTGTAATCTTCCTCATCGATCAGCATGTAGTCGGCCCGCTTGGCCTTGATCATCTTGGCCAGCCCCAGGGGCGTTACCGTGGAGTCCATCGCTTCCTGTGCAGCGCCAGCAAACAAGGAGTCAAGCGTTGCGCCGTAGGAGATGCCGGATACCTTGCCGACTTTCAGGTTGGGATTGGCGAACACTTCGCGCAGGGACTTGGTCGCGCGCATCTGGTCGGCCACATGGGCGCCGGCCAACACGAGGTGGGGCTTGTCTTCGTGGATTGCCAACGAGAACCGCGCATATTCTTCCCGCTCTGGCAACTTGTACCAACCGGGGGAACACACGGGCGTAGGGCTGGTCTGGATGACCTTGGTGATGCGTTTGAGGGGCGCCTCTTCAAAGCTCGCCTGTAGACCGGCACGCTTGAACATCTCCATCGTCCGCTCCAGCAGAAACCCCGCTGGGCGACCGTCCTGCGTGTAGAAATACGGGGGCTTGTCGCGGTACAAAACCACCACGCCGTGCTCTGTCGCCATCGCCGAGGGTACGAAGGCGATGAACACCAGCCAAGCAACAAGAAACCTGAACATTTCTGTTCCTGAAGTGGGTCGGCTTTCGATACTACCCCAGGCATGGGATTTCGCTATAGCGTAAGTACCAGTTTGGGCAGAGAATGCGCTCGTCGCACCGAAATCATGAGCTCCACCAAAATCAACCTCACCACATGGCTGTCCAAGGGCACCTACCCTCGGCTGTATTTGCCTATCGTGTTGCTGATTCTGTTGGCCGTCCTGACGCGCTACCACTTCCTGATTGCGTCGGAGGTGGAAGAAGCACGTGATCGCTGGGTGACCGAGGTCAATCGCATGGGGCACTTCTTGCTGCCTGAACTGAGCCGGGCACATGGCGACGCGCAGGCCATTCAAAGAAAGCTGAATGACGAGATCCAGTTCACGCCCGGGCTGGCCAGCATGGTGTGGCAATCTGGCGCGTTCACGATCGCTGCCACAAGCCCCGGACTGCCTGCACCCGCGGTGCCGCAGTGGTTTGCATCCCTGGCGCATACCGAGCGCATTGAAAAGCAATTCAGCACGACCTTGGCCGATGGTCAACAGGCGATCTTCAAAGTGGCGGTCTGGCCGGACGCTTCGCTGGCGGATATCTGGAAAGTTGTGTCTTCGCAAATCGGTATCTCTGCGCTGAACATCATCACCATCCTCGTGGCCCTTACGCTGCTGTTGCGGGCCAATGCCCGCCTGCTGAGTCGGCTCTCCGATGCCACGGTAGCGTTCCAGAGCGGCTACCTGGACACGCGCATGGAGGTCAAGGGCACGCTGGAGGTACAGACCGTTGCCAAGACCTTCAATGCGATGGCCAACCAAATTGAACAGTTGATCACCTCGCTGCAGACCTCCGAATCGGAGCAAGCTGACCAGCTTCACTTCACTCGCCAATTGGTGGACTCTTTTCCGCTGCCCGTTTTTGTGCGCAGCGTGCGTGACATCTGCCTAGTCGTCAACCCTGCGTGGGAACGCATGTTCGGCATCGCCGCAGAGGCGGTGGTCGGCAAACCCATGCCGAGCGACTTCAATGGTCTGGACGACAACATCGTTGACATCACTGCCGCTGACGAAGCGGGCAGCCTCAAGGGCACGATGCAAGAGGTTCACCGCTTCTACGTCGGCGGCGAGACCCGCTACATGCTGTACTTCAGGGCACCTTTTTTCAACCGCAGCGGCGCCCAGCTCGGCACCATTGCGACGCTGGTCGACGTCACCGACCGCGAGCCCGACGACCGCATGTCGATCTGGGCCGATAGCCGCTCGGGCGTGCCTTCGGTGCACTAGCCGGCTCTGCCCTGCGCCACGGCCACCCACTACACTCATTGGCGTGCGCGGCTGAGACTCTGTGGGACAGATCTGCGGACACTCTGTTCAACTAACGGGATGATCATGCTGAGACGCATTGCGTTGCTCGCGTGCCTTGCGACATCCGCATGGGCGCACGCAGAGGTGATTTCTGTGGAGGTCACGGATCGACAGCCCTGGGCCAACGGCCAGGCCTTTGGCGAAGTGGGTGCGTATGAAGTGCTGCGCGGCACCGTGCATTACGCGATCAACCCACGCAGTGCCGCAGCGCAAAACGTTACCGACATTCGCCATGCACCCGTCAACACTCGGGGCCTGGTCGAATACTCCGGCCCGTTCGTGATCGTTCGCCCGGTTGACGCAACCCGCGGCAATCACACGACGCTGGTGGAAGTCGCAAACCGGGGCATGACCCAGATGAACGGGATTTTCTTCAACACCAAGGACCCGTTCAACCTGATGTCATCCGCACCGGTGACGCTGACCGATTCAAAGATTTTCCAGCTGGGTTACTCGGTGGCATGGGTGGGTTGGCAGGCGCGGCTGAAGCCCAATGAATTTGGCCTGCAGGTTCCGGTTGCCAAAGTGCATGGGCGGGTGCGGACCACCTTCAGCACGAATGACATGACTCCCAACCGCCAGGCTTTCGACTTAGCTGGCAACGGCTACTACTGCGCACGCGACGCGCGCCAACCCAAAGCCGTACTTAAGACGCAAACAAGTTTCGACGATCCGGGTGTCGTGATACCTCGCAGCACCTGGCGTTTTGCCGCAGCCAGCGCCGACAAAGGCAGCGATGCCAATTGCCGCATTGAACTGGATCAGGCTCCCGCCGGCTACGCGCAATTCAACCTGATCTACGAGGGCGAGAACCCAGCCGTGGCTGGTTTGGGGCAGGCGGCGTTTCGTGACTTTGCCTGGCACCTGAAGAACCGCAAGCTGGCATCTGCGATCAATAGCAGACCGGAGGATGCGAAGGCCGTTCTTGCATACGGCTACTCACAAGGCGGGCGGTTCCTGCGCGATTTTGTATATCGCGGCTTCAACACCAGCCCAGACGGCGCGCGGGTGTTGGATGGAATGCTGGTTACCACCGCAGGCGCCGGTCGCGGCGGCTTCAACCACCGCTACGCGCTGTCGGATCGGGCGGGTAATTCCGTGATGAGCAATCTGCGCGCGGTGGACATTTACCCTTTTGCAGACGTTCCAATCCCCGACATCGATGGCAAGGGCCACGAGGGTCTGCTCGATCGGGCAAAGAAGGACAAGACCGTACCAAAGATCTTCTACATCAACAGCAGTACCGAGTACTGGGCGCGCGTAGCGTCCCTGGCGCAAACGACTGCCGACGGCAAACAAGCGGTGGCGCTGGGCGCCGACAGCAGGCTCTATTTTTTCTCTGGCGCACCGCACGCGCCGCGCCGCGCTGACACATTTACCGTCGCCGGAAGGGAGGCGGCCTACCCCTACAACGCCAACAGCGATCTGGATGACGGCATGAGCCCGCTACTGGAGCATCTGCGCCTGTGGGCAACAGAAAACATCCTGCCGCCACAGAGTGTTGTGCCGACACTTGGCAGCACGCTGGTTGCGGCAAAGGACATCAAATTTCCCGCGATTCCCGGGATTCGCGTGCCATCGGAGCCGCCACCAGTTTGGCAAATCCATCTGGGGCGCGATTACAAAAGAAAAGGCATTTTGAGCGAACCCGTGGGGATTGGGCGACGGTATCCGCTGCTGGTGCCCGATGTGGATAGCGACGGCAATGAACTCGGCGGGTGGCGCGGTGCCATGTCTTCTGTGCCGCTGGGAACCTACACCGCCTGGAACTGGAAGTCGCCTGAAACCGCCTCCTTCGGCTATATCTCGGGCTTGCATGGCGCATTCATTCCCTTTGCCCGTACCCAAGCTGAGCGCTTGGCCGCACAAGACCCCCGGCTCTCTATCGAAGAGCGCTATGGCGACCGCGAAGGCTTCATGCGCGCAGCCACGGCGTCGATCGACAATGCGATAGCTAACCGTTTCCTTTTGCCCATGCAGCGGGACGGCACCATCGCAAAAATGGCCCGGTACTGGGACGAGGTTGCCAAGCTCGATTGGTATCTGGGCCTACGCCAGAAGGCAAACTGATTCAGTCCCACTAGAAAAATACTAGCAAATTGATAGCTGCTTACGCATTCCCTCATTGGGCTGCAGCCTGATTTACTTACAATTCTTCCCATGATTACCCTCTACGGCATCCCCAACTGCGACACCGTCAAAAAGGCCCGCGACTGGCTGACCAGCCACGGCGTGGATTACCAGTTCCATGATTTCAAGAAACAGGGCGTGCCCACGCCACAGCTTGATGCCTGGCTCAAGACCGTAGGCTGGGAAACGCTGATCAACCGCAAGGGCACGAGCTGGCGTTTGCTCGACGATGCAACCAAGGCCGGCGTTGTGGACTCCGCCACCGCCAAGGCCGTGGCGCTCTTGCAGCCCAGCGTGATCAAGCGCCCGGTGGTGGAGTGGGCAGATGGCAAAGTGACTGTGGGTTTCAAGCCCGAGAACTTCGAATCTCGCTTGTAACCGGCCTGATCACCGCCCTACCCTAAAATTGCGGGCTAGCCTGTTCACGGGCCTACCGATTCACCCGCCTGATTCATTACCGAGCGCAGCATGTCCATCACCTCCACCGCCAACGTTACCGTCAACCCCAAAGCCAACGTCTACTTTGACGGCAAGTGCGTGAGCCACGGCATCACCTACCCCGATGGCACTAAGAAGTCGGTCGGCGTGATCCTGCCATCCACATTGACCTTCAACACTGGCGCACCAGAAATCATGGAATGCGTCGGCGGCAGCTGCGATTACAAGTTGGCAGGCTCCGAAGCGTGGGTCACGTCCGGCGAAGGCGAGAAGTTCAGCGTGCCGGGCAACGCCAAGTTCGACATCCGCGTGACCGCGGGCTTCGAGGCGTACCACTACATCTGCCACTTTGGCTAAATCGCTACCAAGCCAGCAACAGAACGCTCCTTTTTTCATAGCTGCTTACGCACATTCTGCGCGGCTCGCAGCCATATTTACCTCCTAAAAATGTCCAACACCATTCTGCAAAACATCCCCGCCAACCAAAAGGTCGGCATCGCGTTCTCCGGCGGCCTGGACACCAGCGCCGCGCTGTTGTGGATGAAGCAGAAGGGCGCCCTGCCCTACGCCTACACCGCCAACCTGGGCCAGCCCGACGAAGCCGACTACGACGAGATCCCGCGCAAGGCCATGGAATACGGCGCCATCAAGGCCAGGTTGGTCGACTGCCGCCCGCAGCTGGCTGCTGAAGGCATTGCCGCGTTGCAGGCCGGCGCGTTCCACATCACCACCGCCGGCGTCACCTACTTCAACACCACGCCGCTGGGTCGCGCCGTCACCGGCACGATGCTGGTGTCTGCCATGAAGCAGGACGACGTCAACATCTGGGGCGATGGCTCCACGTTCAAGGGCAACGACATCGAGCGTTTCTACCGCTACGGCCTGCTGACCAACCCCGCGCTGAAGATCTACAAACCCTGGCTGGACCAGCAGTTCATCGACGAACTGGGCGGCCGCTCCGAGATGAGCGCGTTCATGACCGCCAACGGCTTTGGCTACAAGATGAGCGCCGAGAAGGCCTACAGCACCGACAGCAACATGCTGGGCGCCACGCACGAAGCCAAAGACCTGGAAAACCTCAACAGCGGCATCAAGATCGTCAACCCCATCATGGGCGTGCCCTTCTGGAAAGACGACTGCGTCGTCAAGGCCGAAGAAGTGAGCGTCACCTTTGAAGAAGGCCGCCCTGTCGCGCTCAACGGCGTGCAGTACCCCGACCTGGTGAGCCTGATCCTCAAGGCCAACGAAATCGGCGGCCGCCACGGCCTGGGCATGAGCGACCAGATCGAAAACCGCATCATCGAAGCCAAGAGCCGCGGCATCTACGAAGCCCCCGGCCTCGCGCTGCTGTTCATCGCCTACGAGCGCCTGGTCACCGGCATCCACAACGAAGACACCATCGAGCAATACCGCGACAATGGCCGCAAGCTCGGCCGCCTGCTGTACCAAGGCCGCTGGTTCGACAGCCAAGCCATCATGCTGCGCGAAACCGCCCAACGCTGGATCGCCAGCGCCATCACCGGCACCGTGACGCTAGAACTGCGCCGCGGCAACGACTACAGCCTGCTGAACACCGAAAGCCCCAACCTGACCTACGCGCCTGAGCGCCTGAGCATGGAAAAAGTAGAAGACGCGCCGTTCTCGCCACTGGATCGGATTGGGCAACTGACGATGCGCAATCTGGATATCACCGATACGCGCGCCAAGCTGGGCATTTACTCCAACGCCGGCATGCTGGAGTTGGGTAAGGGCGATGACTTTTTGAAGCTCGGTAAGTAAGCGCCTCTACGCAGCCAACCAATCCCGCACCCGCTTTTCAAACTCCTGCGGCTGGTCCAGCATGACCCAATGCCCGGTGGGCAAAGATACTGCCTGGCTGCCCGCGCGGGCGTTGAGGGTGTCCAGCCACTTCTGTGAGTGAAACATGAAGAATTTGCGCGCGCCGTAGAGGTACAGCATCGGGCAATGCGGTTTGAAATCTGCCAAGCCACGCAGGCCGCCGCCCAGGCCGAACCAGGTCATCGCATAGGGGTAGCCCATGTACCACTGGATGCTCTCTGGCGGTGCGGGGCAGCGCATCTTGCGCGCCATCATTCGCGTCCAGTAGTTGGCAAAGCGGGCATTGACGAAGCGGCCCAAGACCCAGCATTTGGCGAGCCAGACCTGGTAGAAAACAATCGTCAGCTTGTGCTTCAGAGGTAGCGACTTTAAAAACTCCGGCGAACGCGCATCGCCAATGTCTACGGCGACGATGCGGGCGATGCGCTCAGGATGGCGCGCGGCCAGCTCGTAGCCGAACACGCAGCCCCAGTCATGCAGCAACAGCGTGACCGGCTGGCCAGGGCTGACCGCATCGACGATGGCCAGCAGCCGCGCTGTCAGCTCTGCCATCGATAGCGCGCTGCTTTGCGGCGGGCCTTCAAAGCCGGGCAGTGTGAAACGGACGCAGCGGTGTTGGTCTTTCAGGGCCTCTACCGTGCGGTCCCACAGGCGATAGCTGTCGGGCCAGCCGTGGATGCAGACAACGGTCTCTTCGCCTTGACCATGGCCTTCGATCAGCACTTCCGTGCCTTGTACGTTGATTTTTTCCATCTTTGCCCTTTGTTGCGGCTTCAAACCTTTTGGCCGTTGTCGCTCTGATTTACCTATGATTTTGGCCTGCAGAGCGCATGGAATGTGCGTAAGCAGCTATGCAAACGATAGCGTGTTCACGCTAGTCCATGCCGCCGTGGCAGACCTTTTTGCCCAGGCCGTACATGTGGCAGTGGTAGCCGGGCTGTTGGGCGGCGGCGTTGTTGAGAACGTCCGCGTAGGGGTCGTCGGGGTCTGACGGAGCCGGTGTACTGGCCGCAGCTCGGGCGGCATCGGCAGCGGCTTGCAGGCGCCCTGCCAGGCGAGACTGGCGCGATGCGGCGCGTACATCGCCCGCTGCGGCGGCGCGGGCGTACCACTGCACGGCGTCCTGCTGCGCGGCCGTATCGCCCTGTTGCAAGGTATCGGCCAATGCCAGTTGCGCCTCGGTCATGCCGCCCTCTGCCAGCTTGCGCAACGTCTGTGTGGCCGCATCCGAATTGACGGGCGTTTGCAGGCCGTACAGCTGACACAAGGCCTTCTGATACGCAGCCTCCGGCGGCATACCGTTGGTGCGCGCCAGCAAAGCCGCGCACAGCGGCGCGACCTGTGCCTGCCGGGACTGGATATGAAATTGGATGTCGGCGTCCAACGCCCATGCCTGACTGCAAGCCACAAACCATGCGCAACAGGCGACGGTGCGCTTAATCACCACCACCTCCGCACCCGCCGCCGTCACCGCCGCCGTCGCTCCCACCATCACCACCGTCCGCGGACGAATCCATGCCGCCAAAACTCGCACCGTCGCCGCTGCTGGAGCCGTCGGAGAAATCGGTAGCGCAATAGCTGAAAGCGCCATCGCCATTGGCGTCGCTCTTGCGGTCTATGTCCTTGCAATCGGGCACGTATTGGAAGCCGCCCTCAATGCCGCATTTGGCATCCAGCGCAAACAGCAGCGGCAGACGCGTTGGGTTGCGCGGGTTGATGGATTCGTCTTTGCAGGCCCAGAACCAGGCACGGCGCAGGCCGTCGTTGCGGTCCGACCGCACACCCAACACCTCGGCAGGCGTGTGGTGCAAAAAGTGGCCCAGGGCGATGTCGCACCAATTTTGGTAGGCCTGCGTGTGCAGGATGAATTCGTGCCACAGCACATCGACCACCTTGGATGGCATGGCGACGAACTTGCGCTTGCTGCGGTGGCAGGCCAGAAAGAACTGGCGCAGGCCGCGCTCCACCAAATCGGCATCTTTGCCGCTCAGGTGTGGATACATCTGGCGCAACTTGCGCTTCAGGAATTGCGGCATCGGCGCTTCGCGGATCCAGCGCTCGCGCTGCCAGATGGCCCAGCCCTGCACCGCCGCCCAGATCACCAGCGTGAGCACGACCAACGGGGCAAGCCGCGCACTGACACGCCACCAGCCAAACCAGACGCCCGCCAACACCACAAGCCAAAACGCCAGCATGAGCCATTTGAGGTTTTTGGCATGGCGCAGCGCCAACACGGTCCACTTCATCGGCTCGTCTCCTCGCTACACAACGACAGGTTCCGGCTCCAGCCGGATGCCAAAGCGCTCGTACACGCTGGTCTGTATCGCCTTGGCCAGCGTCACTACTTCGCCGCCGGTAGCGCCCAAGCCATTGACACCCGCGCCGCGGTTGACCAGCACCAGGGCCTGCTTTTCATAAACACCTGCCTGGCCGACCGACTTGCCTTTCCAGCCGCAGGCGTCAATCAGCCAGCCGGCCGCCAGCTTGACCGAGCCGTCGGCCAGGTTGTAGTGCACCACGCGCGGCTCGCGGGCGATGATGTCAGCGCACTGCTCCTTGCTAACGGTGGGGTTCTTGAAGAAACTGCCAGCGTTGCCGATGACTGCGGGGTCGGGCAGCTTGGCTCTGCGCACTTCGCAGACCCAGTCGAATAACTGCTGCGCGGTGGGCGCGGTGCATTGGTTCTCGACCATCTTGCGCTCGATGTCGGCATAGCCCAGCACCGGTTTCCAGACCTTGGGCAGCGCAAAGCGCACCCGCAGGATCAGCGCCCGGTCTTTCAGGCCCAAAGCCTGCTGGCCTGCGGCAGGGATGGTGCCGCCGTGCTTGAAGATGGAATCGCGGTAGCCAAAGGCGCATTGCGCGGCGTTCAGCGTGAAAAGCTGGCCGGTTTGCAGGTCAATCGCGTCCAGCGACTCAAACCGGTCTTGCAGCTCGACGCCATAGGCACCGACGTTTTGCACTGGCGCGGCGCCCACGGTGCCAGGGATCAGCGCCATGTTTTCCAGGCCCGGGTAGCCCTGCTCCAGCGTCCAGGCGACAAAGTCATGCCAGACCTCGCCGCCTCCCGCTTCGACGATGTAATCCCGCGCGGTCTCGCCGACCAGTTTGCGGCCCATGCACTCGACCTTGAGCACCA
Organism: Rhodoferax sp. P2_H8_2; assembly: GCF_056403235.1. Taxonomy (NCBI): domain Bacteria; kingdom Pseudomonadati; phylum Pseudomonadota; class Betaproteobacteria; order Burkholderiales; family Comamonadaceae; genus Rhodoferax; species Rhodoferax sp. P2_H8_2. The sequence goes on from NZ_JBFUFW010000001.1 coordinate 202,105, forward strand.
AGGGCTTCACATCGCCGGTCAGCACGATATTGCTGCCGCCGCCGAGCACGAATTTTGGGGTTTGGGCCCACTGGGAATCGGCCAAAACCTGCTGCACGTCTTCCTCGCTGGCAATGCGCACCAGCGCATGGGCCTTGGCCACGATATGGAAGGTGTTCATCGCCTGTAGCGGGACGTTTTTCTCGACTAACATCTGGGGATTGTCTCACCGCTTTTTTACCGCCTAATGGGGTACCCCAATGCCATCTTTTGATACTGTCTGCGAAGCCAACCTCGTGAAGGTTAAAAACGGTGTGGAAAACACTGTCAAGGAAATCACCACCCGCTTTGATTTCAAGGGCACCTCTGCCAAGATTGAAATCAAGGACAAGGAGATCACGCTGACCGGCGATGCCGAGTTCCAGCTCGACCAGATCGAGGATGTGCTGCGCAACAAGCTGACCAAGCAGGAAGTGGACGTGCGTTTCCTGGACCGCGGCGATGTGCAAAAAATTGGCGGCGACAAGGTCAAGGTGGTCATCAAGGTGCGCAATGGCATTGAGAGCGAACTGGCCAAGAAAATCCAGCGCCTGATGAAGGACAGCAAACTCAAGGTGCAGGCCGCCATCCAGGAAGAAAAAGTGCGTATCACCGGCGCCAAGCGCGACGACTTGCAAGCCGCCATGGCCCTGATCCGCAAAGACGTGACCGACATTCCGCTCTCCTTCGACAACTTCCGCGACTGATGCCCAAGCGCCTGCTGTTGGCGATAGCCGGGATGGCTATTGCGCCCCTGGTGTCGGCCCAGTCGGTCACGCTGAGCGGCATGATGGGCAGCAAGGCATTGCTGATCGTCGACGGCAATCCGCCCAAGCTGGTGGCGCCGGGTGACAGCTTCAGAGACATCCGGGTGGTTTCCACCGACGGCGACCAGGCGGTTCTGGAGATCGCTGGTAAACGGCACACCTTGAAGGTCGGCGACTCGCCTTCCAGTGTGGGCGGAGGCAGCGGGGACGCAGAAGGCGGCAAGCGCATTGTTTTGACGGCCAGCAGCGGCGGGCACTTCATGGCCACCGGCCAAATCAATGGCAGCACGGTGCAGTTCATGGTGGACACCGGCGCCACGATGGTGGCAATGAGCATTGCCGACGCCAATCGCATAGGCATCAATTACCAGTCTGGCCAACGGGGAACCGTCGGTACCGCAAACGGCACGGCGCCGGCATGGCGGGTGAAGCTGCAATCGGTGCGCATTGGCGATGTGGTGGTCTACCAGGTGGACGCGCTGATCTCGCCCGCCTCCATGCCCTTTGTTTTGCTTGGCAACAGTTTTCTGTCACACTTTCAGATGAACCGCACCAACGACCAGATGGTTCTTGACAAGCGCTTTTGACCCTGCGAGCCAGCCCCATGACCGTGCAAGATGAAAACGAGTACGAGGACCTGCTGAGCCAGTGGTCTGACCTCGAATCCGGCTTGGGCATGATTCTGAGCAACCCGTCCAACACCCAGGAGTTTGCCCACCGCGTGGTGCAGTACGACCGCTGGATGCAGGGCCTGCTGCAGCGTGACCCGGATGTGGGCCTGTACCTGTTGTTTCAGCTGGCCAGCAATTCGCCCGTCGGCTACAGCGCTTCGCACTCGCTGGTGTGCTCAGTGTTGTGCCATCTGATTGCGCAAGAGGCGGTGATGCCGCAGAAGGAGCGCGACAGCCTGGTACGCGCCGCGCTGACGATGAACATCGCGATGACTGCCACCCAGGACATTCTGGCCAACCAAGCGGAAAAGCCAGACCCGGAACAACAGGCCATCATCCGTACCCACACCATCAAGGGCGCGATGATGCTGGCCAATCTGGGTGTGGTCGATGAGACGTGGCTGGACATCGTGTCCAACCACCACGATGACTCTATCGACAAGGCCGACCTGAAGCTGCTGACACCCGCGACGCGGCTGACGCGCATTCTCAAAATGGTGGACCGCTATGCGGCCATGATCAGCCCGCGGCTGTCCCGTGCCGGCCGCAGCGCGACCGACTCGGCCCGCGCGGTGATGGCGCAAAGCGCCAAAACGGATGCGATTGCGCACGCGATGGTGCGCGCAGTGGGCCTGTGCCCCCCGGGTACTTATGTGAAGCTGGACAACGAAGAGCTGGCTGTGGTGCTGCGGCGCAGCTCGCAAGCCAATCACCCCTATGTGGCGATTGTGGGCAAGGCCAACGGCGAGCTGTGGCCCGCACCGCGCCTGCACGCTACGGCGCACGGGCAACCACGCATTCGCGCTGCGCTACCGGCCAACGCGATGCGTGCGCGGCTGAACCACTTTCATATCCTGCAGCTCAGCGCCTACGCGGCAAAACAAACCCAATAGGGCTCGCACGGAATCGAGGGGGTAGACAGGCCAAAGGGCTTGGCCGATTTTATGAGCGCAGCGAATCATGAGGCAAAGGCCTTTAGCCTGTTTGCGCCCGTGCGAACGCCCTATTTTTTCTTGCTACCCAGGCGCGACTCCGTGCCCTTGATCAGGCGCGAGATGTTCTCGCCGTGGCGCCAGACCAGAAAGCCAGACATGACAACGATGGCTATCAGCACATATTTGTCCAGGTACCAGGCCATTCCGTCGCCAAAGATGTAATACACCGGCGCGAACACGGCGCCCACCAGTGAGGCCAGCGACGAATAGCGGAAAAAGAATGCAACGATCAACCAGGTCGCAAGCGTTGCAATACCCAGAATCCAGCTGGTAGCGAAGATCACGCCCACGGCGGTGGCCACGCCCTTGCCGCCGACGAAACGGAAGAACACTGGATAAAGATGGCCCAGGAACGCAGCCAGCCCGACCAGCGCGGCAGTGCCGTCCTCCAGCCCATAGGGCTTGCCAAATTTGTAGACCAGAAAGACCGGCAGCCAGCCTTTGAGCGCGTCCAGCAACAGCGTGACAATCGCCGCCGCCTTGGAGCCCGAGCGCAGCACGTTGGTGGCGCCGGGGTTCTTGCTGCCATAGGTGCGCGGGTCATTCAAGCCCATCGCGCGGCTGACGATCACGGCAAACGACAGCGAGCCGATCAGGTACCCGGCAATAACTGCCAGCAGGGGGTAAAACTTTGCAAGTGCGTCCAAACCTATGTCTCCAAACCTGTGTCGGTGTTAATCAGCTAGGGCGCACTGTACCGGTTTTGCACCCAATAAATCGACGCAAACGCTAGGGACTATCCCGACCAGATAGCCACGTCGCCCGCCGTTGATCAGGATTTTTGGCAGCGCAAGAATCGTTTCTTCGATGAACACCGGCATGGTCTTGCGCGTGCCAAACGGGGACGTGCCGCCGACCAGATAGCCGCTGTGCCGATTCGCCACCTCAGGCGCGCAGGGCTCCACCGATTTGGCGCCGATCTGCCGCGCGAGGTTCTTGGTCGAGACCTTGCGGTTGCCGTGCATCAACACCAGCAGCGGCTTGGCGTCCTGGTCCTGCATGACCAATGTCTTGACGACATGGAATGGGTCCCAGCCCAGCACCTGCGCGCTGTGCTGCGCACCGCCGTGCTCCAGGTATTCGTAAGGGTGCTCGGTAAAGGCGATCTTGTTCGCCTTGAGCAGTTGCGTTGCGGGGGTTTCAGAGACGTGGTCTTTTTTGGCCATGCCCGTATTTTCCACGTTCGGCTCCTGGCCCGCGAATTGCATGCGGGGACTGGGCCACCGGTTCAAGCTTGTCGTAGACAATCCACAACCGTTCCGAACAAGGGGTCCCCCCCATGTTGTCATTTTCCAAAAGAGCAGCCTAGCACCCATGTCGATGCGATTTTTCGTTGCCCCCTTGGGCAAGTTCTGGGTGGCCCTGCTGGCCACTTGGGCAGCAGGCTCATCCTTTGCCGCTTGTTCTCGGGTTCTTCAGGTGCCTATCTCTCCAGCCGGCATCAGCGTGACGATCCAGGGCACCGCCGTTTCCGGCATCTATCCAGACATGTTGCGCCAGGTGGGCGCAAAGATTGGTTGCCAATTCAGTTTCAGCGCCGTACCCCGTGCGCGCCAGGAGTTGCTGTTCGATGTGGGGGAGTCCGACATCCTCATGCCAGCGGTACACAGCATTGAGCGCGACAAAGTTGGCCACTTCGTTGCATTGGTCCAGACCCGCGCCATGCTGATTTCCCTCGACACCAAGCACACGCCCATCGCCAATTTCACGCAGTTGCTGGAAAACACGGGGCTGCGCGTAGCCGTAGTGCGGGGCTTTGATTACGGGCCCGCCTACCTCGCTGCAAAAGACAGCTTGGAAAAGCAGGGCCGCCTGCTCCAGGAAACAACACCCGCCAACGTGGCACGCCTGCTTCACGAGGGGCTGGCCGATGTGGCCATCATGGCACCCAGCACCATGGCCGCCACACTGCTGGGCCATGAGCGCTTCGAATCGATGATGAACAAGTTGCGCATCGAAGCGCTGGAGGAACTGACATGGAACGACGCCGGCCTCTACATCTCACGCCGCTCCGTCACCGATGCGGACCGGGCGGCCCTCGAAGCAGGCTTGAAAAGCGTCGAGAAATCAGGGGCCGTTTACGAGCAGTTCAGGCTCAAACTGCCCGCACGCCTGATCCAGGCCAGCATGCGCCCCAAATAAGTGGCTACATTGCCGGGTCGCGCATCTCCCAGCGAATCGTGTCGATCTGCTTCAGCAGCTCGGGCGACAAGGCCGTACCCCAGGCCTGCAGGTCTTCATCCAGTTGCGCGAGCGACGTCACGCCGATGATGGTGCTGGTGACTTGCCATTTGGTGTAGCAGAAGGCCAGTGCCATTTGTGTCGGCGTGAGGCCGTGCTCCCGGGCCAGCGCGTTGTAGCGCCGCGCGGCGGCCAATGCCTCGGGGCGACCCCAGCGCTGCTTGCGGCTGGATTCGAACTTGGTGATGCGTGCGTTTGCTGGCGCATCGGGGCCAGTCGTGCCGCTGGCATCGTATTTACCCGTCAGCAAACCAACCGCCAACGGCGAATAGGCCAATAGCGAAACGTCCAGGCGGTGCATGGTTTCGTCCAGCGCGTTTTCCACCGAGCGATTCACCAGGTTGTAGGCGTTTTGTACCGTCGCAACACGCGGCAGGCCATGCTGCTCCGCGAGGCGCACAAACTCGTGCACGCCATACGGCGTCTCGTTGGACAGGCCAATCGCACGCACTTTGCCCGCCTTGACCAGCTTGCCTAGGGCTTCCAGCAATTCATGCATGCTGGTGCAGCCGACGTTTTCCTTGGCCGGATCAAAGTACTGGCCGCCAAACATCGGCACATGGCGATTCGGCCAATGCAATTGGTACAGATCAATCACATCGGTTTTTAGGCGCTTCAAGCTGTCGTCACATGCGCTCTGAATGTTGGCGGCAGTGAGGTCGGCACTGCCGTCCCGTATCCATGCCATGCCGCGCGACGGGCCAGCGACCTTGGTGGCAATGACCAGTTTTTGGCGCACACCGGGGCGCTTTTCCAGCCAGTTGCCGATGATTTTCTCGGTGGCGTTATAGGTTTCGGCGCGCGGCGGCGCCGCATACATCTCGGCCGTGTCCAGAAAATTGATGCCCTTCTCCAGCGCACGGTCCAGGATGGCATGGGCTGTAGTTTCTGGCAACTTCTCGCCAAAGGTCATCGTGCCCAGGCAGATGGGTGTGACTTGGAGACCACTCTGGCCCAGCGAAACGGGAGTAAATGCGATCATTGGAGTACGGGTTGACTGATAATCATCTGAGCCTACACCATAGGAAACCACCATGCATTTCGACACCCTGGGCGCACACTGGCAAGACTGGCTGATCTTCGTGGGTCTGGCTACGCTCGTGCTGTCTTTCGCCGTGGCACACATCATGGCGGGCCGCATTCTGGCCATCGCCGCGTTCGGTCTGTTCGCGCTCTATTTCCTGTTGGGCGACGCGCCGCAATGGGCAGGCGTTGTGATCTCATTGGTGTTTATCGCTGTCAACGCCGCGCAAATAGCCCGCATGCGCCACCGCCAGACCGGCGCACGCCTGACCGCACAAGAGAAAGCTTTGCGCGCCTGGCTGTTCCCCAGCATGGGCGAAATGGATTTTCACCACTTGCTGAAAGTCGGCAACCGCAACGTCGCCCCGGCCGGGACCTTCCTTGCCACCCAAGGTGAACATCTGGAGCAACTGCACGTGATCATCCAGGGCGCGGCCCACGTGGTCTTCAACGGCATGGTGGTCGCCACGCTGCGCGACGGCAGCCTGGTTGGTGAGGTGAGCTTCTTCCGCGATGACGTCGCCACCGCCTCCGTGGTCGCTCAGACCGACCTGAGCATCCTGTCGCTGGGCCGCACCGAGCTGCGCAAGCTGATGGGCGAACGCGACGCGGTGAAGCAGGCGCTGCACGAATCGATTGGCCGCGACCTGGGGTTCAAGCTGACTTCGTTTGATCAAAGTCGTTTCTGACGCGCCCTCTCCTCTTCCTGTAGCCGCAACACACGCCTCTGCACCTTGCCGGTGGTCGTCATTGGCAGCGCGTCCACAAACTCGATCTCCTTCGGATACTCATACGGCGCAAGCAGCCCTTTGACATGGGCTTGCAACTCCACTGTCAGTTTGGCATGCAATTGGGCTGTAGCGTCCGCAGTAGAGGCGTGAGCAGCTATGAAATCAGGAGCAATCACCACGTAGGCCTTGACCAGCGAACCGCGCTCGGGGTCGGGCTTGGGCACGACGGCGGCGTTCAACACGGCCCGGTGCTTGACCAGGCAGTTCTCGATCTCGCCCGGGCCAATTCGATACCCCGCCGCCTTGAATACGTCGTCTGAACGGCCCTGGTACCAGAGGTAGCCGTCGGCATCGCGCACCGCCAGATCGCCCGTGCGACACCAATCTCCGGTGAACTTGGCTTTTGTAGCGGCTTCGTTTTTCCAGTAGCCCAAAAAGAAGATTGGGTCGGGGTGGCCATGGACGTCAAAGCGGTTCAGCGCCACATCGCCCGGCACTCCCGGCGGGCATTCATTGCCGTCTTCGTCGATCACCGCAACGCGATGGCCCGGATAGCCCATGCCCATGCTGCCGGGCTTGGCGGGCCAATGGCGGCTGGAGTTGCCGACGATGTAGTTGATCTCGGTCTGGCCGAACATTTCATTGGGCACTACGCCCAGCTGCTTCTGGCAATAGGCAAACACGGCGTCACCCACCGCCTCTCCCGCGCTCATGATCGCGTCGAGCTTCAGGCCAAACTGCTTGCGCACGGTCTTGGCAGCGCTGCCTGGGTAGGCCTTCATCATCGCCTTCAGCGCCGTGGGGAATAGGAAGGTGTGTGTCACGCCGCATTGGCCCATCAACTCCAGCGCGGTCTGCGGACCGAAGCGGCCGTTGAACGCGACGATGGGGCGGCCAAAGTACAGCGAGGGCAACAAGGCGTCCATCAGGCCGCCCGTCCACGCCCAGTCGGCCGGGGACCAGAACACGGCCTTGGACGCTTGGTTGCGTTTGCCATCAAAGCCAAACCAGTTCTGGCTAGCAACAAAGCCGGTCAAGTTGCCGATCAGCGCGCGATGCGGAAGCAGTGCACCCTTGGGGTTGCCAGTGGTACCGCTGGTGTAGATCAACACGGCGGGGTCTTCCGCCAGCGTGGCGACTGGCGCGAAGTGGGCGCTCTCTTTGGCCAGCACCGCGGCATAGTGGCTGTCACATGACACTTGTGCGCCGACGCCGATCACATGGCGCAGTTGCTGGCACTGACCGCGCGCGGCCTGTACGCTGGTCAGCGCATTGGCGTCACAGATGGCGACCCCCGCTTCGCTGTCCTGCAAACGGAACTCCAGCGCCTCGGGCCCGAACAGCATCGACAGCGGCATCGCCACGGCACCCATTTGCAGCACCGCGATGTAGGCCACGGCTGTTTCAAAGCACTGCGGCATCACGATGCCGACGCGATCACCCTTTAAAACGCCCAGCCGGGTGAGCGCATTGGACAGGCGATTGGCCTGCTCCTGCAATTGAGAATAGGTATAAAAAGTGCCGCTAGCGCCCGCAGACCATGCGTGAACAGCTACTCTTTTTGTAGCGTCCGACTGGCTGGCCCAGCGCGCGCAGCAGACTTGGGCCATGTTGAAGTGCTTGGGAACGTCCCAACCAAACTGCCCATGCAGGCGTTGGTAGCCCGCTGGCAGCTTCCAGTTGGTAGCTCGCTTGTCTCCGCGTTGACGCTCGCGCATGGCGTGTCTCCTTATGATTGGACAAATGTACCAAGTCAAACGTATTCCCCGCAGCGAATTTGTTCCCATCCGCAACCTGTCGTACCACGTGCAAATCTGGGGCGAACCCGCCCCCGGCAAGATTCCGTTGGTGATGGTGCACGGCTGGATGGATGTCGCGGCCAGCTACCAGTTCGTCGTTGACGCTTTGAAGGGCGACCACTACGTGATCGCACCAGACTGGCGCGGTTACGGGCAAACCCGTTGCGACGATGCAGACAACTACTGGTTCCCCGACTATCTTGCGGACCTGGAGTTCCTGCTGGACCACTACGCGCCCGACCAACAGGTAAACCTCGTCGGCCACAGCATGGGCGGCAACATCGTCATGCTGTACGGCGGCGTGCGGCCCGAACGCATCCGCCGCCTGGTCAACCTCGAAGGCTTTGGCATGCCCGCCACCACGCCCGACATGGCGCCCGGGCGCTACGCCAAGTGGATGGACGAACTCAAGAAGCTACACAAAGGCGAGATGGACCTGCGCGCCTACGACACCGTCGACGGCGTCGCCCGCCGTCTGATGAAAACCAACCCGCGCCTGGGCCAGGACAAAGCAGACTGGCTGGCCCGCCACTGGGCCGCCGAAAATCCGGACGGCAAGTGGGACATCCTCGGCGCGCCGGCGCACAAGATTTCCAACGCTCAGCTGTATCGCGTCGAAGAAGTGCTGGAAATCTACAAGTGCCTCAGCATGCCGGTGCTGGCGGTAGAGGCCAGCGACAACAGCCTGGACCTGTGGTGGCGCGGCAAGTTCACGCTGGCGCAGTACCACGAGCGGCTCAAGATAGTGCCCAACGTCGAGATTGTGCGGATTGAGGATGCGGGGCACATGATGCACCACGACCAGCCAGAGGTTTTGGCTTCCTTAATTGAGCGGTTTATCGCCTGATTTCTTTGCGTCCCCGCAGGCGCCCGGCATGAGGGCGCGGGTGCGGTAACAGGCCGAGGCATCATGATTCGCTGCGCTCATAAAATCGGCTTCGACCTGTCACCTGCCCCCGCACCCACATGCCTGGGGAACTGGGTGCACGACGGCTTGAAGGCAACTCTGTCGTACACACCCAGGGCGTATTCGGCCTATGGGTTATGGCCGATTTCATTTGCCTTCAGCAAATCATGAGGCCAAGGCCCGTAGGCCGAATACGCCCGTGCGAGGACCAACAGCCCCATGCAGAGGCAAAAACGGCGCCCGAACTAAAATAGCGGGTTATTCAAAGAATCCCCAATTAGGACCGAAATCATGGAAGCAGAACGCATCAACCTCATTGGCACCACGCTGGCTGACCTTAGCGCCCGCGCCGTGGCGCTCCGGGGGTATCTTTGACTACGATGCCAAGTCTGAACGCCTGCGCACTGTCAACGCTTCGCTAGAAGATCCCACCGTCTGGAACGACCCCAAGAAGGCCCAGGAACTCGGCAAGGAGAAGAAGGCGCTGGACGGCATCGTCGTCACGCTGACCGACATGGCGCGCGAGCTCTCCGACAACACCGAGTTGTTCGAGATGAGCAAAGAGGACGGCGACGAAGCGGGCCTGATCACCATCGAAGCTGAAACCGCGAAGTTGACCGAGGTCATTGAAGGCCTGGAATTCCGCCGGATGTTCAACAACCCGGCCGATCCGCTGAACTGTTTTGTCGACGTGCAAGCCGGCGCGGGCGGCACCGAAGCCTGCGACTGGGCCAGCATGCTGCTGCGCCAATACCTGCGCTACTGCGAGCGCAAAGGCTTCAAGACCCAGATTGAAGACGAAACCGCAGGCGATACCGCTGGCATCAAGAGCGCGTCGTTCAAGGTGGAAGGCGAGTACGCCTTTGGACACTTGCGTACCGAAACCGGCGTGCACCGTCTGGTGCGCAAGTCGCCGTTCGATTCGTCTGGCGGTCGCCACACCAGCTTTGCCTCCATCTTTGTCTACCCCGAGATTGATGACTCGATCGAGATCGATATCAACCCCAGCGATGTTCGTGTTGACACCTTCCGCGCGTCTGGCGCGGGTGGTCAGCATATCAACAAGACCGACTCGGCCGTGCGTCTGACGCACATCCCGACCGGCATTGTCGTGCAGTGCCAGGACGGCCGCAGCCAGCATAGCAACCGCGACGTCGCATGGAAGCGCTTGCGTTCGCGCCTGTATGACTTTGAGTTGCGCAAGCAGCAAGAAGCGCAGCAGAAACTGGAAGACACCAAGACCGATGTGGGCTGGGGCCACCAGATCCGCTCTTACGTGCTGGACAACAGCCGTATCAAAGACCTTCGCACCAATTACGAAACGTCGGCCACCCAAAAGGTGCTCGACGGGGACCTCGATCCCTTCATTCAAGCTTCGCTCAAACAGGGCGTGTAATTTTTCTGGAGATTTCCCATGTTGCAATCCCTTGACGGACAGGCCGCACCCAAGACCATCCTGCGTAGCGAATACAAAGCGCCCGCGTACTGGATCGACACCGTCGATCTGAGTTTTGATCTGGACCCGGCCAAGACCCGCGTACTGAACAAGATGACCGTGCGCCGCAACCCGCAAGTACCCGCGCAGGCGCTGCGCCTGGACGGCGAAGAGCTGAACCTGGCGCGCGTGCTGGTCAACGGCCAGGGCACGTCGTTCAAGATGGACGGCGACCAGCTCGTATTGGAAAACCTGCCGGAAGGTACAGAGCCCTTCCAACTGGAAATCTTCACCACCTGCAACCCGAGCAAAAACACCAAGCTGTCTGGCCTGTACGTCAGCAACGACTCGTTCTTCACGCAATGCGAAGCCGAAGGCTTTCGCCGCATCACCTACTTCCTGGACCGCCCCGATGTGATGGCCAGCTACACCGTGACGCTGCGCGCCGACAAGGCCAAGTACCCGGTGCTACTGTCCAACGGCAATCTGGTCGATCAGGGCACGCTGGAAGACGGACGCCACTTCGCCAAGTGGGTCGATCCGCACAAGAAGCCCAGCTATTTGTTTGCGCTAGTAGCGGGCGCCCTGGTTGCGCGCGAACAGCGCATCACCAGCCGCGCTGGGCAAGAGCATTTGCTGCAAGTGTTTGTGCGCCCCGGTGATCTTGACAAGACCGAACACGCGATGAATTCGCTGATGGCATCTGTTGCATGGGACGAAGCCCGCTTCGGCCTGCCGCTGGATCTGGAACGCTTCATGATCGTCGCCACCAGCGACTTCAATATGGGCGCGATGGAGAACAAGGGCCTGAACATCTTCAACACGAAGTACGTGTTGGCGAACCAGGCCACTGCCACGGACATGGACTACGCGGGTATCGAAAGCGTGGTCGGCCATGAGTACTTCCACAACTGGACCGGCAACCGCATCACCTGCCGCGACTGGTTCCAGCTGTCGCTGAAGGAAGGCCTGACCGTGTTCCGCGACCAAGAGTTCAGCCAGGACATGTGCAGCGACGTGTCGGCCCGCGCCGTCAAACGCATTGAAGATGTGCGCGTTCTACGCACCGCCCAGTTTGCCGAAGACGCAGGCCCGATGGCCCACCCCGTGCGCCCGGACAGCTACATCGAGATCAATAACTTCTACACCCTGACGATTTACGAAAAGGGTTCGGAAGTCGTGCGCATGATGCAGACATTGACGAGCCGCGAAGGTTTCGCCAAAGGCATGACGCTGTACTTCTCGCGCTTTGATGGCCAGGCCGTTACGTGTGATGACTTTGCGCAAGCCATTGCAGACGCCAATCCCGATTCCGAACTCGCCAAGCAACTGACCCAGTTCAAGCGCTGGTACAGCCAGGCGGGTACACCGCGCGTGCAAGCGCGCGGCGAATACGACGCTGCGGCGCAGACCTACACACTGCACTTCACGCAGTCCTGCGCGCCCACACCGGGCCAGGCGACCAAAGAACCGTTTGTGATTCCAATCAGCCTTGGTCTGGTAGGCGCATCCAGTGGTGCGGCACTGCCCCTGCAAGTGCGCGGTAGCGCGGCGAAGTCAGGTGACCACCTGTTTGTGCTGTCGCAAGCCAGCGACTCCATCACGTTCGACAACGTGACCGAGGAGCCCGTGCCCTCCATCCTGCGCGGCTTCTCCGCGCCGGTGGTGCTGGAGATGGAATACACCGACGCGCAATTGCTGACGCTGTTGGCGAATGACCCCGATCCTTTCAACCGCTGGGAAGCAGGCCAACGCCTGGCAATGCGAAGCGCTATCAATTCCATAGCTTGTCACGCACATTCCACGGGCGCTGCACCCCTAAATGATTCCTATATCCAGGCGATGCGCAATGTGCTGCGCAACCCGGCACTGGACGCTGCGTTCAAGGAACTGGTACTGACACTGCCCGCCGAGACCTATATCGCCGAGCAGCTCGACGTGGTCGACCCACAGCGTGTGCACGCCGTACGCGAAGCCATGCGCCTGCAACTGGCAACCCAACTGCAAGCCGAATGGGAATGGGTGTTTGCCGAATTCCAGACGCCCGGTGCCTATGTGCCCGACGCAACGTCGAGCGGCCGCCGCGCATTGGTCGGTATGGCGCTGCATGCGCTGTGCCTCGCATCTGTACAGTCTGGTGACCCGGTCTGGCCCGGGAAAACGCTGGCGCGTTTCAAGTCTGCCAGCAACATGACCGATCGCTTCAATGCGCTGTCCGCTCTCAATAGCAGCGGTCACCCGCTGGCCGCGCAAGCATTGGCTGCTTTCCACGCGCTGTTCAAGGATGAAGCGCTGGTGCTGGACAAATGGTTTGCGCTGCAAGGCGGCAGTTCCGACCGTGGCGGCAATGTGCTGCCGCTGGTGCGCCAGTTGATGACGCACCCCGACTTCAGCCTGCGCAACCCGAACCGCGCACGCAGCCTGATCTTCGCCTACTGCAATGCCAACCCGGGCGGCTTCCACCGCCAGGACGCGGCAGGCTATGTGTTCTGGGCCGAGCGCGTGATCGAACTCGACAGCATCAACCCGCAAGTCGCTTCCCGCCTGGCGCGCGCGCTGGACCGCTGGAAGAAACTGGCCGACCCCTACCGCAGCGCGGCGCGTGAAGCGCTGACCCGCGTGTCTGCCAAGACCGATTTGAGCAACGACGTGCGCGAGGTGATTGACCGCGCTCTTGCCGATTGAGCGGACTGATGGCTGCATCCAAAGTCTCCCTCACTCGCTACCTGGTTGAACAGGAGCGTGTCAACGGCCACATCCCCGCGCAGTTGCGTCTGCTGCTAGAAGTGGTGGCGCGTGCTTGCAAAAGCATCAGCCACGCTGTCAACAAGGGCGCCTTGGGCGGCGTACTAGGCACAGCTGAGAGCGAAAACATCCAGGGCGAGATCCAGAAGAAACTGGACATCATCGCCAACGAAGTGTTGATCGAAGCCAACGAATGGGGCGGCCATCTGGCGGCCATGGCCAGCGAGGAAATGGAAGGCATCTACGTGGTGCCGAATCGCTACCCGCAAGGCGAATACCTGTTGCTGTTTGATCCGCTCGACGGCTCCAGCAACATCGACGTCAACGTCAGCATTGGCACGATCTTCAGCGTATTACTGAAGCCCGAAGGCGCAGGTGTTTCGGAGCAAGACTTTTTGCAGGCAGGCTCCAAGCAGGTCGCCGCAGGCTATTGCATCTATGGCCCGCAGACCACGCTGGTGCTTACCGTCGGCAATGGCGTGGCGATGTTCACGCTGGACCGCGAGCAGGGCTCATTCGTGCTGACGCAGGAAGACGTACAGATTCCGGCCGACACCAAAGAGTTCGCGATCAACATGAGCAACATGCGCCACTGGGCACCGCCCGTGAAGCGCTATGTGGACGAGTGTCTGGCCGGCAAGGAAGGCCCGCGCGGCAAGGACTTCAACATGCGCTGGATCGCCAGCATGGTGGCCGATGTGCATCGTATCCTGACCCGGGGCGGCGTCTTTCTTTACCCGTGGGACAAGCGCGAGCCGGACAAGCTTGGCAAGCTGCGTCTGATGTACGAAGCCAACCCGATGGGATGGATCGTCGAGCAGGCCGGTGGCGCGATCACCAATGGCCAACAGCGCATCCTGGACATCCAGCCGACCAAGCTACACGAGCGTGTCAGCGTGGTGTTGGGCAGCAAAAATGAGGTGGAACGCATCACGCGCTACCACTCGGAGGCTGTCTGACCCGGGCCTGATTTCTACCGTTGGCTCGCTATAATCGCGGGCTTACAAAAAGCCGGTGTAGCTCAGTCGGTAGAGCAGCTCATTCGTAATGAGAAGGTCGGGTGTTCGATTCATCTTTCCGGCACCAATGTATCTAAGGAAAATCCGCTATCTCGTCCATAGCGGATTTTTTTTGTTAGCGTGTGGCTAACACTTAGCTCCAAATGCCTGCATCGAATCGTCACTCAAATGCGAGTGATCTTCCGTCTCCTTAACGAGTCGCATGTAACGCATGTCTTGGTTAAAAAACGTTGTATTGATAGATGTCGGGAACTCTGCCTCTGGCAGGTATCCACACTTCTTCCAGAAGTTCAGCGCTTTATGGTCAGACAGCGACACGATGGCAGAAACATACTGGCTGCCCGGATTCAGTTTGGTTTCCGCCATCGCCAAGGCTTTGTTACCAATACCCATGCCACGATACCGACGGTCAAGGACGATGAGTGCGAATATGGATTGACGGATCTCTGGCGCGTATTGAATTGCAATGAGACCGACTGACCTCGACACTTTATGCTCACAAATGACTTCATAAACTGTTACTTCAGCCGTTATGGGCCTGAAGAGAGTCCTAAGGAGCGTCATCGCTTCACCTCCAGTGGAAGCATGGTCAAACACCGACCTTGTAAAGTCCCCGGCGGAATTAAAAATACTTTGAATGGCATCTATCGATTCCGCAGGAATATTTCCTCGAGCGAAATTGAAACTACGCAAAATAATGTCCACAATTTTCCCCAATAAAAACACTGCTCCTCGTCAGGAGAAGCCCATGGCTTGAAGAGGGCGAAACTGGAACTTCGGGGGATGGAAAATAGAAGCGCTAAAAATCCACAACGGCAGTTCTTTTCCGAATACGGAAATAGATTCTGTAGACAGCGCGTTAGCAAGTTGTTCGTGCTGGACAGACTCTATGTTGCCCAGCAGGTGGTGTCCCAAATTAATTTGACTGGACGGGTTTTCACCCAGATTGATGCTGTTTTTCGAATCGACAGAGCACTTCGTGTCTATGGACAGGCAAACGCCGCTATATAGCTCGGCGACTTCGATTGCAGATTCAATATAAGTGGGGGCAGCAAGCACCCGCATCGCAAAAACGAGCGTTATAAGGATGAATGTCAGAGAGCGGAAGACTGACTTGCGTTGCATAACTATTGGCGTCGAGATACAAACGATAACGGGCACAGCTATGGAATCAGGACTCACAGCTATTAAATGCGGTTCACGGCATTTTTACAATGGCTCGTGTACCCAATTCCTGTGCCGCAACTTAGCCTACATAACACGGATTATTGGCTGACTGCGCATACCTTGAATATCCCCCATTCGGGGGATATTTGTAAATGCTTGCAATATTTCAGGAATGTTTGGCGCCACCTCAAATTGCGCCAATGCTTCCGAGGTTTTGTCGCCTTCGGATGGATTCAACGACTGAAGTTGTGTGTGTATCCGCACAGATTGCGCTCCCGCATGGAGGTAATTTCAGCCCATGGCAGAACTTCCTCCCCCTCAATTCATCCCCGCATCCGCAGCGCCTCACCCCCTCTGGATCAACCGCCAATCAAGTTTACGCAATCGGTCGCATAAACCGCACGCGTCGCCAACACTCCCCTCAGACGAAAAGTTCCTGACGCTGGTGCACTCGTACCGGACCACCGGCGGACTGGTTTGGGTAGGCGATCTGGAAGCCATGTTTATGCTGCGCTCTACCGGATCGGACACATATCTGTCCGAAGCCATTGGTCAGCGCCAGCTGGTGCATTTTGAATGGCAGGCGCAGACATGGTTGCCGCTATTTCAGTTCGATCTGGTGCGCATGCAGCCGCACTCGGCGTTGTCTTGTGTTCTCGCCGAACTCAATGGCATCTACAACAACGACGAGGTTGCCGAATGGTTTTCGCGCATTAATCCCTGGCTGGATGGGCGGAGCCCTGCGCAGGAATTGGCATCCCACCCCGCGACCGTTGTGGATGCCGCATCTGCCGAAGTTTTTGTCGTGCGCGGCTAGCAAACTGGCGCGCACAACCTAGTGCAATCCTGGACAACACAGATGAAACCGGAAAAGCAAACCGTTGCGGAATGCAGGGATTCCACGCACAGCAGAAGGCTGCGCACACCTGCGTCCACGGCGCTTGTGATGGTCGCCGAACCTACAGGCCTGGGCGAACAACCAACCTTGTCTGACCTTGCCAACACGTAACGATACCTGGGCGCTGCTAAAGCGC
Source organism: Rhodoferax sp. P2_H8_2 (assembly GCF_056403235.1). Taxonomy (NCBI): domain Bacteria; kingdom Pseudomonadati; phylum Pseudomonadota; class Betaproteobacteria; order Burkholderiales; family Comamonadaceae; genus Rhodoferax; species Rhodoferax sp. P2_H8_2. Next base: position 218,657 of record NZ_JBFUFW010000001.1, read on the forward strand.
ATTGGCACCTCCTGGGTGGACGACTACGTACACAGCATGGGCGCAGCACTGGCGTACTACACCCTGTTCTCACTGGCACCGCTGCTATTTATCGTGGTATCGCTGGCCGGGTTCTGGTTTGGGGAAGAAGCGGCAAGGGGAGAAATAGCAGTTCAGCTGCGCTCGCTGATGGGCGATGGGGGCGCAGCCGCCGTGCAGGGCTTGCTGCAGAGTGTCCACAAACCGGCCGAAGGCGCGTTCGCCACCGTGCTGGGCATCGTACTGTTGCTCGTAGGTGCGACTACGGTTTTTGGCGAGCTTCAGAATGCGCTCGATCGCATCTGGAGAGCGCCCGCGCGTAACCGCAATGCGGGATGGGTTGCACTGGTCCGTGCGCGCCTTCTATCGTTTGGCATGGTGCTGGCGATTGGCTTTCTGCTGATGGTGTCTCTGGTCATCAGCACCGTGCTGGTGACTTTGGGACGATGGTGGGGGCAATACGTCGGCGACTGGCTGGTGGTGGCATCCGTGGCCAATGCCATTGGCAGTTTTCTGCTGATCGCCACGATGTTTGCACTGATCTACAAAATCATGCCGCGCGTGCAGGTGCAATGGAGAGACGTATGGATAGGGGCGCTGTTCACATCGCTGCTGTTCACGGTGGGCAAGTCCCTGATCGGCTTGTACATCGGACACAGCGGTGTGGTGTCGGGCTTTGGTGCCGCAGGATCTTTGGTCGTGGTGCTGCTATGGGTGTATTACTCGGCGCAGATTTTTCTGGTGGGCGCACAGTTCACTTGGGTCTACGCCAACATGTTTGGCTCCAGATGCACGCAGTCCGATCTCCCTGTGGAGCAACGCAATCTTATGCAGGACGTTGATCAGGCTGCGTAGTGCGCAGATCCTGAATCGTCGCACGCAAATCAGCCGCTACGCTTCTGCGATCGCGGCCCTGTACGGATTGGGGTTCGCCAAAACGGACGGTCGCCACCAGCCCTTGTGTACATAGGATTCGCCACAGCGAACCCAAGAGCGTGTCATCGCCGATATAGCAAGGCGCAGAACTCGGTGCACCACTGGCTTCATCGACGAACGTCAGTGCCACGGGCTGTATGGGTGCAGGCGCAGAGATTGCGGCCTGCAACAAATTTGCATGAAATGGCAACAGGTCCGCGCCGTCGCCGGTCGTGCCCTCAGGGAAGACCGCCAGAATATCGCCCGCCTGCAATCGCTCAGCCATGTGGTGCACCACACGCATCGCATCGCGCCGCGACTCGCGCTCGATGTAGAGCGTGCCCGCTCCCGTTGCCAACATTCCTACCACCGGCCAATGCTGTATCGCTGCTTTGGAGATGAAGCGGCAGTGGCGCGCAGCATGCATCACGACGATGTCCAGCCAGGAGATATGGTTGGCCGCCAGCAGCACCGGGCCAGTCTCGGGTGGCTGGCCAGTCACTATCAATTTAATAGCTAGCCGCGCAAGCATTTCGCGCGCCCAGGCCTGAACAGCTGCGTTTTTTTCAGGCTCCGACAACTTGGGGAAATTGAAGCGGATCGTCCACGCGCCTGCCATCACGTGCGCCAGAACACCGCACAGCCGCCAGCACGCCCGCAGTTGTTTCATAGCCGCGGCTGCCCGTCAGGCCTGGTAGGCAATATGGCCACCGACCAGTGTCGCGCGCACGCGCCCAGGCAACTCCAGTCCACCAAACGGCGTGTGCCGGCTTTGGCTGCGCAATGCGGCTGGCTCCACCACCCAGGCGCTCTGCGGATCGAACACACAGATGTCCGCCGCGCCACCCACCACCAGTTGACCGCCGCTGGATGCCGTCGCGCCCAAGGCTGCGCCCAGCACACCCGCCGCACCGCTGGTCACGGTAGCAAGCGCACGTGGTAGCGGAACGTCGGCATCCTGAGACCATTTCAACGCCAGGCTCAGCAGCAGCTCCAGCCCGGTTGCGCCAGGCTCAGCCTCGGCAAACGGCAAGGCCTTTTCGTCTTCGCTGACCGGCGTGTGGTCCGACACCAGTGCGTCAATCGTTCCGTCAGCCAAACCAACGCGCAACGCATCGCGGTCGCGCTGTTGGCGCAGCGGCGGATTCAGGCGCATGCGGCTGTCAAAATAGCCGATGTCAATATCGGTCAGGTGCAGTGAGTTGATGCTCACGTCGCAGGTGACCGGCAATCCCTCTGCCTTGGCCTGGCGCACCAGCGCGACACCCGCCCCGCTACTCAGGCGGCACAGGTGCACGCGCGCACCGGTGGCGCGCACCAGCTCGAAGATCGTGTGCAAGGCAATCGTCTCCGCCGCTACCGGAATGCCGGACAAGCCCATGCGCGTGGCCAGCGGGCCGCTGGCCGCTACGCCCTTGCCGAGGTACAACTCTTGTGGACGCAACCATACGGTGTAGCCAAACGTGCTGGCGTATTGCAAGGCGCGCTGCAGCACTTGGGTGTTAGCGATGGGCACTTCGGCTTGGCTGAAACCTACGCAACCCGCATGCGTGAGTTGCAGCATTTCCGTCAGCTCTTCACCGCCCAGATTGCGCGTCAACGCCCCTAGCGGAAACACCCGCGACAGGTTCAGCGTTTGCGCGCGGTAGCGCAGCATTTCCACCAAACCGGCTTCATCCAGCACCGGCTCGGTATCAGGCGGACACACCACGCTCGTCACACCACCTGCCACCGCAGCCGCCAGCTCCGATGCCAGCGTGCCCTCGTGCTCATGGCCCGGCTCGCGCAAGCGCACCGACAAATCCACCAGACCTGGCACCACGATGCAGCCGGTCGCGTCAATCACGGCATCCGGTTTGAAGTCAGGCGCTATATTTTTAATAGCTGCTACCGCACCATCTGCGATCGCTACATCGGCCCTTTCATCCAAACCGCTGGCCGGGTTGATGACCCGTCCACCCTTGATCAGTATCTTGCTCATGCTTCGTTCCCCGCAACAATGCTCATCACCGCCATGCGCACGGCGATGCCGAAGGTGACCTGCGGCAGGATCACACTCTGATTGCCGTCCACCACGGTTGAGTCAATCTCTACGCCACGATTAATCGGTCCCGGGTGCATCACGATGGCATCGCTTTTGGCCAGTTGCAGCTTCTCGGGCGTCAGCCCGTAGCTCTTGAAGAACTCATGGGTGGAGGGCAACAGCGCGCCACTCATGCGTTCGTTCTGCAGGCGCAGCATGATGATGACATCGGCGCCCTTGATGCCTTCTTCCAGCGTATGGCACACGCGCACGCCCATTTGTGCCATGTCGCTTGGCACCAGCGTCTTGGGACCGACAACACGGACCTCAGCGCAGCCCAATGTGGTCAGCGCATGGATATCCGAGCGCGCGACCCGTGAATGCAACACATCGCCGACGATGGCAACGGTCAGGTTGGAAAAATCTTTCTTGAAGTGCCGGATCGTGAACATGTCCAGCAGGCCCTGCGTCGGGTGCGCGTGGCGGCCATCGCCCGCATTGATCACGTGCACATGCGGCGCCACGTGCTGGGCAATCAGGTACGGTGCCCCAGACTCGCTATGGCGAACAACAAACATGTCGGCGGCCATCGCGCTCAGATTGGCAATGGTGTCCAACAGCGATTCGCCCTTGGAGGCGCTGGAGCGCGCAATGTCCAGGTTGATCACATCGGCCGACAGGCGCGTGGCGGCAATCTCGAACGTGGTTCGGGTGCGGGTGCTGTTCTCGAAAAACAGGTTGAACACGCTCTTGCCGCGCAACAGCGGCACCTTCTTCACTTCGCGGTCATTGACTGAGACGAAGTTGGTGGCGGTGTCCAGAATGTGGGTGAGTATGCTTTTAGGTAAGCCCTCCACCGACAGCAGATGAATCAGTTCACCGTTCTTGTTGAGTTGGGGGTTGCGTTTGTAAAACACGGTCACACTTCCTCGACGTTAAAACTAAACACACCGGCATCGTTGCGCGCCAGCGTGAGTGACTGGTTTGCCGCCAGCGCAACCCGCGCCGCCGCAAAGTCGGCTTGCACCGGAAGCTCGCGTCCACCGCGGTCCACCATCACGGCAAGCTGCACACTGGCCGGGCGGCCATAGTCAAACAGTTCATTGATCACCGCGCGCAGCGTACGACCGGTGTAAAGCACATCATCCAGAATCAGGATGTGCGCGCCGTTCACATCAAAAGGTAGCAAGGTTTGCCCGCCGGCAGACAAACCGCGCTGCGCAAAATCATCCCGGTGCATGGCCGATGAAATGATGCCGGGTTTGCCCGGGAAGCCCATGTCTTTTTGCAGACGCTCCGCCATCCAGGCGCCACCAGAGGTAATGCCTACCAGCTTGGTGTCCATGCGGCAAATCTGCCCCACCCCTCGCAGCAATTCGCGGTAGATCGCCTCCGCGTCCAGGACTAAGTTACTCACGCCAAACTCCTCAAGAACTGTTCCAGAATAATGCAGGCCGATGCGGCATCTGCGTCCTTGGCACCGGAGGCAATGGCCTCGGTGGTGCTGTAGCGTTCGTCCACCTCATACACCGGCAAGCCGAAGCGGCCATGCAATTGGCGACCGAATTTCTTCGCACGCGCCGTGTTTTCGTGGGCTGCGCCATCTGGGTGATAGGGCACACCAATCACGATCGCATCGGGCTGCCACTCTTTCAGACGCTGCGCAATGTGTGTAAAACGTGCACCGCCTTCAGCATGGATGGAGCCTTGTGGTTGCGCAGTGCCCAGGATGCGGTTGCCCACGGCGACACCGGTACGCTTCAGGCCAAAATCAAATGCAATAAAAGTCGTGAGCGTCGCGGGCACAGTCGTGGACCCAAGGCTCATGCGTGCCCCGCCTGCGACGAGATCATCCACGACTCCAGACCCAGCAAGGCCAGCGCCTTCGCATAGCGTTGTTCGACCGGGGTATCAAAAATAACTGTTTGATCTGCATCTACTGTGAGCCAGCTGTTTTCGCCCAATTCTGTTTCCAACTGGCCTTCGCCCCAGGCCGAGTAACCCAAGGAGATCAGCACTTTGCGCGGGCCGGCACCGGTGGACAAAGCTTCCAGTACATCCTTGGAGGTAGTCATTTCCAGCCCGCCGGGAATTGTCAACGTTGAGGCGTACAAAGACTCGTCGGGTTTGTCGGCCTGCGAAAAAATCGGTTCATGCAACACAAAACCGCGCTCCACCTGTACCGGACCACCCTGAAATACCGGGCCGTCTTTCAAATCGGTGCGCAGCAGAGGCAGATCCACCTTGTTAAACAACGCGGTCAGAGAGATGTCGGCGGGCTTGTTGATCACAAGCCCCAGCGCACCGCGCGGGCTGTGTTCGCACACATAGACGACGCTTTTGGAGAATATGGCGTCTTCGAGTCCGGGCATTGCAATCAGGAAGTGATTCGTCAGATTGATGGGTGCAGAATCGCCAGACATACAAGTATTTTAGCGGCTGCGATGCAAACACAATTTGAAACTGGCCTGGTGTGGTTCCGCCGCGACCTTCGCAGCGAGGACAACGCTGCGCTCAGCCTCGCTCTGCGGTCCTGCCAACAGGTCTTTTGCGTATTCCTGTTTGACCAAGACATCCTGGATCCGCTGCCCCGACAAGACCGCCGCGTCGAGTTCATCCGGGAGTCGCTGGTGGAACTCGATGCCAGCTTGCGGCAACTCAGCGGCAATGCCCTGGCGGGACTGATTTGCGTGCACGGCAAGGCACTTGACGCGATTCCGCAACTGGCACAGCAACTGAGAGTGCAGGCGGTTTTCGCGGCGCGCGATTACGAGCCTGCGGCCCAAGCACGTGATAACCACGTTGAAACAGCTCTCGCTGCCCAGCGCATCGCCTTCTTGATCGCCAAAGACCATGTCATCTTTGAGCAGCGCGAGGTGCTGACCCAGGCCAGCAAGCCCTACACCGTGTTTACGCCCTACAAAAGGGCCTGGCTGGCGCTTGTCGGAGATCGTCCGCTACCAGCGTATGAATGCCAAACGCACGCATCCGGATTGGCCCCACGCCCGGAGCCATTCGCCCAGCCCGTACCGACATTGGCGAATTTGGGGTTCGAGCCCTCCAACCTGAGTCAATTGCGCATTCCCACCGGCATGTCGGGAGCACAAAAGCTGTTGACCGACTTTCGGGACCGGATGGACAGCTATGACGCCACCCGAGATTTCCCTTCCATCAAAGGCCCAAGCTATCTTGGCGTGCATCTGCGCTTTGGCACAGTGTCGATCCGCCAATTGGTCAACCTGGCGCTGCCATTTCATCTGGCGGGCAACGGTGGTGCATCAACCTGGCTGGGCGAGCTGATCTGGCGCGATTTCTACTTTCAGATACTAGCCAACTTCCCACATGCGGCCCACAGCAGTTTCAAGCCCGAGTACGAACAGATCCATTGGGAAGATGGCGAGCGTGCTGAAAAACTATTTGAGGCATGGAAGCAAGGCCAAACCGGCTACCCGTTGGTGGATGCGGCAATGGCGCAACTCAATCAGACCGGCTACATGCACAACCGGTTGCGCATGGTGGCAGGCAGCTTTCTGGTCAAACACCTGGGAATCGATTGGCGCTGGGGTGAGCGCTACTTTGCCGAGTTGCTGAACGATTTTGACCTCTCTGCCAACAATGGTGGCTGGCAATGGGTGAGTTCCAGCGGATGCGATGCGCAACCCTATTTCAGAATCTTCAATCCGGTGAGTCAGAGCGAGAAGTTCGATGCAGAGGGCAAGTTCATCAAGCGCTATCTGCCGCAGTTGAGCAAGCTGCAAGGCAAGGCGCTGCACGCACCCTGGGTAGGCAAGGCCGACGAAATGGCTAGAGCGGGAGTGGTGCTGGGCGGGAACTACCCAGGCCCGGTGGTCGACCACGCACATGCCCGTTCGCGCACTCTGTTGCGCTACGGGGCTGTGCGCAAACTGCCCTAGATATCCGAGCTTTCAGAAGGGACGGTGCAGTAGCCGCGCACCAGACCCAGCAGTTCGTCTTCAGAGTAAGGCTTGCCCAGATAGTGGTCGACACCCAGTTCACGTGCGTGTTCGCGGTGTTTCTCCGCAATACGCGAGGTGATCATGATGATGGGCAGATCTTTCAGTTTGTCATCACCCCGGATGTTGCGGGCCAGATCAAAGCCATCCATGCGCGGCATTTCGATATCTGACAACACCACGGCAGGCCGCTCTTCGGCCAGCCTTTCGAGCGCCTGCAAGCCGTCGGCAGCCAGTGTCACACGGTAGCCTTCACGCTTGAGAAGACGTTGTGTCACGCGGCGCACCGTGATGGAATCGTCCACCACCAATACCAACGGTAACTCTACGCTTCCAGCCATGATGGTCGCCGATTTGGCGTCGCCCGCCACCGGCGTTTCAGGCGCCATGCGCAACTGACGCGCCTGATCGCCATACACGGCCGCCAGAGCAACCGGGTTGTAGATCAGAACCACAGCACCGGAAGCCAGCACGGACATACCCGCCAGACCTGGCAAGCGTGCCAGCTGTGGCCCGAGGTTCTTCACCACCACTTCTCGGTTACCCAACACTTCGTCTACGTGCAATGCCATGCGCTGGCCGGCGCTTCGGAACACTGCTACCGGCAAGGTCTTGGTGTGCAACTCGTGGCTATGCGACGAGACCTGCAGTAGCGCACCGGCCCAGAAGAAGGGGATGATTTCTCCGCCAAAGTCAAAGCCGTCACGCTGGTACGACTGTTCCACCAGATTACCTGGTACCCGCAGCACGGTTTGCATCAGGTTGGATGGCACGCCAATGGTGAACTCGCCCATGCGCATCATCACCACCTGCGTCACAGCAGTAGTCAGTGGCAAGATCACCTTGAAGGTACTGCCTTGGCCTGCCTGGGTCGTGGTCTCTATACGACCACCCAGCGAATTTACTTCAGAGCGGACCACGTCCATGCCGATACCGCGTCCGGCCAGTTCTGTCACCTGCTCCGCCGTCGAGAAACCGGGCATGAAAATCAGATTGGCAGCATCGCCATCACTGAGCGCGTCACTCGCCTGAATCACGCCATTGGCAATCGCCTTGGCGCGGATTTTGTCCAGATGCAAGCCGCCGCCATCGTCGCTGAAGGACACCGACACGTCATTGCTTTCCTGGTTCACAAGAATGGTAATGGAACCAATGGCCGACTTGCCTGCAGCGACACGCGTCGCACCATCTTCAATGCCGTGGGCCACAGAGTTACGCAGCATGTGTTCGAACGCAGGCGCCATGCGGTCCAGAACGCCACGGTCCATTTCGATGGAGCCGCCGATGATTTCCAGCTTGACCTGTTTGCCCGCATCTTTCGCAGCCTGGCGTACCACGCCGTACAAACGATCAGAGATGCCTTCAAATTCCACCATGCGCGTGCGCAGCAAATCGCGTTGTAGTTCACGGGCCTGGCGGCCTTGCGCGATCAGATCGTCTTCTGCGCCTTCAATGGATCGTTGCAAATTGCGCTGCACCGTGGCCACGTCATTCACCGACTCCGCCATCATGCGGGTCAGTTCCTGCACGCGGGTAAAGCGGTCAAATTCCAGTGGATCGAACGACTGTGCCGATTCCTTGGTTTGCGCCAGGCGCGACTGCATTTGCGATTCAGCCTGCAATTCGACATCACGCAATTGCTGGCGCAAACGGTCCAGATTGCCTGTCAATTCGTCCAGCGATGTACGCAACTGTGACAGGCGCGCGTCCATACGAGAACGCGTGATCATGACCTCACCTGCCTGATTGACCAGACGGTCCAACAGCTGGGAGCGCACACGCACCGACTGGTTTGCACTTTGGCGCAATGGCACATGGGCAACCACGGGCGCGGCGACCACTGCTTTGCTAACGGGGGTATCCGCTGTCTTTGCCTCAACGTTTGCGACCGACACGGCGGGAGCGTTAGAGGGAGCGGGAGCAGCAGCAGGCGCTTCTTCTTCGACGGGTTTGCCCAGCCGATCAAAGTTGTTTTGCAATGCGTCAAACGCAGCGAGCAATGGCTCCAGTTGCACGGCTTGCAAGGCTTCAGTACCCAGCTCTTCGATGCCGGACTCCATCCGGTGCGACATTTCGCCCAAGCGCATGGCACCCGCGAGGCGCGCACTGCCCTTGAGCGTATGCAGCACCCGCAATATTTCATTGCGTGCACCCAAATTGTCAGGACGAGACACCCACTGGCGCAGTGCGGTACCCAACTGGGGCATCAACTCGATAGCCTCTTCCTCAAAGAAGGGGAATAAATCTTCATCGAGCTGATCCACTGCATCGAGATCATCGTCCAGCGCGCGCACCACACGCAGCGGTGCTGCCACAGCCGCGGGTGCGGCTGCCGCTACGGCGGCAGGCGACACGACTGGTTCAGGCTCAGGTGCCTGCGTCGGCACTTCTTCTTCGGCCACCACATCCGGCTCTTCCACGCTGGCGGCCAATTCCGCTTCCAGAACCGCGTCTACGTGTTCTTCGACAACAACCTCTGTATACGCAGAGTCAACCGAGTCCGCAGAAACTGACTCCATCGTTGGCGCCGGAAATTCAGTTTCAATAATGGTCTGCAAAGCAGCCAAGGTAGCTTCGTCGGCGTCTTTCAGGAAGCCAGCTGCAAACTGATGCAACAAGCGGCGAATGTCTTCTGCAGCATTGTTGAACACCTGCGCCAACTCGGGCGAGCCCTGGCGGTGCAGTTGCACGTGTTGCAGCGCATGCTCCAGCGCACGGGCCATTTCCGACAAGGCTACAAAACCTACAGTGGCTGAGCTGCCCAACAGCGAATGCGCCAATGCAACGACAGAGTCCGATACCGGCTCGTGCAGCTCCAACGCCCATTCATTGAGTTCGGTCTGCAAACGCCGCGACCACTCATCGGCCTCATTGAGGTAGACGTTGTAAAGCGGAATGCTCAAACGCAGCGGGCCAATGACCTTAACTTGCTCTTCTGGCGCGGAAAGCTCTTCGGCTACAGGCTCTGCTTCCGGCAAATCCAGCGCTATTTCCTGTGCGACAGGCTCGGAAACGGCAGCAACCTCGCCAAAATCAATATCTCCCAGATCCAGACTGGCGCCAGCATCGTCAACGGCCGGTTGAGGAGGCAGATCCAGCTCGAAACTGCGAGTCGACTGGAAATCAGGGCGGGATCCGCGTGCCTCATCCGGCTCGGGCATCACATTGAGGCTGCTGACCAATTGGGTGTTCGCAAAATCGGCTTTGGGTTCAGGCGCTTCAAAGCGCAAGCTGTCCGCCAACGAAGTGGACGCAAACTCCACCTGCTCGGATGAAGCACCAAAGTCAAGGCTGTCTACCAACTGGGTACTTGAGAACTCAACCGGAGCTTCGCTCTCTGGTTGGGGCTGCGGCAGGCTGCTTACCAATGACGTAGAGGCAAACTCAACCACATCAGGTGGCGTCGCCTCTTCAATCACAACCACGGTCGTAGGTTGCAGGTCCGGCTCAACGCTGGAGGCAAAGTCCTCGACAGGCATTTCCATTTCCACGACTTCCACGGCCTCGGAGGCACCGGGGGTGTGCAGTGCAATGAGCTGACCATCCACGCGCAAACCATCCGCCGTCTTGCGGAAGTCCGCGACATTCCACGGGACATCGGCGTGATTGGCAATGTCTTCTACCCAACGGCCAAATGCATGCATGCCACTGCTCGCGACCGCAATCAAGTCGTCGCTGGCAGGGCGTTGTTCAGCCAGCCAGGTGTTGAGCAATTGCTCAAAAGACCAGGCTGCTTCGCCGAAATCGGTCAGGCCCACCATGCGCGAGCTGCCCTTGAGCGTGTGGAAGGCCCGGCGCAACGTGGTTTGCTCGGCCAGATTGGAGGGGTCACCGGCCAGCGCTTTGACGGCGGTCAGCCCGTTACGGACCACTTCGCGTGCTTCTTCCAGGAAGATGTCTATCAATTCATCGTCTTCACCGTCGTCAACAGTGACTGCAGGTGCTGCAACAGGCGCTGGCGGCACTGGAGCCACCGAGACTGGTGTCGATGCAGGCATAGCCACCATAGAGACCGTCGCCTGCATGTTGGGCGGCAGGTCCAGCACTTGAGTAGGCTCCAGCGGCATGTCCGGCGCTGCCGGCGCGGGCTGCTCAGCCTCCTGCACAACCACACGTTCACGGCCCATCAGTGGCTTGAATTCGCCCAACTCTTCGTCATACACGAACAGTTTCTTGGCCAAGGCGCGCTGGTAACTCAGCATGTCAATCAGGAAGCCCATAGCTCCGAGACTGTTGCCCAGTTTTTCGAATATTCCGGTGCGTGCAGTCGCCTCGTCGATGGTGTCCACCATGAACTGCTCTACGCTGGAGCGCATACGCAGGGCCGCAAGCGAAGGCTGGTCCAGCCCCAGCACCGAGAACACGCCGCGCATTTGCGCGAGCTGTGTGGGTACGTCGCGCAATGGCGCTTTGTCTTGCGGATTGCGGAAGAACGCATCGAGCGACTTTTCGACTTCTGTCAATGCGCTACGCAGCTCATCGACCACGCTGCCCATGGTCTGGCGGTCGCTCACCCGACGGTATAGCTCCTCCATCCAGCCTTCCATGGGCTCGGGCTCGCCGCCACCGCTGACGTGCCGCAAGCGCACTGCCAGGCGTGCGCTGCGATCTGCCATCTGGCTTTCGGTCGGATCAATGTCTTCGTAAGCGGCTTCCAAATACAAGACGGATGTCGCAACTTCCATGGCCACAGCAGGCACAGGAGCAGCCCCGCTTTTCACGGTGACATCCAGCGCATGAATCAGCGCCTGCGCCAGGTCACCGCATTCCGGATGGAGCTTCACGACAGAATCTGCCACCGCAGCAAATTGCTCGGAGGCGACCTTCAGCCGATTGGTATCACCTCCTGCAAGCGCCGACCAGGTCTCTGCAGCCGACGCAATACGTTTGCGTGCCAGGACCAGCAACGCCGGATCAAAGCGACCAAACTGTTCCGTTTCATAGTCGGCCGCCCGCAGGTTGGTGAGGTTGTACGTCTTGCGAACTGCGCTCAGATACGCTGCAGCAACACCCTCTTTGGGAACCGATTGCGCGCAGAAGAAAAGCAGGTCCTGCGCCAGCCGCTCGGACACATTGGTGTCACCCTTGGCCAGCGTCGCGTACTGTTGCAATACGCGGGAGGCCGCGCGCTTGGTGTAGCCGTCCAGCGGGCACAGCTCTTGGGACAATGCCTCGAAGAACCCCGCGGCAATCGACCAGAACGTACGCGTTTCCATCGACGTTTGGGTAGCCGCCAACCCAGCACAAATCCCGGAGAGGCGCCGTGCCGCCGCGGTATCACCGCTCTTGACCACCTTCAGAACCGATTGGTCCAATTTGGTCCGCACTTCGGTCTCGTACCCGATCGGTTTGGCCGCTTTGCCCGGCCGAATCTCCAGCCAGCGCCATTCGGGCGGCCACAAATCCGCCGGGTGCACTCGGTCGGCACCTGCCAGCTCCAGCACGGCCCGGTATTGGGGGAACAACGCAACGGATGATGCGGTCTTGCCTTTAAGCACACCTTCCAGATATTCCGTCAGCGCAAAACTGGCGCGCTCCATCTTGGAAGCAGCATCGTCGCTGCACAACTCAGGACGCTGCACATACTTCTGTGCCAATGCTTCCATCGCACGCAAGACCTTGGCAGGCGCGGGCAGGCCCACCATTTCCAAGGCACCCACCGCCTGGTGCAACTGCTGGCGTGCGATGCGCAAATGGCTGGCATCCAGCTCCGTCAGATCGGAGCCACGAGCCAACTCGGCGTCACGTACAAAGCGGCGCAATGCCTTGGCGGCACCGTCCAGTGACTTGCGCAGCTCGTCCAGCACCCAGGCCAAAGGCCCCAGGTCACTGGCCGCAATTTCGTTGTCGACGACGGGGGTGGATGCCATGGATACGGGTCTTTCCTAAGCGCTTTGCTCGGCGGATAGTCAGGCGATCTTGAATCGGGATACGGACTGGCGCAGCTCTTCGGCCATGCGCGAGAGCTCACGCACCTGATTGGCCGTGACCCGCGTACCTTCACCGGTTTGCTCGGTCACCGCAAAAATGTGCTGGATGTTGTCGGCCACCACGTTGGCCAGACCGGCTTCGCGGGACGCGGAGCTGGAGATCTGCTCAATCAGGTCGGCCACGCGGCGTGACACGCGGTCAATTTCTGTCAGCGCGGTACCCGCGGTGTCGGACAACTTGGCCCCTTCGACCACACCCTGTGTGGAGCGCTCCATAGCGCCGATCGCATCCTGCGTATCGGTCTGAATCGCCTTCACCAGCGCCGAAATCTGACGCGTCGCATCTGCGGAGCGTTCCGCAAGGCGCTGAACTTCTTCCGCAACCACCGAGAAGCCGCGACCGGCTTCACCGGCAGACGCCGCCTGAATGGCAGCGTTCAAAGCCAGAACGTTGGTCTGTTCGGTAATGTCCGAGATCAGCTCGGTAATTTCACCAATCTCCTGGGACGATTCACCGAGTCGCTTGATGCGCTTGGACGTTTCCTGGATCTGGTCTCGGATGGAGTTCATACCGCCGATCGCGTTCTGCACCGCTTTCAGGCCGGACTCTGACGCCTGCAAGGACTGGCGCGCTACGCGGGCCGATTCCTGGGCCTGGGTAGACACCTCGTTAATACGACCCGCCATATCCACAACGGATTTGCCGGTTTCGCGAATTTCATGCAGCTGTTCGTTGGAAGCTGCCAGCAGTTCGGTCGACGTGGCGTCCACATCGGCGGTCGTTTGTGCGACGCGGGCCGCCGTGTTCTGCACGTTGGCTACCAGCGAGCGCAGTTCTTCCACCGTGTAGTTCACCGAGTCGGCGATGGCGCCAGTAATGTCTTCGGTCACCGTCGCTTCTTGCGTCAAGTCACCTTCCGCCACTGTTTGCAACTCATTCATCAAACGCAAAATGGCGGCCTGGTTGGCGTCGTTGACGCGCTTGGCTTCCTGTTCTTGACGTTGCGCTTCAAGCTGCTGGTCTTCGGCAACCACTTGGCGTTTACGGCTGTCCTGCAGCTGCACATAGGACAAACCGCCCGCGCAAGCCAGCGCGAACGCCGCAGCGATCACCAGAATGGCCAGCGATAGACCGCTGATACCCGTCTTGCCGGACAGTTTGGCCTGCAACTCTTCCAGGTTGCGGCGCAGCGGTTCGCTGTCACCAATGATGGCGCCCTGCGCTTCACGCGCGGCAACCAAGCCCTGCAAGTTGCCCAAAATCGCACCTGCTTGAACACGGGTGTCTTCGTACATCTTGATCAGCGCATCGATCTGCTCCTTGGTCGCAGAATCTTTGGCTGCAGAGAGGCGCAGCTCGGCACTACCGGACTTCAAACCTTCGGAAATTTCCTTGAAGGTATTCAAGTCCTTACCCAGCAAGAACACGGCTTCCGGGCTCACACCTTCCGCGGTCAAGAACTCGTTGGACGACTTGCCGATACGTTGCGTCAACATCACCAACTGGCCTACCGCGGAAATTTCCATCGCCGGTGCGTTTTGCTGCAGCTTCAAAGAAGAAATCGTTTCGGCGATTTCCAGCAAATCAGACGACTGGCGGTTGATCAGGCGCAGCGCGGATCCGATCTGTGTCAGCACCTTTTGCTGGTCCATCACCGCCTTGGCATTCTTTTCAGCGCGGTCCACCAGCGGTGTGACTTTGTCCATTTCCGGCTTGAAGCTGTCATCCAGCGATCCTGCCAATCCACGGGTCGTCTTGGCCAAAACGTCCGCGCTCTCCGACACGTCGGGGAAGGCAGCAACGCTACCCACCAACGCCTGCGACACTGACTTCGCCAAACGCTGCGACTGCATCAGACCCTGACCTGTGGCACCCAATTGCTGGGCCACCTTGTCCGCCTGGCTCAGTGCGAAGAAGGTCACACCGGCCAGCAGCAACAGCGACACGCCCAGCATGATGGACAGCGTGCGCTGGTGTTCGACCACCGTACGCGAACCCAGGACCGGAATGCTGATCAGGTCTCCCGCTTTTCGTGGCGCGCCAATTTCTTCCGTTGCCGCATCTTCCGGTTCGTCCGCCATCATCGTGGATCGCGGAACCATCAGCGTTTCATTACTCGGGTCTTCCGAATTTCCGTCCGGCGTTGCCAGACTCAAACGGGAGTCCATATCGGACTCCGCAGATTTTTTGGAAAACAGATTTTTGATTTGGTCGACGACTGACATGGTGTGGCCTTAACGTGAACTAAGCGCTGATGCTCAAAAACTGGGGGGAGAGGGACAATGACCGCAAGTTGACTTCCTGCCAGGCTTGGCCGGAAGCATCCGTGAACCGATTACCGAAAAAGGAAGGCGCGCCTTCTGGCGCGGGCGTCGATGCGGTAAACGCATCCGCGCCACGCAGACCGGCCAGTGCATCCACCTGCAAGGCGCAATTCACTTCGAGCGCCGCGTTGAGTGTCACCACACTGGGGTCCACCGCCGCGGGTTCCAGTCGTTGCGCACCACCGGCATTGAAAATGAATGCCGCAAGATCCACCACGCCATACAGGCCGCCGCGGATGTTGTGCACACCACGGAACCAGCTCTGTGCGTACGGAACGGACTGGATGCTGGTGACCGGAAAAATTTCACCCGACTGTCCCAATGGGAACAAATAGTTGTAGCCGCCCGCGCGCACGGCGAGCCATGCAACAGACACGCCTTCGGAGCGCGCTGCCTGCAGACGACTGGCGAGTCGGGTCTGGAGTTCTCTGAGTGCTTCGCGATTGGCCATGGGTTCGGCGAATCAGCCCAGTGCCTTGATTTTGGCGAACAGATCGGTGGCATCCACCGGTTTGGTGATGTAGTCACGCGCTCCTTGGCGCATGCCCCACACGCGGTCGGTCTCCAGGCTCTTGCTGGTGCAGATGATGATCGGCACATCGGTGTATTCCGGTGTACGGTTGATCGCGCGGGTCAGCTGAAAACCATTCTGGCCAGGCATCACCACGTCCATCAGGATCAGGTCGGGCGTTTCTTCGGCCAGACGCTTGAAAGCATCATCCGCGTTTTCAGCGGTACGCACGGTAAAGCCATTTTTCTGCAACAGATCTGTCAGGAACATCAGTTCCGTTTTTGAATCGTCAACGATCAGTACTTTTGTTATCGCCATCAATCAGCTCCTTGCAAAACAGTGCCGAATTGCTGCACAGCCTGCAGCAATTGTTCTTTTGTAAACGGTTTGGTCAGGTAGTCCTGGGCCCCCACCATGCGCCCGCGCGCCTTGTCAAAAACGCCATCCTTGGATGACAGCATGACGATGGGCACGCCGGAAAATTTGGCATTGCGTTTGATGATGGCGCAGGTCTGGTAACCATCCAGCCTGGGCATCAGGATGTCGCAAAAAATCAGATGCGGCTGGTAGTCATTGACCTTGGCCAAGGCATCAAAACCATCTTCCGCCAGCAGGACCTCATGGCCACCCTGCTTCAGAAAAATTTCTGCGCTGCGGCGGATGGTGTTGCTGTCGTCAATGACCAGTACTTTGAAAGTTGATCCGTTGTTACTCACAGGGCCTTACTCCTAAAGAGGCGTTTGCGATCCAAGATAGCCGCGCCATCCCAACGATCCACCTTCAAATCTGAACCATCTCAAAATCTTCTTTGCGAGCCCCGCACTCGGGGCACGTCCAATTCATGGGCACATCAGCCCACAAGGTACCTGCGGCGATGCCGTGATCCGGAGCGCCCTGCGCTTCGTCGTAAATCCAGCCGCAAATCAGGCACATCCAAGTTTTTTTATCACTCACAGCTTAAAGGGCCTTCGAATAGAATGCAACGATTGTATAGAGGCGCCGCGACCGGTTTTCCCGCTGCGCCGTGAAAGAAGCCTCATTCTGCCTGAGGAAAAACCCGAACCCAGGCCCTTCCATGCAGACCCACACCACTCCCCCCCCCGATATAGAAGATACAGACGACGGCCCCTCTGCGTGCGTCATGGTGTTCAACGCCAATGATCCCAGCGGTGCTGGTGGTCTGACGGCTGACCTGATGGCAGTGGCCTCGGTAGGTGCGCACGGACTGCCTGTCGTCACTGGCGCCTACACGCGCGACACCACCGAGATATACGACCATTTCCCAATGGACGACGAGGCCGTTGGCGAACAAGCGCGAACCATTCTGGAAGACGTTCCGGTGCAGGTTTTCAAGGTCGGGTTTGTGGGCTCCCCGGAGAACCTGACTGCCGTTGCCGAGATTGCCTCCGACTACTCCGATGTGCCACTGGTGGCCTATATGCCCGACCTGTCCTGGTGGCAAGAGGTGCTGATCGATCAGTACCTCGATGCCTGCAATGAACTGCTGTTGCCGCAAACAACGGTGTTGGTTGGAAACCACAGCACCTTGTCGCGCTGGCTGTTGCCCGACTGGAGCTCCGATCGCAGCCCCACAGCGCGTGACATCGCCAAAGCCGCCAATGAGTTTGGCGTGCCCTACACGCTGGTTACCGGCATCCCCTTGCCAGAACAGTTCATCGACAACGTGCTGTGTTCGCCGACCAGCGTGATCTGCAGCGCCAAGTACGAACGTTTCGAGGCCACCTTTGCGGGCGCGGGCGACACACTGTCGGCCGCGTTGGCTGCGTTGATTGCCAGCGGCACAGAACTCTCCGAAGCCGTCACAGAAGCGCTGAGCTATCTGGACCGCTGCCTGGAAAGTGGTTTCAGACCCGGCATGGGCCAAGTGGTGCCTGACCGCCTGTTCTGGGCCCAACCGGAGGAAGACGATGAAGAGGGCGAAGACGATCCAGCGAATGCATCGTCTTTTGAAATCTCGCCCAACGACACCCGCCACTGATGGCGCCATTGATCGCGCCACTGATTTCTTTCCGATTCCGACATGACCGACCGCAACCAGCAACTTTTTGACCGCGCAGCGCGCGTAATCCCCGGCGGTGTGAACTCCCCGGTACGCGCCTTCAAATCCGTGGGCGGCACGCCCCGCTTTGTGCAGCGCGCGCAGGGCGCTTACTTCTGGGACGCCAACGACAAACGCTACATCGACTACATCGGATCGTGGGGCCCGATGATCCTGGGCCACGGCCACCCCGCGGTGGTGGAAGCCGTGCAAAAAGCGATTTTGGAAGGTTTCTCATTCGGTGCGCCAACCGAGCGCGAAGTGGAACTGGCCGAAGCCATCCTGGCGCTGATCCCGAGCATGGACATGGTGCGCTTGGTCAGCAGTGGCACCGAAGCAGGCATGAGCGCTATCCGCCTGGCGCGCGGCGCCACCGGCCGCAGCAAGATTTTGAAGTTTGAGGGTTGTTACCACGGCCATGCCGACGCGCTCTTGGTAAAGGCTGGCTCTGGCCTCGCCACTTTTGGCAACCCCACCAGCGCGGGTGTGCCGCCCGAGGTGGTGCAGCACACGCTGGTGCTGGAGTACAACAACCTGCAGCAACTGGAAGAAGCATTTGCACTGCACGGCAAGGAGCTCGCCTGCGTGATGATTGAGCCGATAGCTGGCAACATGAATTTCGTGCGCGCCTCCGTGCCCTTCGTCAAGCGCTGCAGCGAGCTGTGCACGCAGTACGGCGCGTTGTTTGTGTTCGATGAGGTGATGACCGGATTCCGTGTCGCTCCCGGCAGCGCCCAAGAGGTCTATGCCCGCGACATCCCAGGCTTCGCGCCCGACATGACGGTCATGGGGAAGGTCATTGGCGGCGGCATGCCGCTGGCGGCTTTCGGAGGCAAGCGCGCCGTGATGGAGCATCTGGCGCCGATTGGCACCGTCTACCAAGCGGGCACGCTATCGGGCAACCCTGTCGCAACCGCCTGCGGATTGGCGACACTGAAGGAAGTCGGCAAACCCGGTTTTTATGAAGACCTGAGCCGCAAGACACAAGCACTGGTCAGCGGCCTGACGGATGCCGCCCATGCTGCCGGACTGCCGTTTTGCGGTGACTCCGAAGGCGGCATGTTTGGCTTCTTTTTCTTTGATGCGCTGCCGCAAAATTACGCAAAGGTCATGACCACCGACAGCAAGGTGTTCAACGCCTTCTTCCACGGCCTGCTGGACCGCGGTGTTTACATTGCACCGGCCTTGTACGAAGCCGGGTTCATGAGCGCGGCACATACCGATGCCGACATCGCAGAAACCGTAGCGGCAGCAAGGGAAATTTTCAAGGCGCTATAAAGCGCCATGTTCCTGCCTGTTCTGGTTCTCGCTATTGCCGCGACGCTTGCTCCGCAGGCGCGTGCTGCCGAACCTGACTGGAGCGTAGGCGCCTATGGCGGCAAGTACTACGACACCGAGCCCGCAGGCTTCACGCAGGGACGCGCCAGTTTTCTGGACCAGTACCTCGTTGCGGCCACCGCCAGCAAGACCGTGTGGCGCTCCGAGGTGTGGCCTGTCTCGCTGGAAATCGATGGCATGGTGGGTTACCAGAATGGCATCGCCCCGCTGTGGGAAGTGGCCGTGGCGCCTGCATTGCGCTTTAGCGGATTTCCGTGGCGCGAAACCCTGCGAACTGACCTGCGACTGGCGCCTCTTGGCATCTCCTACACATCAGCTGTGAGCCCGCTGGAGTTGGGCAAAGACGGCCAGGGCAGCCGCACGCTGAACTGGCTGTTCATCGAAGTAGCGCTGTCGCGCCCGCAGCAAAAGTCTGACGAATTTTTCGTGCGGCTGCACCACCGGTGCGCCGTCTACGATTTGCTGAACAACTATGGCGCCAATGGCGAAGACTTCTTCGCACTGGGCTTTCGGCGCCGCTTCTAAGGCCGCTTCTAGTCGAGGTAGTTTTCCGGGAAGAAGTGGCGCTCGATCAGCTCGATCAGGATGTGCAACACCTTGATGTGCAGCTCCTGTACGCGGTCGGCATAGGTACCACCGGGCGTGCAGATATAGACATCGCTCAATGGCTCCAGCTTCTCGCTGCGTTTGCCACTCAGGATGATGACCTTCATGCCCTGGGCTTTGGCAGCCTCGGCAGCGCGGATGATGTTCTTGCTGGTGCCGCTGGTGCTTAGAGCAACCAGGCAATCGCCAGCGCGGCCGTGGCCTTCAATGTAGCGGGAGAACACGTTGTCGTAGCCGTGGTCGTTGCCCACGCAGGTCAGGTGGCCCGCGTCGCTGATGGCCGTGGCGCCCAGCGCAGCGCGATCTTTGCGGTAGCGCCCGGTCAGTTCTTCGGCGAAGTGCATCGCGTCACACATGGAGCCGCCATTGCCACAGGAATAAACGCGGCCCTTGGCTTCAAACGTGGAAATCAAAAGTTGCGCGGCTTGCTCAACAGACGCGAGGCCGGCCGGATTGGCGAGCAAGGCGGTGAGTGCAACGTGGGCTTCTTGCAGACTGGATTCAATGTGCTGTTTCATGGCGCAATTATCCCTTGGAGCTGGTTAGTCCGGGAACCAGGGGCTATTTGCCGACGCGCTGCAATGTGCCGCTGCTCAGGATCAGCGGTGAATCCGTGGGTGGATCACCAGGTGTGATGTCCTCCAGTGTTTCCCACACCAATGCACTGCCCTTCAGCGTCGCACGCCCTAGCACTACGGCGCCGTTGCGGCCACTGGTAACAACCAGCACAGCAGTGCGGCCGATCACGATGCCTTTGACCGTACCCTCCCCACCTGCGTTCATGCGCCCGCAACCCACGGTTGCCATCTGGTGAGCGCCAACAATGCTGTCGCCTTTCTGCTTCAGGTCAAAGGTCGCAGAACCACATTCTTCTTTCTGTTTGCGTTCGCGCGTGGAACGCAAATCTATGGTCCAGGTTCCCGTAAACAGCGCTTGCTCTGCAAAAGCGCAATCTGATGCCAATAGCAGCATGAGGCAACTGTTCACAAGAAATCGACGCATGGTTTCTCCCGCAGGGTCTTCGACAATGCCTATGCTATCCGCACAATCGCATTCAAACTACTACTAATTTCATAGCTGCTCACGCACATTTCATGCGCTCCGCAGCCAGATTTGGCAATGAAAAAGCCACCCGAAAGTGGCTTGGTCTTTTTGATTCCGGCAGCAGGCTAGTGCCTGAAATGCCGCACGCCAGAGAACACCATCGCCACACCACGCTCGTTGGCAGCCGCAACGACTTCGTCGTCGCGCATAGAGCCACCGGGTTGGATCACGCAGGTCGCGCCGGCGTCGACCACGACGTCCAGTCCATCACGGAACGGGAAGAAAGCGTCGCTGGCGACCGCTGTGCCTGCCAGTGACAGGTTGGCGTGACCCGCCTTGATGCTGGCGATGCGGGCGGAGTCCAGACGGCTCATTTGGCCGGCACCTACGCCCATGGTCATGCCGCCCTTGCAGAAGACGATGGCGTTGGACTTCACGTATTTCGCGACCGTCCAGGCAAACAACAAGTCCTGCAGTTGCTCTGCAGTGGGTTGCTGGGTGGTCACCACTTTGAGGTCCGCCAGTTTGAGGATGTGGTTGTCGGCTTCCTGCACCAACAGGCCGCCACTCACGCGCTTGAATTCCAGGCTGTTGCGACCCGCAAACAGGATCTGGGCACGGTCTTCGGGCAAAGCGATTTGCAGCAAGCGCACATTGACCTTGGCCTTGAACACATCCAGCGCCTCTTGTGTGAAGGAGGGGGCCATCAGCACCTCAACGAATTGCTTGGCAATAGCCTGGGCGGCCGCACCATCCACCGGGCAATTGAAGGCAATGATGCCGCCGAAGGCGGATGTCGGGTCGGTCTTGAAAGCCTTGCTGTAAGACTCCAGCGCATCCACGCCGACCGCTACACCGCACGGATTGGCGTGCTTGACGATGACGCAGGCGTTGGCCTCGAAGCTCTTGACGCACTCCCACGCCGCATCGGCGTCGGCGATGTTGTTGTACGACAGTTCCTTGCCTTGCAACTGCACGCCCGTAGACAGGCTGCCCAAATAAGGACGGCCATTGCGATAGAACGAGGCTTTTTGGTGCGGGTTCTCGCCGTAGCGCATGTCCTGCACCTTGATGTATTGGGCGTTGAACTGGGCAGGGAAGCGACTCAGGGTCGGCGCAGCATCGCCAGCTGGGACATCATCACCCAGTTGCACTGAACTCAGGTAATCGCTGATTGCGCCGTCGTACTGGCTGATACGGTTGAACGCGGCAACCGACAGCGCGAACTTTGTCTTGTCGGAGACCTTGCCCGCAGCCTTCAGCTCGGCCATCACCGTGGCGTATTGCGATGCGTCGGTCAGCACCGCCACATCTTTCCAGTTCTTGGCGGCGCTGCGCACCATCGCAGGGCCGCCGATATCGATGTTCTCAATCGCGTCTTCCAGCGTGCAACCTGGTTTGGCAACGGTGGATTCAAACGGATATAGGTTCACGACCAATACGTCGATGGTGTCAATCTTGTGTTC
Source organism: Rhodoferax sp. P2_H8_2 (assembly GCF_056403235.1). Taxonomy (NCBI): domain Bacteria; kingdom Pseudomonadati; phylum Pseudomonadota; class Betaproteobacteria; order Burkholderiales; family Comamonadaceae; genus Rhodoferax; species Rhodoferax sp. P2_H8_2. The sequence continues at coordinate 240,866 of NZ_JBFUFW010000001.1, forward strand.
AGCGAGCGCGGCCATATGCGCCGGAAAATCGCGGCGGGCCAACAGACCGCCATGCACACGCGGGTGCAGTGTCTTCACCCGACCATCCAGCATTTCGGGAAAGCCGGTCATCTCGGCCACCTCGGTCACGGGCAGACCTTTTTCAGCCAGCAGTTTGGCGGTACCGCCGGTGGACAGCAACTTGATGCCTTGTGCGTGCAAGGCTTGCGCGAGTTCGACGATACCGGTTTTGTCAGAGACGGAGAGAAGAGCGGTTTGGGTGGCGGTCATAGATTTCATTCGTTGGGGACGGAGCTAAAGATCTGTCCCGCAAAGTTTCACAAAAGTTTGTGTTCGAGCAGTTTTTTGCGCAGCGTGTTGCGGTTCAGGCCCAGCCATTGGGCGGCACGGGACTGGTTCTGGTCGGCCTGCGCCATCACCACTTCCAGCAGTGGTTTTTCCACCGCACTGACCAGCATGTCGTACATGCCGTCGGGCTCCGTACCGCGCAGGTCCTTGAAATAGCCCTCCAGGCTTGCGCGCACGCACTCTTCAATGTGCTTCTTGCTCATGCTGCCAGTTCCATCATGTCCATACCCTTGGTGTTGGCCGCGATCGCCTGTTCAGGGATGCGGTCCATGTTGTGATTAATCGTCTCGAAAAAGGCGTTGACGGCATCGACCTGCGCCGCCGGTTCTTCCAGCAGGTTCATCGCTGCGCGAAAGTCTTCGCCGCCCGGCAGATCGCGTACGTACCAGCCAATGTGTTTGCGCGCCGAACGCACACCGATGAACTCGCCATACAGGCTGTAGTGGTCATGCAAGTGTTCGATCAGCAACCGCTTGACTTCGCTCACCAGTGGCGGAGCAAGGTGCGTGCCGGTTTCCAGAAAATGGTCGATCTCGCGGAATATCCAGGGGCGACCTTGCGCGGCGCGGCCGACCATGATCGCGTCAGCACCGGTTGCCAGCAAAACTTCGCGCGCTTTTTCTGGTGAGGTGATGTCACCGTTGGCCACCACTGGGATCTTCAATGCGGCCTTGACTGCAGCAATCGTGTCGTATTCGGCAGCACCCTTGTAGCCCTGTTCGCGGGTGCGGCCATGTACCGTGACCATCTGCACGCCAGCGCTCTCGGCTGCGAGGGCCAGTGTTACGACGTTTTTGTGCTCCGGGCTCCAGCCGGTGCGCATCTTCAAAGTCACTGGCACATTGCGCGGCGCGCAGGCGTCTACGACGGCCTGCACGATCTCCATCGCCAGCTTCTCGTCCTGCATCAGCGCCGAGCCTGCCCATTTGTTACACACTTTTTTTGCCGGGCAGCCCATGTTGATATCGATGATCTGCGCGCCGCGGTCGATGTTGTACAGCGCGGCCTCGGCCATCATTGGGGCTTCAGTACCGGCAATCTGTACGGCAATGGGCCCTGGCTCGCCGTCGTGGTTGGCGCGGCGCGAGGTCTTCAGCGTGTTCCACAAGTCCTTGCGCGAAGTCACCATCTCGCTGACCGCATAGCCCGCGCCCAGCCGCTTGCACAACTGCCGAAACGGGCGGTCTGTCACCCCCGCCATAGGGGCGACAAACAGATGATTCGCCAAAGCGAACTGGCCGATTTGCATGGGTGGGGCTGAAAGGTGGTGAAACGGAAGACGGGTGCCGAGCGAGGGCTGATTCTAGCTGCCTATTATTTCAGCAATTGAAACGGGGGCGACAACCAGGCATCAGGAAAACCCTAGTTGTAATTCGTTGTCGGTGCAGCGGCGAACCAAGTGGGATTTCCCCGATGGCTACACTGCCCCGTATGGACTCCTGGATCTCCCAACTGCTGGCATTGCTGGCCCTTCCGCAATACAGCCTGGGTACGGTGTTTGTTGTCTCTTTCATTTCCGCCACGTTGTTACCGCTGGGCTCCGAGCCCGTCGTCTACGGGCTGGTGTCGCTGAACCCCGAACTGCTGTGGCAGGTGATTGCAGTCGCCACCGTGGGCAACACATTGGGTGGCGCGCTGGATTGGTGGATGGGCTATGGCGCCCACAAGGTGGCAGACAAGTACCGGCACTCGTCACACCATGTTCGCGCATTGGACTGGCTGGAAAAAATGGGTCCCAAAGCATGCCTGCTGGCCTGGCTGCCGCTGGTCGGCGACCCGTTGTGTGCGGTGGCCGGTTGGCTCAAGCTGCCGTTTTGGCCCTGCCTGTTTTACATGGCAATTGGCAAATTCGCGCGCTATGTGGTGTGGACACTGGCACTGACTGGCGTCTTTGCGCCTTAGGCGACTTACTCAAACGGATAGCGCACGCCCAATCTGGAGCGTATCGCGTCCATCCATTCCAGCGTAGCCAGCGTCTCGCTGTGCGGCATGCGTGGGCTTTCATGCAGGCCCGCACGTATGCAATGCATGGCCTCGGCGATTTCGTATTCAAACCCATTGATGCCAAACGGCGTTTGCACACGTTGCTCTGCCTCGCCATGGCGAACCAGCACCACCTCTTCGGCATGGTGGAAGTCGCGTGGCAACTGGATATGGCCCTTCTCGCCCAGGATCTGCATGCTGTTGCTGGAACTGGTGTCCACCGCGCAGACCCACTGAATCGCCACACCATCGTCAAAAGTAAACGATGCGTTGACGCGCTGGTCCACACCGGTGGGCGCCAGCACGCCGTGCACATCGGAATGCACGATGGGCGGACACGCGCCCAAACTGGTCTGCAATACCCAGCGCGACATGCTGATGTTGTAAATGCCAATATCCAGCAAGGCGCCGCCGGCCAGTTCGGGGGCGAACACGCGGCTGTTCGGGTCGAAAGCGGCTGGAAAGCAAAACGTGGAGTGGATCGCCCTCACCTTGCCAATGGCGCCGGCACGCAGCCATTGGCCGACCTGGTCAAACCCAGGCAAAAAACGCGACCACAGGGCCTCCATCAGGAAGACACCGGAGGCACGCGACTGGGCTATCAACGGCTGGGCAATCGCAACACTGGGAACCAACGGCTTCTCGCACAAGACCGGCTTGCCAGCAGCCAGGCATTGCGCGACTGCGGACGCGTGCTGTGCATGCGGAGTGGCAATGTAGACACCATCGACACGCGGATCGGCAAGCGCCGCTTCCAGCGCTGTACCGGCTTGAACCACGGCATCCGCCGTACTCCACTTGCGCGCAAAGGCTTGCGCACGCTCCAGATCGCGCCCGACAACCCACACGAGTTCGGCATCCGGCAAACCTTGCACAGCCTCCGCAAACCGGTTGGCGATGCGGCCGGGGCCAACGATGGCCCATGCAAATGTTGAAGTAGCGTTTCCAGCAGGTGAGGTCTTCGATGTCATTGCTATTCTTTCAGAAGCTACTCACGCACATTCCATGCGCTCTAGCGGACTAAAACCAATACAGTTCCGAATACGGTCAGCGACGCGCCCAGCCAGGCACCCCGCGCAGGCGCACGGCCCAGGCGCCACCACAACAGTGGCAAGACCAGCACTGGCGACACCGATGACAGGATGCCGACCATGCCCACATCGCCGTGTTGCAGTGCCAGCAGGATCAGGCTCATGCCCAACCCCATGCCAATCATGCCGCTCAAACCCACGCGCGACAGCACCCGTAGCGTGGGCGGCTGTACTGAACGCGCCGCAGCAAAGCCGCCCCATAGCAGCGCCAGATGCGCGACGCAGGTAGCTGCCACGCGCAGGGCCGTCGCCGCCACCGGGTCGACACCACTGGCCATCACAGGCTTGGCAATCAACGAGCCCAGTGCCTGGCACAGCGCTGCCAGCAACGCCAGCGCTACGCCCAAGCCCCAGTGACCATGCAAGGTTTCCCAGGCGTGGGATTCGTCCTTGTGGCTACCCCAGGCGACTGCAGTCATCACACCACCCACCACCAGCCCACCGCCCAGCATGGCTTGCCAGCCCATGCGCTCATCCAACAGAAGAAAACCCAGCAACGCGCTGAACACGGCATGGGTCGCGAAGAGAACACCAGTACGCCGCGGCCCCAAACGGTTCATTGCCGCAAACAGGGCCGTATCACCGACAAAGATGCCAATCAGGCCACTGATGGCCAGCGCGCCCGCTTGCGCCAGGTCGATGCGCTGCCAGCTACCGGTCCACAGCACCACCGGTAACAGCATCAGAAACACCACTGACATGCGCCAGCGCGTGAACGCAAAGGCGCCAAGGTGGCGCGCTTGTGGTGCAGAAATGACGCTGGTCAGGGCCCAGCATGCCGCAGCCCCCAAGGCCAGCCAGTCGTAAGAGAACGGCAGCACCGGGGTCAAGAAAAGATCAGGAGCTGAACAGGAAGTTCATCACGTCGCCATCCTTGACGACGTATTCCTTGCCTTCCGCGCGCATCTTGCCCGCGTCCTTGGCGCCCTGCTCGCCCTTGAACGCGATGTAGTCGTCAAACGCAATGGTCTGGGCGCGGATGTAGCCCTTCTCAAAATCGGTGTGGATCACGCCGGCCGCTTGAGGACCGGTGTCGCCGACGTGGATGGTCCATGCGCGCACTTCCTTCACACCGGCGGTGAAGTAGGTTTGCAGGCCCAGCAGTTTGTAGGCAGAACGGATCAGGCGGTTCAGGCCGGGCTCGGTCTGGCCCAGTTCTTCGAGGAACATCTGGCGGTCTTCGTCGCTCATCTCCGACATTTCGGCTTCGAGCTTGGCGCAGATTGCGACGACGGGCGCGTTTTGCTTGGCGGCGAATTCCTTCAGACGGTCCAACAGCGGGTTGTTCTCAAAACCGGTTTCAGACACGTTGGCCACAAACATCGCCGGCTTGGCGGTGATCAAAAAGAATTGCTGCAGCAGCGGCTGCTCTTCCTTGCTGAAGTCCAGTGTGCGCACCGGCTTGGCTTCGTTCAGCGCGGCCTGGCATTTCTCCAGGATTGCGACCAGCTTGATGGCTTCCTTGTCTCCCGATCGCGCCAGCTTGGTGACACGGTGCAAGCCTTTTTCCACCGCACCCAGGTCGGCCAGGCACAGCTCGGTTTGAATAACTTCAATGTCTGCAATCGGATCGACCTTGCCGGCGACGTGAATCACGTTGTCGTCTTCAAAGCAGCGCACCACATTGATGGTCGCGTCGGTCTCGCGGATGTGCGACAGGAATTTGTTGCCCAGACCTTCGCCAGTGGAAGCGCCCGCCACCAAACCGGCAATGTCCACAAACTCAACCACCGCAGGCACGATGCGCTCCGGCTTGACGATGGTGGCGAGCTGGTCCATGCGCGAGTCCGGCACTTCGACGATGCCGACGTTGGGCTCAATGGTGCAGAACGGATAGTTCTCCGCCGCAATGCCCGCCTTGGTCAGCGCATTGAACAGGGTGGATTTACCGACATTGGGCAGGCCGACGATGCCGCATTTCAAACTCATGGGATTTCCTTAAGGGTCAACCCCCTTTGAACCATCGCACCCTGTAGGGGCATCGTGGAAGTGCCGAATGGCGCACAAAGCCAAAGGCGGACGGGGGTTTGCAAAAAACTGACCAGAACGCAACTTGGTTGCCTTTGCTGCGTCCTGGGGAATAGCGCCAATTGTACTAATCGGTCACGGCTGGGGAAATCAGCGAAGCCGTCCCCCTACAATGCGACGTTTGTTTCCGTCCAGAACCTCTATAGTCAGGGAGCCGAATTGTTACCAATGTGGTTGTCGCGCGCGTGTGCCGCGCTTGTGCTGTTTGGAGTTGGAGTCGGCTCCGTCCATGCGGCAGAAACCATAACGCTGACGGACAACACCCCCAAATTCCAGATCACTGGCCCAGTACTCAGCTGGGTGGAGATGCAGAACACTTCGAAGATAGAAGCCGTTGCTGCCAGAACCACGCAATTCGAATCGCAGGAAGCGCAGTACCGTTACAACCTGCATCAAGGTGACACGCTGTGGATCAAGCTGCGGCTGCAAATACCGCACGGCAACTCCACGCGCTGGACCCTGAGCATTCCACTGCCTACGCTGGACTGCATCAAGCTCTACCAGCCCGATGGCAGGGGCGGCTGGACGCAGCAGATTGCTGGCGACACCCGGGCGCAGTCCGAATGGACCAAAAAGGCCCTGCACGCAGACTTTGATCTGACCCTTCCTGCAGGGGCGGCGCAGGACGTGTTTATCCGGGTGCGCAATTTCAAGCATGTGAGCCTGCCTATCTTGCTGGCATCGACTGCCGAGCGCGATGTCGACCGCTTGCGCGAATATGTTTACCTGGGAGCGATCCTGGGGATGACGCTGGCGCTGGCGCTGCTGTCATTGATCCGGTATCTGGAACACCGCAACAAGGCGGACGCTTGGGCCAGCGGTTACGGCTTGCTGATCGCCATGACGATCGCGCAGATCAATGGCATCGCCAACGCGCTGTGGTGGGGCGCATCACCCGATTTCGGCGACATGGCCTCCAGTTGCGTACGCATGCTGGCGATGGGCACCACGGTGCTGTTTGTGCGCCATCTATACGGCTTGTCGGTGCGCTTCCGGCGCTACGACCGATTTCTGGAAGTGGTGGGCTGGGCCACACTGGCGTCCGTGCTGGGCTTCACCGTGCTGGACCGTCCGTTGGCGGACATGATTGGCTCGGCCTTTATCTTTCTCTCCACCACATGCTGCCTGCTCGCCACGCTCCTGAACTGGCGCGGCGGCTCAACCGTTGCGCGCTGGCTGATGCTGGCATTTGCGCCGCAGTTTGTGATGCTGATGTGGATGATGGCCGAATCCGTTGGCTTCGCCCCCACCATCTGGGAGTTGCGCTACGTGATGTCTGCGATGGTGGCGCTGACGGTGCCGCTGATCGTGCATGCACTGAGCGTTGCCACCCATGACCGCAAGGAACTGCGTGCACGCCATCAAGCGCTGCCCACGCAGGATGCGCTGACCGGTATCCTGACACCGGAGGCTTTCGAGAAAGCCATGCAGGAAGCGCGCACCCGCGTGATTGAAGAACAGGATCCGATTGCGCTGCTGCTGGTAGACGTCATCAACCACGAGCACATCCGCGAAACCATGGGCGACCAGACGGCAGAACAATGCCTGCTACGCGCCGTGGTCAAGCTGCACCGGGTGCTGCGCGATGTGGACCAGGCCGGACGCGTGGGATCGGCGCGCTTTGCGCTGTTGCTCGAAGGTGTGCGGACGCGCCAGGAAGTGACTGAGCGCATGGTCAAACTGATCGCCTCGGGGTTGATTCCCCTCAAAAACCTGCACCCGGAAGTGACTTTGCAATTCCACATTTCCGCCGTCTTGCTGCATGAGCGTCCGCTGCCCATGGCCGAGGCGATGACCAAGCTGGACGAAGTGCTGGGCAGCATGTCGCCGCGCACCCGCCGCCCGATCCGTTTCTTGGAGCCTGAAGCCACGATGGCTGCACCGCTGGATGTCCTGGCCTGAAAGGCTGCGCCTCCTACAATCGGGCCATGGTCAAAAAATTCGACGTATGTGTCCGTGGTGCGGGCATAGTCGGGCGCTCGCTTGCGCTCTTGCTGGCTGCCAAACGCCTGCGTGTAGCGATGGTGCAGCCCCCCGCAGCACCCGCCGCCAGTGGCCACCATGATGTACGCGCCTATGCGCTCAATGCGCGGTCCCGTGCGCTGCTGGAGTCGGTGCGTTGCTGGCCCAATGAAACGTCTGCCACGCCGGTGCTGTCCATGGAAGTGCATGGCGACCGCGATGGCCAGGTGCGCTTTGCCGCGCAGGAACAGGGTGCAGAGGCGCTCAACTGGATTGTCGATGTGCCTGCGCTGGAAACCCTGCTGAGCGATGCCGTGCGGTTTCAGCCCTTGATCACCGTCGTTGAAGCGCCCGTAGACGCGGCACTCACCGTGGTCTGCGAAGGCAAAGCCAGCCAGACGCGCGATGAACTGGGCGTGGAGTTCGATGTGGCCGCCTACGGACAAACAGCCTTGGCCACGCGCGTGCAGTTTGAAAAGCCACACGGCCAGGTCGCGCGGCAATGGTTTTCCAAAGGTGAGGTGCTGGCCTTTTTGCCGCTGGATGGTGCCGAGGGCAAGCGCTGCGCCATTGTTTGGTCAGTCACACCGGAGCGGGCCGCCGAATTGCAGCAATACGACGCAACCGCCTTTGCTGTGCAACTGCAGCAAGCTAGCCATGGCGCTTTGGGCGGGCTTACGCTGTGCAGCGACCGCGTGGTCTGGCCGCTGCAGCAAGCCCAGGCACAACGCTGGTGCGGTCAGAACAGCGGTGGCTCCTGGGTATTGGCCGGTGACGCGGCGCACACCGTGCACCCATTGGCCGGACAAGGCCTGAATCTGGGACTGGGCGATGTGATGGAACTGGTCACCTTGCTGGACACCCGGCCTTACTGGCGCGGTGTCGATGATGTGCGCCTGTTGCGCCAGTACGAGCGCGCGCGCAAGGCGGAGTTGTCCATGGTCGGTGGATCCACGGACGCCTTGCAACGCCTTTTCGACCGCCCCGACGCTTTGCTGCAAAATATCCGCAACTGGGGCATGCTGCAATTTGACCGCAGCGGCCCTCTCAAACACTGGGTCACCAGCCGTGCCATGGGCGACAGCCCTTCGGCCCACACGACAGACCCCACCAGGAATTAAACCGATGTTCACCCGTACAAAAATCATTTCCTTGGCGCTGTTAGCGCTATGCAGTCTGGGCGCTATTGCGCAGGAAGCGGTCATCCGCAAGAACCTGGGCGAGCGCGTGCCCCAGCTCAAACCCATTGATGAAGTCAACAAGACCGGCATTCCAGGCATCTACGAGCTGCGGGTCAGCGGCACCGACATTTATTACACCGACGCGCAGGGCAACTACCTGATCCAGGGCAGCCTGATCGATACCAAACAGCGCCGCAACCTGACTGAAGAACGCATCGACAAACTGACTGCCGTCAAGTTCGACAGCCTGCCATTCAAGGACGCATTCGTTATCGTGCGTGGCAAAGGCGAACGCAAGATTGCCGTGTTTGAAGACCCGAACTGCGGCTACTGCAAGCGCTTCGAACGTGATTTGCAGAAGGTCGACAACGTCACCGTTTACATGTTCCTGTACCCCATCCTGGGCCCGGACTCGACCGAAAAATCCAAGACCATCTGGTGCGCCAAGGATAGGGCCAAGACCTGGCAGGACTGGATGGTGCGCGAGCAGGCGCTGCCACAGGGTGGCACCTGCGATGCCTCCGCGCTGGACCGCAATGTAGAGCTCGGCCGCGCGCACAAGATTACCGGCACACCCACGCTGTTCTTTACCAATGGCACCCGTGTTCCAGGCGCTATCGACAACAAGCAGATCGAGAAGCTGCTGGCCGAAGCCAAAGAATAGTTACTACTTTTTTTATAGCGCCTTACGCACATTCTGCGGGCGCCGGAGCCCCGTTTGATGCCTAAATCCAAAGCCAAAGCCGCCACAAGTGCCGTGCACTACTGCGTCAGCGTAGACAACCTGCATAACCATCTGTTTCAGGTCACGCTGACGATTGCCAACCCCGCCGCGCAACAGGTGCTGGACCTTCCGGTCTGGATTCCTGGCAGCTATCTGGTGCGCGAGTTTTCTAAACATTTACAGCAACTGAGCGCCATTCAGGGCAAGCGCAAAGTTGCATTGACGCAGCATGACAAGGCCGCGTGGCAGGCGGACTGCGTAGCGGGCGAACCGCTGCAAGTCAGCTACGCCGTTTACGCACTGGACAACTCGGTGCGCACGGCCTGGTTGGACGCCAGTCGCGGCTTTTTCAACGGTACCAGCCTGTGCTTGCGCGTGCGCGGACAGGAAGCCGCACCGCACACACTGGAAGTGGTGCAAGGCAAAGGGATGGAAGGCTGGAGCGTGGCAACAGGTCTGGTGCCGCAACGCGTGAGCAAGCAAGGTTTTGGCACCTATGTTGCCGACAACTACGACACTTTGGTGGATTGCCCGGTAGAAATGGGTGCGTTCTGGAGCGGCACCTTCACCGCCGCAGGTATCCCGCACCGCTTTGTCGTGGCCGGTGCTGCGCCCAGTTTTGACGGCGAGAAATTATTGGCCGATACCAAGGCCATCTGCGAAGAAGAAATCCGTTTTTGGCATGGCAGCCAGAAGAAAGCGATTCCATTCAAGAACTACGTCTTCATGCTGAATGCGGTGGGCGACGGCTACGGCGGCCTGGAGCATCGCAACTCCACCGCACTGATCAGCACCCGCAAGGATTTGCCACGCCTGCCACAGGGCGCACTGTCTACCGGCGCGCACAAGCAACCCGAGGGCTACACCACGCTGTTGGGGCTGATCAGCCACGAGTATTTCCACACCTGGAACGTCAAACGTCTGCGCCCTTCGGAGCTGGCGCAATACGACTACACCGGCGAGAACTACACCGAGTTGCTGTGGTTCTTCGAGGGCTTCACCAGCTACTACGATGACCTGCTGCTACGCCGCGCCGGCCTGATCGACAACGCAACCTATTTCAAACTGCTGACCAAGACCGTCAACCAGGTGCAGCAAACGCCAGGGCGCTTGGTGCAAACGGTGGCGCAAGCCAGCTTTGATGCCTGGGTCAAGTTCTACCGTCAGGACGAGAACACGCCCAACGCAACGGTCAGCTACTACTCCAAAGGTTCGCTGGTTGCGCTCTGCCTTGACCTGACGCTGCGCGCTGAAGGCAAGACCACGCTGGACGCAGTGATGCGCGGGCTGTGGGCGCGTTGCGATGGCGGACCGATGACCGAGGCCGATCTGCTGGCCGTGCTGCAGGGGCTCGGTGGTCGCTCCTACGCTAAAGAGATCGCACAGTGGGTGCACAGCACCCGTGAATTGCCGCTGGAAGCCCTGCTGGAAAGGTTGGGGGTGCTGGTGCAGCATGAACCCGACCAGATTGCGCAACAACTGGGCATCCGCGTAAAAGAAAGTGGCGGTATCTTCATCACCAACGTACTGCGCGGTGGCGCGGCGGAAGCAGCTGGTTTTTCCAGCGGTGATGAATGGGTTGCTGTCAGCGACACCAAAGATGTATCAGGCCCATGGCGTCTGCAAACGCTGGATGATTTGCAGCTCTACACCAGCAAGTCGAAGAAACTCACCGCCTGGATCGCACGCGACAAACGGCTGATGCAGTTGTCGCTGACACTGCCTGCCACCAGCAAGGCCTGGCGCCTGAATGCGGGTGACCTGAGCCGTGTGACCCCCTGGCTGGACGCTAAGGGGAACTAGTCTCCCGTGAAGTTGGGTTGGCGCTTCTCCCGAAACGCTAGCACCCCTTCCACGTAGTCGTGCGTTTTGCCCATGGCCGACTGCGCATCGCGCTCGGCATCGAGTTGCGCATTCAACGGACGGCTGCAGGCGTCGCGCAACAAGTGCCGTGTCGCAACCAATGCCTGCGTGGGCATCGCAGCCAGGCGTTGGGCCATAGCCAGACTGGCAGCCACACAATCCTCAGCCACTTCCCAAATCAAACCCCACTCTTTCGCTTGCGGCGCCATTAGCTTGTCACCCGTCATCGCCAGCGCCAACGCGCGCGGCATGCCCAGCCGCTGCGGTAAAAACCAGGTGCTACCCGCGTCGGGCACCAAACCAATCTTGCTGAAGGCCTGGATAAAACTGGCACCGGGCGCCGCAATGGCGATGTCGCAGGCCAGCACAAACGACATGCCCGCCCCAGCAGCCACGCCATTGACGGCGACCACGGTGGGCATGCGCAGGTTTTGCAAGCGGCGCGCCGTGGGGTTGAAAGCCTGCTCAATGCTGCCCCCCGGATCGGGTCGCCCCGTCGGGTTGTCTTGCGGGCCTAGTTCGCCGGTATTCAGATCCGCTCCGGCGCAAAAGCCACGCCCGGCACCAGTGAGCACCACCGCACGAATCGCAGGGTTGGCTTCCGCCCTGTCCAGAGCGTTCCACAGGTCGTGGTGCATCTCACGGGTAAACGCATTCAACGCCGCCGGGCGGTTCAGCGTCAGCAGAGCCACCGCACCTTGCTCTTCGTACAACACCGTGCTGTCAGTCATCGTTGATCCCCTTTGGCTATAGTGGGCGCTTGCGCAACAACGCCCGAAATATCCATCATGAACTACGAATGCATCACCACCCGTACCGAAGGCGACAAGGTCGCCATCATTACGCTGAACCGTCCCAAGGCGCTCAATGCGCTCAACGACCAGCTGATGGACGAGCTGGGCCACGCCCTCAAAACATTTGACGCCGACCCTGCCATTGGCTGCATGGTCATCACCGGCAGCGAAAAGGCTTTTGCCGCAGGCGCGGACATTACAGCGATGGCCAAGTTCAGCTTTGCCGACGCCTACAAGGGCGACTTCATCACGCGCAACTGGGAAACCATCCGCTCTGTGCGTAAACCCGTGATCGCCGCCGTCAGCGGCTTTGCGCTGGGTGGTGGCTGCGAGTTGGCGATGATGTGCGACTTCATCATCGCCGCCGACAACGCCAAATTTGGCCAGCCCGAAATCAAGCTGGGCATCATCCCCGGCGCCGGCGGCACGCAGCGCCTGCCCCGTGCTGTGGGCAAATCCAAGGCGATGGACCTGGCGCTAACCGGCCGCATGATGGACGCCACCGAAGCCGAGCGCGCCGGGCTGGTCAGCCGCGTCGTGCCACTGGACAAGCTGATGGAAGAAACCCTGGGCGCCGCGCTGATGATTTGCAGCTTCTCGCAGGTCGCGACGATGGCGGCCAAGGAATCGGTCAACCGGGCATTTGAAGGCACGCTGGCGGATGGCATCATGTTCGAGCGCCGCCTGTTCCACGCGCTGTTTGCCACGGCCGATCAGAAGGAAGGTATGGACGCCTTTGTCGCCAAGCGACCCGCCAATTTCACCCACCAATGACCTGACAGATCCGGGCCAACCCACCGCCGGGCCTCCCCTAGGTAGGTAAGCCCCCAAGGGGGCCGTGACCCGCAAAGTGGCCGATCGTTGGGGGCAAAATATCTTTTGCTATAATTCTGCCCTTCGGTCGTGTAGCTCAGTTGGTTAGAGCGCAGCATTCATAATGCTGATGTCGGTGGTTCAAATCCACCCACGACCACCAGGTTTTTAAAAGCCGTTGACTCTAAGGGTCAACGGCTTTTTGCATTTGCACACCAGCCTGCGCAAAGCAGAGCCAGTTGACAGCGTGCTACGGGGCGCTGACCGCGATTGCGCGCTGGACCTCGGACAGGTCCATGCCGTACATGTCAGCAAACTCCTCAGGGGTCTTGCCGCTGGCGGTAAAGGCACGGGCCGTGGCCACCTGGCGCGCACGGGCTTGTATTTCAATATCCAGCGCCTCTTTCAGCAAAGCGTTGGTCAGCTCGTCCGTACTGTGCACCAGCACTTCGTAGTCCTGGGGGCTCAGGCCAGAGGCGGTGAACGCCGCGAGGATTTGCTGCACCACCTGCGGCCGCAAATCGACTTTCTGGCGTGCCTGGCGACGGCGGTACAACTCCAGGATGGAAGCAAATACATGCTCTGGCGCGACAGGCTCCACCGCCGTGCCCGTCAAATCATGGCGCCATTTGCCCGCCGCGACTGCGTGCAGATAGCGGGTCGAGCGGGTGTGCACGCCCAAGGCGGCGCGCAGCGTATCTTTTTTGAATTTATCCGGATGGGTTTCCAGGATTTCCTGAAAAATACCCAACTTCAGCGGTAGAAATTCAGCGCCAAACAAATGGGGGCAGGTCTCAAAGAGCTGCTCCAGCACCGGCAACGCAGCGCGCTGGCGCTCGGCATTGCTGGTTTTTTTAGGCGCCGCTGTGTGCGACGTTTCAGGCGTAACGCTGGTTTCTTTTTCGATGTCAGTCATGCAATACGATCAATTCACGGGAACGCGATTGTCGCGCATGGACTCAGGCCCTCGCATCACCCCACCGCATGTCACTGGTTTCGTCTCCGCGGTACAGCGTGTGGCCGTGGCGGTTCACGCAATACTGGGGCGAAACAATCACATCGATCATCCGCATGTTTTCGGGGATGCGGGTGTATTCGAACAGGATGCTGTGGACCAATTGGGCACCTGCGCGCACATGGCAGCCGTGGCCTATCCAAGCCGGACCAATGATGGTGACGCCCGCCTCAATGCGCGCATTCGACCCGATATAGACCGGGCCCTCGATAGTGACCTGATCCCAATCCACAGACGTATTGAGTCCAACCCAGACGCCGGGGCGCACCTGCTTGCCGGGCATCGCCATTTGGGCCACCTCGCCGCGCAGCACCCTCTGCAAAACAGACCAATAGTCGCTGACCCGGCCAATGTCGATCCAGTTGAACTGGCGCTTTTGCGCAAAGAAGGGCCGGTGTTGCTCCACCAGTTGCGGGAACAGTTGCGAACCGATGTCGTAGGTCGTGTTCGACGGAATCAGGTCCAGCACAGCGGGCTCAAAAATATAAATACCGGTGCTGGCCATCGTGGAAAGCGCTTGCTCCGGACTGGGCTTTTCCTGGAAGGATTGGATCTGTCCGTCCGCATCTGCCACCACAATGCCGTAGTTCTGCACTTCGTTGCGCGGAACATCCAGTGTCACGACACTGGCCAGTGCGCATTTGGATTGATGCTCCCCCAATGCAGCTGTGATGTCCAAATCGATCAATGCATCGCCGCACAGCACCAGTGTGGTCTCGTCAAAAAATCCGCCGATGTCCTGGATGCGCCGCATGCCACCGGCTGATCCACACGGCCGCGGGACAATGTCGCCATGGTCCAGCGCGCCTTCATAGGAATAGCCCAGCTCCACACCCCAGCGGCGGCCATCGCCAAAGTAACGCTCGATGCTGTGGTGGTGATAGGCCACATTGACCATGATTTCGGTGATGCCGTGGCGCGCCAGATGCTCGATCAAATACTCCATCAGCGGCTTGCCCAATACCGGCACCATGGGCTTGGGCACATCGCGCGTCAACGGGCGCACCCGCGTACCCTGCCCCGCCGCCAGAATCATGCCCTTTGCCATTTGCGTCACTCCATATTTCAGACAGGCAGGTTGTATCACGCGTCGCGTTTGCACTCTGTGTGGTGTGCAACGCTCAGAAGGTAAAATAGTTCGTTCTTCAACCAGCCTCTGGATACACACCATGAACCGCTGCACTCCATCATGGGCATACCCATGAGCAAAAAAGTCTTTATCAAAACCTTCGGCTGCCAGATGAACGAGTACGACTCGGACAAGATGGCCGATGTGCTCCATGCCGCGCAAGGCTATGAACCCACGGAAAACGTCGACGAAGCCGACCTGATCCTGTTCAACACCTGCTCGGTGCGCGAAAAGGCGCAGGAAAAGGTTTTTTCGGATCTGGGTCGCATCAAGCACCTGAAGAAAAAGGGCGTGCAGATTGGCGTGGGCGGCTGCGTTGCCAGCCAGGAAGGCGCCGAGATCATCAAGCGCGCGCCCTATGTGGACGTGGTGTTCGGCCCGCAGACCCTGCACCGCCTGCCCGAGATGCTGAACCAGCGCGCACTTCAAAACAAGCCGCAGGTTGACATCAGCTTCCCCGAGATTGAGAAGTTCGACCATTTGCCGCCCGCCAAAGTCGAAGGCGCATCGGCCTTTGTGTCCATCATGGAAGGCTGCAACAAGTACTGCAGCTACTGCGTCGTGCCCTACACACGTGGCACCGAGATCAACCGCCCATTTGAAGACGTGTTGGTCGAAGTGGCCGGTCTGGCTGACCAGGGTGTCAAGGAAATCACGCTGTTGGGCCAGAACGTCAACGCCTGGCGCAACCCGATGGGCGAGACCAGTGAAGTGGCTGACTTTGCAACGCTGCTGGAATACGTCTCCGACATTCCCGGCATTGAGCGCATTCGCTACACGACCAGCCACCCCAACGAGTTCACGCCCGCGCTGATCGCCGCCTACGACAAGTTGCCCAAGCTGGTGAGCCATTTGCACCTGCCGGTGCAGCACGGAAGCGACAAGATCCTGATGGCGATGAAGCGCGGCTACACGGCTATGGAATACAAGAGCACGGTGCGCAAGCTGCGCGCGATCCGCCCCGACATGGCGATGAGCTCGGACTTCATCGTCGGCTTCCCCGGCGAGACCGAAGACGACTTCAAGAAGATGATGAAGCTGATCGACGACATCGGTTTTGACAACAGCTTCAGCTTTATCTTCAGCCCTCGCCCCGGTACGCCAGCGGCGAATCTGCACGACGACACGCCGCACGACGTGAAGCTGCGCCGCCTGCAACACCTGCAAGCGACGATCAACGCCAGCATGGCCCGCATCAGCGACAGCCGCGTAGGCACGGTGCAAAGCATTCTGGTGGAAGGCGTCTCCAAACGCGATGGCGGCGAGCTGATGGGCCGCACCGAATGCAACCGCGTGGTGAACTTTGCCGGCCCAGCGCGGCTGGTCGGCAACCTAGTGGATGTGCGGATCAGCGAAACGCGAACCTACACGCTGCGCGGCGAGGTGGTGACGACTGAGGCGACGGCCAGCTAGTTGCTATTGAAATAGTAGCTGCTTACGCACGTTTTGCGGGCGTTACAGCCCTATTTGGCTGCCATTTTTCCGTGATTAAAACGGCATCTTGGGCATGCCTTTCATGCCCCCCATGCGTTTCATCATCTTCATCATGCCGCCGCCGGAGAACTTCTTCATCATGTCCTGCATTTGCTCAAACTCCTTGAGCATGCGGTTGACTTCCTGAACCTGCACACCGGCGCCGGCCGCGATGCGGCGCTTGCGCGTGGCCTTGATCAGGTCGGGCTTGCGGCGCTCCAGCGGCGTCATGCTGTGGATGATGCCTTCCTTGCGCTTGATGTCTTTCTCGGCCTTGTCCATGTCCACATTGCCGGCTTTGGCTGCCATCGCTGTCGGCAGCTTGTCCATGATGCTGGCCAAGCCCCCCATACTCTTCATCTGTTGAATCTGAGCCAGGAAATCGTTCAGATCAAACCCGGCACCGCTCTTGACCTTGGCGGCCAGCTTTTGCGCGGCAGCGATGTCGACGCCTGCAGTGACTTGCTCCACCAGCGCAACAATATCGCCCATGCCCAGAATGCGCCCTGCGTGGCGTTCGGCATCGAAGACTTCCAGGCCGTCGAGTTTTTCGCTGGTACCGGCAAACTTGATCGGCGCACCGGTGATCTGGCGCACGGAGAGCGCAGCACCGCCGCGTGAATCGCCGTCCGACTTGGTCAGGATGATGCCGGTCAGCGGCAAGGCTTCCTTGAACGCCTTGGCAGTGTTGACTGCGTCCTGGCCTTGCATCGCATCGACAACGAACAGCGTTTCAACCGGGTTCAGGGCCGCATGCAGTTCCTTGATTTCGCGCATCAGTGCTTCGTCAATTGCCAGGCGACCTGCAGTGTCCACCAGCAACACATCAAAAAAGTGTTTCTTTGCGTAGTCCAGAGCGGCCAGACCGATATCCACCGGTTTCTGGTCTGGCGTTGACGGGAACCACTCGGCACCCGCCTGCGCGGTGACGGTTTTCAATTGCTCGATCGCAGCGGGGCGGTAGACGTCGCCAGAGACGGTCAGTACCTTCTTCTTGCGCTTTTCAATCAGGTGTTTGGCCAGCTTGGCAGTGGTCGTCGTTTTGCCGGCACCCTGCAGACCGGCCATCAGGATGACGGCAGGGGGTTGTGCAGCCAGGTTGATGTCGCTGACGCCCTCGCCCATCGTGGCCGCGAGTTCCTTGCTGACAATGCTGACCAGCACCTGGCCCGGCTGCAACGAACCCAGCACCTCGGCGCCCAAAGCCTTTTCCTTGACGCGCGCAATGAAGTCTTTGACCACAGGAAGCGCCACATCGGCCTCCAGCAAGGCCATGCGCACCTCGCGCAACATATCGGAAACGTTAGCCTCGGTAATGCGCGCCTGCCCCCGGAGTTCCTTGACTACACGGGAAAGTTTGTCGGAGAGAGCAGAGGCCATGGGTATCCAAGTAAACGCTAAACTGTACCCATGATTCTAGCGAGCGCCCCAGTCAGCACATCTCCTGCCAGTCTGATACTGACCCTTTTGGCTGCGCTGGCTTACGCATGGCCCGCGTTGCGTGGCAAAAGCATGCGCGCGAGTGCTGTGCATTGGTGGGTGATCGCAGCCTGGGTTTTTCACGCACTGGCCTTGTTCTGGAGCGTGGCCGGTGACCAGCCACGCTTTGGATTCGCAACCGCACTGTCCATGACCGCCTGGCTGGTCGCTGCGGTGTATGGCGTTGAGAGCCAGATTTTTCCGCAGTTGCAAACCCGCTGGACATTGTGTGCCGTGGGTGCCGCGGCTGTGTTGCTTGCGTATCTGTTTCCGGGTCCTGCGCTGTCGCCGTCGTCTTCCGCCTGGATGCCTTTGCATCTGGCGTTGGGTGTGGCGAGTTACGGCCTGTTTGGCACAGCTGTTGTGCATGCATGGATCATGTCGGTTGCAGAGAGTCGCATCCGCCTGGCCGAAGACCCGCACAGCGGGCTTCCACTACTGACGCTGGAACGACTCACCTACCGCTTTGTCGGCGCGGGCTTCGTATTGCTCAGCGCGACTTTGGTAATGGGCATTGTATTCAGCGAAACCGTTTATGGGCGCGCGCTGCGCTGGGACCACAAGACTGTTTTCTCGGTGTTGTCATGGCTGACCTTTGCCACTTTGCTGATCGGCCGCGCCCGGTTTGGCTGGCGTGGCAAGCGGGCCGTTCGTGTGCTGTACATGGGCTCGGTGTTTCTGCTGTTAGCCTACGTAGGCTCCCGCTTCGTGCTGGAAGTGATTTTGGGGCGCAACGCGTGAAGTACCTGCTCATTCTGGTGCTGGTGTTTCTGGTGGCCTGGCAGTGGCGCAATGGCCGCGTGAAGGACATCAAAACCAAGCCCGTACGCCGTGACTCCTCGCAAGACCCGGTGGATATGGTCGCCTGCGCCCACTGCGGCGTGCACCTGCCGGCCCAGGACGCCGTACAAGGCAAAGCAGGCCTGTATTGCGGTGCGCAGCATCGCACGGCCGCGGAGCACTGAATGACACATGACGCGCCCGCACACTCGTGGTTTGGCCCCACAGTGCAAGCGGGCCTGCCGCAGTCGCTGGACGATTCCGATGAAATAGCCCGGTTGTGGCAAACCTTCATGACCGCGCGGCTGATGCTGGGTGCGGTGTTGGTGGCGCTGCAGGCCACCTTGATGGTCACAGGCACCTCCCACAGCAAGCCATTGCTATTGATCAGTGCCGCCTATCTCGTTGGCACGTTGGCCAGCCGTTTGTTGACCAAGCCCGGCCGACTTGGCAAATCGTTCAATCGCACCTGGCTCACGATGGTGGGTTTGGATATCGTTGCGTTTTCGGTGTTGCAGTTTTTGCAGGGTAGCAATATCAACTACACGCCGCTGTTTGCGCTGCCCATCCTGCTGGCTTCTGTGCTGGGATCCTTGCGTCTGGCGCTGGGCACGGCGGCCGGCATCACGGTCTTGCTGCTGGCCAGCACACTGTGGGCCTCACTGGACATCATGGCTGACCCGACGCCCCATCTGGTGCAGGCGGCACTGAGTGGCGTGGGCTATTTCGCCATTGCCTTGCTGGCCAACCAGTTGTCACGCCGACTGGTCACCGAGGGCCAGCGCGCCCGCTTGAGCCAACAGGCGGCTCGCATGCAGCAGCAGGTGAACGAACTGGTGATCGAATCGCTGCCGGATGGGGTATTGATCGTGGACCACCGCGGCAGCGTACGCGCAGCCAATCCCGCTGCGCGCAAGTTATTGGGATCACCGCGCGCCATGCATGCACATGTTTTTGATTTGCGCGATGAACCGGGCTGGTTACCCCTGCTGGATCTGACCCGCATGAGCGTGGGCACCGGAGACAGCCAGGAGGACGATGTGACGATCCGGCATGCCGGCACAGGCCCGCGGCGTGTGCGAGCACGTACGCGCCTGGCCTCGGCCCAAGACGCGTCGGGAGAAAGCCTGTGCGTGATGTTTCTGCAGGACTTGCGTGAGCTCGAAGCACGCATGCGCACCGAGAAGCTGGCCAGCATGGGCCGCATGTCAACCGCGGTAGCACACGAAATTCGCAACCCACTGGCCGCCATCACCCAGGCCAACGCGCTGCTGGAAGAAGACATTTCCGATCCAAGGCTGAAGCGGCTGACCACCATGGTGTCGCAAAACGCCAAGCGACTGGACCGCATCGTGGACGACATCCTGAATGTCTCGCGCGTGCAACCCCAAATGGACCACGACAGCGCCACACTGGAGCTGGACGAAGCGGTGCATCGCATGTGCCAGGATTGGTCGGCGCAAAACAGTTGCCAGCGCCAATTGAGCTTGCTGTTGAACGCACCGGATGTGCGGGTTCGCTTTGACACCGACCACCTGCGCCGCGTACTGGTCAACCTGCTGGACAATGCACGCCGCCATGCGCAGGACGACCGCGAGGCAATTCAGGTCAGCACGCTACATAGTTCCACAGGCATCTGCACTTTGAGCGTGTGGAGCGATGCAGCACCGATGGACCAATCGATAGAGCGCCATTTGTTTGAACCTTTCTTTTCATCCGAAAGCCGCTCCAGCGGGCTGGGCCTGTATATTTGCCGTGAACTGTGCGAGAGCCATGGCGCGTCCATCCTGTACCAGCGCAATCTGCGCCATGCACGGGAACGGGATGCAGAGGGCAATGAATTCGTCGTGAGCTTCGCCCCCGCACCCAATGAAGAGTTTGCAGAACCACCGACAAGCCCATGGCAACAACCCACGCTGTATTGAGCACCCCACGGGTTCTGGTCATTGATGACGAACCCGATTTGCGCACCCTCTATGAGCTCACGCTGTTGCGGGAGGGTTATATGGTGGAAACCGCCGCTGGCGTACAGGAAGCCTGGCAGGCATTGCAGAAGCAGCGCTTTGATGCAGTCATCACCGACATGCGTCTGCCCGATGGCATGGGCACCGAAATACTCAGTGGCTTGAAGGCCCAGCAGCGTCCAGAGCGCTGCATTGTGATCACCGCCTATGGTTCGGCCGAGAACGCCGTCGAATCCCTGAAGGCCGGTGCATTTGACTATCTGACGAAACCCGTCGATCTGAAACAATTCCGCAACGTCATCGCCTCTGCGCTGCAGGATTCGGCCAGACGCGAGGGCCATGGGCGTGCGGCGCCCGCTTCAAAAACTCCACAGGCAACCCGCCCCACGCTGGATGGAGAACAAGCGCTGGCCCGGCTGGCAGGGGAGTCTGCCGCCATTCGCTCGGTCAAGGAACGCATCGCACGGGTTGCACGCAGCATGGCGCCGGTGTTGATTCATGGCGAATCCGGTACTGGCAAGGAGCTGGCGGCGCGCGCTTTGCATGCCAACAGCCACCGTGCTGACAAGCCGTGGGTTGCGGTCAATTGCAGTGCCATTCCGGAAAATCTGATGGAAGCTGAATTCTTTGGTGCCAGGAAAGGTTCTTACACCGGCGCCCACGCAGACCGGGAAGGTTTTTTCAAAGCAGCCCATGGCGGCACCCTGTTTCTGGACGAGATTGGCGACTTGCCGCTGGCGATGCAGTCCAAGCTGCTACGCGCCATCCAGGAGCGCAGCATCCGACCGGTGGGTGCAGACCAGGAAGAGACGGTGGACGTGCGCATCGTCAGCGCTACCCACAAGGACCTGCAGCAAGAAACCGCCGCCGGGCGTTTCCGCCAGGATCTGTATTACCGCCTGAACGTCATCGATTTGTCGATACCCCCACTGCGCGAACGCCGGGAAGATTTGCCCGCCCTGTGCGATGCCCTGTTGACCCGTATTGCACAGGACTCCGGTGTCAGCGCGCCGCGCATGGCCCCAGAAGCCTTGGAACAACTCGCGCTGCTCCCCTTGCCCGGCAATGTGCGCGAACTTGAAAATCTGCTGCACCGTGCGATGGCCCTTTGCGACAGCGTTGACCTGGTACTGGACGAAGTACCCGTCACTGCACCCGGGGCGCTTGCTGCAACACCTGCGGCGGAATTGGACCCCTCTGCTACTGTGGAATCCGAAGCGCCCTTGCCTGCGGACCTGCAAGGCCATCTAGACCAGCAAGAACGGGACATTCTGGTCCGAACACTAAAGGACACCCATTTCAATCGCACGCTTGCGGCCAACCGCCTGGGGCTGACGCTGCGCCAGATCCGCTACCGTATCGCCCGGCTCAAAATCGACGTCCCCAGCGATAACGAAGGCCCCGATGCCTGATACGGACAAACCAAACACGACGCAGAGGCCCTGGCAGCAGGGCTGGTACCGCTTTGCGCGGCATGTTCGGTCACCCAATTTTGGCGCCAGGCCTGCGCAAGCCAACATTGACCTGGTGGTGGTGCACTCCATCAGTTTGCCGCCCGGCACCTATGGCGGACCCGAAGTGGAGCAGCTATTCACCAACACGCTGGACTGGGACGCCCACCCTTTCTTTAAAAGCATCGAAGGCCTGGAGGTGTCGTCGCACTTCTACATCCAGCGCGGTGGCGAGTTATGGCAGTTCGTCAGCTGCGATGACCGCGCCTGGCACGCCGGTGTGTCCAGCTACCGAGGACGCAGCAATTGCAATGACGACTCCATAGGCATAGAGCTGGAAGGATTGGAGGGCGGGCTGTTTACCGATGCGCAGTATGAGACCTTGCAGTCGCTGTTACCGGCTCTGCTAGCGGGCTACCCCATCGCCCACATCGCGGGGCATGAGCATATAGCGCCAGGGCGTAAGGGAGACCCTGGTGCCGGCATGGATTGGGCACGCTTGCAACAGTCCAGCGGGCTTTTTTCTCAGTATTTTCCCGATGGTATTTTGAGTAAAAATATTTCTCACGCGACATCTGTCCAACGCACCGAATTGGATTGAACCGGTCGCACCAAATCGGCCGAATCGGCATGCGCACTATCCATGCGGCCCAGCGGCCCAAATCCGCCGAAAACCAGCACCAGCATTGATGTTTTTCCGCCATCAGGCGCGCCGCAATGGCTTGCCGCGGATACTGAAGATATGGACGCACCAGTGCGGGCCATGCTCTGCAACCCCGCACATTTTTCAGCATTCTGCCCAGTGCACACTTTTGGCAACAGTACACTATGGGTAGTGGCTTGCTGACACCTTGCACACCAGATATAGTGTCATTTGATTTCGGCGCGATTCCCTCAGGTGATGGATTTGCACCCACCGTAGATAGCAGCCAAGCCCATAAAAAATATTGATTCGAAGAGGAATTCATGCAAACCATTTCCAGCACATCCAGCACTGTCACGACCGGCATCCTTTCCAGCCAGAGTGCGCCTGTACAAGGTGCCTCCATCAATCCCCTGAACCACTACCAGATCATTCGCCGCAACGGCGCCGTGGTTCCATTCGAACCCAACAAAATCGCGGTCGCGATGATGAAGGCGTTTCTGGCCGTGCATGGCACCCAGGGCGCCGCATCTGCCAGCGTGCGCGAGATGGTGGACGAGCTGACGCAGCAGGTGATCCGCGCGCTGGTGCGCTCACGCCCCGGTGGCGGCACCTTCCATATTGAAGACGTACAAGACCAGGTAGAACTGGGTCTGATGCGCGGCGGCCACCACGAAATCGCCCGGGCCTATGTGCTCTATCGCGAACGCCGCACGCAAGAGCGCGCCAAGCAAGTGGCACAGGAAACGCCGGCAGCGCCCGCGCTGCACGTGATCGATGGCGGCCAACGTGTTCCGCTCGACCTGCTTGCGCTCAAGACAAAGATTGAAACGGCCTGCGCCGGACTGGGTGCCGATGTCAGCGCCGCGCCCATCCTGGCCGAGACCATGCGCAATCTGTATGACGGCGTGCCTATGGACGAGGTCTACAAGGCGTCCATCCTGGCGGCCCGCACTTTGATCGAAAAAGATCCTGATTACACCTACGCCACAGCGCGTCTGCTGTTCCATACGATTTCGCGTGAAGTGCTGGGCCGCGATGTGGCGCAGGCCGACATGCAGCAAGCCTATGCAGATTACTTCCCCGGCTTCATCAAGCGCGGCGTCGATGCCGAGCTGCTGGACGAGAAGCTGCAGCAGTTTGACTTGCAACGTCTGGGCGCGGCATTGAAGGCCGACCGCGATCTGAAGTTTGATTACCTGGGTCTGCAAACCCTGTATGACCGCTACTTCCTGCATGAAGGTGCGACCCGCATCGAGCTGCCACAAGCCTTCTTCATGCGCGTCGCTATGGGCCTGTCGCTTGGCGAGATCGACCGCGAAGCGCGTGCGATTGAGTTCTATGAAGTCCTATCTTCGTTTGACTTCATGTCCAGCACGCCCACTCTATTTAATAGTGGCACCTTGCGCTCACAGCTGTCTTCCTGCTACCTGACCACCGTGCCCGACGATCTGGATGGCATTTACGAGTCGATCAAGGAAAACGCTCTGCTGTCGAAGTTTGCTGGCGGCCTGGGCAACGACTGGACCCGCGTGCGCGCTCTAGGCTCCCACATCAAGGGCACCAACGGCGAATCGCAAGGCGTTGTCCCTTTCCTGAAGGTAGTTAACGATACTGCCGTCGCCGTGAACCAGGGCGGTAAGCGCAAGGGCGCCGTTTGCACCTATCTGGAATCCTGGCACCTGGATATCGAAGAGTTCCTGGAACTCCGCAAGAACACCGGCGATGACCGCCGCCGCACGCACGACATGAACACCGCCAACTGGATCCCCGATCTGTTCATGCGCCGCGTGATGGAAAAAGGCACCTGGACTTTGTTCTCCCCATCCAACGTGCCAGACCTGCACGATCTGTTTGGCGCTGACTTTGAAAAAGCCTACGTGGCCTACGAAGCCAAAGCCGCACGCGGTGAGATCAAACCATCGCGCACACTGCAAGCCGCCGACCTGTGGCGCAAGATGCTCACGATGCTGTTCGAAACCGGTCATCCATGGATCACATTCAAGGATGCCTGCAATGTTCGCTCGCCCCAACAACATGCCGGCGTGGTGCACTCCAGCAACCTGTGCACGGAAATTACACTGAACACGTCCGACACCGAAACCGCCGTCTGCAATTTGGGCTCGGTCAATCTGCTGCAGCACTTGAAAGACGGCGCACTTGACCACGACAAACTCAAGCGCACCATCACCACGGCCATGCGCATGCTGGACAACGTGATCGACATCAATTACTACGCCGTCAAGAAAGCCCGTGATTCCAATCTGCGCCACCGCCCGGTCGGCCTGGGTGTGATGGCCTTCCAGGACAGTCTGTACGAATTGCGCATTCCTTACGCATCCGATGCCGCCGTGCAGTTTGCCGACACCTCGATGGAAGCCATCAGCTACTACGCCTACTGGGCATCCACCGAACTGGCACGCGAGCGCGGCAAATACTCATCTTTCCGCGGTTCGCTGTGGGACAAGGGCATCCTGCCCCTTGACACGTTGGACATGCTCGCCAACGCACGCGGCGGCTATGTGGAAGTCGACCGTTCTGCGACGCTGGACTGGGATGCACTGCGCAAGAAGATTGCCGCTGACGGCATGCGCAATTCCAATTGCGTGGCGATTGCCCCAACAGCCACCATTTCCAACATCATTGGTGTGGACGCATCGATCGAGCCTTGCTTCGGCAATCTGTCCGTCAAGTCCAATCTGTCGGGCGAGTTCACGGTCATCAACAGCTACCTGGTGCGTGATCTGAAACGCCTGGGCCTGTGGGACGACGTGATGGTGATGGACCTGAAACATTTCGACGGCTCGCTGAGCCCGATCGACCGTGTTCCACAGGAAATCAAACAGCTGTACGCCACCGCATTTGAAGTCGAAACACAGTGGCTGGTGGAAGCTGCTGCGCGTCGACAGAAATGGATTGACCAAGCACAGTCGTTGAACATTTACATGGCCGGTGCCTCTGGCAAGAAGCTGGATGAGACCTACAAGCTCGCCTGGTTGCGTGGTCTGAAAACCACTTACTACCTTCGCACAATGTCCGCCACGCACGCAGAGAAATCTACCGTGACTGCGGGTCGCATGAACGCCGTGTCATCGGGCAACGATGCGCCGGGATCGACACGCGCTTCCAGCGCATTGGAAGCTGCTGCTGCGGCGGCACAAGCGCAAATGGAATTGGCGACCAATGCGGCAACTGACATCAA
Organism: Rhodoferax sp. P2_H8_2; assembly: GCF_056403235.1. NCBI lineage: Bacteria > Pseudomonadati > Pseudomonadota > Betaproteobacteria > Burkholderiales > Comamonadaceae > Rhodoferax > Rhodoferax sp. P2_H8_2. The sequence continues at coordinate 266,789 of NZ_JBFUFW010000001.1, forward strand.
ATTCTGCGGTGTAGACGATCCCACATGCGAGTCGTGCCAGTAATTGCGTGATGTCGTGCACCGTCATTGCGATGCAATTGAACAACACATATCGGCAGCGAAATGCATGATTGCTTTTCATTTCATTTCGCTGCTCTCATAATTCGCTGATTGGAAACATCTATGTTGACCTGGGACGAAGAAGTCAAGCCCTCATCGCAGACAAATTTTGTACGCAACCCCACTGATACTTCATCGGTTGCGCAGGCGCCTGTGACTCCTGCTCCCGCCGCGCTCCCCGTTGCTCGCCGTGTGCGCGCTGATGACAAGCGCATCATCAACGGCCAGACTGATGTCAATCAGCTGGTGCCTTTCAAATACAAATGGGCTTGGGAAAAATACCTCGCCACCTGCGCCAACCACTGGATGCCGCAGGAAGTCAACATGACGCGCGACATCGCGCTCTGGAAAAATCCAAACGGTCTGACTGAAGACGAGCGCCGCATCATCAAGCGCAACCTCGGCTTCTTTGTCACTGCGGATTCTCTGGCAGCCAACAACATTGTGCTGGGCACTTACCGCCACATCACCGCACCCGAGTGCCGCCAGTTCCTGCTGCGCCAGGCATTTGAAGAAGCGATCCACACGCACGCGTACCAATACATCGTCGAATCATTGGGTCTGGACGAGTCCGAGATCTTCAACGCATACAACGAAGTAGCGTCGATCCGTGAGAAGGACCAGTTCCTGATCCCGTTCATTGAGGCGATTAGCGACCCCCACTTCAAGACCGGCACCCACGAGACCGACCAGACTCTGTTGAAGTCGTTGATCGTTTTTGCCTGCCTGATGGAAGGTCTGTTCTTCTACGTCGGCTTCACGCAAATTCTGGCGCTGGGTCGCCAGAACAAGATGACGGGCGCTGCCGAGCAGTACCAGTACATCTTGCGCGACGAGTCCATGCACTGCAATTTCGGCATCGACCTGATCAACCAGCTCAAGCTCGAAAATCCCAACCTGTGGACGCCTGAGTTCAAAGCAGAGATCAAGGGGCTGTTCGAAAAAGCCGTAGAACTCGAATACAAATATGCGGAAGACACCATGCCGCGCGGCGTGCTGGGCATGAACGCATCGATGTTCAAGGGCTATCTGCGCTACATCGCCAATCGCCGCGCCCAACAGATCGGGCTGGAGCCGCTGTTCCCCAATGAAGAAAACCCCTTCCCCTGGATGAGCGAGATGATCGATTTGAAGAAGGAACGCAACTTCTTCGAAACACGCGTCATCGAGTACCAGTCCGGCGGCGCATTGTCCTGGGACTAATGGCTTTACATGTTTTCTGAAATTTCACCTGACCATTGCAACCCCGAAGAGGGTAATGTGGGTGGGTGTCACCGAGTTCATGCGGCTGGGATATTTCCCAACCCCATGAATCACTTTTTGCACTCCAACTCGCAAGAAGTGCTCTTTGTAAATTGATCAAGGAGAAAATGATGGCAACTGCAAAAAAATCAGCCGCTAAGAAGGCTGCACCTAAGAAAGCTCCAGCTAAAAAGCCGGCAGCGAAAAAAGTAGCGGCTAAGAAGCCAGCTGCAAAGAAGGCGCCTGCTAAGAAAGTAGCAGCCAAGAAGGTCGCGGCCAAGAAGCCAGCGGCGAAAAAAGTAGCAGCTAAGAAACCAGCTGCGAAAAAAGTGGCAGCTAAGAAACCAGCAGCCAAAAAAGTAGCAGCTAAGAAACCAGCAGCCAAAAAAGTAGCGGCCAAGAAGCCTGCTGCCAAGAAGGCCGCTGCGAAGAAACCAGCTGCGAAAAAGGCTGCTGCCAAGAAGCCTGCCGCCAAGAAGCCTGCCGCCAAGAAAGCAGCGAAAAAGCCCGCTGCGAAGAAAGCCGCGAAAGCACCCGCTGCCAAAGCAGCGCCTGCTGCTCCAGCTGCGCAGACCACGCTGAACCCGCAAGCGGCTTGGCCGTTTCCGACGTCCAGCAAGCCTTAATCTTTATTGATGGGCTTCAAAGCCTGGCACCGAAAGGTGTCAGGCTTTTTTCATTCAGGGATAGAACGCCAACAAACGGTAACCCGACACGCGCTCGACCGGCACCGGCGTGCGTACCGACACTGGCAATGTAGCGCCCACTTCCACGCCCGCATTCATCACGGTGGGAATCGTCGCAAAGTCTGCTGGATTCAACACTTTACGCATTAACACCTGGTCTTGCATATCGGTCAGTGTCAGCTCCATTGCCGGGGTCGCCAGAGCCGTTGCCGACGTATTGCGCAGCGTGAAGCTCAGTTTGTAGACCTCGTTACGCACTTTGGAGAATGCAGAGCTGTCGATCACGACGGACTCAATCTGCCGCAGAGGTTCAATCTCCAGCCCCACTGCCGCACACAAAGCAGTCAACTCCGAGCGGAGCTCTGGGTATTGCACCGCCAGGCGGTTGCGCTCGTGCACCACCACCTGCAGCACAACTGCGATGGTGAACAAGATACTGCACAAGGCCAGCATTGACCGCACGCCACGGCGCGTCCAGACCGAGGGCGCGCGCACGGGCTTCATGAAAGACAGCTTGGGATCCGCCTGCGCTTCCGCCTCTGGCGCAAACATCTGCATGTAGCGCCGCTCGGGCGTACCGTCACTTGCTTGCGCATCCGTGCGCAGTTCATCCTTCAGACTGGCTGCTGAAACCGCTGCAGAGAAATCCGATAACTCCTTGGGGCTCTTGCTCAGGAAAGGATCCACATGTTCAGAAACGTCAGCAAGCGGCGCATCGTCTTGCGGTTCCGACTCCGTGAACGTAGCAGGCGCTACTTCCTCGATATCCACGGAAATATCAACAGCATCAGCGGCTGGCGCCGCCAAAGTTGGCGTGTTGTGCGAAGCCTGTGCATGCTGTGGCGCATCTGTCACCGCAACATCGGAGCGGATATTGGCATTCGCGTCGAAGACCTCGTCACACTGACCACAACGCACCCAGCCATCAGAAATGCGGAGCTGGTCAGGCACCACCTTGAACAGGGTGGAGCATGCCGGGCATTGGGTAATCAGACTCATCTGCGTGCCATTGTAGGGGCGCGCGCCGGTACCTAAAACGCGGCGGTCATCAATACCCAGCCATCCTCGCTGTCGCTGACAGAGAGTTGGCAATACGGGGCATAGGCAGCCGTGAGTTCTTCCGACTGGCGCGCCAGAATCCCCGCCAGCACCAAGTGGCCGCCAGCTTGCACATGCGCACATAGCAAGGGCGCCAATACTTTCAACGGTGTGGCCAAAATATTGGCCAGCACCAGGTCATAGGTACCTGCCGCCAAGTCGGGCAAGCCCGCTGCAAGCGTGACCCCATTGGCTTGCGCATTGAGTTCAGTCGATTGCACGGCCGCCTCGTCAATGTCGACTGCCACCACATCCTCTGCGCCATATTTGGCGGCACCGATAGCCAGAATGCCGGAGCCACAACCGTAGTCCAACACGCGTCCGGCTTGCGGGTGCTGCGCAATCCAGCGCAAGCACATGCGTGTAGTCGGATGCGTTCCCGTACCAAAAGCCAAACCGGGGTCGAGGCGAATGATGTGGGTCGCTTGCGCAGGGGGTTCGTGCCAGGTCGGGACGATCCAGAACTCGGGTGTCACTTCCACCGGCGTAAACTGGGACTGCGTGAGCCGCACCCAATCCTGCTCGAGCACTTCTGTCACCGCAAGAATTTTGCAGCCGTCAAAGAAATCCTGGGCTTGCAGCAAGGTCGACGCTTCTTGCGCCTGCGTCTGCTGTGCAAACAAGGCCACGATGCGGGAACGTTGCCAGCCGTCTTTGGGTGGCGGCATGCCAGGCTCGCCGAACAGCGCCTGCTCAGCATCGGTCTGGGCGTCGGCGTCTTCCACGCTCACGCTCAAAGCGTCCAGCGCATCCAGCGCGTCGCTCATGGACTCGACCCGGTCCTCCGGGCACATCAAGCTGAGTTCAAACATGGGGACGATCAGCGCTTGTGGTGATCCAGCCATTGCTCAAGGTAGTGGATGTTCGTTCCGCCGTCCATGAACTTGGCGTCCACCATCAATTCGCGATGCAGAGGGATGTTGGTATTGATACCTTCCACCACGGTCTCCGCCAGCGCGGTGCGCATGCGGGCCATGGCCTGCTCACGCGTGTCACCGTGCACGATGATCTTGCCAACCATGGAGTCGTAATTCGGCGGCACAAAGTAGTTGGTGTACACGTGTGAATCCACCCGCACACCCGGACCACCTGGCGCATGCCACATGGTGACCCGTCCGGGAGACGGTACAAATTTGTACGGATCTTCGGCATTTACACGGCACTCCATCGCGTGGCCCCGAATCACAATGTCGCGCTGGGTAAAAGGCAGTCTCTCACCGGCAGCGACCATGATCTGTGTCCTGACGATATCTACACCGGTCACCATTTCGGTCACGGGATGCTCCACCTGCACGCGCGTATTCATCTCAATGAAATAGAACTCGCCGTCTTCGTAAAGGAATTCGAAGGTTCCCGCACCACGGTAGCCGATCTTCTTGCAGGCAGCAACGCACCGTTCACCGACCTTTTCAATCAACTTGCGGTTAATGCCGGGCGCTGGTGCTTCCTCAAGAATCTTCTGGTGACGCCGCTGCATCGAGCAATCACGTTCACCCAGGTAGACCGCGTTCTTGTGCTTGTCTGCCAGGACCTGGATTTCGATGTGGCGTGGGTTCTGGAGAAACTTCTCCATATAAACCGCCGGATTGTTGAAGGCCGCGCCGGCCTCGGCCTTGGTCATCGCCACCGCGTTGACCAGTGCCGCCTCGGTATGAACGACACGCATGCCACGACCACCGCCGCCGCCGGCGGCCTTGATGATGACCGGGTAGCCGATCGACTTGGCGATGCGGCGGATTGCTGCCGGGTCGTCAGGCAGTTCACCTTCAGAGCCAGGCACACAGGGCACCCCCGCCTTGATCATGGCCTGCTTGGCCGAGACCTTGTCACCCATGATGCGGATCGACTCGGGCGTCGGCCCAATAAACTGGAAACCGCTTTTTTCGACGCGCTCGGCAAAGTCTGCGTTTTCGCTGAGGAAACCGTAGCCGGGGTGGATGGCTTCGGCATCGGTCACTTCGGCGGCCGAAATGATGGCCGGCATATTGAGGTAGCTCAAACCAGAAGGGGCCGGGCCAATACATACGGCTTCTTCGGCCAGCTTCACGTATTTAGCTTCACGATCGGCTTCGGAATACACCATTACCGCTTTGACGCCCAGTTCACGGCAAGCCCGCTGAATGCGCAAAGCGATCTCGCCACGGTTGGCGACCAGGATTTTCTTGAACATAGTCTTTTGCGTGCCGACTTATTCGATGATGAACAGCGGTTGGCCGTATTCGACCGCCTGGCCGTTGTCACACATGATTTTGGTCACGGTACCGGTCTTGTCAGCTTCAATCTCATTGAGGATCTTCATCGCCTCAATAATGCAGATGGTGTCGCCCGCCTTGATGGCATCGCCCACTTCGACAAAGGCTTTGGCGCCGGGCGAAGAAGAACGGTAGAACGTTCCAACCATCGGGGATTTGACGGTATGGCCTGCGCTGGGTTCTTCGGCCGATGGAACAGGAACAGTTGCTGCGGCAGGCGCCGTTGCCACTGGAGCGGCGGCGACCATTGGCATGGGAGCGGGGGCGTAGCCCTGCACCATCGCCGGACCGCCCTTGACGATCCGTACTTTGCCTTCGGCTTCGGTGATTTCAAGTTCCGAGACATTGGAATCCGAGACCAGATCGATCAATGTCTTGAGTTTGCGTAAGTCCATGAAGTCCCCAACAACGAAAATTTTGTAAGCGGCGAATTTACAGCAAAAAACATTAACTTACGACAAATATCAATATTTATCGTCAAAATAATAAATTCGCTTGGAAGTTTCCCGAGAAAGGATGCGAATTCCGGATGCCATAGATCCGGTCGCAGGCTAGAGTCAGGGCTCTATTTTAGCGCAGCCCAGGCACTCAAATCTTCAGGGCTTATCCGTCCCATTTTGCGGTGCAACACATTCCCATCGCTACCGATAATCACCGTAAAAGGCAGGGATCCGGTCAAATTACCTAACGTTCGCCCCAAGTCTGCCCCAGAAAGCCCCGCCAAGGCCACCGGAAAATCCAGCGGATTTTTGAGCAAAAAGGGATCCACGGCCGATTTTTTATCGATGGCCAAGCCTACGACTTGCCAACCTGCGGCCTTGTGTGCGTTGAAAAACCGGTTGAGCAGCGGCAGTTCCTCCACACATGGCGGGCACCAAGTGGCCCAGAAATTGAGCAACAACGGTCTGCCTTTCAGGGATTGGGTTGCCAACAAGGGTCCAGCGGGCGTCTCCCACTGCTTGCCCCAGAAGCCTGGAGCTGGCTCGGCGACAGGGTCCGGCACAGCCCCAACTGGCGCGTGGTCGTGCCACCAGGACAGCCCCGCACCCGCGGCGGCGGCCAAGGCGGCAGCACCTACCAACCAACCGCGCCTTTGGTTGTTAGGCGCGGTGTCAGCCGTCTCGGCTTTGGCAATCATTTCAGGCACTTCGGATGTCATAAGCCCCCATCATGCAGCAAAACAGCCAGCGCCTTGGTATCCCCACGCGGCTTGCGGCCGTCGGGCTGGGCCAGCATCGCGCCACGCTGATCGTCCAGATCGTAGATCAGCAGGTGCACACCGACATAGCCACCCAGATCCTTGCTGCGCACCTGCACACTCAGTGCATCCACCAGCTCGCCCTGCAAACCCATGACCCGACCCGGCTGGTAGCGGACACCCATGTCTATCAGGTTGATCTCGGCGGACTTGGGGTCATCGCAAAACAATTGCAGGTAAATATCGGAATGGCGTGTAGCGGTGCCATGCCAAACCGCGCCGCTGACATAGGGGCGAAAGCGCTCCAGCCGTTGCATCCACTCCAGCGCCAGGCAGCGCAGGCTCAGCAACTCTCCCGGCTGCGTATCGGCGCAAAACAGCTCGATGTGCTCCCGCACGGCTTGTTCAAGCACCTGGTTATCCGGTAGTGGCGTGCGAGCAGGCAAGCCCAATAGCTTGATCGCGCTGCGTTTGGCGGCGCCGTACTCCTGCCCTTCCTCAACCACCAGGCGTGCAGCGGTCGCGGCAATTTCTTCCTTGAGACTGTCCATGTGCGCAATTGTGCCCCGCCTCTCTAGAATCAATGCCCATGCATATTCATATCCTCGGTATTTGCGGCACTTTCATGGGCGGGCTGGCGGCGTTGGCCCGCGAAGCGGGACATCGCGTTACAGGTTGCGACTTGGGCGTCTACCCGCCAATGAGCGACCAGCTGCGTGCCTTGGGGATCGAATTGATCGAAGGCTACAGCGCCGACCAGATGGCGCTCCAACCCGATATGTTTGTGATCGGCAATGTGGTCAGCCGTGCCCGAGTGGCAGATGGAAATCCACGCTACCCGTTGATGGAAGCCATTTTGGAGTCGGGTACGCCCTATACCAGCGGCCCGCAGTGGCTCGCCGAGCATGTATTGCAAGGTCGCCACGTATTGGCAGTGGCGGGTACCCATGGCAAGACCACGACGACGGGCATGCTGACCTGGATACTGGAGCAGGCCGGGTTGCAACCCGGGTTTCTGATTGGCGGCGTACCCTTGAACTTCGGCGTCTCTGCCCGTCTAGGGAAGGGGCGTTACTTTGTCATTGAGGCCGATGAATACGACACCGCGTTCTTTGACAAGCGCAGCAAATTTGTCCATTACCGCCCTCGCACCGCGATCCTGAACAACCTGGAGTTTGACCACGCTGACATCTTCGACAACCTGGCAGCAATCGAGCGGCAGTTCCACCACCTCGTGCGTACCGTGCCCGCCAGCGGTCGCGTCGTGGTCAATGGTCTGGAGGAAAGCCTGGCGCGTGTACTGCATGCGGGTTGCTGGAGCGAGGTGCGCAGCTTTGGCGCGGCCAACAACGACTTCACCGCTGTAGGCGAACCGCATGACTTTGACGTGCTATTGCAGGGCAAGCCACTGGGCCGCGTGCAGTGGGAACTGTCTGGCGTGCACAACCAGCTCAATGCATTGGCCGCGATTGCGGCGGCGGACCATGTGGGCGTGCCGCCAGCCCAGGCCGCTGCGGCACTGGCCAGTTTTCAGAACGTCAAACGCCGCCTGGAAGTACGCGCACGTGTTGCGATGGTCACGCATGGCGCTGCCAGCGCGCCCGTCACAATTTACGACGACTTCGCCCACCACCCCACTGCCATCCGCACCACCGTCAACGGCTTGCGCCGTCCGGTTGGCACAGCACGCATCCTGGCGGTGTTTGAACCCCGCAGCAACACGATGAAGCTGGGCGCGATGAAAGCGCAACTGCCATGGAGCCTGGAAGAAACCGATCTGGCGTTTTGCCACAGCGGCGGACTCGGCTGGGATGCCCATGAAGCCATGGCGCCCATGGGTTCGCGCGCCTTTGTTGCCGACACCATTGATGGTGTGATGGCACAGGTGCTGGCGCACGTTCGCCCGGGCGACCACATCCTGTGCATGAGCAACGGTGGCTTCGGCGGCATCCACCAAAAATTGGCAGACGCGCTACAAAAACAATAGCTGCCCACGCACACGCTGTGCGCGCCAGAGACACTTTTTATTTGGAGCGGCGAGCGCGGACAGCACTGGACAGTACATCCAGTGTTTCCAGCGAATCGTCCCAACCCAGGCAAGCGTCCGTAATGCTCTTGCCGTACTCCAGTGCACCAGGCTGATCCTTGCCAGGCGTGAATTTCTGAGCGCCCGCTTGCAGATGGCTTTCCACCATCACACCAAAAATACTGCGCGAGCCACCCTTGATTTGATCGCCTATATCGCGCGCGACTTCCAATTGCTTCTCATGCTGCTTGCTGCTGTTGGCGTGGCTGCAATCCACCATCAGCGTCGCAGGCAGCTTGGCCTTCTCCAGCTCCTTGCAGGCGGCAGCCACATTGACGGCGTCGTAGTTCGGCGCCTTGCCACCGCGCAGGATCACATGGCAGTCCGGGTTGCCATTGGTTTGCACGATTGCGACCTGGCCGTTCTTGTGTACCGAAAGGAAGTGGTGGCCACCAGCGGCGGCCTGGATCGCATCGGTCGCGATCTTGATGTTGCCGTCGGTGCCATTCTTGAAACCGATCGGTGCGGACAGGCCGGAGGCCAGTTCGCGGTGCACCTGGCTCTCGGTCGTGCGCGCGCCAATCGCGCCCCAGGCGATCAGGTCGCCCAGGTATTGCGGAGAAATCACGTCGAGGAACTCGCTGCCCGCCGGCAGGCCCAAGCGGTTGATCTCGATCAGCAACTGGCGCGCAATGCGCAGGCCTTCGTCGATGCGGAAGCTCTCGTCCAGATAGGGGTCGTTGATCAGGCCCTTCCAGCCCACGGTCGTGCGCGGCTTTTCGAAATAGACACGCATCACGATTTCCAGCGTGTCCTTGTATTTCTCGCGCTGCTCCTTCAGGCGGCGGGCGTAGTCCAGCGCGGCAGACGGGTCGTGAATGGAGCAAGGGCCGATGATGACCAAGAGGCGATCGTCCTTGCCCGCCATGATGTTGTGGATGCTTTTGCGGGTGTCGGAGATCAGCGTCTCGACCGCGGTGCCGCGGATCGGAAAGAAGCGGACAAGATGCTCTGGAGGCGGTAACACAGTGATGTCCTTGATGCGTTCGTCGTCGGTCTGGCCGGTGCGGTCGTCGGGTTGTCCGGTGTGTCCGTACCAAGACTGCGTGGATGCAGAGGATTTAGTCGTCATGTCATTGCTCCAAAATCACTAAAAGTTCGCACAAAAAAAAACCGCCGGGGGACCGGCGGTTTGGGAGGATTCAGGACGTTTGTTTCAGGTACGTACAGAACTCTCTACCGCCGAAGCGCAGGAGAACCAAAAGTAGCTAAAAAAGAAACGGCCGAAATTCATGCTTTGAAATGTAGCACAGTCAAAAAATGACTCCGGCGGTCAGGCCGTGCCACCGACCGTCAGGCCGTCGATACGCAGCGTAGGCTGCCCCACACCGACCGGCACGCTCTGTCCTTCCTTGCCGCAAGTGCCGACGCCGCTGTCAAGCTTCATGTCATTGCCGATCATGGTCACGCGCGTCAGCGCATCGGGGCCATTACCGACAATCGTCGCGCCCTTGACCGGATACAGAATCTTGCCGTTCTCGACCCAGTAGGCTTCGCTGGCCGAGAACACGAACTTGCCGGACGTGATGTCCACTTGCCCACCACCAAAGTTGGTCGCGTACAGGCCCTTCTTGATGCTCTTGACGATTTCTTCCGGTTCCTTGTCGCCACCCAGCATGTAGGTGTTGGTCATGCGCGGCATGGGCACATGGGCGTAACTTTCGCGTCGGCCATTGCCGGTGGGCGCCACGCCCGTCAGACGTGCGTTCATGCTGTCCTGGATATAGCCCTTCAGGATGCCGTCCTCAATCAGCACCGTCTTCTGACTGGTGTTGCCTTCGTCGTCCACGTTCAGCGAACCGCGACGGTCGGCGATTGTGCCGTCGTCCAGCACGGTCACGCCCTTGGCTGCCACACGCTCACCGACTCGGCCGCTGAACGCGCTGGAGCCCTTGCGATTGAAGTCGCCTTCCAGTCCGTGGCCAATCGCTTCGTGCAACAGGATGCCGGGCCAGCCGGGGCCAAGCACCACGGTCATTTCACCGGCTGGCGCGGGGCGCGCGTCCAAATTGGTGACCGCTGCGTGGACCGCTTCATCCACGTACTGGGAAATCTGCTCATCACTGAAATAGGCCAGGCCAAAACGCCCGCCACCACCGCTGGAGCCCACCTCGCGGCGCCCCTTCTGCTCGGCGATCACGGTGACCGACAGGCGCACCAGCGGGCGCACATCGGCAGCCAGCGTGCCATCGGCACGCGCGACCAGCACCACGTCGTATTCACTGGCCAGCCCCGCCATGACCTGCGCCACGCGCGGGTCCTTGGCACGCGCCAGGCGCTCGACCTTGCCCAGCAGTTCCACCTTGGTGGTGCTGTCCAGCGTCGAAATCGGGTCCACACCCGCATACAGTGAGCGGCTCTTTGCTACGTTTTTAGTAGCTGCTTGCGCACGTCTACTATGGGCTGCAGCCGAAATGGTTCGTACGGTACGAGCGGCGTCGAGCAGTGAGGCCTCGGAAATATCGTCGGAATAGGCAAACGCCGTTTTCTCGCCGCTGACGGCCCGCACGCCCACGCCCTGGTCGATGGAGAACGATCCGGTTTTGACAATGCCTTCTTCCAGGCTCCAGCCTTCGGAGCGGGTGTACTGAAAATACAGGTCAGCCTCATCAACCTGGTGCGCCTTGATCTCGTCGAGGGCCTTTGTCAGGTGGCTCTCGTCTAGCCCGAAAGGGGTCAGCAGGAGGGATTTGGCAATTGCCAGGCGTTCGATAGTGGGTTCGCGAGAGATCATGGAGCCATTTTAGGCTGCAGAGGGGAAATGGGAGTGGTAGCGCGCAAACAACCCTGGTCCGTGCGCCCCAAACCCCGATAGCCGATTTGCTGGACCCGAAGGGGACTGATGAGGCCATCGGGGCTTGGGATGCACCGACCGGCGAGAGAAGACCAAGTCACCATTGCCTGGTTATGCGCTCACCCGATTGGCCATGTCCCGGAGGGCTCATCCGTCCCCTGCGGGTCCAGCAAATCGCCTTCCAGGACATGGCCAACCGAGTGCGTTTGAAGTGCTTGGCTCCCAGCCGTTCTAAGACGAGGTCACGACTGCACCAACCGCTTGGCGTTCGAGATAGACATCAAAATCCCCAACGCCAACCCCAGCGTCACCATCGCGGTACCGCCATAGCTGATGAATGGCAAAGGCACGCCCACGACCGGCACGATGCCACTCACCATGCCCATATTCACAAAGGCGTAGGTGAAGAAAATCATCGTCACCGCTCCGGCCAGCAACCGCGAGAACACCGTGGGCGCGTCCAGCGTTATCGCCAGACCGCGCAACACCAGAAAGATGAACGAGCCGATCAGGAACAGATTGCCCAAGAGGCCGAATTCCTCGGAGTAGGCAGCGAAGATGAAGTCGGTGGTGCGCTCGGGGATGAACTCCAGGTGCGTTTGCGTGCCCTGCATGAAACCCATGCCCAATACGCCGCCGGAGCCAATCGCGATCATGCCTTGAATGATGTGAAACCCTTTGCCTAGCGGGTCGCGCGACGGATCCAGCAAGGTGCAAATACGTTGCTGCTGGTAGTCGTGCAGCACCGGCCATCGGACACCATCTGCGCAGAGACTGGGCTCAAACACGATGAGCAGGATGACGCCAATCAGGCCGATGACAACAGGCGGAATCACCAGGCGCCAGCTCATGCCAGCAAAGAAGATGACCGATACGCCGGCCACCAGCACCAGTAATGACGTGCCCAGATCGGGCTGGCGCATGATCAGGCCCACAGGTATCACCAACAAAATGGCCGCCACGCCAAAGTCCAGCGGGCGCAACTGGCCTTCGCGCTTCTGGAACCACCAGGCCAGCATAAGCGGCATCGCAATCTTCAAAATCTCACTGGGCTGAATCGTCACGCCCACATACAACCAGCGCCGCGCGCCCTTCTTGGTGATGCCAAACAGCGCCACCGCGATCAACAGCGCCACACCAAAGACATACAGGGGCACGGCCAGCGACATCAGTCGCTGCGGCGGAATTTGCGCAACGACAAACATGATGGTTGCCGCAATCAGCATGTTGCGGCCATGGTCCTCAAAGCGGGTGCCATGGTCGTAACCCGACGAATACATGGTCAACAGGCCCGCGCAGCACAGCATGAACACCGCAAACGCCAGCGGTCCGTCAAACCCCGAAAACCAGGGGGTGATACGGTTACGCAGGGAGACTGAGCCGAATTTGGTTGCCATGGGGGTGAATTATCCCGCGCCCGCCACCCCAAATTTGTAAATGCCCCAGTCAGGGGATCAATATTGCAACGACCGTCTGTCCAGGCGCACTTTGAAAGCTCAGTTCCGCACCGATGGCCTGGGCTCGCTCTTTCATCGACAACAGGCCCTTGCGTAAGGGTGTTGTCACATCAAACCCCACGCCGTTGTCCGTCAGGCTGATGCGAATCCCGGCCGTGGTCTGCACGGCCTCGATACGCAGTTCGGTCGCTTGTGCATGCTGGAGCACGTTGGAAACCGCCTCGTACACCATGAACAGCACGTGGCGCATGGTCTTGTCATCCAGCCGAGCGACTGTGTCCAGCACTTCAACCTGCCATTGCAAGTCAATTCCTGATGCCTTCAGGCGCGGCTCCAGCCGGTAGCGCAAGTTGGCCAACAACGCCGTCACGTCGCCGGGCGGCAAGTGCAAGGCATCGATGGACAGCTTCAGCTGATCCAGCCCCTCCTGCAGCATGCCGGCCACTTCAACCGTATCCGCATTGCCGCTTTGCAACTGGCGCAGCGCCACGCTCAGGTGCATGCCAACGCCGTCGTGCATGTCGCGCAGAATGCGCGTGCGCTCGGCACTGCGGGCCTCACTATGTGCCATGTCTGCCATCCGGGAGTAGGTCAGCTTGAGCTCCTGCTCTTTTTGGGAAACTTGCAGGGCAAGATTCGCTTGCAGATGGGCGGCTTGGGAGGTGGCGGCCTTGAACCGCATCAACACCACCACACTCGCGGCCACCCCGAACAACAGCGACGAAAAATACAAGGTGCTGCTACCCGTGACGGAAGGACGGATCCGCAATAAATAGAGATCAATCAGCCCTACGGCCACATTGACCGCCATCGACAGTCCAAACAGACTGCTACCGAGGTCCTTCAACTGGACCACGCTCCTCCACGAAAACGCGGCGCAGAACAATAGAAATGTCAGCCCCAGCAGGCCATACCAGGCAGTCAAGGCAATGGGCCAAACAAAGACCCACCCAGCCGTCGCCGCAAAAAATCCGCCAATGCACAGCGCAGCCAGCCAGCCGCGCATGGCTCCAGCCCACCGGGCGCGGTTCCACTGGACCAGCTCCATGCAAAACAGCGTGGTCAAACACGCCCAAGCGCCCAATGCCAGCGAGGAAAGCACCGACCACCATGCCACCGGCAGAGGCGGGCTTTCAATGATGGAGTCAGCCACCCGGAACACCCAACACATCTCCGCCAGTCCCATGTAGAGGTACAAAACGTCGCGCCGCCCATGGCCCGCCACCGGGTTCAGTTGGGTGAGCCACAGTGCCAGGCCCATGGTTCCCACCAAAGCACTGAAAATCACCACCCCCAAGCGGGCCGGAACGCGCCAAAACCAAACCTCCATATGCGCCGCCTGCACCTCAGCCATCGTACCGAGCAGCAAGGGCGACAGCCCGCCTTGACGCCCAGCATCGCCGCGAATACGGATACGCAACTCGTTGTGTCCGGCCTGCAGCGCGTAACCCAGCGCGATGATGCGAGGCAGTTTGGAATCCTCTCGGGCAGGCCTCTGCAAATCACCAAACCATTCAATGCGCTTGCCGTTCAGCCATACCTCGTAGCCGTTGGCAATTTTTGCGGCATACAGCCCGTAGGGCTCAGGCGCCAAACTGCCCATCTCGAAGTCGAATACGAACTCGGCGACGCCAGACTGCCCAGGTTGCGTCCTGTCCCATAAGTAGGGCAAATCAACGGTCGCCGCCTGCGTGCCGGGCATGTTGGGCAGAGATAGCTTGGCCTGCGTCAACCGCAAGGACGCGTGAGCATACGGAGCCCATAGAAGCAGCAGGCAAAAGGCAAGCAGCCAACCATGCATGCGCCCCATCCCCCAAAGTCCTTTGCCCTGCAACACCGCTACTTCTTTCCGCTCAGCAAACCCATACGGGTTGCCTCAAAAACAGCCTCATTTTTGGAGTGCACCGCCAGCTTGGAATAGATCTTTTTGATATGCGACTGCACCGTGTGAACACTCAGCGCCTGAATGCGCGCAATTTCTCCGTACGAGAAACCGCGCGCTATCAGCGACAACACTTCCAGCTCTTTGGGCGACAGCAAATCCGTGGTGTGGACTGCGTCAACAGCCTCCTGCGGAGCTGCTGGACTTCCCAGTCGGTATTTGGACAACACCCGGCGAGCGATCATCGGAGAAATGGGAGACTCGCCGCGCCGCATCGCCAATATCGCATCGGCAATATCGTCCGGCGTGGCGTCTTTGTGGATGTAGCCCAGTGCGCCTGCCTCAATGCTTGCCAACACATTGTCTTCGTCACCAAACATCGAGATCACCAGTACCTCACACGCGGGGTTTCGCTGCATCGCATAGCGGATCACATCCAGGCCACTGCCGTCCGGCAAACCCAAATCAATCAACAAGACGTTCAGTGCGCTGGCGTTGTTGTCCATCCAGCGCTTTGCCTCCGCGACCGTGCCCAAGCGTCCCGCCAACTGCAGCTCCGACGAACGCGTGATGCATCCGGCAAAGAACTCCTGCATTTCCTGGTTGTCTTCAACGACAAGTACGCGCCATGCTTGCATTTCAGTTTTCTGATGTTCACACAAGCATACCGGTATGCGGCACGTGAATCGCGTCGGGCTATCCCATGGATATGGGATTTGCAAATACCCGCAACTCCATGACATTCGCCCTAAGCCCCAGTCGATCCACTGAGGCCATTTGTAAACCCACTCTTCGGAAACATATGACTTCAATTTCTCGCTTCCTGTCAGTCGCCTGTATTTCCGTTCTGCTTGCCGCATGCGGTGGTGGAGAAACGGAAACTGACCCGAACAATGGTCTTGCTGTATCAGGTACTGCCAGAGCTTGTACATACACACCCTCTACAGGAGCCAGAAAACAATGCTCAAACGTGGACGCAAAATTCTGTACAAAGTATTCCTATGGAACCGTTGGAGATGAGACTTCATTCCAATATTCCAAGTGTGCTGATTTGGGCTACTGATACGCTGGGCGATGGAGGCAATGCCAGCTTCTTGCAAGAAGTTCCGCATTGGCTTGGCACATATCATCGCCACATGACGCACCTGCTCTACCTGCACGGCTTTCGCTCCTCTCCCCAGTCCGCCAAAGCCCGCCTGATGCGCGCGGCGGTGCAAAAACACCCCGACGTGCATTGGTGGTGCCCGCAACTGCCGCCTTCACCCAAAGCGGCGATGCAGATGGTGCGGCAGGGCATAGAAGACTGGCCACATGACACCATGGCTGTCGTCGGCTCCTCGCTGGGTGGTTTTTATGCCACCTGGGTCGCTGAGACGTTTGGCTGCAAGGCCGTGGTGCTGAACCCTGCCGTAGACCCGGCACGGGATTTGGCGAAATACATTGGCGAGCAAACCAGTTGGCATGACCCGAACGAGCGGTTTTTCTTTCAACCAGAATTTGTGGACGAATTGAAGGCGCTGGCACAGGGGCCTCTTCGACGCCCCGACAACTACCTAGCGGTCATCACCAAAGGCGACGAGGTACTGGACTGGCGGGAAATGCACGCCCGGTATGCCGCTTGCACCATGCGCCTGGTGGAAGGGGGCGACCATGCCATTTCTGACTTTCCGGCCCATTTGCCCGCCGTACTGGAGTTTTTGGGTCTGAACTGACCCGCCTGCCGGAGCACCCTGCATTTGCTGGGACAATCCTGCCCATGCATGTATTGTTTGAAGAAGCCGGCAAATTCATGGCCGGGCGGGTACTGTCCGAGGCAGAAGCCTCGGCACAAGTGGAGTTGGAATCCGGCAAGCGCGTCAAGGTCAAGGGCGCCAATATCCTTTTGCGGTTTGAAAAGCCCGCGCCAGCCGAGCTGATTGCGGCGGCGCAGGCACAAGCGCAGTCGATTGAGCTGGAGATGGCGTACGAGTTTGCGCCGGGCGAAGAGTTCGGTTTTGCCGACCTCGCACGCGATTATTTCTCGGCACAGGCTACGCTGACCGAACAGGCTGGCATGCTGTTCAAACTGTTCGAGTCACCCCACTACTTCCGCCGCGCTGGCAAAGGGCGCTTCAAAAAGGCACCGGCTGACATCATTGCGCAGGCATTGCTCGCCATAGAAAAGAAAAAACAAATCGTCGCGCAAATCACGCAATGGGCCGACGAACTGGTTGCAGGACAATGCCCGGAAGCGATTCGTTTCCAGCTCTACAAGATCCTGTTCAAGCCCGACAAGAACGCGCCCGAATACAAGGCCGTTGTCGAAGCATCGCGCGCCGCCCATCTGGCACCGCTGGACCTGCTGCAAAAGGCCGGTGCGATTGCCTCGCCGTATCAGTTCCATTGGAAGCGCTTCCTGCTGGAAAATTTCCCCAAGGGCACGGGCTTCCCTACTATCACTGCACCCGCCATTGCCGACGAGCTGCCTGTCGCAGCAGTGCAAGCCTTCTCGATTGATGACTCGCAAACCACCGAAATCGACGACGCACTGTCCGTGCAAGGGCTGGGCAGCGGCACTGTGACCGTCGGCATCCACATCGCCGCGCCTGGCCTGGCCGTATTGCCCGGCAGCCCGGTGGACCAGTTGGGCCGCGCGCGCCTGTCTACCGTCTACATGCCCGGCTACAAGATCACGATGCTGCCGGACGATGTGGTGCAGACCTATACGTTGATGGAAGGGCGCGACTGCCCGGCCGTGTCGTTGTATGTGACGTTTGACGAAGCCACACTGGAAATCAAGGGCTCGGAAACCAAACTGGAGCGCGTGCCGATTGCGCATAACCTGCGCCACGACCAGCTCGATGCCGTGGTCACGGAACCATGGCTGCAAGACCCTGCGTTTGAACATCAAAACGAGCCACAAGCCTTGCAGGGATTGCGTAAGCAGCTATCATTTTTATACCAACTCGCCAAAGACCTGAAGGCCAAACGCGAGGTGGTGCGTGGCAAACCTGAGACCTTCAACCGCCCGGACTACAACTTCCGGCTGCAAGGCAATGACGGCTCAGAGCCGCAGGGCGATGAAACGGTTTCCATCAGCATCCGCCAGCGCGGCGCGCCGTTGGACCTGATCGTCGCCGAAGCGATGATTCTGGCGAACAGCACTTGGGGCAACTGGATGGCGGAGCTGGGCGTTCCGGCGATTTACCGCAGCCAGGCTTCTCTCGCGCCCGGCGTCAAGGTGCGCATGGGCACCAAGGCCTTGCCACATGCGGGTATCGGCGTGAAGAGCTATGCGTGGTCTACCTCGCCGCTACGCCGCTACACCGATCTGGTGAACCAGTGGCAAATCATTGCCTGCGCGCGCAACGGCAAGACGGCTGCGCTGGTCGCGCCGTTCAAGCCGAAAGACGCCGAGTTGTTTTCCATCATCTCCGCGTTCGACGCAACCTACAGCGCGTACAACGGCTTCCAGGGTGGCATGGAGCGCTTCTGGACCATGCGTTATGTGGAGCAGCAGGGCCTTACCGAACTGGTCGCCTCCGTGTTCAAGGAGAACATGGTGCGTGCTGATGACATTCCGCTCGTACTACCTGTCATGGGCGCGCAGGGCCTGGCGCGCGGCGCCAAGGTGCGCGTGAAGTTAGGCGAGATGGACTTCATCACGCTGGATGTGAACGGCACGGTGGTGGAGCGGCTGGATGCGCCAGCGCCTACCGACGAAGTCGATGCCGCGGAAGACGACGAAGACGAAGTCGCCGGTCCGCTGGCGATCGCGGTGGATATGGGTGAAGGGGCCGACGCGGACGAAGCGCCTGCCCCGGCCAGTGATAATCCTGCACTGTGAATCTGCGGTCTATCAGCACTCTCCAATGGGCACTGGGCATCTCGGTGGCGGTACACGCCGTGCTGCTGACGGTTCGCTTCGTCGACCCTGAAGGCTTTAACCGCGTGTTTGAGGACACGCCGCTGGAAGTGATTCTGGTCAACGCCAAGACCAATGAGAAGCCTGACAAAGCCAAGGCCATCGCACAGGCATCGCTGGCAGGCGGTGGCGAAGCCGAGAAGGGCCGCGCGACCAGTCCCCTGCCCTCGTCGGATTGGGCAGAGGCGGGTGATTCGCAGGAACAATCCAGCGCGCGCAAACTGCAAAACCTGCAGGAACAACAAAACCTGCTGTTGGCGCAAGTCAAAGACCAGCTCTCCGCACTGCCACCGCCCGATCCGAACAAGACCACCAGCAACACCGAACAGGTCGAACGCGAGGAAAAGCGTAAGCGCCTGGTGAAACTGTTGGCGGAGATCGAGAAGCGCATCAACATGGAAAACGCGCGACCCAAGAAGCGCTATATCAGCCCGGCCGCGCGCGAAGAGGTTTACGCCGTCTATTACGACGCGCTGCGCCGCTCCATTGAAGACCGCGGCACCGACAACTTCCCCACCTCCGGTGGCAAGAAGCTGTACGGCGAGCTGACGATGATCGTCACCGTGAACCACGACGGCCGCGTGTTGGAAACCGAAGTGGTAGAGAGTTCGGGCAACCCCACGCTGGACCGCCGCGCTGCGGCGATTGCGCGCACCGCCGGGCCATTCGGCACCTTCCCCAAAGCCATGCGCCGCCAGGCCGACCAGATTCTGGTGGTATCGCGCTTCAAGTTCACCCGGGACGAAACGCTGGAAGCCAAAGTCTCGGCCAGCCCATGAAAGCCATTTTTCGTTGGCTGGTGCTGTGCGCTTTGGCGCTGTTCGCGTTGCAACTCTATTTTGTGGTCCGTATTGCCGCAATGGCCGTCGTCGCACCGCAGTCCACCGCGTTCCAGCGCTCCGAGGCTTACCGCATTGCAGCCGAGAAAGGCAAACTGCCATGGAGCCAGCAGTGGGTGGGGTACTCCCAGTTGGGTGACAACATCAAGCGCGCCGTGATTGCCTCGGAAGACGACGGCTTCTCGAACCACGACGGCGTCGATTGGGAGGCCCTGGAAAAAGCCTGGAACAAGAACAGCAAGGCAGAACAGCGGGTGGCACAACGACCCAATGCGAAACCGCCCAAAGTCGTAGGCGGCTCCACGATCACGCAGCAGTTGGCAAAGAACCTGCTTCTGTCCGGCGAGCGTACGCTGCTGCGTAAAGGCCAGGAGTTTGTGCTGACCATGCTGTTGGAGCACCTGCTGCGCAAAGAACGCATCCTGGAGATTTACCTCAACAGCGTGGAATGGGGTGAAGGCGTGTTCGGTGCAGAAGCGGCAGCGCAGCACTACTTCCGTAAACCCGCCGCAAAACTCAGCGCATACGAAGCGGCGCGCTTGGCTGTGATGTTGCCGCGGCCCAAATACTTTGAGAAGTTGCCGAACTCTGGATACCTTTCGTCACGGGCCGGGGTCATTGCGGGTCGCATGGGTGACGCGCAGTTGCCTTGACCGAGGTAAAGCTGCCTCTTACGGGGGACAAGAGTCGCATACTTGCATCTTCAACTTGAATTTGGAAATGAAGAAATTTCTCTCTCTGTCGCTGTTCTTTTGTGCGTTTGCATGTCACGCTGAGTTTCTTCAGTTCGACCTGGGGCGCAGTGGCAAGCTGCAGATCGGGATGGAGGTCAAGGCGGAAAAGAATCTGATGGTGTCGCTCGTGCGCATGGGGGCAACCGAGCTCTATCTTGTAAAGGTTTCCAACTGCAAGAGTGGTGCGGGTCAGGTTTTCATTTTTGATGCCGGGGGCAAAAAGCTACAAGACACCTTCAATTGGGTGAAAGATGGCAAGGAAATGGCCGACGTCATTGGAACGAATATCTGCAAGTTCGCGCCAAAATGAAGTCGGCCGGCGGGGCCTTTCGCTCTGTATCATCCCGCCATGCTTGCCAAGTTGATGAGTTACTTTTTGCTGGGATTGATCCGGGTGTTGACCGGCTCCCAGGCGCGCTGGCACGGTTGCCCGCCCAAGGCCGAGCAGCGTATTTATTTCGCCAACCACCAGAGCCACGCTGACCTCGTGATGATCTGGGCGGCGCTGCCCAAGGAGTTGCGCAGCGTGACGCGCGCGATTGCGGCAAAAGACTATTGGACCAAGACGCCGTTCAAGCAATGGCTGACCACCGCCGTGTTCAACGTGATTTATGTGTCGCGCGACCGCAGCGCTGACGAAGACCCGCTGGAGCCACTTCTGGAAGCCCTGGCCAATGGCGACTCCATCATCCTGTTCCCCGAAGGCACGCGCGGCTTCACTGGCGATCCACAACCGTTCAAGGCTGGTCTTTACAACCTGGCGCAGCGATTTCCGTCGGCGGTGTTGGTGCCAGCCTGGATCAACAATGTGCAGCATGTGTTGCCCAAAGGCGAGGTGGTACCGGTACCTGTACTGTGCTCGGTGACCTTTGGCGCGCCTATCCATATCGAAGAAGGCGAAGACCACAAGGCCTTTCTGACCCGAGCTCGTGACGCCGTGATCGCGTTGCGCGACGTCTGAGGCCTTTGCCCATGTATTTCTATATCAAGAACATGACCCCCACCCAGCAGGTGGGCGCGCTGTTTGTGATCGTGTTCGGCCTATTGCTACTAGCCAGTGTGACGGCGTTTCTGGTGTCATTGCGCGAACACGGTGACGACGAGCAGGGCAACCAGTTCCGCCACGAACTTCGCAGCATTGACGGCATCATCCGCACCAGCTGGATGATGGTGTTCGTGTTCTGGCTGGGCTGGGTTACCGGTGCCTGGGTCGCGCTTGTGCTGTTTGGCTTGGTGTCTTTCTTTGCACTGCGTGAGTTTTTGACGCTGTCCCCCACGCGCTTGGGTGACCACCGCAGTCTGGTGCTGGCGTTCTTTGCGGTGCTGCCCATTCAGTATTGGCTGGTAGGCGCGGAGCACTTCGATATGTTCGCAGTGTTCATTCCGGTCTACGTATTTCTGGCGCTGCCACTGACCAGCGCGCTGGCGAATGACCCGATCCGTTTTCTGGAGCGCAACGCCAAGCTGCAGTGGGGCATCATGGTCTGCATCTATGGTATGAGCCATGTGCCGGCGCTACTGATGCTGCGCTTTCCAGACTACGACAACAAGAATGCCTTCATGGTGTTCTTCCTGGTGCTGGTGGTGCAGACCTGCATGGTCACGCAACATCTGGCGTCGCGTACGCTCAAGCGCGCGCCGGTGGCACCGGCGATCAGCCAGAGTTTCAACTGGGCAAGTTTCTGGATCGGCATTTTTGTCGCCAGTCTGGTCGGCGCATTGTTAGCTGGCATCACGCCCTGGGTGCCGGGCACGGCGTTTGCGTTTTCCTTCATCGCCTGTGTGGCCGGCTCCATGGGCCACTTTGTGATGAAGGCACTGAAGCGCGACCGTGGCATTCCAAGCTGGGGCTCGCAAGGTGACTCGGTCACGGGCGCCGGCGGATTGCTGGACCGCGTTGACGCGTTGTGCTTCGCGGCACCGGTGTTCTTCCACTCTGCACGGTGGTACTTTGACCTATAAATCAGCCTGCAGCGCCCGTAAAACGTGCGTAAGCAGCTATTAAAAGAGTAGCATGCGAATCCTTGGAATTGACCCTGGCTTGCGCACCACAGGCTTTGGCGTGGTGGATGTGCAGGGCGCAGAGTTGGCCTATGTTGCCAGTGGCACCATCAGCACGCAGCACCTCGATACGCACGCATTGCCAGCCCGCCTGAAAGTGCTGTTCGACGGCATTGGCGAAGTCGTGCAGCGCTACCAGCCGACCTGCGCAGCGATGGAAATTGTGTTCGTCAATGTGAACCCGCAATCCACGCTGTTGCTGGGCCAAGCACGTGGTGCGCTGATCACGGCGCTGGTCAATGCCAATCTGACGGTGGCCGAATACACGGCGCTGCAAATGAAGCAGGCCGTCGCCGGCCATGGCCGTGCGCAAAAGGACCAGGTTCAGGAAATGGTCAAACGCCTGTTGTCACTGCCCGGCCTGCCCGGCCCCGATGCCGCCGATGCGCTGGGTCTGGCGATCACCCACGCCCATGCGGGAAAGGCCATGGCACGCATGGCGGCTGCGGAAGGCTTGGGCGGCAAAAGCATCAGCACCACCGCCTCGTACCGCGCCGGTCGTACGCGCTAAATTCACACCCTATGAACAACACACCTGTCTATCTGGATCTGGAGACTTGGCCGCGCCGCTCTGCGTTTGAGCTGTTTCGCCGCTATGACATTCCGTGCTTCAACCTCTGCACCCGGGTCGACGTGGCACTGCTGAAGAAAGCCGTCAAGGAGTTGGGCATTGGCACGATGTCGCTGGCCTATCACTTCATCGCGATCCGCCTGGGCAATGACATCGAACCGTTTCGTTACCGCCTGGAGGGCGACCGCGTGCGCGTGCATGACGTGGTGCACGGCGGCACTACGGTGCTGCGCGAAGACGAGAGCATTGGCTTCGCCACGCTGGAACACCAGCGCAGCTTTACAAAATTTGCCAAGCAAGGCGCAGCTACGCTGGCCGCAATGCGTCGGGCCGATGCGCCGTTTGAGCCGACCCAACACGAGACGGCCACGCTGCACATGAGCGCCGTGCCGTGGGTGCACTTCACCAGCAATTCCAACGCCCGAATCTGGGGTGCGCACGACTCGATTCCAAAAATCGCTTTTGGCCGCATCGATGCTGACGGCGACAAACTGTGGATGCCGCTGTCGGTAGAGGTACACCACGCGCTGATGGATGGCCTGCATGTGGGCCGGTACATCCAAGGCTTCGAAGCCGCGCTAAAAGACCCGATGACGTGGTTGACTCAAGAGTAAAGGGATTCCGATGACCCCCGAACAAACCGCCCTGGCTGCACGCCTGATCCGCAATTTCAACGACGCGCCGCTGGAGCATCAGGTGCGCGCTCCGCTGTACGACAGCCTCGCGGCGTGCTTGGGGACTGGCACTGCAGCAAAGAATTTGGGCGCTTCCATCGACACCGTGGCGCCAGGCAAGCGCTCGTGCCCTTACCACTTTCACTACGCGCAGGAAGAAATGTTCATCGTGCTCGAAGGCACGGGCACGCTGCGCGTGGCGGGCGAGATGCTGCCGCTGCGCGCAGGTGATGTCGTGTTTATTCCGCCTGGCCCGGAGTATCCGCACCAACTGATCAACACGTCCGAGCTGCCGCTGAAGTACCTGTCGATCAGCACGCGCGAGTCGCCGGAAATTGTGGAGTATCCAGATTCAGACAAGCATTTGGCGATGGCACGCAAGGCCGACGGCACCAGCTTCGATGCGCTACAGCGCAATGACCAGAACCTGGACTATTGGGACGGTGAGCCCTGAGGCTCACGCAGTCCCAGTAGCAGATCAGTAGTAGATCGCTAGGCCAATTTCCTTGTGATTGCCGTTCAACTCACCCAGTGCGTGGTTGAATTTTTCGGAAACAGAACGCAGGCTGATGCCGAACTGGGGTACGGACTTGCCGGTCTTGCGTTCGCCATTGGAGAACAAGTATTGCAATTCCACGACCGTACCGCCATCGCTCTTGAAAGTGCCGTTGACGGGTGAATTGGCGACCACGCCCTTGCCACGCAGTTCTGCTGAAGATTTGCGTATGCCGGCGCCGAAGCGCAAGCCATAGGCAATATCCACGAAGCCCATAAATTCAACCGGCACTACCGTGAAGTCGTAGCTGCCATTGATACCCTGTGGCTCACTGGACATGTGGCCAATCGAGGCTTGCAGCGTGAATCGGTCCGCAACGCGATAGTCAAATCCGATGCGCTTCTGGATGCCGTCACCGGGCCCCACGCTAAACGGAATAGTCTGCGTCGTGCCAATCACGGTGATGGTGCCGCTGGTGATCTCTTCACCCCCACTGGCCGCACCCAGCCCCCCAAAGAAACGCCAGTTGGATTCCTGCGCATGGGCTGCCAGACTGGCGCCTGCCATTGCGACGCAAACGATTAACTTCTTCATCTTCTTTCCTCCCTGTTAAACAACTATTTATTGTGACACGGCGCGCGTCGGCACACTGCGGTTGCACACATTGGTATGCCCTGGCTTGTACGCAAACCATTCCGCAGAAGGGTTGCGCGTGGCCTCAACAAATGCAGTCCATGCAGCGGTATCGGTGCGCATCACTTCCAGCGCCGGACGTTCTGCCGCCGGAATGTCAGCCAGCAGGCGCACTGGGCCCAGCGGGATATTCATCTCGGGCTTGTCGTAAAAGCCCATGGGTGCCGGGCCGCGCGGCAAGGACGACAGGGCCTCCATGCCTTTGAGTACACGCCCGACCACCGTGATGTTCAGGTCCAGCCGACGTGGCGCCTGACCAATGATCACGTACAGGCTGCCCGCGTTGCTGCTGTCCGCCGGGTTGCCGCGCGCGGAGCCGACCACGCCGTAGCAATGCGTCATCCAGGCCTTGTTCTTGGCTGGATTGGCAGCAACCGGCATGCCATCGACCCAGCCCGTTACAGGCGCCCAACCGTCGCTGTCTTTCAGACGGGTGATGGGCAGGCCCTTGAATGGAATCGCAAACTCTGCGGGCAGCGTAGTCTTCGCATCCCCCAATGACAGCGCCTTGTCCTTGTCTTCGTCGTTGGGGTCGGCCCATTGCGTCACATAGTTGTCCTGCACGCGCACGATGGACGTCCTGGAGTAAAAGCCATTGCGCGTGAGCGCTCGGATGTTCTCCGCATGTTTGGGCGCAAAACGCGGCGCCAGTTCGATCAGCACCTGCGTGCCGTTGACAGTCAGTACCAGCGTGTTTTGCGGGTCCAGGGCGCGCCAGTCTTGCGGCTTGGATTCCTTGATGATTTCAGCCTCCGTCTTGGGCTTGGGTTGGAGCTTGACTGCGGTGGTTTTGGCCTGCAGGGCCGAGTTGCTGCACAGAAGCGCTAACGCGAGGCCGGCAGAAAGGGTATTGCGCAAAAAGTGGGGCAAGAGGTCCTCCATCGATAAAGCCATGGGTGCGCGTACTGTACATGCGCCGAAGCAGAGTGGCAGTGAAACTGGTGTAGATTGGTGACACCATGAAACTCGCACATCTTTTGAGTACTCCATTGCTGCTTATGGTGTGTGTGGTGCATGCGCAAACCTGCCCACCGGCGCAGACCGACATTGCCGCACTGCGCGCGCTAAAGACCGCGCAGTGGAAGCTGGAAGACACCGCAAAGCGCGAGGCTTTGGCTATTGCATTGATGCCGTGTCTGGCGAACCCCAATCCCGAACTGCGCGATGGTATGGCCTTTGAAGCGCTGAGCATCTGGCTGCGCGGCAAGCAGCTGTCTGCGGCCCTGCAGCAAAGCTTGTTCCGTCGCCTGCTCGCGCAATTGCAAGCGGACGCGGCGGATACCGCAGGCTTCGCCAAACCGTTTGCGGCGTTGGCCTTGTCCGAGCTCGCAAGGGCGGACCGCATCACACCGTTTCTATCCACAGAGGATCGTGCCAGCCTAGTGGATGCAGCCGTGCTGTATTTGCCGAGCGTGAAAGACTACCGCGGTTTTACAGAAGGTGAGGGATGGCGCCACGGGGTCGCCCACGGCGCCGATCTGCTGATGCAACTCGCGCTCAACCCTGCCGTGGACAAGGGCCAACTGGAACGCATTGCCACCGCGGTGCAAATCCAGGTTGCACCCGCCAATGGACACTCGTACATCTTTGGTGAGAGTGAACGTCTGGCGCGCCCCGTTTTATTTGCTGCACGCCGCGGTCTGCTGGATGCCGCCTGGTGGCAGGCCTGGGTGCAGGCGGTGGCAGCACCCGCCCCGTTTGCTTCCTGGGATACGGCGTTCGCGTCGACTGCCGGTTTGAGCAGACTGCACAACACCAAAGCGTTTTTGCTGGCGCTGTATATCAACCTACAAGAAAGCAAGAGCGAAGCACTGCAAATTACCTTGCTACCGCCGGTGCGCGACGCGCTGCTGAAGCTGCCTTAAAGCCTGTTCAGACCTGCGGCAAGGTGGACTGCATGTCGCGCGGCACCACCGTATCGCGTAAATGGTTGGGCAGCAAATCCGGTGCGCGAGGGTCTGTGATCCGGACACCAAAGCGTTCGCGCTGCTTTTTGGCCTGGTGCGCAATATTGCGCTCCACCCACACCCTGAACTTGACGCCACGCAATGACTGCTCTTTGGCCAGGTACATCAAGAGCGCATCGTCACGCAAATGGCCTTTGGGTGGTTTGCCCATTTCGCACCAGCCGTCCGGGTAAGCGAGCGCCAACATACGGTCGGACGCGCCGGTACCCACAATTTTGCGCACCTCTTCCGCCGGAACCCACTGGCAGTAATCATCGTCTTCCACCACATGAACGGTAGTGCCCTGAAAACTGTAATAGCTGCCATTGATCGAATGCAGCATCGCCTGCTTGGCGGCAATGCGCATTTCATCGCCGAAGTCGATGATCAGGCGCGAGAACAGAATGCCCCACAGCGGCGCGGAAGTGACCAGTCCCACCAGCCCGATGTAGTGGTACATCAATACGGAAAAGCCAGTACACACAATGGCTGCCGCCGTAGCCAGAAGGAGGATGCGTTGCATGGCTGCACTCTAGCGCAATCAGCGCCGCAGTTCATCCCCCTAAACCGGCGTTTGGTGCCCATTTTTGTGGTGCGGCACTACGGCATGCACGAGAATCTCCGCTTTCCTCACTCTGGTCACCCACCATGATCCAACACACCCGTTCGCTATTGCTGCTGGCTGCCGCCGCAGCCGCCCAGCTCAGCTATGCAGCCGACACTTCACAGTGGCGCTGGAAACTGGACGACATGTACGCCACCCAGGCCGACTGGGACAAGGATGCCAAAGCGCTGGAGGCGCAGTTCAAGCCCTTGGCCAGCTGCAGCGGCCAATTGACCCAAAGTGTCGCGCGACTGAAGTCCTGCCTGGACCTCAATGCAGATATCAATAAGCGCATCTATCGCCTGGCAAGCTATGCCGCCCAATCGAACGACCAGGACACCGGCGACACTGCCGGCCTGGACCTGAAGCAGCGCGCCGACGTGCTGGGCAATCGGCTGCAGGAAACCGTGTCCTTCCTGAACCCGGAGCTGCTGAAAGCCGGGCGTGTCAAGGTCGAAGGCCTGATGAAAAAGGACAAGAGCCTGGCCATCTACCAACACGCGATGGACGAACTGTGGCGCAACGCCGCCCACACGCTGGATAAGAAAGGCGAAGAACTGGTCGCCAACTTCAGCAATGTGACCGACACAGCCAGCGCGGTGTATTCCACACTGTCGAACTCCGACATGCCCTGGCCGAAGATCAAGTTGTCCGACGGCACCGAAGTGCTGCTGGACCAGGCGGCCTATACCAAGTACCGCGCAGTGGCCAATCGGGCCGACCGCAAGCTGGTGTTTGACGCCTTCTGGGGCAAGTGGAAAGAGTTTGAGCGCACCTATGGCGTGACCTTCTACGAGATGTTGAAGAAAGACAATGCCTACGCCAAAGTCCGCAACTACGGTGGCGACTCACTGACCCAGGCATTGGACGCCAACAAGCTGCCCAAGGGTGTCTATGACGCACTGATCGCTGCGGCCAACGCCAACCTGCCGACGCTACACCGCTACTTCAAGCTGCGCGCCAAGACGCTGGGCGTGACCAACATGGCTTACTACGACATCTACCCGCCCTTGGTATCCAGCGACCTGAAGTACCCGATCGAACCCAGCATCGCCTACACGCTGACGTCGGTCAAGCCGCTGGGTGAAGACTACGTCAAGGCCATGGAAAAAGGCATGGGCAGTCGCTGGATGGACGTTTACCCGCGCGCGCGCAAACGGTCTGGCGCTTACATGAACGGCGCGGTCTATGACGTGCACCCCTACCTGCTGCTGAACCACAATGATGACTACGAATCACTGTCGACCTTGGCGCACGAGTGGGGCCATGCAATGCATTCCTACCTGGCCAACCGCAGCCAGCCTTTCGTGACGGCGGACTATCCGACCTTCACCGCCGAGATCGCCTCGACGACCAATGAAGTGTTCCTGCTGGACCACATGCTCAAGGTCGCCAAGACCGACGACGAACGCGTGCTGTACCTGGGCTCAGCGCTTGAAAACCTGCGCGGTACGTTCTTCCGCCAAGCCATGTTTGCCGACTTTGAACAGCAGGTCCACGCCAAGGTGGATGCTGGAGAATCACTGACCGGCGAAGCAACGTCCAAGATCTATGGCGACATCCTTAAGCGCTACCACGGCCACGAGCAAGGCATTGTGAAGATCGATGACACCTACGCCATCGAGTGGGCCTATATCCCCCACTTCTACAACCGCTTTTATGTGTTCCAGTACGCCACGTCGATCTCGGCAGGCAACATGTTTGCCGCGGAAATCCTGAAGGGCACGCCAGGTGCGAAAGACAAGTACCTGAACATCCTGAAGGCCGGTGGCTCGCAGTACCCGTACGAACTGGTCAAGGCAGCCGGTGTGGATCTGGCAACGCCTGCGCCCTACCAGGCGCTGATTGCGAACATGAACAAAATCATGGACCAAATCGAAGCCATTCAGGCGAAGAAAAAGAACTGAGATAGCGGGTGGACAACACCACCCTCACAAAGACTTTGGGGTCAGGGCACGCAAGTGCCCTGACCCCAATTTTTATTCTGTTGCGGAACGCCTCAGCCCACGCGCTCAGCAATCAATACGGCAAAAAAGCAGAAGGCAGCCAGCAAGGTCCACTTCAGAACCTTCCAGCCCCAAAGCTTGTAGCGCTGCTGGCCTGTGCCCACATGCAATGCAAACAGCACGACTGATGTCAGCAGGCAGAATAAGACCAGAAAGCGGAAGATCAGCATGAGACAACTCGCCGCCGGGCCGCCCCAAGGCGAGTTAGCCCTCTTGGGGGGCAGCGACCCGTGGAACGGTGGAGCGTGGGGGTCATATCACCAGGCGCGGGCGGGTTGCGCAAATCCGACGGGGGCTTCCCGCACATCTTCAAACGTCACCAACTCCCACGCATCCTGGTTCGCAAGCAGTTCGCGCAGCAACTTGTTATTCAGCGCATGGCCGGAGCGAAATGCGCTGAAGCTCGCCAGCAGCGGCTTGCCAATCACATAGAGATCGCCCATCGCATCCAGAATCTTGTGCTTGACGAACTCATCGTCATAGCGCAGGCCGTCTGCATTAAGCACCTTGTAGTCGTCCATCACGATGGCGTTGTCCAGCCCGCCGCCCAGCGCCAGGCCATTGGCGCGCATCATCTCCACGTCTTTGGTGAAGCCGAACGTGCGCGCACGTGCAATGTCGCGGGAGTAAGAATCCCGGCTCATGTCGAACTCCACGCTCTGGCCCGAAGAATCCACGGCTGGGTGGTTGAAATCAATTTCGAAGCGCAGCTTGTAACCGTGGAACGGGTCCAGCCGGGCCCACTTCTCATTGGCGCCCGTGCCTTCGCGCACTTCCACCCGCCGCAACACCCGGATAAACCGGCGCGGCACGTTTTGCAACTCAATTCCAGCGCTCTGCAGCAGAAAGACGAAGGATGCGGCAGAGCCGTCCAGGATGGGCACTTCTTCGGCCGTGATGTCCACGTACAGGTTATCGATGCCGAGGCCGGCACACGCCGACATCAGATGCTCGACCGTCGAGACCTTGGCGGAGCCACTGGAAATCGTGGATGCCATGCGGGTATCGGTCACCGCCGTGGCGCTCATCACGATGTCGACCGGCTGGGGCAAGTCAACGCGCCGGAACACGATGCCGGTATCCGGCGCTGCAGGGCGCAAGGTGATCTCGACACGCTGGCCACTGTGCAGACCCACGCCAACGGCATGGGTCAAGGATTTGAGGGTTCTTTGTTTCAGCACAGGCGTGATTTTACTTGGCCGCGCCCGTTTGTGCAGAAGCAAGGGCTACTGATAAACCCCCTAGGGAAACCAGCAGAAGCGCGGCACACTGCAGGCAGTCCCATCACTTCGGAATTCTCATGCAAGGCGACATCCTTTCCACCATTGTTTTGCCCCTGGGCTTGGCGTTCATCATGTTCACGCTGGGCGCCGGATTGACGCCCTCGGACTTCAAACGGGTATTCCTGCACCCCAAAGCGTTTGCCGTCGGCGTGTTGTGCCATTTCATCCTGCTCCCCTTGGTGGCCTATGGCATTGTTCAGGCCTTTGGCATCACTGGGGCGATGGCCGTGGGCTTCATGATCATTGCCGCCTGTCCGACCGGCACCACCTCCAACATCCTGACCTACCACGCGCGTGCCGACGTCGCGCTGGCCCTGTCGTTCACGGCAGTTGCCGGCGTGGTCGCCATCTTCACGGTACCGATGATTCTGAGTTGGTCGCTCGCACACTTCATGGGCGAAGCCCAGCAGTTCGCGTTTCCATATGGCATGGTGATGGGCCAGATCTTCATGATCCTGGGTGTGCCCGTGGCCCTTGGCCTGCTGCTGCGCCGCCAGGCGCCTATGTTCACGAAGCAATGGCATTCCAAAATGAGTCTGCTGGCAACCGTGCTCTTTGTGATCATCGTGGTGGCCGCTGTCGCCAAGAACTGGGCCATCTTCAAGGCCAATGCCATCACACTGGCGCCGCTGGTTTTGTGCATCAATGTGACCATGCTGCTGCTGGGCTTTGGACTGTCCAATCTGGCGCGCGTGCCGTTGCGTCAGGCCGCGACCGTGGCCATTGAATCGTCTGTGCAGAACGGCACGCTGGCCATCGTGATTGCATCGAGTATTTTGATGAATGACACGATGATGTTGCCGGCGGCTGTGTATTCGGTGTTGATGTACTTTACGGGGATAGTGTTTGTGCTCGTGGTGCGTCGGTATGCGCCGCCTCTTACTGCGGAAGAGGAAGCCGCTTCTGCTGCGGCTATGCACTGATCTCTTTAGGTTTTGCCCTGCGGGGCACCGCGCTTTTTTAACACCCACTCCCCCAGCCCCTCGCCCCGTCAGCGAGGGGAGCCTTAACAGCCGATTTGGTGGCTTCGCGCCGAATACGGAATTACGGGCGTGGCGTTGCCACCGTTATTGCGCTCTACGGCATGAACCGACGGTTGGAGTCAGCGCGGATGTGTTGGCGCGGCGCGACTGGCGGGCGCAGCCGCCAGCAGTGCCGAACGGCAATCTCCCAGGCAGCCCCAATCGCAGGCGCTGGCCGTGGAGTGCGATAACAGTGGCAACCTATCGCCAGTAGCCCCGTAGTCGGAGCAAGAAAACAAAATCGGCTGTTAAAGACTCCCCTCGCCGACGGGGCGAGGGGTTGGGGGAGTGGGTGTTAAAAAAGCGAAGTGCCCCGCAGGGCACCTCACCAAACCCAAACTAAAGAGATTTAGTCAGCCTGCTTACGCAAAAATGCAGGAATCTCATAGTCATCCATCCCACCCGAAGACAGCGCATCCACCTTAGCCGCCGCCTGCGTACGATTCGTACGCCACACGCTGGGCGTCGCCATGCTGCCGTAATCAGGCTGCGTCACACCGCCATTGGAAGAGGAGGCAGTCGCTCCACCCAGTGTCACCGGCGTGTTCAGCGTAGGCACCTGGAACGGTACGTTGTCGGTACCGGTGCGCAGCACTTGCAGCGGAGGCGCCGTGCGGCGTACGCCTTGGCGGCTCAACCCGGTTGCCACCACGGTCACGCGGATTTCGTCCATCAGGGCGTCGTCGTAGGCTGTGCCGTAGATCACATGCGCGTCAGGAGAAGCGTAAGCACGGATGGTGTTCATTGCCAGCTTGGATTCGGACAGCTTCAGGCTGCCCTTGGCCGCGGTGATCAGCACCAGAACGCCCTTGGCACCAGACAGGTCGATACCTTCCAGCAGCGGACATGCCACAGCTTGCTCGGCGGCGATGCGTGCACGATCCGGACCAGCGGCCACGGCAGTACCCATCATCGCCTTACCGGGCTCGCCCATCACGGTGCGCACGTCTTCAAAGTCGACGTTGACGTGGCCTGGCACATTGATGATTTCGGCAATGCCACCGACCGCGTTTTTCAACACGTCGTTGGCATGGGCGAACGCTTGGTCCTGGCTCACGTCGTCACCCAACACTTCCAGCAGCTTCTCATTCAGCACAACGATCAGCGAGTCGACATTGGCTTCCAGCTCAGTCAGACCCGCGTCTGCATTGGTCATGCGACGACCGCCTTCGAAGTCGAACGGCTTGGTCACTACGCCCACGGTCAGGATGCCCATTTCTTTGGCGATGCGTGCAATCACAGGGGCAGCGCCAGTCCCGGTACCGCCGCCCATGCCAGCGGTGATGAACAGCATGTGCGCGCCTTCAATGGCCGCACGGATTTCTTCTTCCGAGCCAGCTGCGGCTTCGCGACCCTTGTCAGGCTTGCTGCCAGCGCCCAGACCGGTGGCACCAAGCTGGATGGTCTTGTGCGCCGCACTGCGGGACAGCGCTTGCGCATCGGTGTTGGCGCAGATGAATTCCACACCACCGACTGCGGTCTGGATCATGTGCTCGACGGCGTTGCCGCCACCGCCGCCCACGCCGATCACCTTGATTTGCGTGCCCTGGTTGAACATCTCTTCTTCAATCATTTCGATGGCCATTTGATTACTCCTAAGTTCGATATAAAAATTGTTGGTTTCTGAATTCGCAGTTGCCTTGTTGTCTGTCCCGCCTATGAGGGCGGGTCCAGACTTCGCCATCGCCAATGCGGAGAGCCTCTCGCTAACCAGATCTTGTTTTGCATGATCAGAAGTTCCCTACAAACCAGTCTTTGATGCCGCCCAGCGCCGTCTTCATCGAGCCGGCTTTTTGCGCCACCTTGTAGCCGCGCATGCGCGCGAGCCGCGCTTCTTCGAGCAGGCCCATCACGGTAGCGGCACGGGGCTGCGCCACCATGTCAGACAGCGCGCTGGAATATTTGGGAATACCGCGGCGTACGGGCTTCAGGAAGATGTCCTCGCCCAGCTCCACCATGCCGGGCATGATGCAGCTACCACCGGTCAGCACGATGCCAGAAGACAGCACTTCTTCGTAACCCGACTCGCGCATCACCTGGTTGACCAGCGAAAAGATTTCTTCGATGCGCGGCTCGATCACACCGGCCAGTGCCTGGCGGCTCAGCATGCGCGGGCCGCGGTCGCCCAGACCGGGCACTTCCACCTGAATCTCCGGGTCCACCAGCAGCTGCTTGGCGTGACCACTCTCAACCTTGATGTCTTCTGCGTCCTTGGTGGGTGTGCGCAGCGCCATCGCGATGTCGCTGGTGATCAGGTCACCGGCAATCGGGATCACAGCCGTGTGGCGGATCGCGCCATTGGTAAAGATCGCCACGTCGGTGGTGCCTGCGCCAATGTCCACCAGGCAGACACCCAGTTCGCGCTCGTCAGTGGTCAATACCGACAAGCTGCTGGCCAGCGGATTCAGCATCAGCTGCTCCACTTCCAGGCCACAGCGGCGCACGCACTTGATGATGTTCTCGGCCGCGCTCTGCGCACCGGTGACGATATGCACCTTGGCTTCAAGACGAATGCCACTCATGCCGATCGGATCGCGCACGTCCTGGCCGTCAATGATGAATTCCTGTGGCTCCACCAGCAACAGGCGCTGGTCGGTAGAGATGTTGATCGCCTTGGCAGTTTCCACCACGCGAGTGATATCGGCCTGTGTCACTTCGCGGTCTTTTACCGCGACCATGCCGCTGGAGTTCAGGCCGCGGATATGGCTGCCCGTGATTCCGGTGTAGACACGGGTGATTTTGCAGTCCGCCATCAGCTCGGCCTCTTTCAATGCCTGCTGAATGCTCTGCACCGTCGCGTCAATGTTTACCACGACGCCGCGCTTCAGGCCGTTGCTGGGCGCAATACCCAACCCGGCCAGTTTCAGCTCGCCGTTGGGCATGATTTCGGCCACCACTGCCATCACCTTGGCGGTTCCGATGTCCAGTCCTACGACCAGGTCTTTGTATTCTTTTGCCATATGAAGTCCTGTGCTGTTCCTATTTTTTGGGCCCATTTGCCAGGGTCGCCGCTGCCTGTGTGCTGACGCCGCGCATGCGAATGGCATAACCGTTTTCGTGGCGCAAGTCGGCCGACTCGATGGCGCTCACCGGGCGGCCATAGCGTGTCGTGATCTGCGTGAGTGTTTTCAGGAAGCGCTGCGCACGGGCGCTCACCTCGTCCACCGTGCCGCGCCCCAATTCGATGCGGGCGTCGGTCTCCAGCTTGGCGCTCCAGTTGCCACGACCCGACAGCTCCAGCGTGTTCATGGACAAATCCATGTGCGCGAACATCGGCTCCAGTGCCTCGTACATCGCCAATACCTCAGCGCTCTGCCCGTCCGGGCCATTGAGGCGCGGCAGTACGTCCTGCTCCACTTCACCAACGTTCGCGTCGAACACTTCGCCGTGGCTGTTGATCAGTCGCAACTCGCTGTCTGGCCCCCAATAAGCCACGGCAGAGTGCTCTTGCAATACAACCTTCAGCCGGTTCGGAAATTCGCGACGCACGATGGCCTGACGCACCCAAGGCACGGACTCAAAAGCAGCGCGCACCCGCGCAAGATCCACTGTAAAGAAGGTTCCCTGCAGGCGCGGTGCCACATTGGCACGCAATGTCACCGCGTTGTTGTGGCCGGTATCGCCCAACACCGAGATGCCTGCAATATCAAACACCGCCGAGCGCGCCAGCCAGCGGGCCACACTGCCTGAAGCCAGCGCCAAAAACGCCAGAAATAGCACCACCGCCGTCATGTTCATCAGACGGACATCCAGCGGCGATGCTACGGGTGCATTCATGCAAGATCCCCCGTGTCAGTGGTTGCGCCGCGCAGCAGATGCACGCACAGTTCTTCGTAACTGATACCAGCGGCGCGCGCCGACATCGGCACCAGCGAATGCCCGGTCATGCCCGGCGACGTGTTGATCTCGAGCAGGTAGGGCTTGCGCGTGGCGCGGTCGATCATTACGTCGATGCGACCCCAGCCGCGGCAACCCAGCACGCGATAAGCCTTCAGCACCAGCGCCTGAATCGCTTCCTCCTCACCAGTCGGTAAGCCGCAGGGCACAAGGTATTTGGTGTCATCGGTAAAGTATTTATTTTGGTAGTCGTAATTGCCTTCTGGCGCGACGATGCGAATCACCGGCAACGCGCGTGCGCTGTCGCCCGATCCCAATACCGGGCAGGTCACTTCATCGCCTTCGATGCATTGCTCGCATAGGATGTCGGCGTCCAGCTTGCCTGCAGCATCCACTGCGTCTGCCATGCCGGAGTAGCCCAACACCTTGGTAACGCCAATCGACGAACCTTCGCGCGCAGGCTTGACGATCACCGGTAGGCCGAGTGTGTCCGGCACCTCAATGACCTGCTTGCGGTCAAACGCGCCGCGGCGCAAGAGCTGGTAACGCGGCGTGGGGATGTCTTCGGACAGCCAGATGCGCTTGGTCGTGACCTTGTCAATCGCAATGGCGGAGGCCATCACACCCGAACCGGTATAGGGAATGCCCATCAGCTCCAACGCGCCCTGCACCGTTCCGTCTTCACCGAAGCGTCCATGCAGCGCGATAAAGCAGCGCGCAAAGCCTTCGCGTTTCAGATCCCCCAGGTCGCGGTCGCGCGGATCGAACGCATACGCATCCACGCCTTGTGAAAGCAAGGCTTTCAACACGCCCTCGCCCGACATCAGCGACACCTCGCGCTCCGCCGAGGCCCCACCCATCAGCACCGCTACTTTCCCGAATTCCTGTTTCAAATCGCTCATAGCGCCTGTCCTGCGTGCGTGACACGCTCATTTTTTGATAGCAATTCCAGCAACTTCGCTGGAACCGTGCCAATCGATCCGGCGCCCATGCATAGCAGCACGTCGCCGTTGCGGCAGGTGTCTTGCAACGCCTTGGGCATTTCGGTCACCGCTCCGACCAGCACGGGGACTGGTAACCCGGCAGCGCGCATCGCACCTGCCAGTGCAGTGCTATCTGCGCCCGCTATTGGCGCTTCGCCTGCGGCATACACGTCAGTCAACACCACCACGTCGGCCTTGCCCATGACTTGCACGAAGGCCTCAAAGCAATCACGCGTACGGGTGTAGCGGTGCGGCTGGAAGGCCAACACCAGACGGCGGCCGGGGAATGCACCGCGCGCTGCCGCCAGCGTGACGGCCATCTCGACCGGATGGTGGCCATAGTCATCAATCACCGTCACTACGCCACCCACGGGTAACTGCGCATCGCCGTAACGCTGAAAGCGTCGGCCGACGCCACTGAAATCGGCCAAGGCCTTCAGCAGCGCGGCGTCTTCAATTTGAAGCTCCGCTGCAATGGCAATCGCCGACAAAGCGTTGAGCACGTTGTGGTGACCCGCCAGGTTCAACACCACATTCAAGTCGGGCGCACCCGCTGGGAATTTGCGTTGCACCGTGAAATGCATCTGCGCGCCGACAGCGCGGATGTTCATGGCACGGAAATGCGCAGATTCATTCACGCCATAGCTGCGTACACGGCAATCGATGCGGCCCACAATGTCACGCACACCTGCGTCGTCAGTACACACCACCGCTGTGCCGTAGAACGGCATGCGGTGCAGGAAGTCGACAAACGCGGTATGCAGGCGGCCGAGGTCATGGCCATAGGTTTCCATATGGTCGGCGTCGATATTCGTCACCACGGCCATCACCGGCAATAGATTCAGGAAGGATGCGTCCGACTCATCGGCCTCGACCACGATGTACTCGCCGGTCCCCAGACGGGCATTGACGCCCGCACTGTTCAGTCGGCCACCGATCACAAAGGTCGGATCCAGCCCGCCTTGCGCCAGCACGCTGGCAACCAGACTGGTCGTCGTAGTCTTGCCATGCGTACCCGCAATCGCAATGCCCTGCTTCATGCGCATCAGCTCGGCCAGCATCTGCGCGCGTGGCACGACGGGGATCGCCATACTTCTGGCTTGGACCACTTCGGGGTTGTCGGCGTGTACCGCACTGGATGTCACTACCGCTTCGGCGCCTGCGACATTGCTGGCTGCGTGGCCGACGAAGGTCTGGATGCCCAGAGTCGCCAGCCGCTGCAAAGTGGCGCTGTCGCTCAAGTCCGAGCCCGACACCGTGTAGCCCATGTTCAACAACACTTCTGCGATGCCGGACATGCCCGCGCCACCGATGCCGACAAAGTGGATGTGCGAGATGGCGTGCTTCATGCGGCCAACTCCTCACACGCCTGCACGACGATTTCGGTCGCCTGCAGCTTCTGCATCATTTTGGCCGCCAGCGCCCGTTCTAGCAGCGTGGGCCGCTCCAATTTTTGCAGCATGTCGGCCAGCACCTGGGGCGTCAGTTCGGCCTGCGGCATCAGCCAGCCACCACCCTGATCGACCAGGAAGCGCGCGTTGTGGGTCTGGTGGTCGTCCACCGCCGACGGGAACGGCACGAACACCGCCGCTGCACCAATCGCCGCGATTTCAGTCACGGTGCTAGCACCGGCGCGGCAGATCACGAGGTCCGCTTCTGCAAACGCTTGCGCAGTGTTGGTGATGAAGGGAGTCAGCGTCGCTTGCACACCCGCTTGTGCGTAGTTGGCTTGCAGCTCGGCCAGTTGCTTTTCGCCGCTCTGGTGCGTCACCACAGGGCGCATGTTTTCGGGAATCAACGCCAGCGCTTGCGGCACCACGGTATTGAGTGCACGCGCACCCAGACTGCCACCGACGACCAATACATTGAGCGGGCCGGTACGCCCCGCGAATCGTTCTGTTGGCCCAGGCTGTTGCAGAAATTCGGAGCGCAGCGGATTGCCCACCCATTGCGCCTTGGGCATCACGTTCGGAAACGCGGTGAACACGCGGTCGGCGATGCGGGCCAGTACCTTGTTGCTCATGCCCGCCACCGAGTTCTGCTCATGCAACACGAGGGGTTTGCCCAGCAGCGTGCCCATCATGCCGCCGGGGAAGGTGATGTAGCCACCCAGCCCCACCAGCAACTGCGGGCGCACGCGGCGCACCACTTGCAGGCTTTGCCAGAACGCGCGCAGCAGCTTGAACGGCAGCAGTGCCAGTGTCTTGAGACCTTTGCCGCGCACGCCGCCAAACTGCACCAGCTCCAGCGCGAAGCCACGTTGCGGCACGATGCGGCTCTCCATGCTGTCAGGCGCGCCCAACCAGTGCACGCGCCAGCCTTTGTCACGCAAAGCCTGTGCAACAGCGAGGCCCGGGAAGATATGGCCGCCCGTACCGCCGGCCATGATGAGCGCACATTTCTGCGTCATACCCGGCCTCCCTGCATGAGTTGGCGGTTCTCGTAATCGATACGAAGAACGATGGCGATCGCAACCAGGTTGATCAGAATCGCCGACCCGCCATAGCTCATCAACGGCAGCGTCAGACCCTTGGTCGGCAATGCGCCCAGGTTCACACCCATGTTGATGAAGGCCTGAAAGCCCATCCAGATACCGACGCCCTGCGCAACCAGGCCGGCAAACACGCGATCCAGCGCTATCGCCTGGCGGCCGATGTGCATGATGCGGCGCGTCAGCCACAGGAACAGGCCGATCAGAATCACCACACCGACCAGACCAAACTCTTCGCCGATCACGGCCAGCAAAAAGTCGGTATGCGCTTCGGGCAGCCAATGGAGCTTCTCGACACTGCCACCCAGACCCACGCCAAAGATTTCGCCGCGGCCAATCGCAATCAGCGAATGCGACAGCTGGTAGCCCTTGCCCAGCGTCAGCTTTTCGTCCCACGGATTCAGGTACGCAAAGATGCGCTCGCGCCGCCATTCGGACAGCGCAATCATCAAGCTGAACGCCACCACCAAAACGGTTGCGATCAGAAAGAACATGCGGGCGTTCACGCCGCCCAGGAACAGAATGCCCATCGCAATCACGGCGATCACCATAAACGCGCCCATGTCGGGCTCGGCCAGCAGCAGCAGGCCCACGATGGCCACCGCGGCACCCATGGGCATTACGGCGCGGAAGAAGTGTTCCTTCACCTCCATCTTGCGCACCATGTAGTCAGCCGCATACAGAAGCACCGCCAGCTTGGCGAGCTCAGAGGGCTGGAAGTTCATGATGCCCATGGAAATCCAGCGCCGCGCACCGTTCACGCCCTTGCCAATGAAAGGCACCAGCACCGCCATCAGCAACACCAGCGACAGCACAAACAACCAGGGCGCGACCTTCTCCCAGGTTTGCACCGGTATCTGAAACGCAATCAACGCGCCGACAAAGGCCACACCAATGGAAATCGTGTGACGCACCAGAAAGTGCGTGTGCGAATAGTTTGCAAAGCGTGGGTTGTCCGGCATCGCAATCGATGCGGAATACACCATCACCAGCCCCCACATCAACAGCACCATCACGACCCAGACCAGCGGTTGGTCAAAGCCTTTGACCTTGGCCGGCGTCGAATCCGCGGCGAACGAGCCGCGGCCGCTCAAGCGGACCGGCAACACGGCCGCTGCCGCATCCGCGCGCGACGCGAACCAACCGGACAGAGACTGTGCCCAGGCGGTCATGCAGCAGTCTCCAAGTCCACGCCGACGGACAACGCCAGATCGCGCACCGCGGCTACGAACACACGCGCACGGTGCTCGTAATTGTCAAACATGTCAAAGCTGGCACAGGCCGGTGACATCAGCACCGCATCACCGGCATGCGCTTTGGTGTTCGCCAATGTCACGGCCTCTTCCATGCTGGTAGCGTCCAGCAAAGTCACGCCGGTGTCTTCCAGTGCAGCACGAATCAGTGGCGCATCGCGGCCAATCAGCACGACAGCGCGCACATAGCGCGCAACCGGCTCGGCCAGCGGCGCAAAGTCTTGGCCTTTGCCTTCACCGCCCAAAATCACTACCACCTTGCGGTCTTCGCCCAGTCCTTTGAGCGCCGCAGCGGTAGCGCCTACGTTCGTGCCCTTGCTGTCGTCCAGAAACTCGACGCCATTGATGATGCCCACGGGCTCCACGCGGTGTGGCTCGCCGCGATATTCGCGCAGGCCAAACAGAATCGGTGCCAGCGCACAACCGGCGGACGCACACAGCGCCAGCGCGGCCAAGGCATTGGATGCGTTGTGGCTACCGCGGATGCGCAGCGCATCGGCTGGCATCAGCCGCTGGAAGTGCAACTCTTCTTCGCTGTCTTTGCGTTTTTTGATCGTCTCATCCGCCTCCAGCGCGCGCACCAACCAGACCATGCCATTGACGTCTTCCAGACCAAAGTCACCCGGACGCTGCGGCATGTCGGTGCCAAAGGTGGCGTAAGCACGCCATTGCGGCTTTTGCAGCTTGGCGCGAATCGGCTCGGGCAGCATGGCCATCACCAGCGCGTCATCGCGGTTCAACACCATCAAGGCCTTTTGGCCGAAGATGCGGGCCTTGGCTGAGGCGTAGGCCTGCATGTTGCCATGCCAGTCCAAATGGTCCTGCGTCACATTCAGCACCACGGCCGCAGTCGGCTCGAAACCAGTTGCACTGTCGAGCTGAAAGCTGGACAACTCCAATACCCAGGCGTCGGGCAGCGTCTTGGCTTCCATGTGCGCAGTGAGCGTGTCCAGCAGCGTGGGGCCAATATTGCCCGCGACGGCGACCGACTTGCCAGCATGGGCGATCAGCTGGCCGGTCAACGAGGTCACCGTCGTTTTGCCGTTGGTACCGGTGATGGCCAGCACCGCAGGCATGTAATCTTGCGCAGCCTGCAATGCCGCCAGCGCTTGTGAGTACAAGCCCAATTCGCCGCTGATGCTTATGGAATGTGCGTGAGAAGCTCCTAAAACAGGAGCAATTGTCTCTGGACTCAAACCTGGAGAACGGTATACCGCATGCAGGTTCTGGCCTTCGACCAGGGCGGCGTTAAAAGCCCCGGGCACAAAACGTACCCGTGGCAACTCCTGCTGCAACGCGGCCAGTTGCGGCGGTGCCTCACGTGTGTCGGCCACGGTGATGCTGGCTGCACCCTGACGCGCGCACCAGCGCGCCATCGCGAGACCGGATGCACCCAAGCCCAGGATCAACACGTTTTGATCCAACAGCAAGGGTGGCATCTCTTTGGGCTGCGCTTCGTCCACCACGGGGGTATCGACAGCTGCGGGTAAAACATCGTCAGAAGCTTCCACGGGAGCCACCGGCGGCGTCGCAGGCTTGTCATCGGCAAAGATCTGCGCCACGAAAGCGGCGGCATCACGCGCGGCGGTCAGTGTGGTGGGCAATGCACGCGCGGCAGGTGCAGTGACTGGCGTTATCGCCACAACAGATGCCTCCGTTACAACCGGCTCCTCAGAGGCAACCGATTCCTCGGGCGCAACAACATCCGACGCAATCACTTCGTCAGCCAGAGCTTCCGGCAACGGCGCATCCTGCACGTGCTCCTGCGGCACCTGCAAAGGCAGCGCTACCTCAGGGGGTAGCGTTGGGTCGTCGTCGTGAATGTCGTTCTCGTTCATCGCAGTTTCAGCGTGGACAGGCCCACCAGGCACAGGAGCATCGTGATGATCCAGAAACGCACAACCACTTGCGTTTCTTTCCAGCCGGTCTTCTCAAAGTGGTGGTGCAGCGGTGCCATCTTGAACAGGCGACGGCCTTCACCGAATTTCTTTTTGGTGTACTTGAAGTAGCTGACCTGCAGCATCACCGACAGGGCTTCAACAACAAAGATGCCGCCCATGATGGCCAGCACAATTTCCTGGCGCACGATCACGGCGATCGTGCCCAGCGCAGCGCCCAGCGCCAGCGCTCCCACATCGCCCATGAACACTTGTGCAGGGTGTGTGTTGAACCACAGGAAGGCCAGGCCCGCACCGGCCATCGCCGAGCAGAAGATCAGCAGCTCGCCAGAGCCAGGGATATGCGGAAAGAACAGGTACTTGGAATACACCGAGCTGCCGGTCACATAGGCGAATACGCCCAGCGCCGAACCCACCATCACCACCGGCATGATGGCCAAGCCATCGAGGCCATCGGTCAGGTTGACGGCATTGCTGGAGCCAACGATCACCAGATAGGTCAAAACGACAAAGCCCAACACGCCCAATGGATAGCTGACTTCCTTGAAGAACGGGAGCATCAGGCCCGCCTTGGGTGGCAGGTTGACGTCAAAACCAGAACCCACCCAGTTCAGGAACAGCTCCAGCACTTTCAGGTTGGAGCTTTCGGAAATGCTGAACACCAGGTACAGCGCAGCCAGCAGACCGATCACGGACTGCCAGAAATACTTTTCGCGCGAGCGCATGCCTTCGGGGTCTTTGTTGACGACCTTGCGCCAGTCATCGACCCAGCCAATCGCACCAAAGCCCAGCGTGACCAGCAGCACGATCCAGACGAAGCGGTTCGACAAGTCAAACCACAACAGCGTGGAGATCGCAATCGACAGCAGGATCAGTACGCCGCCCATGGTCGGCGTGCCACTCTTGGAGAGATGGGTTTCCATGCCGTAACCACGCACCGGCTGGCCAATCTTCAGCTCGCGCAGACGGCGAATCACAAACGGCCCGGCCGCTAGGCCGATCAACAAAGACGTCATGGCGGCCATCACCGCACGGAACGTGAGGTACTGGAACACCCGAAAAAAACCGAAATCCGGTGACAGGGTTTGCAGCCATTGGGCCAGACTCAGGAGCATGAAATTTCCTCAACAACTTGTTCCATCCGCATAAAGCGGGATCCCTTGACCAGCACGCTGCGCATCTGCGGCAGCGCTGCGGTCGTGGCGTGTTTCAGCGCGTCCATCGCATCAAAGTGTTGTGAACCGGGGAAGGCGTCGACCGCCGATTGCGACAACACACCTAACGCCATGAAATGTTCGATACCACGGGTCTTGGCATATGCACCGGCTTCGGTGTGGAACTGCGGCCCCTGCTCGCCCACTTCACCCATGTCGCCCAATACCAGCAAGCGTGGTCCGGGCAATTCAGCCAACACATCAATCGCAGCGCGTACCGAGTCGGGGTTCGCGTTGTAGGTGTCGTCCACCACCGTGATGTCTTTGCCGCCCACCTTCAAGACAAAAGCGCGTGACCGGCCTTTGACTGGCGCAAACTGTGCGAGACCCGCCTGAACAGCGGCAGCGGGTACACCTGCACTCAAGGCACAGGCCGCAGCAGCCAATGCGTTTTGCACGTTGTGCTTGCCGGCGACGTGCAATGCGAACTGCAACTCGACGCCCAGGCCCTGGGCCTGCACATCCCAATGCGATCCGCTCCATTGCGCGTCGCGGCACACCAGATGGTTTGCGCCGCCAGTACCTGTCATCGCAAACGTCACAGCGCGGCGCGCACCTGCCATCGAACGCCACAGCGGCGCGTAGGCATCGTCATGCGGGAAAACCGCAACGCCGTCTGCCCCCAACGAATTGATGACCGAACCGTTTTCACGGGCTACGGCTTCGATCGTGTGCATGAATTCCAGATGCTCACGCTGCGCGTTGTTGACCAGTGCAACCGTGGGTTGCGCCATTGCGGCCAACGTAGCAATTTCACCGGGGTGGTTCATGCCCAGCTCGACTACTGCCCTCTGATGCTCGGCGCGCAGACGCAAAAGCGTCATCGGCACGCCGATCTCGTTATTCAGATTGCCTTGTGTGGCCAATGAACTACCGTCCGGGTGCGCAGCTCGCAGAATAGATGCCAGCATCTGCGTCACCGTGGTCTTGCCGTTGCTGCCGGTCACGGCAATCAGCGGCAAATCAAATTGCTTGCGCCATTGGGTTGCCAATGCGCCCAGCGCCAGCGTGGTATCCGCCACTTCAATGCGCGGCACGCCAGCCACTGCGGCATCGGGCGTAGTTTGCGGATGGCACAGCAATACCGCTGCGCCCTTTGCCACTGCATCCGGCAGGAAGGCATTGGCATCAAATTTTTCGCCCTTCAATGCAACGAAGAGATCGCCTGCATTCAAGGTGCGCGAATCGGTGTGCACGCGTTGCACCGACACCGCACCATCGCCGACTAGTACCGAGCCCGGCAGAAAGCCATTCACTTGAGCGGCCGTCATCATGCTCATGTGTGGGCCTCCACACCCGCAGCGCGGGCCAGCAGCGCTGCGGTCGCGTGCGCAGCATCGGAGAATTCGAACTTGGTGCCTGCGATTTCCTGCACTGCTTCGTGGCCCTTGCCGGCCAGCAGGATCACGTCCTGCGCTTTGGCATTGGCAATGCTCAATGCAATGGCCTGAGCACGGTCGGCTTGCACCTGAACCTCCTGGTTGCCTGCAGCACCGTGCAATATCTGCGCGATGATGGCCTCGGGTTTTTCACTGCGCGGGTTGTCGCTGGTAACGACCACCTGGTCTGCCTGGCGCGCAGCAATCGCACCCATTAACGGGCGC
Organism: Rhodoferax sp. P2_H8_2; assembly: GCF_056403235.1. Lineage (NCBI taxonomy): Bacteria > Pseudomonadati > Pseudomonadota > Betaproteobacteria > Burkholderiales > Comamonadaceae > Rhodoferax > Rhodoferax sp. P2_H8_2. The sequence continues at coordinate 311,696 of NZ_JBFUFW010000001.1, forward strand.
TTGGTCGCATCGCGGTCTCCGCCACAACCAAACACACACCACAGCTTGCCGCCACGTGCGTCTGTCAACGGACGCAGTGCCATCAGCGCCTGGTCCAGTGCATCCGGCGTGTGTGCATAGTCCACCGCCACCAGCGGCGCGTCCAGGCCACCGAGACATTCCATGCGTCCGGGCACAGGGCGCAAATCGCTGCATGCGCGCACGGCGTCCTGCATGGGCACACCCAGCGCGCGCATTGCTGCCAGAACACCCAGCATGTTGGAGACGTTGTAAGTGCCAATCATGTGTGTGGACAAAAGCCATGACTGGCCACCTTCGACCACATCAAACGCGACGCCTTGGGCGCCATAACGGATGTTGCTGGCGCGTACCCGCGCCTCGCGCTGGTACGACACCGTCCAGACATCCAGCGCACCACTCTGCAATTCGGCGGCAAGTTCAGCGCCATGGGCATCGTCGACATTGATGACTGCTGCGCGCAAACCGGGCCATGCGAACAAACGGCGCTTGGACTGCCAATAAGCTTCCATGCTGCCGTGGTAATCCAGATGGTCTTGCGTCAAATTGGTGAAGATAGCGACGTGGATTTGCGTGCCATCAAGACGGTGTTCATCTATCCCAATCGACGAGGCTTCCATCGCCACGGCCTTGACGCCTTGCTGCGCAAAACCGTGCAGCGTGTGCTGAAGAAAGACCGCTTCTGGTGTGGTCAAACCCGTGGACTGAACTACCGGCGGCAGGCCTACGCCCAAGGTACCGACCACCGCACATGGCGCGTGGCCGTTCCGCGGCAAAGCAGACAGGGCGTGCGCCAGCCACCACGCAGTCGACGTCTTGCCATTGGTTCCGGTGACCGCCAGTACATCCATGCCCGCGCTGGGTTGGCCATAAAAATCGGCCGCAATGCGTCCTGCATCCGCCTTGAGCCCGCGATAACTGGCCACGTTGTCACCATGGAGATCAAACCCCTGTGCGCCTTCGTGCTCCACCAGGCAGACCATGCCTCGCCCCAGCGTTGGGGCAACAAAACTGCGCGCATCGACCTTGCCACGTGGCCAAGCCAGCAAGGCATCACCGGGTTGCAGTTGACGGTTGTCGGTCTGTAGCGCGCCACGCACTTTGCTGCGCAGCCATTGCGCAGCTTGCTCGGGCGTGTGGAGTTCCAGCATCAGAAACTTTCCTCCACCGCATTCGCAACGATTTGCGGGCGCACTGCCATGTCGGGCTGCACACCCAGCATGCGCAGGGTCTGTTGCACCGTTTCGCTGAATACCGGTGCGGCGACATCACCGCCAAAGTATTTGCCAGCGGTAGGTTCGTCGATCATCACGGCAACGATCACGCGCGGTTGTTCGATCGGCGCCATGCCCACAAACCAGCTGCGGTATTTGCGATTCCCGTCGGTACCGTAGCCCTTGCCCACCTGTTTGTAGGCGGTACCGGACTTTCCACCCACCGAGTAGCCCAGCGTTTGCGCCTTGGGGCCGGTACCACCAGGGCCTGCTGCCATTTGCAGCATGTGGCGTATCTCGGCGGCGGTGTTGGCCGAGAACACACTGACGCCCACTGCGGGCTCGCTGCTCTTTAGCAGGGTCGCTGGAATGATTTGTCCGTCGTGCGAAAACACGGTGTACGACCGTGCCATCTGGAACAACGATGCCGACAGGCCGTAGCCATAGGAAATCGTAGCCTGCTCAATCGGACGCCAGCTCTTGGCCGGACGCAGGCGGCCAGACACAACACCTGGAAACTCGACTTGTGGCTTTTGCCCGAAGCCCGCCTGCGTGAAGGTGTTCCACATTTCGCTGGATGGCATCTGCATCGCGATCTTGGTGGTGCCAACGTTGCTGGATGTCTGAATGACCTGCTCTACCGTCAATGCGCCATGCGCATGCGAGTCGCTGATCTTCGCGCCGCTGATAACGATGGAACCTGGCGCAGTGTCGATGACGGTGCTGGGCTTGACGCGTCCGGTCTCCAATGCCAGGCCGATGGTGAATGGCTTCATCACCGAGCCAGGCTCGAAGGTATCCGTCAGCGCACGGTTGCGCAGTTGCGCGCCGGTCAGGTTCTGACGCTTGTCAGGGATATAGCTGGGGTAGTTGACCAACGCCAGCACTTCACCGGTAATCGCATCCAGCACCACCACACTGCCCGCCTGCGCCTTGTTGGCAATCACGGCATCGCGCAGCTTCTGGTAGGCAAAGAACTGGATCTTGCTGTCAATGCTGAGTTGCAGGTCGCGTCCATCTACCGGCTCTACCACCTCGCCCACATTCTCAACGGCGCGACCCAAGCGGTCCTTGATCACATGGCGCATGCCGGGCTTGCCCAGCAAGGCCTTGTTGAACATCAGCTCAACACCTTCCTGGCCGTTGTCTTCCACGTTGGTGAAGCCCACCACATGCGCGGCCGACGCGCCCTCGGGGTACTGGCGCTTGAATTCCCTGCGCTGGTAAATGCCCTTGATATCCAGGGCTGCAATTTGTTTGGCGACGCTCGCGTCCACCTGGCGCTTGAGCCAGACAAAGGTCTTGTCCTCGTCGTCCAGCTTCTTCGCCAGATCGGCTGCGGGCATTTCCAGCAGTTTGGCCAATTGCTGCAACTGGCCCTTTTCCAGCGTCACGTCTTCCGGAATCGCCCAGATGCTGGGCGCCGGTACGCTGCTTGCCAGGATTTGTCCGTTACGGTCCAGAATGCGGCCGCGGTTGGCGGGCAAATCCAGCGTGCGGGCGAAGCGTACTTCACCCTGGCGCTGGAAGAAATCATTCGCGACTACCTGGATATAGGCCGCGCGCGCCGCCAATGCAGTGAAGGCCAGTGCAATCGCACCCACAACGAACTTGCTGCGCCATACCGGCGTGCGGCTGGCCAGCAATGGGCTGGAGGTGTAGAGCACGCTTCGGCTCATGGCTGCCCTCCCTTGGCTGGAGCTTTGCCAATGGCAGGCTGCGGTGCGTCTTGGGCCAGCGTGGAATAGGTCACGTAGGTCGTGATGGCAGGAGTTGCCTGGCGCATCGCCAGTTTTTCACGCGCCAATTTTTCCACGCGCGCTGGCGTGGCTTGTGCGCGCTTTTCCACTTCAAGGCGTTCGTGCTCAGTTTCCAGTCGGCGCGCTTCAGCGCGCGCGCGGTCCAGTTCGGTGAACTGGCGGCGCGACTCGTACTGCACAGCCACGAGATACACCGCGCTGGCCATCACCGCGAGCATCAGCATGAGGTTGATGCGAATCATGCTGGCATCCTCTGCGCAACACGCATCATGGCGCTGCGCGAGCGCGCATTGCCGCTGATCTCGGCATCGGAAGGTTTGACACGGCCCAGCGATTTGAGTTGCATCACTTTGGGCGCAGCAAACGGCGCGCGACGGTCGAACTCATCGCGCGAATGCTTCGCGATGAATTGCTTCACGATCCGGTCTTCCAGCGAATGGAAGCTGATCACGACCAAACGACCGCCAGGAGCCAGCACGTCAAGACTCGCTTCTAACGCCTGTTGCAGCTCTTCAAGCTCGGCGTTGATGAAAATCCGAAAAGCCTGAAATGTGCGCGTTGCAGGGTCCTTGCCCGGCTCGCGGGTTTTGACCTGCTCAGCCACGAGTTGGGCCAACTCGGAGGTGGTTGAAATTGGGCCCCGTTCCTGTCGGCGAGCAACAATCGCCTTTGCAATTGGGCCAGCAAACCGTTCTTCACCATATTCACGTATCACCTCCGTGAGTTGATTGACTTCGGCTGTTTCCAGCCACTGCGCCACACTCTGGCCCCGCGTGGTATCCATGCGCATATCGAGCGGCCCATCGTTGCGGAAGCTGAAGCCCCGCTGCGGGTTGTCGATCTGCGGTGAGCTGACCCCGATGTCCATCAGCAGTCCGTTGACGCTGGCGGGGGGCAGTGTGTTGATTTGAGAAAAGGCGGCATGCCGGATCGAGAACCGCGCGTCCTCGATTTGCGCGGCACCGGCAACCGCTTCCAGGTCGCGATCGAAGGCGATCAGGCGCCCTTGGGGCGACAGCCTGGAGAGCAGCAGGCGCGAGTGGCCACCACGTCCGAACGTGGCATCCACATAGGTGCCATCGGCTGCATTGGGGAACGATTCTTTGCCACTGCTGAACAAGGCGTCTACGGCTTCGTTCAACAATACGGTGGCATGGGTCCATGGAGCGTCCACCGGGCCGACCTAGAACGAAAAGTCCTTGAACACATCGGGCATGTCGCCCTGCATGGCTTCTGCTTCCTGCGCGTCGTAAGTCGCTTTGTCCCAAAGCTCGAAGTGGTTGCCCATGCCCAGCAAGACAGCGTCCTTGCTGATGCCTGCAGCGGCGCGCAATTCGGGCGAGACCAGAACACGGCCAGTGCCATCCAGTTCCACATCCATCGCATTGCCCAAGAAGATGCGCTTCCACCATTGGGCGGCCATCGGCAATGCCGCAATACGTTCACGGAATTTTTCCCACTCGGGGCGGGGAAACACCATCAGGCAACCGTGGGGGTGTTTGGTGATCGTGAGCTGGCCAGCGGCAGTCGCGCTCAGGACGTCACGGTGCCGAGTCGGCACGCTAAGCCGCCCCTTGGCATCCAGACTGAGTGACGAAGCCCCTTGAAACACGTGTACCGACCCTTTTGTTGTGCAGTTGCAGCCATACGGCAATCAAGCGGCACGATTTACCACTTAATTGCACTTTTTTGCACTGTATCAGCAAAAGCCATGCGCACAACAAGGCCTGTTACAAAATTTTCCAATGAAATCAAGGACTTAGGCGCGGATTTGAACGCATTTATTGCGTAAAAATCGTTCTAAATGAAGGACTTAGAGAAGGTACTGAAAGTGATGCTTGAAGGAATTTGAGGCTCCCTGTGGGAAACCCTGATTTCGCAACGAACAACAGGGTGTACCGCGGGGGCAACGGTGGTGCGACAGCAGGAATCGCCGTCTGCGCAGGGTTACATCAACCGGGGCACGACCCGGGCGTGTTCATTGATGCCGATGACCGTGAAAAACGCAGCCACCAGGCGATGCACATCGCGGAACTGAACGTGGCAGCCTGACGCCTGCCGGGTTGCCACCCAATTGAGGATGCTGCCCGCTGCGGAGAAGTCCACCCGCACCAATGCAGCGCACGAAATCACAATGTTTTCGCTGCGTGAGCCGGAACCGTCCAGCGCGGCCAAAGCCTGTGTTGCGTCGCCCAGAATTTCACCGCGCAGATCGACCGTGGCGGCGCTGCCGTCGTCCAGGCCCATGGGCGCCGTCATCACAATGCCCTTATCGCCAAACTGCGAGTTGACCGTCGCCGTGACGTCCTCAAACTGGCAACGTGCATCCATCCAGGCCGGGGGCGAAACCTCATAGGTTACGCAATAGTCCAACGCCGCCAATTCAAACTCGTCCTGCATACGCATCGTGCGTAGCACGTCCATTCGGATCTGCCAGGTAGACATCTCAATGTTGCGATTGCCGGAGGGCGTCATGGAGCGCAAGGTCTGCACCAAATGCTCGGCCCCGGTGAAGCGCAGCGAAACCGGCTCATTGCACAAGCTGCTGAACAGCCCGCCCAGCAGTGGCATGGCGTCCGGCTCCACATGGTCCAGCGTCGTCCAATCAAGATGCCATGGCATGGGTTGAGAGCCCAAGACTTCACGCAGAAGCTCCATGGACGCCAGTGTCAGCCCCGCGGGGCTGGACCACATCGCCTTACCCGCCGCAAGCCCGGCCTCTGCCAGCGACGCGGGGGTTGACGACGCCGCTACAGCATGCGCTGCAGCTTCTGCAAGAGAGAACCAGACGGGCTGCAGATTGTCGAAGCGTCCCGAAACAGCTTCCATGGCGCGGTCAAAACCTGCGCGATTACCGGTTGCGCGATACAAATCAAACAAGGCAGCTGCCCAGGAAATCGCTACATCAGGGGCTACATGTTCTGAACGCAAGGCCTCCAGCAAGCCACTTTCCGCTCCTGCGTCATCGCCATTGGCGAAGCGAATAGCAGCTTCTTCGAGCTCTGGATCTGTAGCCATCTCCTCAGAGTCAATGGCAAACAGCTTGGAGGCGGAAAATCCCTGGTCGAAGCCAAGAGCAGCGGCACTACCTGCCACCACGGGTGCAGGGTTGAAGGGGCCGCCGCGGCCTGCATTCCCAGGCCCACCCACGGGCGCCATGCCGGAACCCATTTCAGTGGGCGCAAAGTCACTGGGTTCAAAGGATTTGGTTGGGCCACCGGTATCAGAGGAGGACGCACCATCAAAGTGATCGGCAGCCACGCCCGGAGCCAGGGTAGATGCCTCCGTGGAGCTTGCTACGCTCTCCCCCACTTGGGGTGTCGCCTCCGTGCCCATCGCAGCGGCTTCCTGCTTTCCCTTCCACCACTGCTTGGACATCTGCGCTTCAATCTCGTCAATCTTCTTGAGCGTGACGGCGCGACCATCCGGGTCGGTGGGAATACTGGTCTGGAAAAACGAAGGCCGTGCTGCTGCGGCAACGGCACCGGGATCGCGATTGCGCAACTTGCGCAACTGATCGAACTCGCGCTTGCGGACAAAGTCGTTTTGCCGTTTGCGCTCAATCATGGCCTTCAAGGCCTGCTTGTCGTAGCCGCTGTCGTCTGGCAGATCAACCTGATCCAGCTCCGACCAGTCCTTGGTCGGATTGCGAACAAACATCGCCACCTTGCTCAGCAGGCTGGGGCGATCTTCGTTAGTGGCCATAAGGTTGCGTCATTGATCGATCAAGGCATCTCAAATGCGCAATATTAATCGCCAAACATCTTCTGTTTCAGCTCGCGCCGTTGTTGCGCTTCCAGCGACAGCGTTGCAGTAGGACGGGCCAGCAGGCGGCCAACACCAATCGGCTCGCCAGTCTCGTCGCAGTAGCCATAGTCACCGGCGTCAATGCGGGCAATGGACTGCTCAATCTTCTTGAGCAACTTGCGTTCGCGATCGCGGGTACGCAGCTCCAGCGCGTGCTCTTCTTCAATCGTGGCGCGGTCCGCCGGATCAGGCACGACCGAGGTGTCTTCGCGCAAATGCTCGGTGGTTTCACCCGCATTGCTCAGGATGCCGCGCTTGAGCTCGGCCAGCTTGAGGCGAAAGGCAGCCAATTGCACTTCGTTCATGTATTCCGAATCGGGCATCGCCATCAGTTCCGCATCACTCAACTCAGCAACCGGTTTGGTTTTCCAGTTGTTGGCCAGCTTGGGGTCTTTCTTGACGGAAGAAGGCAGCGCAGGAACGATCACGTGCAAAGGCACGCTTTGTGTGTAGCTGGCCTTGGCGGCGGTGGACGCAACGCTTTGCGCCATCGAGGGGACCGTGAGCTGGGCCAGACGGGAAGAAGGACGGCCCGCCTTGGCGGGAGGGGTCACTGGGGCCGCGACTACAGGTGCGGCAACTGGCTTGGCCAGTGTGGAAGATGCTGACAAAAGAATTTTTTCCTTGGGTTTAACGCTAACAGGCGCAGGCTTGGCCTGTGCTTTGGGGATGACTTTCGCTTTGGAAGCGGGCTGGGGAGCTGGCTTTTTCAAGACCGTCTTGCTTGCGGGCTTCGCTACCGGTTTGGCAGCTTTGGCTACAGGCTTGGCTGGTGGTTTGGCTTTCGCCTTGACCAGCACTTTGACCGGGGCTTTGGGTGCTGGCTTTGCCTTCGCTTTGGGCACGGGTTTCGCCGCACTCTTCGCCACGGGCTTGGCTACTTTCTTGGCTGCACTCTTTGCTACGGGTTTGGGAGCGGATTTTGCTTTGGCTTTAGGCACGGGTTTGGCCACAGGTTTTGCGGTGGTTTTACCCACAGGCTTTTTCACAACCGGTTTAACAGCTGCTTTTGCAGCTGGTTTCGGGCTTGGTTTTTTGGCCTTGGCCTTCGCATCTTTACCGGATTTCGCTTTCACGTCTTGTCTCCTGCCAGAACTGGCCTGTGCATGCTCGGTGCTTGTTTCTCCGGCGCGCGAGTGTACAGGTTTCGCCTTGGTAAAACCCATCAGTTGCAAAATCGAGACAATCATTCAGCTCCCCGCCATTGTTGTTTGCTATCGGTAACTCGCTGCATGCGTTACACCAGTGACTGCTCCATGCCTTGCAGAAGGATGTCCTTGGGCAGATCAATGCCAATGAATACCATCTTGCTGCAGCGAACTTCGCCATCCGCCCACGCCGGGCCCAGGTCGCTGCCCATCAATTGGTGCACGCCCTGAAAGATAACCTTGCGATCCGTGCCTTTCATGTACAGCACGCCCTTGTAGCGCAGCATGCGCGGGCCGTAGATATTGACGATGGCACCCAGAAAGTCCTCCAGCTTGGCAGCGTCGAACGGCCGCTCGGACTTGAAGACAAAGCTCTTCACATCGTCGTCATGGTGATGGTGGTGGCCGTGGTCGCCTCCATGGTCATGCTGGTGTGATGGATGGTCGCAGTGTTCGCCGTGTTCATGGTCATGGTGGTCGTGCCCATGGTCGTGGTGATCGTCTTCTTTCAGGAAGTCCGGATCGATATCCAGCTTGGCGTTCAGGTTGAAGCCACGCAGATCAAACACTTCATTCAGCGCCACATCGCCAAAATGCACGGCCTTTTGAGGCGCACGCGGGTTCATGTGCTTCAACCGGTGCATCAGTGCATCCAACTCTTCTTTGGACACCAGGTCCGACTTGCTGATAAATATCTGGTCAGCAAAGCCCACTTGGCGACGTGCTTCCTGGCGGTCATTGAGCTGCTGTGCGGCGTGCTTGGCATCTACCAGCGTCAGGATGGAGTCCAGCAGGTAGCTCTCGGCGATCTCGTCGTCCATAAAGAATGTCTGGGCGACTGGGCCGGGGTCCGCCACGCCGGTGGTTTCAATCACCACGCGCTCAAAGTCCAGTTCGCCCTTGCGTTTTTTCTCGGCCAGGTCGCGCAGCGTGGCGCGCAGGTCTTCGCGAATCGTGCAGCAGATACAGCCATTGCTCATCTGGATGATCTGCTCATTGGTGTCGCTCACCAGGATATCGCTGTCGATGTTCTCTTCACCGAACTCGTTCTCGATCACAGCAATCTTCTGGCCGTGCGCCTCAGCCAGCACGCGCTTGAGCAACGTGGTTTTGCCTGAACCGAGGAAGCCGGTCAGGATAGTGGCAGGTATCAAACTCATTTTGGAATCCAAAAATCAGCAGCTGGGGAGTGTAGCGGCCATTTCAAGTGGGCCCTTTTATTCAGGCGCCTTCTTTGGGATGGTGTGGGTGCTTGGTTCGCGAGCAACCGAACAGCTAAAAACCGTCAAGTAAGGTTGCTGGCTATCTGCGCATCACCACCAACCCTTTGAGGTACTCCCCCTCAGGAAAGGCAATCGTCATTGGGTGGTCCGGTGCGCCGCCCATGCGTTCGGTAATGAATCCGTCGACTCCAGCGTCGCTACCGGCGGACGCGACGATCTTGTGGAATAAATCGGCGCTGATGCCGCCAGAGCAGGAATAGGTGAACAACACGCCACTCGGCTCGAGCAACTTGAAGGCTACGCGGTTGAGGTCCTTGTAGGCACGGGCAGCGCGCTCGGCATGGGCCACGGTAGGCGCAAACTTGGGTGGGTCGAGAATGATCGCGTCAAAGGTACGGCCCTCAGACGCAAATTGCCGCAGCGAGGCGTTCACATCCGCATCCATGAAATCCGCACGTTCGGGCGCGAATCCATTGCGCGCAACGTTGGCACGGGCTTTCTCCAGGGCAGGGCCCGAGGAATCGATCGACGTCACGTGCGCCGCGCCACCGGCCAATGCGGCCACGGTGAAACCACCGGTGTAGCAAAAGCAGTTGAGTACGCGCTTGAATTGCAGGCGCTGCGCGTATTCAGCAAATTTCCAGCGGCTGTCGCGCTGGTCCAGATAGAAGCCGGTCTTGTGCCCATCAGCGATGTTGAGGCCCAGTTGCCAGTCATGCTCCTGCAACACCAGTTCTGTGGGGCCGTCACCACGTAGCCAGCCAGTTGCTTCAGCCAGCCCCTCCAGGCTACGGCTGCTCGCATCGGATCGTTCGTAGAGCTTTGTCAGTCCAGTGGCCGAGAGCAAAGCATCGACGATCACATCTTTCCATCGCTCCACACCCGCAGACGTGAACTGCGCCACCAAGGTGTCGCCGTAGCGATCAACGATCAGGCCTGGCAGGCCATCCGACTCGCCATGCACCAGCCGGACACCATCGCTTTTGATAGAAAATCGGGCTCTGGCCCGCACGGAATGTGCGCAAGCAGCTATAAAAAAAGAAGCATCTATGCGCTGCTTCTCATCAAAGCTCCAGACCCGTGCGCGGATTTTGGAAGTCGGACTGTACGCGGCCCAACCCAGAAACTGGCCCTCGGAAGACTCCACGCGAACAGTCTCTCCACTGTCGCCCCCGCCTTTGGCAATGGCCGATTCGAAGATCCAGGGATGGTGACGCTTCAGTGAGCGCTCTTTGCCTTCGCGCAATCGCAATGTTTTCATGCACCGATTGTGCTGTAGTTAACCCCCGTTGCAATTGCCAAAAATTGGGACAAGAATCCAGCTACGTTGGAGCAACTCACTTTTTAGGAGCGCAGCAAGCATGAAACTCAACAACATCAATATATCTACTCTGCTGGCTGCGGGTTTTGCCGCCTTGGTCCTCATGGTGGTGTTCATAGCCGGGTTTGGCCTGATGAAGGTGAAAGCTGCCAATCTGTCCATCAACTCTCTTTACGATGACCGCATCGTGCCGCTCAAGCAGCTCAAGGTGGTGTCCGACATGTATGCCGTGAGCATCGTTGACAACACCAACAAGGTTTCCGCCGGCATGCTTGAGCCCAAGCTTGCACTGGCCAACGTCAAGGAGGCCGAAAATACGATTGCCACGCAGTGGAAGGCCTATTTGGCGACCGATCTCACCGCCAGTGAGAAGAGCCTGGCTGACAAAGCCTCCGGCCTGATGGCTAAGGCGGCGCCAACCGTAGCGTCACTGCGCGCAGCGATGGAAAGCGGTGACCGGGAAAAAATTGCAGCCCAAATCAAACCCGTGTATGAGTCAGTTGATCCCCTGTCCGATGCCATCAGCAAGCTGGTGGACATTCAGCTGGATGAGGCCAAGGTTGAGCATGATCGCGCAGCGATAGCGTATGACGCCACCATCGTTTTATTCAGCATAGTGGTGTTGGTGGCCATCGTGCTGGGCATCGCAATTTCCTGGGTATTGATCAACGCCATCACGCAACCCCTGAACCAGGCTGTGAAAGTCGCGCGCAATGTGGCGGGTGGTGATTTGACACAGCACATTCGTGGTGACGGACGCAACGAAACCGCCGTTTTGCTAAATGCACTCAATGAGATGCAGGACGGCCTGGTGAAAGTGGTGTCTATCGTGCGCTCTGGCTCCGAAGGCGTGGAGACCGCCAGTGCCGAGATTGCACAGGGCAACAACGACTTGTCAGCCCGCACCGAGCAGCAGGCCAGCGCACTGGAAGAGACCGCTGCGAGCATGGAAGAGCTGAGCGCGACGGTCAAACAAAATGCGGACTCTGCCAACCAAGCCAATCAGCTGGCGGTGAAGGCATCGACAGTCGCCGTGCAAGGTGGCAACGTCGTGGGCCAGGTGGTCGAGACCATGAAGGGCATCAACGAATCCTCCCGCCGTATTTCCGACATCATCAGCGTGATCGATGGCATCGCCTTCCAGACCAATATCCTGGCGCTGAACGCCGCGGTGGAAGCGGCACGAGCGGGCGAGCAAGGCCGGGGCTTTGCCGTGGTGGCGTCGGAGGTGCGTTCACTGGCCGGGCGCTCCGCCGAAGCGGCCAAGGAGATCAAGAGCCTGATCGGCGCCAGCGTGGAGCGCGTGGCCCAAGGCACAACGTTGGTGGACCAGGCAGGTGTCACGATGACCGAGGTGGTCAGCAGCATTCGCCGTGTGACGGACATCATGGCGGAAATCACAGCTGCCAGTAACGAGCAGGCGATGGGTGTGCAACAGGTGGGCGAGGCCGTCATGCAAATGGACCAGGCCACACAACAAAATGCCGCCTTGGTGGAAGAAATGGCCGCCGCAGCCAGCAGCCTCAAGAGTCTGGCAAGCGAGCAGGTGCAAGCCGTCTCGGTGTTCCATCTGCCTTCGGGGCAGTTGGCCCGGTACTGAGCCGCGTTCTAAGGCTTGGCCTTGCCTTTTGCGCGCGCCCGCGGATGGGCCGCGTCGTAGGCCTTCGCCAGATGCTGGAAGTCCAGCCGCGTATAGACCTGGGTCGTAGTGATGTTGGCGTGGCCCAGTAGCTCCTGCACAGCCCGCAAATCGCCGCTGCTTTGCAGCACATGACTGGCAAACGAATGGCGCAGCATATGCGGATGCACCGGCGTGGCCATGCCGGCCAGCAGACTGCGGCGCTTCAGGCGCTGCCAGACCGATTGCGCAGTCAGTCGTGTGCCGTGACGGCCCGTAAACAGCGCCGTTGTCGGCGAGGTCTGTGTTCCGCGCAGCGACAGCCACTCTGCCAGCGCCTGCAAGGCCACAGAGCCCACTGGTACTGCGCGGCGCTTGGAGCCTTTGCCCAGTACATGGGCTTGCGCGTCCGCCATGTCAATCCAGCCCCTCGCTGCGGCACTCGCCTGCACATCCAGCCCCACCAATTCACCCACGCGCAAGCCGCTGCCATACAGCAGCTCCACCATCGCCCGGTCGCGCGCTTCCAGCCATGGATCGTCCTGGGTCGTATGGTCGGCAAACTGCACCGCGTCGTCCACGCCCAGCGCCTTGGGCAATGGCTTGGGCGCCTTGGGCGAGCGCACATCGACGACCGGGTTGCTGGCCACCAGGCCCTCGCGACCCAGCCAGGTATAGAAACCGCGCCAGCCGGAAAGAATCAGCGCAATGCCACGCCCGCTGCGTCCACCGCTGTGCATCTGCGCGACCCAGCGACGTACATGGGGGCTTTTGACGGCTATGAGGACCACGCCCGCTTGCTGCGCGTTGCTACTGAGCTTTTGCAAGTCCAGCGCGTAGAGCTCAACCGTACGCGCAGCCAGACGCTTTTCGACACGCACATACTCGAGGTATTTCTCGATGAGCGTGTCCATAAGACTTCAGGGGCTAGCGAAGTCGCGAAAGCGCAGCACCCGCGATATCGCCAATGCGCGCCAGAAACTCGGTCCCCATGCCACTGGTGAAACGCTGCGCATCGCCAGATGCCAGCACCAGCAAACCAAACGCGGGAGACGCGGCGCCATCCTTGCTGTTGCGCAGCGCGATCAACGCCAGCGACGTCACACCCTGGGGTTCAGGTAGCCAGCTCACGGCTTCAAAGCCGGTGTTCAGACCACAGAACGGCTCCATCAGCGACGAGGCCAGCACGCGAGCGTCTTCACTGACACCTTGTGCATAGGGCGAGTCGGCGTGTGCCGCAGACACGTCCCACAGACGCAAGCCCACCTGAGGCACCGCAAACTGGGTCTGTATTTCGTTCACCACCTGGGCCGGCAAACTGGGCATGTCGGTTGCCAGAAACAGCGCCTGTGCCCAGCGCAATATCTTGTCGGAGAGGATGACATTTTCATTGCCGTTGCGGATCATTTCCATGATGCGCTGCTCCAGCAGCTTGATCTTCTCGCGCAGCATCTCGGCCTGGCGCTCCTGCAAGCTCACCGCGCGGTGGCTGTGCGGGCTGGTGAACTGAACGGCAGCCAGTAACTCGGCGTGGCGCTGAAAGAAGTCTGGCGTATTGCTCAGGTAGTGGGCAATGTCGTCTTCGGTGATCGGATTGGTCAGGGCTTGGTTCAAGGGCGGTCTCTCAAAGTTGGTCACAAAGTTGCGGTCACAGGTTGTCAGGTATCTCGATTTCAGCACGGAATACGGTAGCCGCTGGGCCTGTCATCATGACCGACGCGCCCTCGCCCGCCCAGCTAATGGTCAGCAAGCCACCGGGCATTTGCACATCGACGCTGGCATCCAGCAGCCCCAAGCGAATACCGGCAACCACTGCCGCACAGGCACCCGTGCCGCAGGCCAGCGTTTCACCGACGCCGCGTTCGTAAACCCGCAGCGCCACATGAGTGCGGTCAATGACCTGCAGGAAACCAACGTTAACGCCCTGTGGGAAATAACTGCTTTGCTGGATCTGCGGGGCCAGCGTATGGACCGGCGCGGTTTGCACATCGGCAACTTGCAGCACCGCATGCGGGTTGCCCATCGACAGCGTTGCTACCAAAAAAGGAGCTGCTTGCGCACTGTCTATGCGCTCCAGAGGCCAATTCGACCATGCACCCTGCGGCACGCTTTGCGCATTGCCGGGCACAAACGGAATGTCTTGCAACGCAAATACCGGTGCACCCATGTCCACCGTCACACGGCCATCCGGGCGCAGGCGCGGCTCGATCACGCCCTTCATGGTCTGCACGCGGATGACGTCTTTGTCGGTCAATCCGCGGTCGCGCACGAAACGTGCAAAGCAGCGCGCGCCGTTGCCGCACTGCTCCACTTCGGCGCCATCCGCGTTGTGGATCACGTATTCGAAATCTATGCCTGCAGCGGGGGACGGCCGCACCGTCAGAATCTGGTCGGCACCCACACCGAAGTGCCTGTCGCCCAGATAGCGGTATTGCGCCGGACTCAGGCCCAGGCGGCCACGGGTTTCGTCCAGCACGACAAAGTCGTTACCAGCGCCCTGCATTTTGGTGAACTCGATACGCATGCTCTGATTATCTGCGCAGTGTCAGGCTTTGCGAATGACGTCACAATGCCGCCATGCCAAGCACGTTGCCTTTCCTGCACCCTGACTACCCCATTGATCAACCGCTGCCCGAGTGGCAATCCGACACGGCCGTACGATTGCTGGACGACGTACTACGGTTGACCGCACCCAACCCTGGCGTGATGACCGGGCCGGGCACCAACAGCTATTTGATCGGCACACCAGACAGCGGGTTCACCGTCATTGACCCCGGACCGAATGACTCCGCACACATCCAGCGCCTGTGGCAAACCGCGGCGTTTCCCGATGGCAGCGGCGGCAATGTGCTGCGCATCATCTGCACCCATTCGCACCCCGACCACTCGCCCGGTGCAGCGCCATTGCAAGCCCTGTGCACACAGCGCCCGCCGATTCTGGGCTTGCCCTCCGCGTCTACCGCGCGGCCTGCAAGTAGCTTCACGCCAAATGAATTGCTATCAAATTATGAGCTGCTTACGCACAATGCAAGCGCTCTGGAGGTCCATTTGATGGCCATCCACACCCCGGGCCATGCAGCCAACCATGTCTGTCTTCTGTTGCTGCGGGAGGGCCTGCTGTTCTCTGGAGACCATATTCTGAACGGCAGCACGACGGTGATAGACCCACCCGACGGCAACATGACGCACTACCTGGATTCGCTGGACGCGTTGGCAACCGCTTGCGAAGCCCACAGTGCGCGCTACATCCTGCCGGCCCACGGCCATCCGATCCCACAGCCACTGCAAGCCATCGCAGCGCTGAAGGCGCACCGGCTGAAACGTGAAGCCAAGATCCGCGCAGTCATGCAAGCCCATCCACAAGGAACGCTGGACGATTGGCTGCCATTGGCCTATGACGATGTGCCCAGCGGCATCTGGCCGGTTGCCAAACGCTCGCTGTTGGCCCATGTGGAGCGCCTGCAATCACTGTAGTCGGGGCTTCCCCCAATGCAAAAGGCCGCTGTGTTCGCACACAGCGGCCTTTTTTCTGACTCAATTCAAGGCCGCAAGCAGCCTTGGAGAAAAGTCGATTAGAACGTGAAGATCACGCCAGCAGCGTAAGCGTTACGTGTTTCAGTACCAGTACCGGAGGTCTTGGCGAGCTTGTCAGCGCTGCCGATGTCCAGGTAGGCGTAAGTGCCCTTGAAGATTTCCTTGTTCACGAAGAACTCAGTAGCCATGGAGCCATTGTTAGCATTGTTCTGGGACAATTGCAGACCCACATTGAAACCAGCCACGGGAGCGCTAATGCCGAAGCTTGGGCCATAGGCATAGCCAGCATTGGGCTTACCACCGTTAGGAGCGGTCAGGCTAGGATTGACATAGCCAGCGTAGGAATAGCCCAGAGCAATCTTGGCAACGCCCAGGTCGTAGCTACCGATGACCAAAGCACGGTCTTCGCCATTGTCGGTAGTCTTGCTTTGACCAGCAACCGACACCGACAGAGGGCCAGCAGCGTATGTCAACGCAGCACCGACTGTGTCCTTGGCGCCAGCGGGGCCGTTACCAGCTGGTTGCAGGCTGGCGTGCAGCTTGAAACCACCGACGACAGGGGAGATGTACTGCAGCGAACGCTCTTGACGGCCGACGCCCAGGATGCCGGTACCGGCATTGCCCCATGCGCTGGCTGCATTTGCCGCGCCGTTGGCGTCATAGCCGATCACGGTTTGGAAAATCACGTCGTCTTGACGACCCAGGCGAACTTCACCGAACGAACCGGAGAAACCAGCCCATGCAGCGCGACCGAAGAACGGTGTGCTGTTGTCCTTGGCGCCAATGCCGCCATCGCTACGGATACCGGAAGTTTCCAGTTGGAAATTAGCCTTGATGCCGGAACCGACATCGGTAGAGCCCTTCAGGCCGAACTTGGATGTGGAATTGCCTTGATTGCCGCCAGCGCCGCCGTTGTCGCCGCCGGAGAAGAAGTCTTCCTTCTGACCTGGGAATGCAATTTCGTTCTTGCCGTAGCTCATGTCAATCAGGCCGTACAGAGTCACTTGGGCTTGTGCAGCACCAACCAGAGTCATCAAAACGGCTGCGGGGATCAGCTTTTTCATCATCATCATTTCCTTAGAGGTTAGGGATTGGATAGTGCCTAGAACGTTGGCTGTGAGGCCAGCAGGTGCTCCGACAGATCAGGCAAATGCAAGGTTTGAGCCACATTTGCGCACCACTGCGGTGCATCCTCGGTGGAAACCCGAATTTTTTCGGTATCCACCCAACGAAAAATCACTAAAAGGGATAGTAGTAACCCTAATAGGTGCAGTCAACGAATAACCAAAGGACATTGCTCTATATGACACTTTTATGCAACAAAGTGGTGATATGGAGGCACCGGGACCAGTATTTCAGCGCCGATGGGCTTGAATGGGGTGGCCCAGCGCCCAAGTGCAGTGCATAGCGACTCAACAAGGCCTCCGCCATGGCTCTCCTCTTTATCACCCTGTTAGCACTGCTTTTGATAGCTGCGCTGCTGGCAGATCCCTGGTTACGCGCGCGCCGTCGGGCACGGATTCGGTCCCAACCATTCCCGGCCCATTGGCGCGGCATTTTGCAGCGCCGTGTTCCCATCTGGCGTCAATTGCCGGCCAATTTGCAACTTCAGCTCAAAAAACACATTCAAGTTTTCATTGCAGAAAAGGCATTTCTGGGCTGTGCCGGGCAAACCATTACCGACGAAGTCCGGGTCACGATTGCGGCTCAGGCCTGCCTGCTGCTGTTAAACCGCCCCAACCACTACTACCCGGCTTTACGCCAAATTCTGGTTTACCCCGGCAGCTTCGTCGTTCCCCGTGGGCATACGGATGGCATGGGCATCGCCCACCACGGCCATACCGTGCTGAGCGGCGAGTCCTGGTCACAGGGCCAGGTCGTGCTGTCCTGGCAAGACACGCTGGAAGGCGCGGCCGACCCCACCGATGGACACAACGTCGTGATTCACGAATTTGCCCATCAACTGGACCAGGAAAACGGTGGTGCCAATGGCGCGCCCGCACTGGGCAATGCGCAACGCTATGCCCATTGGTCAGCCGTGATGCAGGCCGAATTCGAAACCCTGCAGTGGCGTACAGAGCACTTTGAAGAGACGCTGCTGAACCCCTACGGCGCCACCAACCCTGCAGAGTTCTTTGCGGTCGCCTCCGAAGTGTTCTTTGAGCGCCCTCAGCACATGGCGTACCAACACCCTGCGCTGTACGGCGAGCTGTCGCAGTATTACCGGGTCGATCCGCAACATTGGCAATAGCTTGCGGGGCAAACCACTTGCGAATTCTGGGGCCGGACTTTGGGGTCAGACCACTCGCGAAGCGATGTGCTCTGACCCCAACTGATTAAAGGACAGCGGACGGCAGAGTACCATCCACACATGGTCAAACCCGCCTCCAGGACGCTCACACGGTCCGCCCCCCCACCGCGTTCGGCACCGCGAAAAACGCCGCCCAAGGCCCCAGAAGGTGAACGCCTGTCCAAACGCGTGATGCAACTCAAAGGCTGCTCGCGCACCGAGGCGGAGCAATACATTGCAGGGGGTTGGGTCAGCGTCAATGGCACGGTGGTCGAAGAGCCGCAAGCCCGCGTCAGCACACAGACCGTGGAGATCGCGCCCGACGCCAGTCTGCTTAACCTGACCGCCGTCACCATACTGCTGAACAAGCCACCAGGCGTGACCGCCGCCAACGCACACACTTTGCTCACACTGGACAAACACTTTGCGGGCGACACCTCCGACACCCGCCCGCTGAAACGCCATTTGCTGAAGCTGGAATCCCATGTGCTGCTGGAAACCGGCGCCAGCGGTCTGATGGTCTTCAGCCAAGACTGGCGCACCACGCGCAAGCTGGTGGAAGACATGGCTTTCATGGAACATGAACTGATGGTCGAAGTCGCAGGTGAAATCGATCCGGAAGCCTTGCAGCCGATACAGCGCGCGCTGAGCAGCGACCGCCAGGCGCTACCGCCGGCCAAAATGAGTGTGAATAGCACCACACCCGAGCGCAGTAAGTTACGTCTCGCCGTGAAGGGTGCGCATCCGGGTTTGGCAGCACATTTGTGCGAACTGGCGCAGCTGGAATTGCTGGCCTTGCGCCGTGTCCGGCTGGGGCGCGTCGCGCTGGGTGATTTACCGCCGGGCCAGTGGCGCTACCTGGGCGCTCACGAGCGCTTTTGAAGCGTCTGGTTTTGCAGCCAGTAGCGGTAGCGACGTGTCAGCACCTTGGTGCGCAGTTGATCACGCACCAGGCTCCATAAGGCGTTCATCCGCAACTGCGGCATCTTGCCCGCCCCCATGCGTTGCAACTGCCGCTTGACCATTGCCATGGTCGCCAATGCAGCGAGCGTCTTGTCCTTCAAATCCACGGTGGGACGCCCGCCATCCACAGCCCGGCCTTGTTTCCAGTCTTGCGGCAGCGTTGGGTTGTACGCCATCGCAGTCGCCATGCCCACCATCGCAACACCTTGCGCCAACACCGCCTCTGCGACTTCCTGGCGGCGTATGCCACCAGTGACCATCAGCGGCATCGCGGCCTGCTGCACCATCTCGCCCGCAAACTCCAGAAAGTAGGCCTCGCGCGCCAGCGTGCGACCATCACGCGATTGGCCCTGCATCGCCGGAGCTTCGTAGCTGCCACCCGACAGCTCGATCAAATCGACGCCACAGCCATTGAGCATCTGGATCACAGATGCCGCATCCTGTGTGTCAAAACCGCCGCGCTGGAAATCTGCCGAATTGAGTTTCACCGCGACGCTGAAATCGGAAGGCACTGCAGCCCGGATACCGCGCACGATCTCCAGCAGCAAGCGCGTGCGGTTCTCAAGGCTACCGCCCCAATCATCCGTGCGCTGATTCACCAGCGGCGACAGGAACTGGCTGAGCAGATAACCATGCGCCGCATGCACCTCGACCCCGCTGAAGCCCGCCTGGTACGCCAACACGGCCGTGTCAACAAATCGGGCAATGGTTTCCCGTATCTCGTCTTCCGTCATTTCGCGGGGTTTCGCAATCAGGCGTGAATGCTTGCCGAGGTCGACGCGCACATCCGACGGACCCCAGCCGGGTTGGCCCATCGCTGCCATCACCTGGCGACCAGGGTGGTTGATCTGCATCCAGACCTGTGCACCACCACTGCGCGCGACCTGTGCCCATCGTTTGAATGGCTCCAACGGGGAACCCTTTTGCAGCACGACACCGCCGGGCCCTGTCAGCGCACGCGCGTCCACCATCACATTGCCGGTGATGATCAGCCCGACTCCACCTTGCGCCCACGCGGCGTAGAGACAATGCAGCCGCTCACCCGGGACTTGCCTCGGGTCGGACATGTTTTCTTCCATGGCCGCTTTGGCCAGGCGATTTGGGAGGCTGGTTCCGTTGGGCAACACCAACGGCAAGAACAATGCAGACGTCAACTGGAGATGTACGTCTGCAATTGTGTGATGGTGAGTTCGTGGTCCTTGATGATGTCATCCATCAAGTCACGGATCGAAATCATGCCCAGTACATTGTTGCCATCAACCACCGGAAGATGGCGGATCTTCTTCTGGCTCATCAACGCCATGCAATCATCGGTGGAGGTTTTGGGCGTCACCGTCAGCACACTGGCCGTCATGATGTCCTGCACCAGCGTGTCTTTGGAGGACTTGCCTGCCAGCGCAATCTTGCGGGTGTAATCGCGCTCGGAAAACACGCCTACCAGCTTGCCCTGCTCCATCACCATCATCGCGCCGACATTACGGTCTGCCAGCTGTTGCAAGGCCGAAAACACGCTGTCGTGGGGACTGAGGCTGTAGTTCTCAGCCCCTCGCTTTTTCAACAACTCCAGTATGGGTCGCATGGTGCCTCCGGACATTGGGGAACAGGAAGTAACCATACCGCAAAAACGGTGAAAAAAGTGTGAAGCCCACCGATAAGCCGGATTCTGTGCGCACGGGTTTCCCCGCACGTGACCACCATTACTCTGGGCCGCTGGTCACCCAAACGGCTCGATGCTACCTACCCGCCAACTCCGGGGGCCCCGTCAACGTTGGCCTACTTGGTATTGCTGCGCGTAGAGATTGCCCGTTTCACCCGAACTGAATCGGCTCGTCTCTGTTGCTCTAATCCTCACCTTAGGGCCTGCCACTTGCGTGACCGGCTTGTCGATGGACAGTTGTTAACTGCTACGCTGCCCTATGCAGTCCGGACGTTCCTCCAGTGCTCTGTTTCCAGAATTGCACCAGCGGTGGTCTAGTGGGCTTCACCCCCCGATTATCGGGTATGCCATGCCTCCACGCTCCGCCGCTGCGCGGGTCGCTGCCCCCAAGGGGGGCTAACTCGCCTTGGGGCGGCCCGGCGGCGGGTTGCCATTACTGCAGCAACATGACAGCGCTTTCAACTACCATACGAGCCGCAAATCAACTGTCGAAAGTCAATCCATGCAATACCGTCGTCTGGGCCGTAGCGGCCTGCAAGTCAGTCTCCTGTCTCTGGGCTCCTGGGTCACGTACCACAACCAGGTGGACGTAGCGTCTGCCAAGGAAATGCTCGCCGCCGCGATGGACGCTGGCGTCAACTTCTATGACAACGCCGAAGGCTACGCGCTGGGCAAGAGCGAAACCCTGATGGGCCAGGCGATGCGCGAGCTGGGCTGGCCACGCCTGAACTACGTCGTGTCCACCAAGTTTTACTGGGGCTTGTCGCGCGATGAAGTGGCGATCAACCGCAAGAACACGCTGAACCGCAAATACCTGATGCAGGCCATCGACGGTTCGCTACAGCGCATGGGCCTGGATTTCATCGATCTGGTGTATTGCCACCGCCCTGACCCGCACACGCCGATCGAAGAAACCGTATGGGCGATGAGCGACATGATTACGCAGGGCAAGGCACTGTACTGGGGCACCAGCGAATGGTCGGCAGACGAAATCCGCGCAGCTTGGCTGATCGCAGACAAGCACAACTTGCACAAGCCAGTGATGGAGCAACCGCAGTACCACCTGTTCCACCGCAAGCGCGTCGAACAGGAATATGCGCGCCTGTACGAAGACATCGGCTTGGGCCTGACGACCTGGAGCCCGCTGGCCAGCGGCCTGCTGACCGGCAAGTACCGCAATGGCGTGCCCGCAGACAGCCGTGGTTCGGTCAAAGGCATGGCATTTCTGCTGGACGGACTGACGGATGCGGCGAAAAACGCCGCGGTCGGCCAACTGGAGGGAATAGCGAAAGAGCTGGGTTGCAGCCTGGGTCAGCTGGCGATTGCCTGGGTGGCACGCAACCCGCGTGTCAGCACGGTGATCACTGGTGCTTCGAAGATTTCGCAGCTGAAGGACAACATGGGCGCACTCGATGTGATCGCCAAGCTGACTCCTGAAGTCTTGGCGCGTATCGACGCGATCTGCCTGCCATTGGCAGAATAAGTTACGTCTTTCAGTGAAAAGGCTGCGCCGAAAGGCTCAGCCTTTTTAGCGAAAAGTCCGCGCCTGAGCGGCTCAGCCTTTTTCGTCCAGCAAGGTGCCGGCCATCTTGCTGGCGGTCTTGAATACTTTCAGGTTGGCCAGGAATGCGTTCTTGGCCTGCAGCTGCGCCACGACATCCTCTTCCAGTGACTCGCCAGCGGTTTCCGCCCGCTTGATTTGCGTGTTGACGCCGCCGCCTGGCGCTTCTTGCTGCACCACCTGTTGGCGGTGAAATCCTTCTGTGCCCAGATTGGCGATGTTGTGCGCAGACGTGTCCAGCGAGGTTTGCGCGGCGCGCATGCCGGACAGTGCAATGTTGGACAGCGTAGTCATGGACTCACTATAAATCCAGGTTCCTTGGAGGGCAAGCCTTAAAATCCAGGCCTGCTTGATAAACACGAGCCCGCCCCATGATCCGACTGACCGAACTCAAACTCCCCCTCTCCGCACTGCCCGTGGAGTCCCGCCGAGCTGCGGATGCACCCACAGAAACCGAAGCCGACCGTGGCCCGGTTGCACACCCTGTCCAGGCGCTCCAGTGCCTGTGTGCGCAGACCCTCGCCGTTGTCCCCGAAGCGATTGCCAACTTGCAGGTATTCAAGCGCAGCTTCGACGCGCGCAAAGCCGATTTGCTGGCGGTTTACATCGTCGACATCACGCTGACAGACACGGCACTGGAAGCGAAGCTTCTGGCCCAGTTTGAAAAACACCCCCACATTGGGCCCACGCCGGACATGGCCTACCACCCGGTCGCGCAGGCACCCGCGGACTTAACGGAACGCCCGGTCGTGGTCGGCTTCGGGCCTTGCGGCATGTTTGCAGCGTTGGTGCTGGCGCAAATGGGGTTCAAGCCCATCGTGCTGGAGCGCGGCAAACCCGTGCGGGAGCGAACCAAGGACACCTGGGGCCTGTGGCGCAAGAAGAACCTGAACCCCGAGAGCAATGTGCAGTTTGGTGAAGGCGGTGCCGGTACGTTTTCTGACGGCAAGCTCTACAGCCAGATCAAGGACCCGCGCTTTCTGGGCCGCAAGGTGATGCAGGAGTTTGTCGCCGCCGGAGCGCCTTCCGACATCCTGTTTGAAGCCCATCCGCACATCGGAACTTTCAAACTGGTGAAAGTAGTGGAGAGCATTCGCGCGCAGATCATTGCGCTGGGCGGTGAAGTGCGCTTCGAACAACGCGTCGTCGATGTGCTATTAAATCAGGAGCTGTCCACGCAATCACTGCGGGCTCTAGAGGTCGAAAACATGCATAACGGCGAGCGCTACACGCTACCGGCACACCATGCGGTGATCGCACTGGGCCACAGCGCGCGCGACACGTTTGCGATGCTGTACGAACGCGGTGTGGCGATGCAGTCCAAACCTTTCTCCATTGGTTTCCGCATCGAACATCCGCAAGGCGTGATCGACAAAGCGCGCTGGGGGCGGCATGCAGGCCATCCGTTGTTGGGGGCCGCCGACTACAAGCTGGTGCACCACGCTGCCAACGGACGTGCCGTTTACAGCTTCTGCATGTGCCCCGGCGGCACCGTGGTCGCTGCCACGAGTGAACCGGGCCGCGTCGTCACCAACGGCATGAGCCAATATTCGCGCAACGAGCGCAATGCCAATGCGGGAATCGTGGTGGGCATTGAGCCGGTGGACTACCCGCAAGATGAAGCGGCCTTCGTGCACGCCTTTGGCGAAGAACGTGGCAAACGTTACGCGCAGGAAGCGATCGCCTTCGCTGCACGCAAGATCGTGCATCCGATGTCTGGCATTGCATTGCAACGACAACTGGAATCTGGCGCTTACACCTTGGGTGGAAGCAGCTATGAAGCGCCTGGCCAACTGGTAGGTGATTTCATTGCTGCGAAACCATCCACAGAATTTGGCAACGTGACCCCGTCGTACAAACCCGGCGTCAAGCTGGGCGATCTATCTCCCAGCCTGCCCGCGTATGCCATCGAGGCAGTGCGCGAAGCGCTGCCGGTGTTCGGCCGCAAGATCAAGGGCTTTGACATGGCCGACGCTGTGCTCACCGGTGTGGAAACGCGCACCTCCAGCCCAATCAAGATTCCGCGTGGCGAAGATTTGCAGTGCACCAATGTGCGCGGCCTGTACCCGGCCGGCGAAGGCGCCAGCTTTGCGGGAGGTATTTTGTCTGCCGGTGTGGATGGCATCAAGGTCGCCGAGGCGCTTGCGCGCGCGATGCTGGCCTAGCCTTCGCTGGGCACTACCGTACCTGATTCGGACACGGCTTCAGGCCGTGTCGCGCCCCACAAGCCCACCAGGCACAAGACAATGCCTGCGGAAGACAGCAGCGTAGGCCGCCAACCTTCAAAGAGTGCTGACACCGCCAGTGCAATTACCGGAATCACCATGCCCATCAGCGCCGCGCGACCCGGCCCTTGGCGTTGCGCAAGTTTGAAATACAGCAAGAAGGCGACGACTGAACCCATCGCGCTGAGGTACAGCAACGAGAGCCAGTAGCTCGGCCGCGTTTCCAGCACGAAAGGAATGCCCATCACCGTCGCCGACAACAGCAATCCCGCTGCGCCGTAGCCCATAGTCCAGGCCAATAGCGGAATCAGCGGCATGCCGCCTCGCGTCATGCGCAACGTCAACATATTGCCGATGGACGCAAACGTCACCGCCATCATGCCCAGCGCCAAAGCGCCCAGCACCGTGGCATCGGCCTGTGTCGCGGCAATGTCGGGCCAGAAAATCAGCGCAACACCGACGATGCCAAGGCTACCGAACAGCCAGAATCTTCGCGTCGTCGGCTGCCCGAAACACAGCGCACCGCCAATCGCATTGGTAAATATCATCAAGGAAAACAATACCGCCAGCAAACCCGAGGCCAGATGTTTCTCGGCCTGGTAAGTGCCAAGGTAGTTGACGCCGTACTGAATGACACCGGTCAGGATCAGCCAGCCGTGCAAGGCCAGCGGCTGCCGGATCGCATCGCCGCGCCAGGCGGCAATGGTAAACAGCATCAGGCTGGCCAGGCCGAAGCGAATACCGATGGAGTGCAGCACCGAGACCTCGCCCAGTTGGTACAGGATGGCGTGCCAGGTGGTGGCCCAGATGAGGGTCGGTGCCCAGAACAAAAAACGGTCAGACATCAAGGGAATTCAAAATGCAGGGAGGGTGCGAAGGGACTGCAACTGGCGCGCTGCGTGCTACATTGTCCACGGGATTGATCAAGGGCCACGCAAGAGCCCATTTGGAAACGCACGATGCACGCAAAGATTGCGGCCACATTCATAGCGGCCTTGCTGTGGAGCCCCGTTGGTTGGGCCGCAGAGCCATTGCGCCTTGCGACCAGCAGTTCCTGGGCTATGCCCTACGGAAAGTTTGACGGCGACCGTCTGGCCGGCGGTATTGTTTACGACTTGGCGCAGGCATTGGGCAAGTCTCTGGACATGCCCATCACCACGGTCGTTCTTCCGCGCAAACGCATAGACGCCGCAGTGCTCGCTGGCGAAGTCGATCTGCGCTGCTACATCAACCCGCAATGGACTGCGATTCCGGACCAGCACGTCTGGAGCAAGCCCCTGTTTGACATTACCGAAGTGATATTCGGCGCGGCGGGCGTCCCGGAACCCGGCAACCTGCCAAGCCTTGCGAAAGGCGCTGTCATCAGCACGGTGCTTGGCTACGAGTACCCGGCACTCGCCCCCATCATTGCCCGTGGCGATCTGAAGCGCGATGACGCCGTGGACCTGGAGAAGGTCCTGTTCAAGCTGACTGCGGGCCGCACGCCCTACGGCGTCAGCGATGCGTTGGCGTTGCAGTGGTACATACGCACCACGCCGGACCCGCACTTGGCCCCGTGGCGACTGGTGCTGTCACGCAATGATTTCCAGTGTGGCGTACCGAAGAAAGGCCGGGTGCCGGCGGCCCGCATTTTGGGCGCGCTGGACGAGCTGAAGAAGAGCGGCCGGATCGACGAGATCCTGCGCAACTACCGATAAAAATGTGGCCCCCACGCTCCGCCGCTGCTCGGGTCGCTGCCCCCCGAGGGGGCTAATTTTCCTTGGGGCGGCCCGGCGGAAAATTGTTGCGGCCCCACTGCGCGAGGTTCAGATTTGCGCGTTTTGCAGCGCGGCAATGCGCTCTTCAATCGGCGGGTGCGACGAAAACAGTTGGCCAATGCCGCCGGCAATACCCATCGCCGCCATGCTCTTGGGTAACTCGCCCGGCACCATGCCACCCAGACGTGCCAGCGCATTTACCATCGGCTGCTTGCGGCCCAGCAACTGCGCAGAACCCATATCGGCGCGGAATTCGCGCTGGCGCGAGAACCAGGCGACGACGATGGCCGCGGCAAAACCGAGCACGATATCCAGCACGATGGTGCTGATGTAGTAGCCAATGCCAGGGCCGCTGTTGCGGTCATCGCCCTTGCGCAGGAAGCTGTCAACAGCGTAACCAATCACGCGGCTGAGGAACACCACGAATGTATTCATCACGCCCTGGATCAGCGTCATCGTGACCATGTCGCCATTGGCTACGTGGGCCACTTCGTGGCCGATCACTGCTTCGACTTCTTCGCGGGTCATGCCTTGCAGCAGGCCGGTCGACACGGCTACCAATGCCGAGTTCTTGAACGCACCCGTCGCAAACGCGTTGGGGGCGCCTTCAAAAATGCCGACTTCGGGCATACCGATACCGGCACGCTCGGAGAGCTTGCGTACGGTCTCGACAATCCAGGCTTCGTCCGCGTTGGCGGGTGACTCGATGACGCGCACGCCAGAGGTCCACTTGGCCATGGGCTTGCTGATCAACAGCGAGATGATCGCGCCGCCAAAGCCCATCACCAGCGCAAAGCCGAGCAGCGAGCCGAGGTTCAGACCATTGGGTGTGAGGTAGCGGTTGACGCCCAGCAGGCTGGCCACAATGCCCAGCACCGCGACCACCAATACGTTGGTCAATACAAACAAAATAATGCGTTTCATGGTTTCTTTCTGTTCCAGCCCACGGTGGGGCTATGCGCGAATGGTAGGGGCGAGACCGCCAAATTCAAGTTCCACGCCCGAAGTGCGTACGGAGTTTACGGGCTTTGACGCCGGGCCCTATACGAGCCGGGGTGGGCGAAATACATCGGCATCCGCGTAGAACTGCGGATCTGCATTGGCTGGCCACCAGCCTGGCACACCCAACACCGGCAAATGCGCGAACGGCTTGGCTGCCAGCTTTTCGGCACACAAGTGCGAGGCCACCGCATGATCCAGGGCATCCAGGCTTGCTATTGAATTGATAGCTGCTTGCGCACGGTAGACGTGCGCTGTGGCCGGTTTTCTTGGGTAAACCAGCTTTTCCAGCAGGGCGTGGCCAAACAACACCAGTTGCACGTCTTTCCAAGCTGCACGCTCGACAACGAAAAGGTACTGCCAGTCTTTGCGCACCAAGGCATCCCAGACTGGATCCGGGCCAACAAAGAATGCCGCGTTCTCATCGAATACGGTCAGCGCATCGCGCGCCGGGCCGCGCACGGGCTGGATACCGGTTTGCGCAATCTGCGTCGCTTGCAGCTGGTTCAGTCGTGTTTTGGTAACGGGGAAATGCAGCCAGCTGAGACCGTTGAAAAAGTCATGCAAACCGTCACGCGTAGGAACCTGCTGCGTCTCGAAGATGAACTGTTCGTAGGCCATGCCCATGGGCAATGCAGATTGCGGCACAAAGCGCACTGGGCTGGCGGCATCGCAGTTCAACGCATCAGCGCAACTGCGCCCCGCCATGACTTCGCTACCCAGCTTCTCCCCAAGCCCCCGGTACGGTGTCAACCATGGCGCCGACCAGTCCACTGCGTCTAGACCATGCGCCACTGCAAGGCTTCTCCGGCGGCCAGCGGTTTGAGACTGGCATCGCCAAACGCGTAGCTCTCCGGCGGCGTCCAGCTCTCGCGCTTCAGCGTGATGGTGCCCTTGTTGCGTGGCAAACCATAAAAGTCTGCGCCATGGAAGCTGGCGAAGCCTTCCAGCTTGTCCAACGCACCCGTCGCATCGAACGCCTGTGCATACAGCTCCATCGCCGCATGCGCGGTGTAGCAGCCCGCGCAGCCACTGGCGTGCTCCTTCAGATGCGCCGGATGCGGCGCGCTGTCGGTACCGAGGAAGAATTTGGCAGATCCGCTAGTCGCCGCCTTCACCAAGGCCAGGCGGTGCGTTTCACGCTTCAGCACCGGCAGGCAGTAGTAGTGCGGGCGGATACCGCCGGTAAAAATCGCATTGCGGTTGTAGAGCAAGTGGTGAGCGGTGATGGTGGCGCTAGTGAATCGATCCGCCTGCGCCACATACTGCGCGGCATCCTGGGTCGTGATGTGCTCAAACACGATCTTCAGCTCGGGGAAATCTTTGCGCAACGGGATCAGTTGGGTGTCGATGAACACGGCTTCGCGGTCGAACAAATCGATATCACTGGACGTCACCTCGCCATGCACCAACAACAGCATGCCCGCCTTTTGCATCGCCTCCAAGGTCTTGTAGGTCTTGCGCATATCGGTCACACCGGCATCGCTATTCGTCGTAGCGCCCGCCGGGTACAGCTTGGCCGCGACGACGCCCGCATCTTTGGCCCGTGCAATCTCATCAGCGGGCAGGTTGTCGGTCAGGTACAGCGTCATCAGCGGCTCGAACTGAATGCCTGCAGGCACCGCCGCCTGAATACGCGCTTTGTAGGCCAGCGCCTGCGTGGCAGTGGTCACCGGCGGCTTCAGGTTGGGCATGATGATCGCGCGGCCAAATTGAGCGGCGGTATGCGGCACAACGGTGTGGAGTGCCTCTCCGTCGCGCACATGCAGGTGCCAATCGTCGGGGCGGGTGATGGTAATAGCGTCTGTCATTTGGCGTTCACGATGCCTTTGAAATCGTAGGGAACCACGATGGTTTGCACTTTGCCGGCGGCTACGCCCTCGGCAATCTTCAGATTGGCCATTGCATTCATGTAGCCGATGGCGCCAGCATTGGCGTTCAGCGCGGCAATGCGCTCGGCTTCCTTCTTGGCGGTCTGTACTTCGACCTCCTTGGTCTTCAACTCGTTTTGCGCGCGCACCAGCTCGTTGGCGCTGTTGACGATCACGTCGGCCGGCATGATGGAGCGAACCTGCACTTGCGACACCGTGATCTTGTCGGCCAGCTTTTCTTCCGTCAGCGTCTTGATGATGCTCTCGCGGATTTGCTGTTCGATTACCGGGCGGTTGTCCGCCATCTTCAGCGACTCGTAACCGCGCGCCACCTTGTAAACCGCGTTGCGCGCTGTCAGCGCAACATAGTTTTGCATCAGCAAAATGTCGCCGTTCTTCTCGCCGGTGTTGCCGTGGAAGGTTTTGTTCTTGGTGGTCCACAACTCCGATACCGCAGACGGGTTGACGTTGTAAACCACGGTCATGTCAAAGTCCTTGACGGTGGAGTTGTCCGACGCCAGCGGTGTCAGGTTGTCCACGGCAACCGCAACGTCCTGGATCTTGAAGGTCAGGATGTCGCCGACAACGGTCTGGTTGAACGAACCGGGCAGGCGTTCGGTCGGGTCAGTAGTCTTGTCGAAATTGACGCGCAGGCCTACCTCACCGGTTTCGATGCGGGTGCAGCCACCCAGTATAGAAAGGGACGCGATGGCGACCCAAATTACATTCCGTTGTTTCATATTCAAGTTCCCTTAAAGGCTTATTGCTGCGCGTTTGTAGCAGGAGATTGCGACACCAGGTATTCCCACAGGCTCTGTGTGGCGCTTTGCGCGCCACGGCTCTGCGCCCGCTGTGCGGCAGTGAGGGTGCGCCCAGCCTCCTTGCCCGACGGACGCTCGCGGTAGGCGCGCACCTCCATCGTGATCTGCAAATCTTTGGTGCCGGGCGGCAACGCGCTGACCAGCTTCTTTGAACGCAGGTCTTTCTTGACCGCGCTGTACGGCAAGAAGGCCACGCCGTGGCCTTCCAGCGCCATCGCCTTCAGGCCTTCGGCCATATCGGTTTCGTACACGCGGTCGAAATGGATGGCGCTGGGCGCCTGCTTCAAAATCAGCTCCACCATCTGGCCCAGATAGGCGCCGGGGGCATAGCCCAGGTAAGGCAAGGGCTGCCCTGCAGAACCGGGCAAAAGGTACATAGGCGCGCCCTGCGCATCGGGTTTCACATAGGGCGCCACTACCTCTTCGCCCAGGCTCACCATCTCGTAGCGGTCAGTATCCAGCTGGTAGGGCTGCGACGCGTGGTGGTAGCCAATCAACACATCGCAACTGCCTTCCACCAGGCGCATCACCGCGTCATGCACGTTCAGCGCAATCAGCCGGCTTTTGATCGGTCCGAACTTTTCACGCAGGCCAGAGACCCAGGCCGGAAAAAAAGTGAAGGCCAGCGTGTGCGGCACGGCGAATTCGATGAAGTCCTGCCCCGCTGCACTTTGACCGCGCAACATCGCGCGCGTGCTTTGCAGGGTTTGCAGCAACTCCATAGACTGGTCGTACAGCGTCTCACCTGCGGGCGTGAGACGCGTGGGGTAGGAGCTGCGGTCCACCAGATCGGTGCCTGCCCAAGCCTCCAGCGACTGGATGCGCCGCGAAAACGCCGGTTGCGTCACATGCCGCAATTGCGCCGAGCGGCTGAAACTGCGGGTTTCAGCGAGCGAGACAAAGTCTTCAAGCCATTTGGTTTCCATGGGTCAGCATTATGCGCAGGGCGCATAACTAGGGCTTAGTGCGCGGGTTGGCTGGGCGAGACTATCGCCAGATAGGCCGCACGGGTTTGAGGCGCCACCGCAGCAATAACCTGCTCATAGCTGGTTTTATGCTGCGCCAACAGCCGACTTGAAGCCACCGCCTTGGATCGGCAAAACCAGTGGCAGGTGTGCTGCATCAACATCAGCTCCGCGGTGATGGTGAAGGCTCGGTCCTTGGGGGCAGACTCCATGGGAACGGCAATGGCTGCGGCCAACGCGTCTGCATGCAACTGCATCAGCTTGCGCGCATCGATGGTTGCTGCGGGAAAAATCTTGTGGGCCCGCGGAAACGCAACCGGCAAGGTGCTGATCAGCGCGTCATCGGCCCAAACTTTGGAAAACGCATCGGCAAATTGCCGGAACTGCGTGTTCAACCGGTCTTCCTGCAACGCCAAATACCCCCAAACCTGTGTCTGGCGCTCTGGCTTGTCCTCACCCAGGGCGCGCATATAGCCGTCCATCAGGGTCTGCATCAGTTTTTCAAGCTCAAACCGGGAGAGCACCTCCCCGAGCAACGCGATGCGCTGACGCTGCTCCTGGCTCTTCAGTACAAAAAAACCGACCGCAAACGCAAAAGGAATCAGTAACTCCATCGCTCAGGACTTGTATTTCACGGAGCAGCCATACGGCTTGCTGACAGGCACACTGACGGCCTTGCCCGACAGCGTCTCCTGCAGGCCCTGGCGCACATAGTTCACCGCAGTCTTGATGTCTTCCGTGCGCGAGGAGGGAATGCTGTCGATGCCGCCTGCGTACAGCAACTGGCCTTGCGGGCTCACGATGTACATATGCGGCGTGGTACGGGCACCATAGGCCTTGCCCGTGGAGCCGCTCGCGTCCATCAAAGTCGATGCAGGTGAGGCCTTTTGTTCTGCCATCCAGCGGCCCAGTTGATCGGGCTTCAGGTAGTCCACGTGATCGGTTTCCGTGGAGTTGATGCTCAACCAGACCACACCCTGGGCTGCTGCTTCTTTTTGCAGCGTCTGCATATTGCCGGAGCCATAGTGCTTGCGCACAAACGGGCAGCCCGGATTGGTCCACTCCAGCACCACATGCTTGCCCTTGAAATCGCTGAGGCGCACGGTTTTTCCCGCCGTATCGGTCAGGCTGAAATCGGGCGCGGGCTGTCCAACGCCGGGCACGGCCTGCGCGCTGAACGCCAGCGCCAATCCGGCGATGCCGAGAATGAGGGAGGAAAAAATGGGGCGCATGGCACTGCTCCTGTAAAAGTGGGCGCTACCGCAGCGTGGTCACTGCGGTTTTGGGTTTGACCTGCAACCAGTATCGCTTGTCCTTGATCGGTGTCAGGGCTGGCAGCAAGGGATTGGGCAATTCGATAATTTGCCTGCCCTCGAGGTTGGAGCGGTTGATCACAGCAGAAAAGTGCTCCATGAACAAACGGTCAAACGAGCCATCGGTGATGGCCAGCTCCAGACCACGGCGTATGGATTCAGCCAACGCTCCGTTTTGGCGACTGACAAAAAAATACATGGCTGCACGGTAGTGCAGCGCCAGCGTGGGCTCAACGATGAAGTGCTTGTCGCGGTTCATCTCCAGCTCGCCCCATATCTCGTGAATGGAACGCGGGAAGTACTGGACGGTCTTGTTGCCCAGCATCAGGAACAGATCGCGGTTGCTGCTCGCAACGTCCACCCGGAAGCCGGCATTTTGCAAAATGGCGGTATCCGGCCAGTCGTGGCCTTGCCCTGCGACCATTTTCTGCAGGTCGGTAGCTTGGATACCGGCAAACTGCGGGGCATCGCTCTCACGTATCAGCAGCAGACGCCACCCCAGCAGGCCACGGTCAATGGGAATGCGCACTGGCAGCAATTGCTCCTCGCGCTCGGCGGAGGTTGTGGTCCAGATCACGTCCAGATTGCGGTTGGCCCGCAACTCGGCAATCGCCCGTACCTGCGGCATGAAGTCCGTATGGGCACGCATCTGGTATTTCTGACCTGATTTGGACAGCGCCAGGGCCAAAAGCTGGATCGGATACGCATCGACCCGGTCTTTCTCGGATACCGCCCGCGGGTAAATAACCACCGTCTCGGCCCGGGCGCCCAAGCTGAATAACAAGACCAGCAGCGCAAGCCCAAAGACTTTGATTCGCAGATGTTTTGTCATTTCATTCCAACGTTTCTGCAGATCGTAGCCCTCTTTGCGCAGTCCATCCACAAATTTGGGCAGTTCGTCCATAAGTCATTGCCGTGCCGCAAAGCCCGGCGAAAATACGCGGCAAATCCCTTCCCCCGGAGTTTCTTTTGAAAAATACAAAAATCACCGCCATTGCACTGGCATGTGCCTCGCTTTTGTCCACCGCCTTCGCCCAAGAAGCCCCCGTCGGCGGCCCGGGTGAGGGGCCGACCCGCACACCGGGCTCGCGCCTGGACCGCGTAGACGTCATCGCCAGGCAACCCAACGACACCGACCTGCGCCGCCGCGCCAAGGTCGCCAAACAGATCTATGGCCGCGAAGAAATGGACAAGTACGGCGACACCAATGTGGCCGACGTGCTCAAGCGCCTGCCCGGCGTGACGATGCAGGGCAACGCGCCACGCATGCGCGGCCTGGGTTCGGGTTACACGCTGGTTCTGATCAACGGCGACCCGGCACCTCCTGGCTTCGCACTGGACCAGTTGGATCCCTCACAGGTCGAGCGCATCGAAGTCGCCAAGGCACCGACCGCGGACCAGAGCGCGCAGGCCGTGGCCGGTTCGATCAACATCATCCTGAAAGAAGCGCCCAAGGTCTCGCAGCGCGATTTGCGCATTGGTGTGGGCTACAACGTCGACAAGCCCACCGTGCAAGGCAGCTTCACCATTGGCGAGAAGTGGGACAACAAGTCGCTGTCGCTGCCGATCTCGGTATTCCAGTGGCGCGGCCTGAACGCCAGCACCACAGAACGCTACCAGCCCGGGCTGGACGGCGCACCTGCACTGTCCACCCAATCCTCTGAAACTTCCTTTTTCGGCCATGGCTTCAACCTGGGGCCACGCCTGAACTGGAAGATCAGCGACGATGAAAACCTGACCTGGCAATCCTTCCTGCAGCGTGGCGTCTGGAACAACCTGTCCCGCTACGACAGCCAGGTCATCAGCGGCAACCCCAGCCTGGATGACAACAACGACATCACGGGCACCTGGCAAAACGTGCGCAGCAACCTGCAGTACGTCAACAATTTCAGCGGCACTGAACGCATCGAGCTGAAGGCCGGGCTGCAAGCCTCCAAGGGCACCTTTGATTACCAGAGCAACCGCGCCGGGGTCACGCAATTGCGTGCGTTCGGTGACAACGGGGAATCCGGTGCGACCCAGGCCGGTAACTACACCCGTCTGTTGAACGACGCGCACAGCATGACCGCCGGCTGGGACCTGGAATGGCGCCAGCGAGATGAAAAGCGCGATGTGACGTTGAAGGGTGTGCCACAAACCACCGAGTACGAAGGCCAGCCCTTCTCGGCCCGCATCACACGCCAGGCACTGTTTGTGCAGGACGAATGGGAAATCGACAAGCAATGGTCGACCTACCTGGGCGTGCGTGGCGAACGCATTGAGACCAAAAGCCAGGGTGTGGGCACTGACATCAACAACACCAGCAGCGTGGTCACGCCCATGTGGCATCTGAATTACAAGCTGACACCCGAAGGCAAGGACATGGTCCGCGCCAGCATCACGCGCAGCTATAAGGCGCCCAACCTGGGCCAGATCGTGGCGCGCCCTGCGTTGTCCAACCTGTTCCCCGACACCAACAAGACCAACACCGAGCTGTCACCTGACCGCTTGGGCAACTCCGGCCTGCTGCCGGAACTGGCGACCGGACTGGACGTGGCCTACGAAAAATACCTGGCCGGTGGCGGCATGGTCAGTCTGGGCGTGTTCTACCGCAACATCAACAACCTGATCCGCAACGTCAGCACGCTGCAGACGGTGGACTATTCCCCCGTGCAGCGCTGGGTATCGCAGCCCAAAAACTTCTCCAAGGCCTCGACCAGCGGCATGGAGCTGGAAGTCAAGGGCCGCGCCGGTGAGTTGTTCCCGTCGCTGTTCGATGCCAAGCTGCCCTTGAATCTGCGCACCTCGCTGAACTACTACCACTCGGAAGTGGAGGCCCTGCCCGGCCCGAACAATCGCCTGGATGGCCAGCAGCCCTGGTCCGGCAACATGGGCTTTGACTACCGCTTCAACGTCGGCCCCCTGCCCGTTACCGTGGGCGGCACATTGGGCTACACACCAGGCTACACAACGCAGCAGTCGCAAAGCCAATCGCAGTACCAATCGCGCACACGCAGTGTTGACGTGTTTGCCCAATGGGCCTTCAGCCGCACACTGTCGGCACGCATTTCGGCCAACAACCTGATGCCGCTGGACACACAGTCGCAAACGTTCTCGACAGACGGCTACTACACGAGTAACGTGAACCGTTCCCGCACCAACTACCAAGCCGGTGTGGAAATCAAGTTCTAGAGCTCTGAAGAAAGCGTCGCACCATGTCTGATCTCGTTTCCTACCAACTGGCCGATGGCGTTGCCACACTGACCCTTAGCAACGGCAAGGTCAATGCGGTGTCGCCCGATCTGATCGCGGCGCTGAACGCTGCTTTGGACCGCGCGGAAGAAGACAAGGCCATCGTGATCCTGACCGGGCAGCCCGGCATTCTGTCGGGCGGGTACGACCTCAAGGTCATGACCGCTTCACCCGAGGCTGCGATTGGTTTGGTCACGCAGGGCAGCACCCTGGCGCGGCGCATGCTGGCGCACCCCTACCCCATCATCGTGGCCTGCAGCGGCCATGCGGTGGCCAAGGGTGCGTTTCTTCTGCTGTCGGCCGACTACCGGATCGGTGTGGAAGGGCCGTTCAGCATTGGCCTGAACGAAGTGCAGATCGGCATCACGCTGCACCATGTGGGCATTGCGCTGGCGCGTGACCGCTTGCGCAAGTCAGCGTTCAACCGCTGCGCGATCAATGCCGAAATGCTGAACCCGCAGGCGGCGAAGGATGCGGGCTTTCTGGATGCGGTGGTGTCTGCAGAAGAGCTGATGCCCACGGCGCTGGCAATGGCCCAGCATTTCAAGAAGCTCAACATGACGGCGCACAAAAATACCAAGCTGAAAGCGCGCAAGCCTTTGCTGGATGCGCTGGACGCGGGAATTGAACTGGATAAAGTGGCTGGCTTGGGCTGAAATCAGTCCGGCATCAGCAGTTCATGGGGCTTGACGCCCAGCGAATGCGCCAGGGCCACCAGCACAATCAGTGTGGGGTTGGCAGAGCCCGACTCAATGCGGCTCAGGTAGGTGCGAAAAATTCCGCATCGCTCCGACAGCACTTCCTGGGACAGTGCCAATCCCAACCGGAGTTCTTTGATGCGTTTTCCAACTATTTTTTTATAGTTGATTCCAAGTTTCTTCACTTGCCAAGTGTCTGACCAACGTCCAGGAATGGGAACACATTCATTCGTACATTTGGGTTCAGCAGGCTTGCGGGTCATGAAACCATGTGTAGAGGGCACATGTAAGCGCGTCCGTGCGCCAGGTCACTTAGCGGAACAATACCTCGCGCCGCATGCGTGGATCGACGCTGATATGCACCCAGATTCCCTCGGCAATGCACTGGTCAAACGCAATAGGCGATGCTGCAATCGCCTCCACAACGGCCTCTGGGGAACCAAAGGCCGTACAGGTGAAGTCTGCCGCAAGACCTTTGGGGTGGCCCTTGTCAGAGAAATACAGCTGCCATGAGGCGCTATCCACCGCCTTGGCCTGCCGATGGCACCACTGTTGGTAGTCCGCTTCACTGTGCATTCTTTCCAGCTCTTCGCAGCGGTAGCCACTGATCAAATGCAGTGGGTAGCCCAGCAGCGCGCGTATTGCGTCCAACGCAGCGACTGTTTTTTCCAGATTTTCCAAAGCGGCAGGCTCGGGTGTGTTGTCAATGCCAAGTCGAGAGGCTAATTTGCTATAGCCCATTGCGGCAATCGGGAAAGTGTCCATCGCCCGCAATGTACGGTCCGATATTGGCGACGTACACACACAGATTCGCACATCGCGCGAATCTGTTGTTGCGGCTGTCAGCGCGAGGGCACCCTCAGGTCATCGAGGTAGTCGTGGGCAATATTGACGGTGGACGATTTGCCTAACGCGGCAAAGCGTTTCGTCAGCCATTGTTTGGCGCAATCCACGCCTAAATCCCGCAAGGTGTGAATCAGTTTGGCGTCGGTCGCCGACTTGGTCGAGGCAGCGAAACCTTCCAGGATGGCACCGCCATCGATACGGTGCATCAACACGTTCTTGTAACGGCTGGGATCGAGCTTGCCCTCGATCAGCAATCGTTTGACAAAGTCAATCGCGCGCATTTCGGCCATCAGCGCGGCATTGAACGTGATCTCGTTGACACGGTCCATGATTTCTGCGGCCGTGGTGGGTAGCTTGTCGCGCTTGATCGGGTTGATCTGCACCAGCACGATATCGCGGCTCTGGCATTGGTAAATCAGTGGATGGAAAGCCGGGTTGCCTGAATAGCCCCCATCCCAATAGTGTTCACCGTCAATCTCCACCGCATGAAAGACGGTGGGCAAACAGGCCGAAGCCATCACCGCCTTGGCCGTGAGGCGTTTCCCCGAAAACACTTCCGCCTTGCCAGTAGTCACCGAAGTGGCCACTACAAAAACCTTTAGAGACTTGAATTCCGCCAGGCGATCAAAGTCAATTTTCTTTTCCAGAAAATCCTTCAACGGGTTGATGTCCATGGGATTGCTTTGGTACGGCGACATGGAACTGGTCCAGAACCCGGTCATCGCGTCCGTCATCATCCCCGCCATTCCGCCGAACAGCATGTCAAATGGAAATTTCTGCGCCTGCGAGATGGAAGAGGTCAACGCACCCAGCTCCACCACGCCCTCCCAGAAGCTCTTCAGCGAAGCGCGGGCCGATTCGCGCATCTCCTCGGGCGCCTTGCCCGCCGCCTGCGCAAACCCATGGGCCATGGCCACCGCGTTCATCGCGCCGGCGCTGGTGCCACTGATGCCTTCCAGCGCAATGCGGCCATCCTCCAGCAGCGCGTCCAGCACGCCCCAGGTAAAGGCGCCGTGTGAACCACCGCCCTGCAATGCCAGATTGATCCGGGGTCCGGACCCGGAAAGAACGGACTCTGGCGCGAAGTGGGAAGGTGTACTCATGGGCCAAGGGTAGCAAACACTGGGCTTTGACGTGCGGCAGCCTGCACCGGTCGCTATATTTTCAGGAGCTGCTCACGCACATTCCATGCGCTTTGCAGGCCTATTTCATTGGAATTATTCGGTGCTTTGCTGCAACGCCCACATCGACGCATAGCGCCCATTGGCCGCCAGCAAGGCGTTGTGCGAGCCGCGCTCGATGATGTGGCCGGCGTCCATCACCAGGATTTCATGCGCGTCCACCACGGTGGAGAGCCGGTGTGCGATCACCAGCGTGGTCTTGTTTTGCGATACGCCCTGCAGCTCGGCCTGGATCGCGCGTTCGTTGGCCGAGTCCAGCGCGCTGGTGGCTTCGTCGAAGATCAACACAGGTGGGTTCTTCAGCAAGGTGCGCGCAATCGCCACACGCTGCTTCTCGCCACCCGACAGCTTCAGACCACGTTCGCCGACCATGGTGTCGTAACCCTTGGGCGCGGCATCGATAAAGCCGTGGATATGCGCCGCGCGGGCGGCAGTCTCCACTTCTTCGCGTCCGGCGCCGGGGCGGCCGTAAGCGATGTTGTATTCCACGGTGTCGTTGAACAGCACCGTGTCTTGCGGCACGATGCCTATGGCCTGGCGCACGCTGGCTTGGGTCACTTGTTTGATGTCCTGCCCGGCAATGGTGATGCGGCCTTGTTGTACATCGTAGAAGCGGTACATCAGCCGCGCCAGCGTGGACTTGCCCGAGCCGCTCGGCCCAACCACCGCGACGGTCTTGCCCGCTGGGATCTCAAAGCTGATGTGGTGCAGTATCACGCGGGCCGGGTCGTAGGCAAAGGTCACGCCTTCAAAGCGCACCGCCGCATCCGCGCCATTTGCTGCCAGTTGCAGCGGCTGTGCACCGGGGTCATCCGCAATCTCGCGTTCGCGCTCCATCAGCGTGAACATCTTCTCCAGATCGGTCAGGCTCTGTTTGATTTCGCGGTAGATCACACCCAGGAAGTTCAGCGGGATGTAGAGTTGCAACATGAAGGCGTTGACCATCACCAGATCGCCCAGCGTCATGCGGCCATCGGCAACGCCGTTGGTGGCGCGCCAGAGCATCGCCACCAGGCAGGTGACGATGATCAGTTGCTGACCGGTATTGAGCAGCGAGAGCGTGGTCTGGCTCTTCACAGCCGCACGGCGGTACTTCTCCAGATTTTCGTCGTAGCGCTTCGCTTCGAAGTCTTCGTTGTTGAAGTACTTAACGGTTTCGTAGTTCAGCAGCGAGTCGATCGCCCGGCCATGGGCCGTGGAATCCATCTCGTTCATCTTCTTGCGAAACTGCGTGCGCCATTCGGTCACCGTGATCGTGAACGTGATGTAGACCACCAGCGCGATGATGGTGATCCAGGCAAACCAGATATCAAACTTGACCGCCAGCAAGGTGAGCACCAGCGCGACTTCGATGATGGTCGGGATGATGCTGTACAGCGAATAGCTGATCAGCGAGTGCACGCCGCGCGTGCCGCGCTCGATGTCGCGTGTCATGCCGCCGGTCTGGCGCTCCAGATGGAAGCGCAGGCTCATCGCGTGCAGATGGCGAAACACCTCCAGGCTGATGGAGCGCGCCGCGCCCTCGGTGGCCTTGGCAAACACCAGCTCGCGCAGCTCGGCAAACAGCGAGGTACACAGACGCAGCGCGCCGTAGCCCACCAACAAGGCCACCGGCACAACGATGATGGCGCTCGGGTCGCCCGGCTTGAACGACATCGCATCCACCAGCGTCTTGAGCAGTACCGGCACACCCACATTGGCCAGCTTGGCACCGATCATGAACGCCAGCGCTGCCATCACGCGCCACTTGTAAGTCCACAGATAGGGGAACAGGCGCGTCAGCGTGCCCCAGTCGGATCGCGCCGGTGCTGGAGTGGCGGCAGAAGTGGCAGTAAGAGTGGAGGAACCGGAGGCTTGCATGTAGGGGTGTGTGCCGAAAGAAGTTAGGATTGTGCCCATGTCTACCAATTCAAGCCCGACCCTGGCCCAATTGCCCACCGAAGAGGAGCTGGTCCTCAAGGTCATCCCCATGCCCGCCGACTGCAATGCCAACGGCGATATCTTTGGCGGCTGGGTAATGGCGCAGGTCGATTTGGCCGGCTCCGTCTTGCCCGCACGCTATGTACAGGGGCGCATGGCCACGGTGGCGGTCAACGAGTTTGTATTCAAGCAACCCGTGCGCGTGGGCGACATTCTGAGCTTTTTCTCCAAAGTCAGCCGCATTGGCCGCACCTCCATCACGGTGAAGGTCGAGGTCTACGCCGAGCGCATTCGGGCGCAGGGCCAATACCTGAAAGTGACCGAGGCCTCGCTCACCTACGTTGCGATTGACGACAACGGCCAGCCGCGCGAAATCCCCAAGACTCCAGCCTGAGAAAACGCTACGTTTTTCATAGCTGCTTACGCACATTCTGCGGGCGTTGCGAGCCGATTTGATGCCTAAATTGCAAGCAAAATATACGCCTCTCGACAGCGCCCCGGATTGCCGCTTAAATGGGGGACTTTCCAAGGAGATTCCTCATGCACTACGTTGATGGATTTGTAGCCGCCGTACCCACGGCCCGACGCGAGGAATACCTCGCCTATGCGACAAAGTTCGCCGAGGTTTTCAAGAAACACGGTGCGCTGAAAGTGGTGGAGACCTGGGGCGACGATGTGCCCGAGGGCAAGCTCACTTCGTTCACGATGGCGGTGAAGCGCGAACCTTCTGAGAGCATCGTGTTCTCGTGGATCACTTGGCCTTCGAAAGATGCGCGCGATACCGCCTGGAAGGCGCTGATGGAGGATCCGGCGATGCAGCCCGGCGCCACGCCCATGCCGTTTGATGGCAAGCGCATGATCTTTGGTGGCTTCCAGATGATTCTGGAAGCCTGAACTTCCCCGAAACGACAGGATTCAAGGATGACCACACCCTCTGCAGACCCCCGCGAGTTGGTGCTCACGCGACTGATCGATGTGCCCCGCGAGAAGCTCTTTCGCTGCTGGACCGAACCCGCACTGATCGTGCAGTGGTTCACGCCACCGCCCTGGAAGACGATTCGCGCCGAGATGGATGTGCGCGCGGGCGGCGCAAGCCTGATCGTGATGCAGGGACCAGACGGCACCGAAATGCCCAACCCTGGCGTCTATCTGGAAGTCGTGAAAAACGAACGCATAGTATTTACTGACGCATACACCTCGGCCTGGGTGCCATCGGCCAAGCCCTTCTTCACCGGCGTGCTGACGTTTGAAGACGAAGGTGGCAAGACGCGCTACACGGCCCGCGCACGGCACTGGACCGCAGAGGATGCGAAGGCGCATGAAGACATGGGTTTTCACGTGGGCTGGGGCATCGCAACCGACCAGCTCGCAGCGCTCGCCGCCACGCTCTGAGCGCGGCGCGCTTTATTTGCCCTTGGCCACCGCCGGATTGGACAAGCCTGGCAGTGCCTGCCAGTATTTGGCCTCCAGTGCCTTGGCCGTCCCATCCTGCTGAAGCTTTTTCAAGGCCTCGCCGATTTGCGCTGCGGCTTCAGGCGGGAATTGGGGCGAAGCGGCCAACCACTGATCCCACGGTTCATTCAGCGGCAGAACGCGCAATTCGTCCAGCGAGAACCCTTCATTCTTGAAGACGGTCGGCCCGGTCCACATATTGATGGCCCACGCGTCAATGCGCCCCAGTTGCAGCTTGCGGGCATTGGACTCGCTGTTGGTGGCCGCCTCCAGGTTGGTAAACCCCATGTCCTGCAGCACGCCAACGACTTCGCTGCCATTGAGGTGCCCGACCTTGACGCCCTTCATGGAAGTCAGCGTTCTGTCAAAAAGCTTGCGCGGCACGAACAGGCCATAACGCCCCCACCCCACGGCACCCACCCAGCTGTATTGCGACTCGCGCTCCGGCGTGCGAGTGAAGTTGACGATCAGGCCATTCGGATCGGCACGCGCAGAAAGCTGTGCGCGGGCCCAGGGCTGAAATTTCCAGACGAAGTGGTGTCCGGTTTTGCGCTCCACCTGCGCCAGCAAGTCCACATAGAGGCCCATTGCACCATCACCCTGCGGTTCCACCAGCCGGGCAAAACTGGAGGTGTAGATGGTGAATTCGGTCGCTTGGGCTTGGGCGCCGGTCAACATGCATGCTGCAACCCATACCCACTGGCACAGTCGCTGCACCGATCCGGCACTCAGTGATCTCATTGTTTTATTCCGTAGATCCAACTCTGCAGATGATAGTTAGAACTTGCCGTGCCGCAATCTGACTTGCATCAGAACGCAAGTTTTGCGGCCAGTTCCGTGCCTTGAACCAGCGTGCCAGGCCCCGTTGAGCGAGCGTAAATGCCGAAGTAAGTCGGGTGCCCCGGATGGCGCTGGGCGCTCAAGGTGCTGACAACACCCAATACCGACTCATCCACCAGCCCCGTTGCGGGATCGACGTTGGGCACGATGCATCGCACACAAAGCGCACCGACGGTGAGCCGTGCGCTCGACGCACCAGAACCCCACTCCAACTCGGTGAATTGCTCCTCCAGAAAGGGCATGAGCGATTCGTCGGATCCCGTGACCACTATGTTGGGGCGAAAGCGCATCACACTGGCCACGCTCTTCTCTGCCGGTGCGAGGGCGTCCAGGAACTCCTGGTAAGAGCTTCGCGACACTACATGCACGGTGTTTGTGCCTTCTCGGCGCAGCGCCTCCTTGCTGAGACGAACCAGGCGCAGTTGTGCACCGACAGTACGCTGCAGAAATGCCGCCACGCTGTCGCCGCCGTCAACGCCGCTATGAAACTCATCTTTCTTCGCGACGTCATTCCAGGTGCGTATTTGCTGCGAGGCGGAACCCGGATGCATTTCAACGTCGGCTTGCTCACCGTCCGGGCTGTGCAGCGTCAGGATTCCGTCGTGCAACTGAGGGCGCACCAAAGCCAGTTTGGGATGTGATCCCTGCCAAACCATGCCGGATTGCGCATCAACGATGACCCACTCTCTATCCCCAACCACCAGCCCCTCCTGGTCGAAGACTAGCGAGTCAACGCGGACCGGCGCGCACGATTTGACGGGATAGAGATAGAGCTCGCTGGCAGTTAGGTTAACGAAATTTTCCATACGCATCGCTGACGGACCATCGAATACCAAGAATGAAACCCAGCCTGATCAGCCAGGAAACTGCTACGGAAATAATAGCTGCTTACGCAATCAATAAGCGCGCTGCAGCCCGATTTGATTCAAAATTTTCCGTGTCGCCCCGCGCCTGAGGCAAAGCGGCCAGCGCCTTGCAGGCCTTCTGCGATGCACTCCTTGCCACGCTCCCATTCCTGATGCAAAGCCTGTGGCATCGCCAAATCCCACTGCGCATAGGCGCTGGCGCGGTCGGCCAGCATGGTCTGTTGCGGAAAGGCGGCGAGCTGCTGTGCCAATGTCAGCGCAGCGGACAGCGCCTGACCAGCTGGTACGACGCGGTTGCACAAGCCCATCTGCAAAGCCTCCATCGCCTCGACCTTGCGACCGGTCAATATCAAATCCATCGCGTGGCCCATACCGATCAGACGCGGCAGGCGCACCGTGCCGCCATCTATCAGAGGCACACCAAAGCGGCGGCAGTAAACGCCGAAGTAGGCATCGGCTTCCATCACGCGCATGTCGCACCACAGCGCCAGCTCCATGCCGCCGGCGACCGCGGCGCCGCTGATGGCGGCAATCACCGGCTTGCTCAGCATCAGGCGCGATGGGCCCATGGGGCCGAGTGGGCCGCCACCGGTGGCCACTTGCGACGCATCGAATTCCAGATCGGCAAAGGGATTGGCATCGGCGGCTTGCTGTTGCGCAAGACGCGCACCGGCCTGCAAATCCCAGCCCGCGCAGAAGTGGCCGTTATCGCCATGGAATATCGCAACCCGCGCTTGCGGATCTGCCTCAAACGCGAGGAAGGCCGCGTGCAACGCACGCGCAGTTGCGGCATCGACTGCATTGCGCACCTCGGGACGCTGAAGAGTCACCACGGTGACTGGGCCATCTTGGTGCACATGCACTGTGTTGTTCATGCATTGCATTAAATAGTCCTGTGAATGGCAGGGAAATCAGTGACAACCCTATCGGAGATTCGTAAAGCACCCGCTATAACCAAAGCCAAGAACAACAGGAGACAGCGTGCAGTTTCTTCAACTCGTGATCAGCGGGGTCGCACAGGGGTGCATCTACGGCTTGATCGCGCTGGGCTTTGTGCTCATCTACAAGGCCACAGAAACGGTCAGTTTTGCGCAGGGTGAGCTGATGATGCTGGGCGCATTTGGCGGCCTGGTAGCCATGACCATGCTGGGCTTCCCGTATTGGCTGGCGGTGCTGTGCACGATTGCGGCGATGGCGGCCTTTGGTGTGCTGCTGGAGCGCCTCGTCATTCGCCCCATCCTCGGCCAACCCGCGTTTTCCATCGTGATGTTGACCATAGGTATTGGCTACGTGGCACGCGGCCTGATCACGATGATTCCAGGAATAGGCAGCGACACCAACGCGCTGCCGGTTCCGTACAAGGACGAAATCCTGAAGTTCGGCGGCAACGAGATGGGCATTGGCG
The DNA here is from genome assembly GCF_056403235.1 of Rhodoferax sp. P2_H8_2. Taxonomy (NCBI): domain Bacteria; kingdom Pseudomonadati; phylum Pseudomonadota; class Betaproteobacteria; order Burkholderiales; family Comamonadaceae; genus Rhodoferax; species Rhodoferax sp. P2_H8_2. The sequence goes on from NZ_JBFUFW010000001.1 coordinate 356,200, forward strand.
CACTTGTGCTCAATGTGGAGCACTTGGTCATCATCGGCGTGACCGGTGTGCTGTGCGTGCTGCTGTTTGCGCTGTTTCGCTACAGCAAGCTGGGCATAGCGATGCAGGCCGCGTCGCAAAACCAGTTGGCCGCGTATTACATGGGCATCCCGGTGCAGCGGCTCAACGGCATTGCCTGGGGCCTGGCTGCGGCGGTTGCCGCCATCGCAGGTCTGCTGTTGGCGCCTATTACCTTTGTCCACGCCAACATGGGATTCATTGGACTGAAGGCCTTTCCCGCGGCAGTGGTTGGCGGCTTTGGCAGTCTACCGGGCGCGATTGTGGGCGGGCTGGTGATTGGCTTGGTGGAGTCGTTCGCTGGCTTCTACTTGCCCGATGGATTCAAGGACACGGCGGCCTACGTCGTGGTGCTCGTCATGTTGATGGTCAAGCCCAACGGTCTGTTCGGCGAAAAGCTGCGCAAAAAGGTTTGACATGAGATTCATCTTTAAAACCGACTATGCGCAAGACATCAAGCTTGCCAAACACAGCGGCCACGTCTTCTGGTACGGCCTGCTGATGTTGCTGTTGCTGACCGCACCGTGGCTGTTCGCCGAGTACTGGCTGTCGCAACTGACGCTGGTGCTGATTTATTCGGTCGCAGGCTTGGGCATCATGCTGCTGGCCGGGTACACCGGGCTGTTTTCGTTGGGCCACGCAGCCTTTCTGGGCGTAGGCGCCTACACGCATGCGGTGCTGACCAACCACGGCATGCCGTTTCCGCTGGCGCTGATATGTGCTGCGGGCCTGTCCGGCGCCGTCGGCTTGGTGGTCGGTCTGCCTGCGTTGCGCGTCAAAGGCATTTACCTGGGCATGGCGACGCTGTCGTTCGGCTTCATCGTAGAAGAAGTGCTGGCGCGCTGGGAATCGGTCACCGGCGGCAACACGGGCATTCATATCAAGAAGCCCGATATTTTTGGTTGGGTGCTGCAATCGGGCGCCGAGTTCTATTGGCTGTGCCTGGTAATCACCGTGGCCGCGACGCTGGGCATTCTGAATCTGCTGCGTTCGCCGACCGGGCGTGCCTTCGTCGCGATCCGCGACTCTGAAATTTCCGCGCAAAGCATGGGCATCCATCTGGCGTATTACAAGACGCTGTCGTTTGCGCTGTCGGCTGCGCTGGCCGGTATTGCCGGTGCGCTCTATGGCCACTACCTGCAATTCATTTCGCCAGACCAGTTCAACATCCTGCAGTCCATCGATCTGCTGCTGATGATTGTGGTCGGTGGCGTAGGTTCGGTGCATGGCGTATTTCTGGGGGCCATATTCCTGATCACACTGCCCGAGCTGATCGGTATGACCAAGGACTACCTGCCCGCTGTCGTGGGCCAGGCACCGGGGCTCAAGGGTCTGGTGTACGGCCTCGTGCTGATTGCCTTCGTGTTGTTTGAGCCCATGGGCCTCTACGGTCGCTGGCTCAAGGTGCGCACCTATTTGCAGACCTTCCCGTTCTACCGCAAGGGCATGTTCAAGCGGCAGAAGACCTTCCAGAAATCGGATAGATTGAAATGACAGATTTACTTCTATCTGCCAAGAACTTAAGCGTGCGCTTTGGCGGCGTGCTGGCGGTCAACAACGTGTCGTTCGACGTCAAACAAGGCGAGGTCTTCACACTGATCGGCCCCAATGGCGCGGGCAAGACCACCGTGTTCAACCTGATCAGCCGCATCTACACACCGACCACCGGCGAGATTGACTACCTCGGCCCTGACGGCATGCTCAAGCTGACCACGCAGCCGCCACAAAACGTGGCCTCGCTGGGCATTGCGCGCACCTTCCAGAACATCGAACTGTTCGAACACGCCTCCGTGTTGCACAACCTGCTGATCGGCCGCCACACACACCGCCAGACCGGTGTGTGGCAAGACATGTTCTTCACCCGCAAGGCCCGTGATGCCGAACTACTGGCGCGCGAGAAGGCCGAGGAAGTGATCGATTTTCTGGGCCTGCAGCACTACCGCGATACCTTTGTTGCTGGCCTGCCATACGGCGTGCGCAAAGTGGTGGAACTGGCGCGCGCGCTGTGCACCGAGCCCAAGCTGTTGCTGCTGGATGAACCATCGAGCGGCCTGAACGTCGAAGAGACGGATGACATGGCGTTCTGGATTCAGGACATCAAAAACGACCTGGGCATCACGGTGCTGATGGTCGAGCACGATATGAGCCTGGTGTCCAAAGTATCAGACCGCGTGCTGGCGATGAACCAGGGCGAAGTGCTCGCCATGGGCACACCGCGTGAGGTGCAGAACGATCCTGGCGTGATCGAAGCCTATCTGGGCTCGATCGACGATGTGTCTTCACTACGGAGGAAAGCAGCATGAGTACGCAGCCGCCTCCCATCAGCGACCAACCTGTATTGAAGCTGCTCAATGTCGAGAGCGCTTACGGGCCGATCAAGGCGATCCGTGGCGTCAGCCTGCAAGTGCGCCGCAGCGAAATTGCCACCGTGCTGGGCTCCAACGGCGCCGGCAAGTCCACCATCCTGAAAACCATCTCCGGCATCATCGATCCGCGCAAGGGCAGCATCGAGTTCAAAGGCGAAGACATCACGGCCAACGACCCGGCGCACATCGTGCAACAGGGCTTGAGCCACGTGCCCGAAGGGCGCGAAGTATTCCCGTTGCTCAGCGTGCGCGACAACCTGCTGATGGGCGCCTACACGCGCTCGGACCGCGACGGCGTTGCCAAAGACATGGAAGCGGTGTTCGGCTACTTCCCTATCCTGCGCGAACGCGCTGCGCAAGATGCGGGCCTGCTCTCGGGCGGGCAGCAGCAAATGCTGGCGATTTCGCGTGCGCTGATGGCCAATCCGGACCTGATGCTGCTGGACGAGCCCAGCCTGGGCTTAAGCCCGAAACTGACCAAAGAGATCTTCGAGATCGTCGTACGCATCAACCGCGAACGCGGCACCACGATCCTGCTGGTCGAGCAAAACGCCAACATGGCGCTGAACGCCTCGGACTACGGCTACGTGCTGGAGAACGGCCGCATCGTGATGGAAGACACCTGCGCGCATTTGCGCGAGAAGGACGACATCAAGGAGTTCTATCTGGGCCTGAAGGAAGACGGCGTGCGCGGCGAGCGGCGCTGGAAAAAGAAAAAGACCTGGAGATAAGAAAAATGACCGGACTCTGGGACGTTAAAGAAGTTCAAGCCGACCACACCATCGTGGTTCCGGGTGAGACCATTCCCGAAATTTTCTGGAACGCGGTCAAGACACGCGGCCCGAATGTGTGGATGCGGCAAAAGCATCTGGGAATCTGGCGCAGCTGGACTTGGAATCAGACGGCAGAAGCCGTGCGCGAGATCGCCGCAGGGCTAATCAGCCTGGGCTTCGAGAAAGGCGAATGCGCATCCATCCTGTCCAACACCACGGTGGACTGGGTCTGGATGGATCTGGGCATTTTGTCGTGCAGCGGTATATCCAACGGCATCTACCCGACGGATGCGCCCAACCAGGTGCAATACCTGTGCGAAGACTCGCAAACGCGTTTCCTGTTTGTTGAAGACGACGAGCAGCTCGACAAGGCCCTGGAAGTGCGCGGCCAGTTGCCGCTGTTGCGCAAAATCATCGTGGTCGATATGGAGGGGCTGCAAAAGTTGCAAGACCCCGGCGTCATCAGCCTGGATGGCCTGCGCGCGCTGGGCCGCGAGTATTTGGCACAACACCCCAACGTCATCGAAGAACGCACACGCGCCACGAAAGCAGACGATCTGGCGATTCTGGTCTACACCTCCGGCACCACCGGCAAGTCCAAAGGCGCCATGCATTTGCACCGCGGGCTGGTCTACACCATGCGCGGCTACAACACGCTGATCCAGCAGACCGATCAAGACGAGCGCATGTGCTTTCTGCCGCTGTGCCACATTGCGGAGCGCATGGGCGGCGAATACTACGGCCTCTACACCGGCGCCAAGCTCAACTTCGTCGAGAACCCAGAGACCATTCCCGAAAACGTACGCGAGATTGCGCCCACGGTGTTTGTCGCCGTGCCGCGCGTCTGGGAAAAGTTTTATTCCGGCGTGATGATTGGGTTGAAAGAAGCGGGCACTGTGCAGCAGGCCACCTATGCCTGGGCCATCGGCGTGGGCATGCAGATTGCCGATCTGGTATTGGCGCAAAAGCCGGTCAACGCTTGGCTGAAGTTGCAGTTCCACATCGCCAGCGTGCTGGTGCTGAACAATGTGCGCAAGCTGATCGGCATCCACCGTTCGCGCGTGCTGTTCACTGGCGCGGCGCCGATCTCGGCCGATCTCGTTCGCTGGTATCTCGCTTTGGGCGTGCCCATGGTTGAGGTCTGGGGCATGACCGAAACCTGCGGCGGCTCCAGCGGCGCGCAGCCCAACCGTGTGAAGCCCGGCACGATTGGCCCCGCTACACCGTATAACGAAATGCGCCTTGCCGAAGGCACGAACGAGATCCTGGTGCGCGGTCCCAATGTGTTTGCGGGCTATTTGAACCTGCCGGAGAAAACGGCGGAAACGATTGATGCCGAAGGCTGGCTGCACACCGGCGACGTGGGCACGGTTGACAGTGAGGGCTACTACACCATCACCGACCGCCTCAAGGACATCATCATCACCGCCGGCGGCAAGAACATCACGCCCAGTGAGCTGGAAAACGATTTGAAGTTCTCGCCGTACATCACCGATGCGGTGGTGATCGGCGACAAGCGCGCCTACCTGACGGTGATCATCATGATTGACCAGGAGAACGTCGAGAAATACGCGCAGGACGCTGATGTGCCGTTCAGCAACTACGCCTCGCTGACGCGCGCGCCCGAAATCCAGACGCTGATCCAGGCCGAGCTGGATCGCGTCAACAAGAAGTTTGCCCGCGTGGAGCAAATCAAGAAATTCTTCCTGCTGGAGACCCAGCTGACAGCAGAAGATGAAGAGCTGACCCCCACCATGAAGCTCAAACGCAAGCTGGTGGAGAAGAAGTACGCACCGCAGATTGAAGCCATGTACCGCTAGTTCCCATAATTTTTACAGGAGACAAACATGAAACTGAAGACTTCCGCACTATTGGCAATGGTGGCCATGACGGCCACATTGGCCCAGGCCCAGCAACAGGGCGTCACCAAAGACGAAATCGTCCTCGGCTCCATCCAGGATTTGAGCGGCCCGATTGCCGGTTTCGGCAAGCAGGACCGGCTGGGCATGATGCTGGCCGTTGACGAAATCAACGAACAGGGCGGCATCAACGGCCGCAAGATTCGCCTGCTGGTTGAAGACTCGGCCTATGACCCCAAGAAGGCCGTGCTGGCTGCGCAAAAGCTGGTCAACCAGGACAAGATTTTCATGATGGTGGGCCACATCGGTACCGCGCAAAATCTGGCCGCGATGCCCGTGCAGTTTGAGAAGAACGTCATCAACTTCTTCCCCATCACTGCCGCACGCGAAATGTACGAGCCCTTCCACAAGCTGAAGTACTCCTACGCCGCGCCCTACTACGACCAGATGCGTCTGGCGGTGCCCAAGCTGGTGAAGGAAAAGGGTGCGAAGAAGGTTTGCACGATGTACCAGGACGATGACTTCGGCAGCGAAGTCATGAAGGGTGGCGAAGACGGTCTGAAGACCATCGGCATGGAATTCGCCGAGAAGACATCGTACAAGCGCGGCGCAACTGACTTCTCTTCGCAAATCTCGAAAATGCAATCCAGCGGTTGTGATTTCGTTGTGCTGGGTACCATCATCCGCGAAACCATCGGCGCGATCGGAACCGCACGCAAGATGGGCTACAGCCCCACCTTCATCGGCTCCAGCGCGGCCTACACCGACCTGATCCACAAGCTCGGCGGCAAACCCATGGACGGCCTGTACGCGACACACACCGTACAAAACCCCTACACGGATGAGCAGTCCCCTGCGATCCGCTTCTGGGCCAACAAGTACAAGACCAAGTTCAACGAAGATCCAACCGTGTTCTCGGTCTACGGCTACAGCGTGATCAACACCTTCGCCACCGCTGCCACCAAGGCTGGCAAGAACCTGACCACCGAGAGCTTCATCAAGGTCATGGACTCGCTGACCATTCCATCCGACATCTTCGGCAGCGCACCACAGTCGTTCACTGCGACCAAACGCCTGGGCTCCAGCGCATCGCGCCTATCGCAGATCACAGATGGCAAGTGGAAAGTCGTGGGCGAGTATGTGGGCGACCCGGCCGTGGCCAAGGCTGCGCCTGCTAAAAAATAAGTAGGGCAGACAACATGAAGCCACCTGCGGGTGGCTTTTTTATTTTCATTGCTCGCCGAGTCACAGCAGCGGCTACCGTAAGATCCCCCGGCATCACCCGCTCAGAAGATGACCATGCGCCATTTTGAAACCATTCCAGACGCAAACTTGCTCAGCGGGATTCTGGGCCTACGTGGTATCGCCGCCCTTGCGGTAGTCTTATTTCATCTGTGCCATCTGACTGGCATTGCGGTTCCACCGATATTCCAGTTCATCGCTCGCGATTTCGGCTACGGTGCGCATCTGTTTTTTGTACTGAGTGCTTTTTCATTGATGCACTCGACCTCGCACACCATGCAGCGCCGCGGTTGGGTTAACGCGTACTTGATCAAGCGATTTTTCAGAATAGCTCCTTTGTTTTATCTGGTGCTTCTGTGCATGCTGGTGGGTCATTTTTGGCGTGGCACATTTCCAGACTTTCTGACAATTTTTCTGAACTTCTTCTTCCTGTTCGGCTTCGTGCTGGACCCTGCCGTCTGCCTGGTGTGGGCGGGATGGACCATAGGTGTGGAAATGATTTTTTACGCGATGTTTCCGTTACTGCTGATAACCGTCAAGAGCAAGCGGGATGCAGCGATACTCCTGATCGCAGCAACCGCCATTGGGTATGGCGCGAGAACTGTATTGCATGCGCAATACTTGCAGACCGTTCCGCCGCCCCGTTGGGATGGGTCGTACTTCAACTTTCTGTCGAATCTGTATTTCTTTGCAGTCGGTATATGGGCCTACAAAATGGTCCAACATTACAAGCAGACCGGCGCAGCACTTCCGCTGCTGTTCCCTGCCGCGGCGATACTGATTCTCGCCCTGCTGTTCGTCGGCGCGGCAGAAGCGCTTACCGGCGGTGGCAGACTGGATTTGATACTGTGGGCCTGCGGCTTTGGCGCACTGTGCATTTGGCAGAGTGTAAATCCGGGCAGATGGAGCGCCAATCGATTCTTTGAGTACCTGGGAGAACGTAGTTTCAGCGTCTATTTGCTGCACCCGCTGGTGATCACAGTCTTCAGCCGCTATCTGATCCAGCTCAACGAGACGCTGCAACCTACGCTGGGCAACTATGCATACTTCGTTTGCGCAGCGGCTCTTACAGCGGTGTTGCTGTGTGTGGCGGAAATAAGTTATCGCGCCATCGAAGTTCCCGGAATCAGACTTGGCCGTCGCATTATCCAAAAAAACGAGAACTCCGGTATTGCGGTCACTAGGTCTACTTGATCTTCGCCGCTTCCACTTCCATTTGCGCGACCAGCTCATTCATCTGGTCGACAACAGCTTGCACCGTGGCGCGCTGTGACAGGTCTACGCCAGCCTTTTGCAACTGCTTCATCGGATGGTCATTGCCGCCGCTCTTGAGCAGCGTCAGGTAACGATCGGTCGCAGCCTTGCGTGATGCGTCGGTGCCGCTGGTCATGTCCTTGAACAGCTTGGCGCTGGACGCAAAACAGGTGGCGTACTGGTAGACGTAGTACGGCGAGTTGAAGAAGTGCGGGATGCGTGACCAGGTGTATTTGTAGAGTTCGTCGGTTGCCACCGCATCACCGTAGTAATCCTTCAACAGCTTCAGGTAGATGCCGTTCAACACTTCCGATGTGATGGGCTGGCCCTGCTCGACCAGCTTGTGCGCCTGCAGCTCGTAGTCGGCAAACAGCACTTGCGTGTAGAACGTGCCGACGATGGAGTCGACAGCGTGTTGCAGCAGCAAGAAGCGCTCTTTCGGATCGGTCGTGGTTTCCAGCAGGCGGTTCAGCAGGAAGCGTTCGTTGGTGGTGGACGCTACTTCGGCGACGAAGATCGTGTAGCTCGCGGTGGCGAAGGGTTGGGTCTCATGCGACAGCACGGTGTGCATCGCGTGGCCGCCTTCGTGCGCCAGTGTGAACAGCGCGTCCTGCGTGTCGTTGTGGTTCAACAGCATATAGGGGCCGACGCCATAGATGCCGCTGACGTAGGCGCCGCTGCGCTTGCCGTCGTTCTCATAGACGTCGACCTGCTTGCCGGACATGAACTTCTTGTACTTCGCAACATAGTCAGCACCCAGAGGTGCAACGGAGGCCAAGACCTGATCGCGTGATTCCTCATACGGATACGTCTTGTCCGTCTTGTAGATCGGCTGTGAGCCGTCGTACAGGTGGTAGGTCTCCAGCCCGAGCAGCTTCTTGCGCAGCTTCATGTAGCGCTGCAGCGGCGCGGTGCCGTTGCGCACGGTGTCGACCAGTGTGGTGACCACAGCGGGTGGCACGGCATTGCCGTCCAGTGCGGCATCCAGCGTGGTCGGGAAGTTGCGCGCCTGGGCAGTGAACCAGTTGCGCTGCAAGATGCCGTTGTAAATTGCCGCGTAGGTGTTGGTGGTTGCGGCGTAGGTCTTCAGGTAGGCCTCGAACGCCTTGGCGCGGTCGGCCTGGTTGGGGTTGGTCGCCAGCACGCCCTGGTAGACACCGGGCGACAGCGTAATTTCCTTGCCATCAGACAGCGTGACCTTGGGGAACTTGATATCTGAGGTCGACAGCTCCTGGTAGGCATTGCGCGGCGTGCCGCGGAACTGCGAAGAGAGCGACAGCAGCTTTTCGCCCTTTTCGTCCAGAACGTGCTTTTGCTGGCGGTAAGTGTCCAGAATGCCGAACTTGTATGGCGCCAGCGCCGGGGTTGCGTCAATCCACTGCTCCATAGTCGCTTGTGGGATCGTCAGCAACTCAGGCGTAAACCATGCCGTTGCCGTGCCCTGCTTGGCGAACAACGCGGAGACGCGTTGCGACTTGCCGGAGATGTCCTGGTTGCGCGTATCTACGTCGCGCTGCAAATGCGTGTAGCCATACAGCTTGTAGGCCACCTTGCCCATCGCATCCTGGTCCTGGTAGGCCTTCAGCACGGCGGCGGGGCCGTTTTTCAGCGAGCCCTTCAGCTGGGCATAGGCGGCGATCTTGCCGTCCAGGTCTTTGATGCCGTCTTCAAAGGCTTCCCAGTTGGGGTAAATGGGCGTGAAGTCCCAGCGGTATTCGGCGGGGATTTCGGCGCGGTTGCGGGTTTGCGGCTTGGCCGCGTGGGCACTGCCGACAGCGGCCAGCGTGATGGCGGCGGCGATGGCCGATACCAGTAGGGATTGCTTCATGGAGGGTCCTTAGGAACAGTCTGTAAAGAGCCGGCAAATCGGCCGAGCGTGCAGCATACGTGCGACCGCGCTGGTGCACAATCCCGCGTCAGAAGAAATGCGACGAAACGCGGAAAGTCGTGGATAAAAAAGGAACCCCATGGACATTGACCCACTCGAAGTGGTAGAGACTGCCAAACCGGAGGCGCCGACCAAACACCGCTGGCTGAACCCGGCCGTTGCGATCACGGTCGCGCTGCTGGCCACCTTCATGGGCATTTGCAAGGTCAAGGACGACAACATCGTGCAGGCCATGCAACAGGCGCAAGCCGACAAGCTGGACCACTGGCAGTTTTACCAGGCGCGCAATATCCGCGAAGAGATTGCCAAGTCCACGCTGGTGCAATTGCGCATCCAGGCGCTAGGCGCGAACCCGGCGCAGAAAGCTGCGCTGGCTGAACAGATCAAGGCCTACGAATCGCTGGCCGTCGACCAGAACCAGAAGAAAAATGAACTCAAGGCGCAAGCCGAGCACGACCAGGCCGCTTACGACGCGCTGAACTTCCGCGACGACCAGTTTGATTTGTCCGACGCGGCGATTGCAATCGCGATCTCGCTGCTGGCGGTCGCGTCGCTGACCGGCCTGCCATGGCTGTACCTGCTGGCGCTACTGCCATCGGGGTATGGCTTCCTGATGGGCGCGGCGGGTTTAGCGGGATGGGGCATTCACCCGGACACGTTGATCAAGCTGCTGAGCTGAACATGAAGCTACCATTGACGTCCGCGCTTCTGCCTCGGCACCTCTTGGCGTTGCTGGCCGTCTACTTCGTTGCCAGCCTGGCCCACTTTGCGCACAACGCCGAGTTCATTGCGTTCTACCCGAACATGCCCGCGTGGATCACGCGGGAGATAGTGTATCTGTCGTGGCTGGCGGTCTGCAGCCTGGGTGTGGCGGGGTTAATCATGTTTCGCCTGGGCTGGCCCGCCATCGGTGCGTTGCTGCTCACGGCGTATGGTGCGATGGGTCTGGACGGGCTGCTGCACTACACGCTGGCGCTGTGCTCCGAGCACACCTTGGCCACCAATTTGACGATCTGGTTTGAGGTGATTGCCGGCTCCCTGCTCGCTGCCGCTGGGGCGAGATTGATGGTCAAAATGGCTTGTAACGCCCGCAGAACGTGCGTAAGCAGCTACTAATTCAATAGCAAACCAGTTGCACCGGCAAGCGGCTGCGTTTGGTGACATCCTTGCGCGCTTCGCCCGTCGCCACATCCACAGCCCAGGCGTGCAAGACATCGATGCGCACAGCGTTCTCGTTATTGCGGCCCTTCATTGCATTGCCGTAGTTGTATTGGTTGACCGAGGCAGTGTCCACAATGCGGGTGCCGGACCAGCGCCAACCGGTGGAGACGGGCGGAAACAGCGCGGCCTTTTTGCCAGCGACTGCAATCTGCGCAGCCAAGGCTTTCAGTTCCACCATAGCGGGAAGGCGGCAGCTTTTCCCGCCGCTGCGGTTGCGTTCGCCCGCCAGCGCCATGCCCTCACTATGGCTGAGCAGCATCACATCGCCTTCACAGACGTTGCCATTCCATCGTTGCCCATGTACACAACGATCCCAGACCAGTTTGTCCCGCGGGCTCACCACGCCAGCACCGTCCGGCGATGCTTGCCAAGTTGGCTCTGGCGCAGCCGCTTGCGCGGCAATGCCCAAAGCGGCCAGCACTCCCGCGATGCACCACCGCCTACAGCGATGGGCCAAATCAGCAAGCGAGGATGCAGCGTTAAACATGGTTGCGATGCCCGTAAATATTGCGTAAGCAGCTACTAATTCAATAGCAGCCGGGCTAGGCTGTGATGTACCAATTCGCGGCGATTCGCCCCACCTCGGCCAGCACTGCCTGGTCTTCATCGCGAATGCCCTTGCCGTACGCCTTGGCAGCGTCGTAATACGCCGTCACGATCAACGGCGCCTTTTCGGGAGCCCACGCGATGGCTGTGTCGTTGTACTTATCCACCATGCCATCGGCCATCGCCGTGCCGGTCTTGTCACCCGAGCGCCATCCTGAAGGGAAGCCAGCGCGCAGCCGCTTGCTTCCGGTGTCCGTCGCTTGCATCCATTCGATCAACAACTTTGTCGAGGCAGGTGACAGCCAGCCCTTGGTGAGCATCAGCGACATGGTCTGCGCCATCGCCAGCGGCGTCGTGGTGTCGCGCACCTCGCCTTGCGGCACCAGGTTCATCTGCGGCTCCAGCCGGTCCAGACGCGTCTCCGTATCACCCAACGCGCGCAGCGTGGCGGTGACCCCTGCCGGTCCACCCAGCAAGCGCATCAGCAGATTGGCGGCCGGGTTGTCACTGGTGGTTTGCGTGGCACGCGCCAGCGCACCAACGGTCATGCCGCCTTCGGCAAGGTGCTGCCCCGTCACAGGCGCATGCGACACCATGTCCGCTTGCGAATAGGGAACCCATTGGTCCAGCCGCAAACTTCCTTCGTCTACCTTGCGAAGAACAACTCCGGCCAGCGGCAGCTTGAATGTGGAGCACATGCCGAAGCGCTCATGCAGGCGGTGGCCCGCGATGGCGCCGGTGCCAGTGTGGAGCATGGCGACACCGAGTCGTCCGCCAACCCTTTTCTCCAACGCGGCCAAGCCGGGATGATCTGCCAAGGGGCTTGCGCCAGCGGCCCAGACACTGGTTGGCAGAAAACAGGCGGCGCCCAGACCGATGGCGTGGCGACGATTGATGTGGGGAGTGATTGTGTGCATGAAATGGGGATGCGCCAGAGACTGTAGTACCGCATTCTCGCCAGTTTCAGCAGGAGTCGCGCGCGGCACAGTCTGTCTCTGCTGAGACTGAATGTAACGGGCGTGCTGCCTACAGTGGATACATCCATGAAGGAGAAGCAACCATGACGGACACAAGCAACCTACTGACGCAAATCCAGGCCTTCAGCAAAGCCGCTGCCTTCAACCAGTTCTTTGGCATCACGGTCGACAGTGCCGAGCCTGGCAAGGTAGAGATCAGCATGCCATGGCGGCCCGAGGCGGGGCAGTACTCCGGCTTTATGCATGCGGGCGTGGTCGGCGCGCTGATAGACACAGCCTGCGGCTTTGCAGCGGCCACACTTTCAGGGAAGGTGCTCGCAGCACACTTCTCAGTCAACTGTCTGCGACCCGCAGTGGGCGAGCGATTCATTGCGCGGGCCAGAGTGGTCAAGCCCGGCAAATCCCAGGTGTTTACCTCGTGCGAGCTGTATGCGCTGACGGGTACGACAGAGAAGCTGGTCGCGACCGGCGAGACACTGCTCAGCGTGGTTCAGGAGACGATATAGGCGCCAGCGCCAGTCGACAGCAGCTTGCCATCGGCCCCCAGAAACTCCATGCGCGTGGACGCTACGCGCGAGCCCAGGCGCATCACCTCGGCGCGCAACTCAAAGCGCTCGCCAATGCCAGGGCGCAGGTAGTCAATACGCAAATCGATAGTGCCCAGCTTGCTGAAACGGTGCAAACGCTGCAGCGGCGCCTCGTCCATATGGCGCGCGCCGATCGCGGCCATCACCGCCAGGCCACCCATCGCGTCCAGCCCCGCGCTGATGACACCGCCGTGGATGCGGTTGAAGCTGTAGTGGCCCACCAGCTCGGGTTTCATCGCGATATGCGCAACCACGCGCTCGGGCGTAATGCTGGCAATCTTTAGCCCCAGCACTTGATTGAAGGCGATGGACTCTTCGAAGATTTTCTTCAAGCCCGCGAGAAACTCCGGCTCGAAAACTATGGGCTGGGCAACGGGCTCGGTAGTGGACTTATGGGGCATGCTGCATTCTCAGATACCGAGCTGACGCGAAGCCAACTCTTTCATGATCTCTTCGGTGCCGCCGCCAATCGTCATCACCTTGACCTCGCGGTAAATGCGCTCACAGGCCGTGCCGCGCATGAATCCCATGCCACCCAGAATCTGCACGCCCTGATCGGCGCAGAACTGCATGGTCTGCGTGGCGTGGTTCTTCAACAGGCAAACCTGCGCCACCCACTCAGCACCCTTGGCTGACTTGTCGCCGCGGTCGCCTGCATCAGCGCGGGCCGACACGGCATTCAACCATGCGCGTGTGGACTCAATGCGCATCTTCATGTCCATCAGCTTGTGGCGAATCACCTGGTGGTCCACCAGCGCCATGCCGAAGGTCTTGCGCTGCTGCGCCCATGAGAGCGCTTCGTCGTAACAGCATTCGGAGAAGCCCAGCGCCATCGCAGCCATGGACAGGCGCTCGCCGTTGAAGTTGGTCAGGATCATCTTGAAGCCCGCGCCCTCTTCGCCCACCAGGTAACGCGCAGGCACGCGCACATTGTCAAAGTGGATCTGCGCCGTATCGGAACAGTGCCAACCCATCTTCTTCAAAGCAGTGCGCGTGATGCCCGGCGCATCGCCCGGCACCATCACCATCGAGATGCCCATCGGCCCCTTGTTTTTCAGGTCGGTGCGTACCGCCACCGTCAGCCAGTCGGCCCGCGTGCCCGATGTGATGAAGATTTTTTCGCCATTAATGACGTAATCATCGCCGTCGCGTTGCGCGGTCGTCTTCAGCGCCGACACATCGGTGCCACCACCGGGCTCGGTGATGCACAGCGAAGAAATCTTCTTGCCAGCCAACACATCAGGAATGACTTCCTGCTGCAAGGCGGGCGAGCCGTGGCGCACCACCGGCGGCAGACCGATGTTGTGGCTGAACAGGCTGGCCATCAGGCCGCCGCTGCCGCCGTAGCGGGCCAATGCAATCGCTTGTGTCAGGCGCACGCTCCAGGGAACAGGCGTGCCGCCCAGTTCTTCCGGGTAGCCCATGCCCAGCCAGCCCAACTCGGCCGCGCGGCCATAGAGAGCGCGCGGAAATTCGCCCGCCTCCTCCCAGTCGTTCAGATGGGGAGCGACTTCGGCTTGAATGAATCTGCGGGCAGCGTCTTCGACCTGCTGCAAATCTTCGGTAGTGAATTCCATGATCAACGCGCCGGCCGTTTGGCCACGCCCATGGTCTTGGCGATGATGCCCATCATCACTTCGTCAGCACCACCGCCGATAGAGCCCAAACGGCTGTCGCGGAACATGCGCGCCACCTTGTTTTCCCACGTGTAGCCCATACCGCCCCAAAACTGCAGGCAGCCATCGGGCACCAGTCGGCCCAGACGCCCGGCCTTGAGCTTGGCCATGGACGCCAGTTCCAGCACGTCCTTTCCGCTGACATACAACTCACAGGCGCGGTAAGTGAGCGCGCGCAGGCTCTCCACTTCGGTCTTCATCTCCGCCAAGCGGAACTGCACCCACTGCTGGTCGGCCAGCGTGGCGCCAAACATCTTGCGCTCCTGCGCCCACTCCACGGTCCAGTCAATACAGTTGTTCAGCGCCTGCAAGCTGCTGGCCGCGCACCACAAGCGCTCTTCCTGAAACTGCTGCATCTGGTAGACAAAGCCCGCGCCCTCCTGCCCAATGAGATTGCGCTGCGGCACGCGCACTTCGTCAAAGTACAGCAAACCGGTGTCGCTGCTGTGCATGCCGATTTTTTTGATCTTGCGCGCTACTTCGATGCCTTTGCGTAGTTTGCCGTTCTCGCGCAGCGGCACCATCACCAGGCTCTTGTTCTTGTGCGCAGGCCCGTCGCCGGTGTTGACCAGCATGCACATCCAGTCGGCTTGCAAGCTGTTGGTGATCCACATCTTCTGTCCGGTGATCACATAGTCGTCGCCGTCCTTGCGCGCAACGGATTTGATCGCCGACACATCGCTGCCCGCTGCGGGCTCGCTGACGCCGATGCAACCGACGGTATCGCCCGCGATCGCCGGAACCAGAAACTCCTTCTTCAACTCTTCGCTGCCAAAGCGCGCCAGCGCTGGTGTGCACATGTCGGTCTGCACACCAATCGCCATCGGCACGCCGCCGCAGTCGATATGACCGAGCGATTCGGCCATCGCCATGCCGTAGGAATAGTCCAGCCCCGCGCCGCCATAGGCCTCGGGTTTGGTCAGACCCAAGAGGCCCAGGTTCCCCATCTTCTTGAAGACTTCGTGAGCCGGAAACATCTCTGCCTCTTCCCACTCCTCGACATGCGGGTTGATCTCCGAATCGATAAAGCGTTTCAGCGTCTTCTGGATTTCGTTGTGTTCGTGGGTGAATTGCATGGCGTTGTCTCTTCGTGTTTTTTGTCTGTGCTTTTTTTGTACTTAGACCTGGAATACCTTGGGCACTATGGCGCGATGGAAGCCTTCGAACGGCGCAATCGCATCGCGCGGGCCACCCTTGCTGTCCGGCAAGCCCATTGGCCAGCCCATGCGCACCTGCGGGCGCGCACCGTCAATGCGCAGCGTGCTGCCGCTGATGAAGTTCGCAGCCGGACTCAGCAAGAACACGATGCCCGCAGACGTCTCGGCCTCGGTGCCAAAGCGCCCTAGCGGAATGGTCTTGGCCATCTCGCGGAACATCGGGCCCATCTCGGGCGGGTAGTGGTCCATGCCACTGGAGGCGATGTAGCCCGGCGCGACTGCGTTCACACGCACTCCCTTGCTGGCCCACTCGACAGCAGCCGTTTCGGTGAAGCTGACCATGCCCGCGCGTGCCGCACCGCTATGGCCCATGCCGGGCATCGAGCCCCACATGTCGGCAACGATGTTGACGATGGACCCGCCACGCTTGGCCATGCTTTGCACAAAGCATTCGCGCGCCACCAAAAAGCCACCGGTCAGGTTGGTGTTGATGACAGCCTCCCAACCTTTCTGGCCAATGGATTCCAGCGGCGTAATGTACTGGCCGCCCGCGTTGTTGACCAGACCATCGACCTTGCCATGCTGCGCGACGATGGCCGCGACCATCTGCTTCACGGCCTCTTCCTGGCGAATGTCACAGACCTGGTGGCTAGCGCTACCGCCGTCTTCTGCAATCTCGTCTAGCACCTTTTGCAACTTCTCCAGCTTGCGTCCGACGATCACCACATGGGCACCGAGCGCGGCCAGCTCATGCGCAGTGCATCGGCCAATGCCCGAGCCGCCGCCCGTCACTACCACCACCTTGCCCGCGAACAGATTCGGGGCGAATACAGAACCGTAAGACATCGTCATTCCTTTAAAAACAGGGTGTATGCGGCGGCGGTCATGTCATCCAGCGATGCGCTTTTTTTGACATCAAACCATTGCACCGACCAATTCAACGCGCCCAGAATCAGCAGCCGCGCGAGCTTGACCGGCGCACGCAAATGGCCGCTGCGGTGCAGGGCTTCCAGCACCGGCGTCCATGCGGCTTCGTAATTGGCTTGCAGTTGGGCCAGCGTGGTGCGCTGGCGTGCGCTGAGGGAGCGGTGTTCGTACAGCATCACCGGCACAAAGTCATTGCCAGGGCCGAGCAAGGTTTCAAAGTGCGCGCGTATCAGGCGGCGAAACTGCGCCTGTGGCGTATTCTCTTTCGTGGCTTTTCCGCTGGCTTCGACAGCCGAGGCCTGGCGCGCCAAGGCCGAGTGCATGCCCTCTTCCATCACGGCATACAGCAGTGCGTCTTTGCTTTTGAAATGGTAGAACGGCGAGCCGCTTTGCATGCCTGCTGCGGCCGCGATGTCGCGCGTGGTGGTGGCCGAAAAGCCCTGGCGGCGAAACAGTTGTGCAGCTGCCTTGAGCAACTCCGGCCGACGGTTGCCATCGTCACGCTCGTCAACAGTCTTGCGCGGGCGGCCCCGGGCGCGCTTGGGTTCGGTGGAAGGGTCGGAGGCAACAGTCATGCCCCCGACCTTACCAAAGCTCTATATTTTTAGCAAGCGGATGCTTGGTAAAAATAAGCCACGGATTTTCGGCTTAAACCCATCCTCCACCCAAAGCGCGTATCAGCCCGACCGTTGCCAGGTATTGCGCTTCCTTGACCTGCAAGGCCTGCCTGCGGTTGCGCAGCTCGCTGCGCTGCGCGTCCAGCAATTCCAACTGACTGACCAAGCCGTTGCGATAGCGCGAACCGGACAACACCGTAGCACGGCTGCTGGATGCGACGGAGCGCGATTGCGCTTCGGATTGGTCGGCCAGCAAGCGCAAAGTGGCGAGCTGGTCTTCTACATCGCGGAAGGCGACCAGCACCTGCTCGCGGTAGTTGCTCAATGCCAGGCTCAGGTCTGCATTCGCGCCCTGCACAGCGGCAGTGCGGCGGCCGCCGTCGAAGACAGGCAGTGACAGCAGTGCGCTGACACCCCAGGCTTGCGTGGAGAGCTTGAACAAATCCTGGATTTCGGGCGCTGCATAACCGCCGTTGCTTGTTAGTGAGAACGTCGGAAACCAGGCGACCTTGGCCACGCCGACACGGGCTTGCGCGGCCTGCATCGTGTTTTGCGCGGCAGCGATGTCGGGCCGGCGCGTCAGCACCGTGCTGGGCACACTGGCCGGGATGACCGGCAAAGCCGTGGACCAGTTGGCAGGCGCAATGGCGAATTGGCTGGCGACCTCGCCCACCATCACGGCCAACGCATGTTCGAGCACCGCACGGCGCTGGTCCAGCGCCAGTGCGTCGGATTCTGTGGCCGCCGCTTCGCTGCGGACGCGGGCCACGTCGAGCTCGGCCACATCGCCTTCGCGGAAGCGCACTTCCGTCAAACGCAAGGTGTTCTGGTAAGCCTGCAGCGTGCTGCGGACCAGTTCGCGCTCCGTGTCCAGTGCGCGCAGCTTCAGGTAAGTCTGCGCCACGTCGGCCTGCACCAGCAGTTGCGTGCTGCGCAACAAAGCCTCACGCGAAGCAGCGTCCAGCGTCGCGGCATTCGCGCTGCCAGAGAGCTTGCCGAACAGGTCCACTTCATACGACAGGTTGGCACCCGCAGTCACCACGGTTTGTGCGACGTTGCCAGTCGTCAGGTTGCTTTGGCGCGTGGCGCCGAGGCCAATGCCCAGTTGCGGATAGCGGTCGGCATCGACCTGACCCGCGAGCGCACGCGCTTGCGCCAGACGCGCGGCGGCGACCTGGATGCTGTTGTTATTGGCATCGGCCTTGGCGATCAGACCGTCGAGCACCGGGTCGGCAAAGACGGTCCACCAAGCGCCCTGCTGTTGTGGGGCCTTCGTTGTAGCCGTCGCTGCAGTGGCGCCTTCCTTGAAGGCCTGGGGCGCAGCGGGCACTTGCGTTGTGTCGATCACGGCGGTGCTGGCGCAACCGGCCAGCACCAGGGCCATGACGAGGGGCGCAAGCGTGGTGCGCAGTTTGGGATAACTGTGGTTCATCGTGAACTCCTTGAATCTTTTAGTTTGTTTATTCATGCAGCTTGCGCGGTGCGGCCGGTTGTGCGTGCCAGGCACCGCCCGCGCCAGAGCCTGATCCGATGGCTTCTGCAATATGCGGCACTTCGCCGTGCAGCTTGAGCGGGCGGTTACCCGCCATCGCGCGCAATGCAACGTAGAACACCGGCGTCAAGAACAAACCAAAGGCCGTCACACCAATCATTCCCGAGAACACCGCCACGCCCATGGCCGAGCGCATCTCCGCACCGGCGCCCGTGGACAGCACCAGTGGCAGCACACCCATCACAAACGCCAGCGATGTCATCAGGATGGGGCGCAGACGCAAGCGGCTGGCCTCAATCGCGGCTTGCAACGGCGTGCGACCAGCGAACTCCAGCTCGCGGGCAAACTCGACGATCAGAATCGCGTTCTTCGCCGACAGCCCGACCAACACCATCAACCCGATCTGCGTGAAGACGTTGTTCTCACCACCCGATATCCACACACCGGTCATCGCAGCGAGCAAGCCCATGGGCACGATCAGAATGATCGCAATGGGCAGCGTCAGGCTTTCGTACTGCGCGGCCAACACCAGGAAGACCAGCAGGATCGCCAGCGGGAACACCAGCACGGCAGAGTTGCCCGCCAGGATTTCCTGGTAGGTCAGCTCGGTCCATTCATAGCTGATGCCCTTGGGTAAAGTCTCTGCGGCGATGCGTTCAATCGCAGCCTGTGCCTGGCCCGACGAATAGCCGGGAGCCGGGCCACCGCTGACGTCTGCCGACAGATACCCGTTGTAGCGCATCGCACGTTCGGGGCCGAAGCTGGACTGCACCTTCATCAGCGCAGACAACGGAACCATCTCGCCGGTGGTCGAGCGCACCTTCAGCAGACCCACATCTTCGGCGCGCGCACGGTAGGCCGCATCAGCCTGCACCTTCACGCTGTAGGTACGTCCAAACTTGTTGAAGTCGTTGGCGTACAGGCTGCCGAGATAAATCTGCATGGTGTCGAAAATATCTGTCACCGGTACATTGAGCTGGCGTGCCTTGGCGCGGTCGATGTCGGCATACAGCTGCGGCACATTGACCTGCCAGCTGGTGAAGGCACCGGCCAGTTCGGGTGACTGATAGACCTTGCCCATGAAGGCTTTCACAGCACCGTCCATGGCGTCATAGCCCAGCGATGCGCGGTCTTCCAATTGCAGTTTGAAGCCGCCCGTCGTGCCCAAGCCTTCCACCGGTGGCGGCGGGAACATCACGATAAAGGCGTCCTGGATACCACCGAAGGCCTGGTTCAATTGGCCAGCGACGGCACCACCGCTTTGGTCTTTGTGTGTGCGTTCGGCAAACGGCTTCAACGTGGCAAACACGATGCCGGAGTTGGAGCTGTTGGTGAAGCCGTTGATCGACAGGCCGGGGAAGGCAATCGCATCTTCCACGTTCGGGTTCTTCTTCATGATGTCGCCCATCCGCTGGATCACGTCTTCGGTGCGGTCCAGCGTAGCGCCGTCAGGCAACTGCGCAAAGCCAATCAGGTACTGCTTGTCCTGCGAGGGCACAAAGCCGCCGGGCACGAGTTTGAACACGCCGACTGTGGCAGCCGCCAACACCAGGTAAACGACCAGCATCGCGGTCTTGCGCGAGATGGCGGTTTTGACACCATTGCTGTAGCCATTGGCACCGCGGCTGAACATGCGGTTAAAAGCGGCGAAGAAGCGACCAAATACCTTGTCCATGCCACGTGTCAGCGCATCTTTCGGCGCATCGTGACCCTTGAGCAGCAACGCGGCCAATGCGGGCGACAGCGTCAGCGAGTTGATCGCCGAGATCACGGTCGAGATCGCAATCGTCACCGCGAACTGGCGGTAGAACTGGCCGGTCAAGCCACTGATAAAGGCCAGCGGCACAAACACCGCGACCAGCACCAGCGCAATCGCGATGATGGGGCCAGACACTTCGCGCATCGCGCGGTAGGTCGCCTCACGCGGGCTCAGGCCATCGCTGATATTGCGCTCTACGTTTTCGACGACGACGATGGCGTCATCAACGACGATACCGATCGCCAGCACCAAGCCAAACAGGCTCAGCGCGTTGATGGAGAAGCCAAGCAGGTGCAACACCGCAAACGTACCGACCACCGAGACAGGCACGGCCAACAGCGGAATGATGGAAGCGCGCCAGGTTTGCAAAAACAGAATCACAACCAACACCACCAATGCAATCGCTTCGAGCAAGGTATGAATCACCGAGCTGATGGAGGCGCGCACGAATTGCGTTGGGTCATAGGCAATGCGGTACTCCACGCCTTCGGGCATGTTCTTCGACAGTTCGTCCATCGTCTTGCGCACGGCGTCGGAGATTTCCAGCGAGTTGGAACCCGGCGCCTGGAACACGCCCATGCCGACCGCCTGCTTGTTGTTCAGCAGCGAGCGCAATGCGTAATCAGCGGCACCCAACTCCAGCCGCGCAATGTCGCGCAGCCGGGTGATGGCGCCGTCAGCACCGGTCTTGACGATGATGTCGCCAAACTCTTCTTCGTTTTGCAAGCGGCCTTGGGCGTTGATGGACAACTGCATGTCCACACCAGCCATGCCCGGCGAAGCGCCGACCACACCGGCCGCAGCCTGCACGTTTTGCCCGCGGATCGCAGCCACCACATCGCTGGCCGACAGGCCACGCTGCGCGACCTTTTGCGGATCCAGCCAAACGCGCATCGAATAGTCACCGCCACCAAAGATTTGGACCTGGCCTACGCCTTGAATGCGGGCCAGACGGTCTTTGACGTTCAACACCGCGTAGTTGCGCAGGTAGTTGATGTCGTAACGGTCATTGGGCGAGACCAAGTGCACCACCATCGTGATGTTGGGCGAGCTCTTGACGGTGTTGACACCTAACCGGCGCACTTCTTCCGGCAAACGCGGCTCGGCCTGCGAGACGCGGTTTTGCACCATCTGCTGCGCCTTGTCGGGGTCGGTGCCCAGCTTGAAGGTCACGGCCAATGTCATCACGCCATCGGTGGTGGCCTGGCTGTTCATGTAGAGCATGCCTTCGACACCGTTGATGGATTCCTCCAGCGGCGTAGCCACCGTTTCGGCAATCACCTTGGGGTTGGCACCGGGGTACTGGGCGCGCACAACGATGGTGGGCGGCGCGACTTCCGGGTATTCGGAAATCGGTAGCCCGCGCAGCGCGACGAGGCCGGCGATCAGCATCAGTAGCGATAGCACGCCGGCAAAGATCGGCCGGTCAATAAAAAATTTGGAAAGATTCATGGAAGTTCTTCTTATTTACTTTTGTGCCAGCAGGACGGCCTTGTCACCGTTGCTGAGTTCGGCCTTGGCCGTCATCTCGACCACTTGCGGCGCGATCAGCGCGCCGGGGCGGATGCGCTGCAGGCCGTTGACGACGATGCGTTCGTTCGCAACCAGCCCGCTCTTGATGACGCGCAGACCGTTGACCGATGCGCCCAACGTCACTTCGCGGTAGGCCACTTTGTTGTCGGCGCCAACGACCATCACAAATTTCTTGTTTTGGTCGGTGCCCACAGCCCGCTCGTTGATCAGCAGCGCAGTGGCCTTCGTGGCCTGGCCCATGCGGATGCGCGCAAACTGCCCGGGCATCAGCTGGCCGTCCTTGTTGTCAAACACGGCGCGCGCGCGCACGGTGCCGCTCTTCGCATCGACCTGGTTGTCCACCAATTGAAGCTTGCCGGCAAACGGCGTATCGCTGCTGGCGGAGGTACCCATTTGCACCGGGATGCGCTCCAGCTTGCGGTCACCACCGGCGCTGACGTCGCGCAACGCCTTGGCCACGACCTGTTCATCCGCATCAAAGCTGGCGTAGATCGGGCTGACAGAAACCAGCGTGGTCAACACCGGCGCGCCCGGGCCGGCAGCAACCAGATTGCCCACGGTCAGCTCCAGCTTGCCGACGCGGCCGGACACCGGCGCGCGCACTTGCGTGTAGTCCATGCTGAGCTGTGCGGTTTGCAGTGCGGCTTGCGCGGCGCGAAGGTTGGCATCGGCCTCGCGCTGGCCGTTGCCGCGTTCTTCAAAATCGCGTTTGGAAATGGCCTGCTCGCCCCACAGGCGCTGTGCACGATCTTGCTCGCCCTTGGCTTGCGCTGCTTTGGCTTGCGCGGCGGCCACTTGTGCTTCGGCGCGCTGCATGTCGGCGGCGTAAGGGGCCGGGTCAATCGTTATCAGCAGATCGCCCTTCTTGACGAGGGCACCTTCGCGGAAATGCACGGCCTGCAACGTACCAGCCACACGGGGGCGAATATCAACGCGCTCGACAGCTTCCAGCCGGCCAGAGAACTCCTCCCAGGCGGCAACGTCGCTTTGCACGACTGTGGCTACAGAGACAGGCGTGCCGACTGCTTCCGCCGCTGCGGGTTGTGCGCGCGAACTGGTCGCACCAAAGATGGCGGCCGCGCCACCGGTCAGCGCGAGTACAGCAATAGCGATGGCGAGCAGGCGGCGGTTGGGTGTGTGAAGGCGAATGGAAGTCATGATGGTCTGGTCCTTGAAAAGTTAAAGAGATGAAATGGAGTTGGGGGATGAAATGAGCGGTGGCGGGCGCATGGGCATGTCGTGTGCGGTTGTCTGGTTGTTGCTGTTGAATTCGCGGAAGAAATCGCTGAACTGCTGTTGCACGCCCGCCGACCACGCGGCTTTTTGTTGGGCCGCATCGGCAGATTCCAGATAGCTCACCGGCCAACCGGTGGGGCCAGGCAACACGGCCGCATGCACCAGGCGGCCAAACACGCGCAGGCGATCGGCATAGGCCAGTGCTTCATCCCGCAACGGATCGTCATGGGCCGTCAGCAGCAAGGTGGGGGGCAAGCTGGTCAGGCGCAGCGCATTGCCAGGCGCGGCGTACGGGTGGGCGGCGTTGTCCACGCGCGAGAGGTATTGGTTCCAGCCATCCGTCCAGATGCAGCCGACCGGGCCGGCATCGGCACTGCGCAATGACGCGGTCGCCATGCACGGGTCCAGCATCGGCGACAGCAGAATCTGCCCGGCCAGCTCGGGGCCATGCCGGTCGCGCGCCATCAGCGCCACGGCCGCAGCTAGGTTGCCGCCCGCCTCTTCGCCAGCCACAAACACCGGCGCATCCTTGCCGGCCAACCGTTGCCGGGCCTTGAAAGCCCAGACCAGCGCGGCATAACCCGCTTCGATGGCTTGGGGAAACGGATTGGCCGGCGCCAGCGGGTAGTCCAGCGACATCACGACCGCGCCCGAAGCCGCCAGCAAACGGGGCACGCAACCGCCCTCTTCCAGCGATCCGGCGACAAAGGCCCCTGCGTGGAAGTGCAGGACCAGCGGCACGGCGCCGGCCGCTGCGACGTCATGCTGGCCGTAAAAGCGCACATTCAGCGGCGGGCTGGCGGGCGATTTCTTGCCGATTTGGATCTGTTGGGCTACCCAGGCCGGGCCTGCGGGGGCAGTTGCGGCGGCGGGTTTTGGAAGGCTGTGCATCTTGTCGAGCCGCTTAGCAGCCCCAATTTGTTGCGATGCAGCAGAATGTAGGACTTATCGCCCAAGCAATAAATAGCGTTTTTAGTTAAACTTTATTTCACCAGTGAAACAATCAACGGGGTTCTTATGGACAAGTTTTCCGCAATGCAGGCCTTTGTACGGGTCGTTGAGGCTGGCACCTTTACCAAGGCTGCGGACTCCATGGGCGTGCCCAAACCGGCGGTCACCCGGCTGATTCAAGAGCTGGAAAAGGAGCTGGACACCAAGCTGCTGAACCGCACGACCCGAATGGTCACCGTGACCGTGGACGGCGCCGCCTATTACGAGCAGGCCAGCCGGTTGCTGGGCGAAGTGCAGGAGCTGGAGTCGAGCATGTCGCGCGCCAAAGCCAGCCCGCGCGGCAAGCTGAAGGTGGACGTTCCCTCGTCATTGGGCCTGGCCATCATCATTCCCGCGCTGCCAGACTTTTATGCGCGCTACCCCGACATCCAGCTCGACCTGGGCGTCAGTGACCGGCCCATAGACATCATTGCCGAGAACGTGGACTGCGTGGTGCGCGGCGGCGAGATCACCGACCAGTCGCTGGTGGCGCGCCGCATCGGCGAGTTCTACATGATGACCTGCGCATCACCGGCCTACCTGAAGCGCGCCGGTACGCCGCAGCACCCCAGCGAGCTGGAGACGCAGCACATGATGATCCGCTACGCCTCGCCGCGCGACGGCAAGCTGTATGCATTTACGTTGCATAGCGAAGGCGGTTCGGTGGAGATCAACGGCAAACACCAGCTCTCGGTCAACGACTCCAACGCCGGCGTGACGGCGGCGCTCGCGGGCTTGGGCGTGCTGTACACCGCGACGTTCCTGATCCAGGATCACATCAGCAACGGCACGCTGGAGCCGCTGTTCACCGGCTGGTGCACAGAAGCCAAGCCCATGTATGTGGTCTACCCGCCCAACCGCCACCTGAGCAACAAGGTGCGCGTGTTTGTGGACTGGATTGCGGAGCT
Organism: Rhodoferax sp. P2_H8_2; assembly: GCF_056403235.1. Taxonomy (NCBI): domain Bacteria; kingdom Pseudomonadati; phylum Pseudomonadota; class Betaproteobacteria; order Burkholderiales; family Comamonadaceae; genus Rhodoferax; species Rhodoferax sp. P2_H8_2. The sequence goes on from NZ_JBFUFW010000001.1 coordinate 381,265, forward strand.
GTTCGCCAAGCACGATTTGATTCAACGCAAGAGCACTTTGCCGGAAGCGATGTGCAAGGGTTGGGCGGAGTCGGCGGTGCCGGGGGTAGTTGGTGATGTTGAGAAGGCAGCCGTGGCCGAAGACTTTGAGGCTACTGCAGACGCTTAACGCTTCGAGGCTTAAGCGCTCGTTCCTGAAGTGACGATGATCGACGTCAGAAAGAATTACTAGGGGGCAAATGTGAAGCAAGTCATTTCAAAAAGCGGTTACGACGCACCAATAACAGGTCGTGAAGAGGATTTTTACGATCGTTGGCCGGTCGCCAAGAGCATTTCCGAAATCATTGCCACCGCTCCCTCCAAATGGTCCACCCGTATTGGGCTCTTCGCGCCCTGGGGCGACGGCAAGACATCTGTACTGAATTTTGTTGAGCAACAACAACTGGAAGCCGGGAATATCGTCATCCGATATGCCCCGTGGGGCGCGTCTACCCCTGAAGAGGTGTGGAGAGATTTTGGGAAAGTGCTGATTGCTGGCCTAAAACGAAATGGCGTCAAGTTGGATTGGTGGGCGCAAGCATGGCATTGGATCAAAGCTTTTGGTCCCGATAAAGTCAAGTCTGCTGTCACCACTGCGGGCAAGATGGCCGAAGCATCCGGACATCTTCCGGGCGCCTCAGCCGGGTCCAACATTGCCTCGATGTTGATAACGAAAAAACTTGCGTTCTCTAGCGAAGACATACAGCGACTGATGGAAAAGTTGGGTACGCGCCGCGTAGTAGTCTTCATTGACGATCTTGACCGCACCGAAGCATCAGTTGTTCCGAAGCTTCTCTTGGTTCTCCGCGAGCTTTTAGACTTCGAGCAATTCGCATTCGTGCTGGCATTCGACCGGAAGATCGTTGCGACGGCGCTGGAGAAGAGCAATCAGAGCTGGGGAAAGTCCGGCGACAGCTTTCTCGACAAGGTCATTGATTTCCGCGTAGATCTACCCAAGCCTACTGCTGACCAAGTTCGACGCTTAGGGTTATTTCAGTTTGGGGCACTGTGCCCCTTTGTTCCGCGTGATTCTGTTGAAGCGATCGTAAAACTCTTGCCCTCGAATCCACGTAAGCTCAAGTTGCTTACACGAGCGGTTGCCAGCATGAAGCAGGAGGTCGAACGCCATGAAGATGCCGAGCTGGACTGGGGAGTAATCTTGCTACTAGCGCTAGTAAGAGCCGAGAGTGAAGGGTTGGCCAGCTGGCTACTTGAGAGGACTATCGGAAGCCTCGAAGACGCCTTTGCTGAGGGGTTTGAAGGACCTGAGCATAGAGAGGCGAAAAGAACAGAAGAATTTAACAAGTTGATGCAAGAGTTTCCCGAGCTCGTTCCACGTGCGCCACGGATCAAAGAGCTTATCGGGGCGTGGAGAGCAGAAATGCCTCGATACCCAGGAGAACGTATCCGGTATCAAGCCAGCTTTGCTCTTGCCCCACATTGCATTACTTGGTCGGAGTTTCGGACGTTCTTTACAGAGTGGCAGTCAGATAAAAGGACTAAGGTTGCAGAAGACTTCATCAATGAGCGAATTGACGAATCACAGGCGAGGCCCGAGACAGTTCAACATGAGCTCGCCACGACTATCCTTTCTCATTACGCGACGATTTTGGAAGACGCGTCGCACGTTCACTCTAAGCTAGAGCACCAGACTCAGCTAAACCACGCGGCCGACGCCCTTAGTCTGCTTTTGCAGTGTGTGAGCGGCAATCCACCTTTGTGTGCGCTGACCCCAGATCAGCTATCGGCGCTGTGGAGTCGTTTGCATGACCTAGCTTTGCAGTGGCGCCATTTCACCGCAAATGAAGGCGAACCTGAACTGCGGAAAAAGGAGGTGCAGACATTGATGGACCTTGGCGATGCTGTGGGTGATCCAATACTGATCTACGAAATGCTACGTCCCGGCCACTTGCATGACGTGATCTTCGAAGAGCGTACCGCAAGACTGAAAAATGAAATGAGCGATGCACTACGTTCGGTCTTCGAGCCAAAGGCACGCGACATAGCACTGTCCTATGTGAAGTTACCCGGAGAAATGCAAAGACTGCGTTCCCGAGACGAGCGTCGTGCCGCAAGGTATCTACTTACATCGCCGGATAGTTCGATGTTCAGCGACCACATATCAGACTTAATGGAAGCCTGGGAAGCGCGAAGGAACACTCAAGAGGTGGTCAAGGACGCTGGCGACTATTTGAGTCTGCTCTTGCGCGCTCTCGCACATGGAGATCAAGAGTTTTGTACCGCAGATGATCGGAAGGCTTTCATCAAGAAATATCCCGAACTGATGGCTCTCCTGTGGAACCTTAGTGTTTCAGAGCCGAGTCAGTTTAGGATGCTCCAAGACATGCGTGCCCAGAGGGCATTACTTATTGAAATAGAAGTCCCTGAAGCTAGTCTCCAACAGCCAGACTGGCTCAAGGCCCAAGTGGTTCACTAGCAGCTTACTGAGACAACGCAAGAAGAAGTTGATGGGCGGCTAAGGGGTTTGATCGAGCCCCAAGTTTGACACTTCTCACTCAGGGTCTCCGCACCTCTACCCGCCGCGTTTCCCCGATCTTCAATACCGAGAACGTCGCCTCGTCCATCTGGTGCTTGGCCCGCGCCTCGATCAAATCCATCGGCGGCTGGTCCAGCGGCTCGTCGGTCAGGCTGAACGTGCCCCAGTGCATGCCTATGCTGCGTTTGGCGCCAAGGTCTAGGTGGATCTGCACAGCCTCTTCCGGGTTGGCGTGTTGCTCTTTCATGAACCAGCGCGGCGCGTAGGCGCCAATGGGTAGCAACGCTAGATCGAAGCCACCGCCCAGCGCTGCCGTCTGGCGCGGCGCGAAGTGGGCGCGGGTGTCGATGAAGTCTTTGCTGTAAGCCGTGTCGCCGCCAAAGTACCAATGCAGGTCGGTGCTCAGCACGGCCCAGCCGCCCCAGAGCGTTTCGCTGCGGTCACCCAGGCCGCGGGCGGACCAGTGTTGCACCGGCGTCAGGTGGAACTCGACACCATTCACATCATGGTGTTGCCACCAGTCCAGCTCGACGACGTTGGTGATGCCCTGCTTCTCCATCCACGGCTTCAAACCCAACGGCACGAGGAACAGCGTCTTGCCGCCACCGCGTTCGGCCAACAACAACACGCTGCTGCGGTCCAGATGGTCGTAGTGGTTGTGTGACACGACGACGACGTCGATAGGTGGCAGATCGTCCATCGCCACGCCCGGCGGTTGCGCGCGTTTGGGCCCCATGATTTGCAGCGGCGATGCGCGCTCGCTGAATACCGGGTCGGTCAACACGTTCAAGCCACCGGCCTGCACCAGCAGCGTGGCGTGGCCTATCCAGGTCACTAACGGTTGTGCGTTGGCTTTGTAGCCCTTGATCAGCGCCAGATCGGGAGCGACTGTGGGCGTCGGCGTTTGCGCGGGCTTGGGCAGGCCGTCGCGGTAGGCTTCCCACTGCCAGCGCAACACGTGGCCCATGGGCTTTTCGACTTTGGCTATGTAGTTGTTGCGAAACCCCTCAGGCGTGTGGTGCGGCTTGGAGGGGTCGTAGTACGGGTTGTCGGCGGCAGTGGCGTTGGTCATGATTGCTATCAAAAGAAGAGCTGCTTGCGCTCTCAATACGGCGGTCATGACCCTATTTAAACCTGAAAGCTCAATCCACGAAGAAGTCGGGGACAAAGTTCTTGGTGCCGGGTGTCACCGAGTACTGCTCCAGATCGGTGATGCCGTGTTCGGCCAGCAGGCTGTCGTCGATAAAGAAGTTGCCGGTCACGCTGCTGGGGCCAGTGAGGATCAGGTACGCAGCGTCGGACAGGATCTCGGGCTTGCGGCACAGCGCGATATCGACGCCGGGAATCATCTGCATCGCGGCTGTGGCAATCGCGGTACGCGGCCACAGGCTGTTGACGCCGATGCCGAACTTTTTGAACTCCCCCGCGTGGCCCAACGTGCACATACTCATGCCGTACTTGGCCATGCTGTACGCGGTGTGGGCTGCAAACCAGTGCGTCTTCATGCTCAAAGGCGGCGACATGGTCAACACATGCGGATTGCGGCCAGCGGCGGCGGACTTCTTCAGCTCGGGCAGGCAGCTGGCGGTGCACAGGTAGGTGCCGCGCGCGTTGATGCCGTTCATCAGGTCGTACCGCTTCATCGGCGTGGCTTCGGTGTTCGTCAGGCTGATCGCGCTGGCGTTGTTGACCAGAATGTCGATGCCGCCAAAAGTCTCGACCGCTTTGGCGACAGCGGCCAACACTGCGTCGTCGTCGCGGATGTCCACCGCCAGCGGCAGCGCATTGCCACCGGCAGCTTCGACTTCCTTGGCCGCGCTGTAGATCGTGCCGGGCAGCTTGGGGTTCGGGTCGGACGTCTTGGCGATGATGACGATGTTGGCGCCGTCTTGCGCAGCGCGCTTGGCGATGGCCAGGCCAATGCCGCGCGAGGCGCCGGTGATGAAAAGGGTCTTGCCTTTGAGTGTCATGTTTGTCTCCTGGAGTTTTTAGAATGCTCTGTTTTTAGTAGCTGCTCACGCACGTTTTATGCGCCTTGCAGGCACTTTTCCTTCCTAAATTCAGACTTTGCTGAAGTCAGGCTTGCGTTTCTCCATGAACGCAGTAAACGCTTCTTTGGCTGCCGGCTCGCTCAGCATGCGGCCAAAGCTAACAGCTTCTTCGTCGATGCGCTCCAGCACTTGTTCCATCTGGCCCTTCTTCATCAGGCGCTTGGTTTCGACCAGCGAGGCCAGCGGCTTGGCGGCCAGCTTGCGGGCTTGCGTTTGGGCGATGCCGTTGGCTTCCGTGGGTGGCACGATACGGTTGACCAGGCCCACTTCCAGCGCGGCCTCGGCCATGAAGGGTTCGCCCATCAGCAACGCCTCTGCCGCGCGGTGGTAGCCCATCATCTGCGGCACCAGCAGGCTGGACGATGCCTCGGGGCACAGGCCCAGGTTGACGAAGGGCATGGAGAACGCGGCGTTGTCACCAGCGTAGACCAGATCGCAATGGAACAGCATCGTGGTGCCGATGCCCACCGCCGGGCCGCAGACGGCCGCAAGGATGGGCTTGGGAAAGGCGGCGATGCCACGCAGAAAGCGGAACACCGGTGCGTCGGTCTTGCCGGGCGGGTTGTTCAGGAAGTCGCCAATGTCATTGCCCGCGCTGAAGATGGCGACGTCGCCCTGGAAAACGACGACGCGCACGGCGGCATCGTCTTTGGCGGCCTGCAATGCATCAGCGCATGCGGCATACATGGCTTGGGTGAACGAGTTCTTTTTCTCGACGCGGTTCAGCGTGATGGTGGTGACGCCGTCGGCGGTGTGGATGAGGATGTCGGACATGGAGTCTCCTTATTGCTTGAAATAAACGATCTGGTGGCTGCTGGCCAAGAGTACGCCGGCCTCGCTCCATATCTGCGCGCTCTGGTCAAAGAAGCCATTGCGAAAGCCACTCGCACGCGCCTGGCCCAGCAAATACCCGGTACCCGTCTGCGCCAGTAGCGCCGCGTTGGCATGGAAGTAGGTGGTGATGGACACAGTGCCAGCGGGCGTCAACGAGCGTCGGCGTACGAAGACGCGCGGGTAAAAAACATCGGCCATGGCGGCCAGCGACGCATAGTCCAGCGGACGCGGTGGCTGGTCGCGCACCCACAGTTGGGTCAGGCTGCTGTGCAAACTGCCGTCCCAGTCGGAAGGCATGCCGCCGAGAATGGGGCGCATGTCGTAGCGCTTGATGAATTCCATGGGCGCATTGCTGGTGGGAATCGCGACATCGCCGGGCGCGGGCGCAACGGGCATGGCGATCTCGTCATCGGCCCAGGTCTCACGCCGAACCGCCGTCACCGCAGTGGCAGTCGTCACCACCTCGCCGTTTTGCAGCATTTCCATGGTCCAGTGCTGGGTGGAGCGATTGGTACGCGCAGGTTTTGCGACGACCACAAACGCACCATCGGCAACACCAGCGCAGAAGTTCACGGTCAGCGACAACGGCTCGCCCAACAGCTCCGGGTGTTGCAGCACGGCGTTCAGCACCTGCGCGGCAGTCGTGCCGCCAAAAGGGCCGACCATGTTGGCGTAGGCCGGATGCGTGTTGCCGGCAAAGCTGCCGTCGGCCTGGCGCGTCAGCGCTATCGATTCGTCGAAAGTATGTGTGGTCATGTGGATTGGGGAGTGTGGGTCAGGCCGGTCAGCCAGCTTGCCATGCGGGGCCACAGATTGGCCTCCATCGCGGGGCGGAACGGACCGAAGTGGCCCAGGCGGCGAGCGGCCACATCGGCGGGCGCAACGCTGAGAATCTCGCGCGGCGCATTGGTGTACAGGTTGATCAGACTGTGGGTGCCGCGCAGTGTCATCAGCTCGTCATCGGTGATGGACAGCGCCAGCACCGGGAACTGGACGTTCGCATAACTTTGCCGTGCGGACTCGCCCTCCACACCCACGCTGTATCGCGGGTTCAGGCACCAACTGCGCCACTGCAGAATCACGCCCTTGGGCAAGTCGCCGACCTTCTTCAGGCGCTTGCCCGGAAAGTAGCCGCACAGCTTGGTGGCCAGCGGCACCAGGAAGAACCAGAAGTACGGCACGATGCGCTTGAGCTGCGGCGCGTTCTCACGCCAGTAGCCACTGCCAGCGGCCACGCTGAGCAGACCACTGATCTTGCTGGTGTCCTTCATCAAACCCGGCAACTGTGCGCCCAGACTGTGGCCCATCAAATACAAAGGTGCTTGCGGCAAAGCTGCATGCGCCTGCGCAATCACCGTCTCGTAATCGCGCGTCCAGTCATACAGATCGGCCTTGAATCCGCGCAAACCACCATGTGCCGTGTTGGGCAACGATTCTCCCGAGCCGCGATAGTCAAATGTGGTGACGCGCCAGCCTTGCGAGGCCAGCCATTGCGCGAAGGCCGCGTAGTAGTCCTGGCGCACGCCCATTGCGCCACCGATGACCAGGCTGTGCTGCGCGGGGTTGGCTGCGTCTTCATAGACACGCACTGCGAGTTGCGCGCCATCGGATGTCGTGAGTGTTGCTGTTTGCATATCAACTCCAAAAGTAAAAGGCCACCACAACCTCGTCAGTGTGTGGTGGCCTTGGCGTTTCTTTGCGGTTTAGACGCGTTCGAAGATGCCGGCGGCGCCTTGGCCGGTGCCCACGCACATCGTGACCATGCCGTACTTGAGGTTGTGGCGACGCAGCGCGTGGATAACGGTAGCTGCGCGGATGGCACCGGTAGCGCCCAGTGGGTGGCCCAACGCAATGGCGCCGCCCATGGGATTGACCTTGGACGCATCCAGGCCTAGCGTGTTGATGACGGCCAGCGACTGGGCCGCGAAGGCTTCGTTCAGTTCAAACCAGCCGATGTCTTCATGCTTGAGGTTGGCATAGCGCAGCGCAGCAGGAATCGCTTCGATAGGACCGATGCCCATGATCTCGGGCGGCACACCGCGCGCGGCGAATGACACAAAGCGCGCCAGAGGGGTCAGGCCGAATTGCTTGACTGCTTTTTCGCTGGCCAGAATCAGAGCGCCTGCGCCGTCGCTGGTTTGCGAGCTGTTGCCGGCGGTGACGCTGCCACGGGCAGCGAACACGGGCTTCAACTTGCCCAGCGCTTCCAGCGTGGTGTCGGGGCGCGGACCTTCATCCAGGCTCACGGTGCGGGTCTTGGTGGTGACTTCGCCAGTGGCGAGGTTGGGCGTGCGCTCGATCACGTCGATGGGCGTGATTTCGTTGGTGAATTCGCCAGCCTGCTGGGCCTTGACGGCGCGCAGGTGCGACTCCAGCGCAAAGGCGTCCTGCATCTCGCGGGTCACCTTCCACTGCTGGGCCACCTTCTCTGCGGTCAGGCCCATGCCGTAGGCGATGCCGATGTTTTCGTCGCGCTCAAAGATCGCGGGGTTGAACGACGGCTTATTGCCGCCCATGGGCACCATGCTCATGGACTCGGCACCGCCGGCGATCAGCACGTCGGCTTCGCCCACACGAATACGGTCGGCAGCCATCTGGATCGCAGAGATACCGGAGGCGCAGAAACGGTTGACGGTGATACCGCCGACGGGATGGTCGAACGCCAGGCCGACCGCGATGCGCGCCATGTTCATGCCCTGCTCGCCTTCGGGGAAGGAGCAACCAATGATGGCGTCTTCAATCGCCTTGGGGTCCAACGTAGGCACTTGCAGCATCGCGCTCTTCAGCGCGGCAACCAGCAGCTCGTCGGGGCGGGTGTTGCGGAAGTAACCGCGACCGGAGCGCCCGATGGGCGTGCGGGTGGCGGCAACGATGTAGGCGTCTTGCACTTGTTTCATGGGATCAATCCTTGGGTTTTGGGGTGGGTATCCACGCCCAGATGAATTCACATTGGATGGGCTGCTCGCCCGATTCGTCGCTGACCTGCACGGTCACGTTGACTTCGCCTTTGTCGCTCTGCTGCATCAGCGCACGCTGGGCATCGGACAAGGTAGCCACCGCTCGCAGGCCGCCCTGGGCACGGCGTTTGAAATCGATGTGCAGGGTCTTGGCCAGCGGCAGGCAGTCGTCGCGCACGTTCATGCCGACGACCATGCCGGTAGCCGTTTCTGCCAAGAGTGCCATCGCGGCAGCATGCACGCCTTGGATATGGTTTTGCACGCGGCGCACATTGGCCACAGCAATCTCCACACGCTGGGGCGTCATCTGCACATAGTTGAGCCCGGCGGTGCCGGTGAACGGCACCGCACGACCCATCACCTTGTTACGCACCCAAGGCCGCAGGAACGCGGGGACGCGTTCGAGCTTGGCCAGCGTGCGCGCTAGGCGATTCGGCCGAACTGCAGACTCGACTTGCACCGCAGAAGCAGCAACGGTAGTCATGTCAGTTGCGCACCGGCTTGCCGGTGGACATCATGCCCATGATGCGTTCTTGCGTCTTGGGGTGCGTCAGCAGTGAGGTGAACGCCTTGCGCTCCATCGCCAGCAGGTATTCCTCGGTCACCAAGGTGCCCGCATCCACCTGACCACCGCAGACCACTTCGGCAATCAGCAGGCCGATGTGGAAATCGTGCGCACTGATGAAGCCGCCGTCACGCATGTTGACCAGTTGCGCGCGGATCGTGGCGATACCGCTGCGGCCCGCCACCGGGAAGCTGCGCTTGTGCGGCGCGCGGTAGCCGCCGGTGTACATGGCACGGGCTTCGTTGATTGCAACGAACAGCAGTTCGTCCTTGTGTGCAACAACGATGTCGCTGTCCAACAAGTAGCCCAGCTTGCGCGATTCCAGCGCGCTGGTGCCGACCTTGGCCATGGCCGCGGCAGTGAAGCCTTCGGTCAGGAAGGGCAGCACGTCCTTGGACGTGGACAGCGCCATATTCTCTGCAGCACGGCGCGCGATATAGGTCAGGCCGCCAGCGCCAGGCACCAGGCCCACGCCGACTTCCACCAGGCCGATGTAGCTTTCCATTGCGACAACACGCTTGCTGGAATAGACGGCCAGCTCGCAACCGCCACCCAGCGCCAGGCCGCGCACCGCGGAGATCACCGGCACGTTGGAATAGCGCAGTTTGAGCATCGCGTTTTGCAGCTCGGCTTCCGCGCCTTCAACTGCCTTGACACCGCCCATGATGAAGGCGGGCATCATGCCTTGCAGATCAGCACCCACAGAGAACATCTCGTCGGGCGACCAGATCACCAGGCCCTTGTAATCTTTCTCGGCCAGCTCTTGCGCCTGCAGCAGGCCTTCGATCACACCGCCACCAATGGCGTGCATCTTGGTCTTGATGCTGGCGATCAGTACGTCGTCGTCCAGCGTCCACAGGCGGATCGACTCGTCTTCGGAGATCGTCTTGCCTGCAGTTGCTGCGGCAGGTGCGTTGGCGCCCAGCACGCTCTCGGGGAAATGCTGGCGCTCGTACACGGGCAGCTTGCGCACAGGCGCAAACGTACCAGTGGTCGGATTCCACGAACCAGCAGGCGTGTGCACACCACCAGCGTCGGCCACCGGGCCTTTGAACACCCAATCCGGCAGCGGCGCTTTGCACAGCGCTTTGCCGGAGTCGATGTCTTCCTTGATCATGTTGGCGACTTCCAACCAACCCGCTTCTTGCCACAGCTCGAACGGGCCTTGCTGCATGCCAAAGCCCCAGCGCATGCAGAAGTCCACATCGCGGGCGTTGTCGGCAATCGATGCCAGATGCACGGCCGCGTAATGGAAGCTGTTACGCAGAATGGCCCACAGGAACTGGCCTTCCTTGCCTTCGGCGTTGCGCAGCAATTTGAGGCGCTCGGCGGCAGGCTTCTTGAGCATGCGGCCATAGACCTCATCGGCCTTCTGACCGGCGGGCACGTAATCCTTGCTGTCGAGTTCAAAACGCAGCACGTCGCGGCCAACCTTCTTGAAGAAACCGGCCTTGGTCTTCTGACCCAGGTTGCCCATCTCCAGCAGCGTCTTCAGCACTTCGGGGGTGGCAAAGCTCTCGTAGAACGGATCTGTTTCGATGCTCAGCGTGTCTTGCAATGTCTTGATCACGTGGGCCATGGTGTCCAGGCCCACGACGTCGGCAGTGCGGAAGGTACCGGACGATGCACGACCCAGCTTCTTACCGGTCAGGTCATCGACGACGTCAAACGTCAGGCCAAAGTTTTCCACTTCTTTCATCGTGGTCAACATGCCGGCAATGCCGACGCGGTTGGCGATGAAGTTCGGGGAGTCTTTCGCGCGGACCACACCCTTGCCCAGGTTGCTGGTCACAAAGGCTTCCAGGTCGTCCAGAACTTGCGGTTCGGTGGCGGGGGTATTGATCAACTCGACCAGAGCCATGTAGCGCGGTGGGTTGAAGAAGTGAATACCGCAGAAGCGGTGACGCAACTCTTCGGGCAGCACTTCGGAGAGCTTGGTGATCGACAGACCCGAGGTGTTGGAAGCCAGTATGGTGTGCGGAGCCACGAAAGGCGCGATCTTCTTGTACAGATCGAGCTTCCAGTCCATGCGCTCAGCGATGGCTTCGATGATCAGGTCGCAGTCACGCAACTGCTCCAGATGCTCTTCGTAGTTGGCTTGACCGATCAATGCCGCATCGTCTGCCACGCCCAGTGGCGCGGGCTTGAGTTTCTTCAGGCCCTCGACCGCCTTGGTGACGATGCCATTCTTCGGGCCTTCCTTGGCAGGGAGGTCAAACAAAACGACCGGCACTTTGACGTTGACGAGGTGGGCGGCGATTTGCGCACCCATGACCCCTGCGCCGAGCACGGCGACTTTGCGAACATTGAAACGGGACATAAGTTTTCCTGAAAATTACTGGACGCGAATCCAAGTCTGGGTTCGTCCGAACAGAGGTGCGCCGACGTAGCCGCGCATCTCCAGTTTTTTGCCGCCATCGATGGGCGTGACCTTGGCCTTGTAGATGGTTCCGTTGTTGGGATCGACGACGGTACCGCCTTCCCACACGTCCTTGCCGTCAGCCTTTTTCAGGCCACGCAGCAACTCCAGGCCCACGATGGGTTGATTCTTGCGGTCGTCTTCGCACTTGTCGCACTTCTCGTCGGGCCGGGCCTTGGGGTCCAGCACACGCTCAATCTTGCCGCTGACCACACCACCGTTTTCGAAGATACGAACTTCGGATGTGACCTTGCCATCCTTATCGCTAATGGTTTGCCACAGACCCACGGGGGTCATCTGGGCAAAAGCCGATGCGGCAAACAGGGTCAAAGCGGTTGCGATAGCTGTGCGAATCATGAGTGTCTCCTCTTATTTTGTGATCGAAGTAATTAAGCAAATACCGCGTCGGTATCCATCAGCACCTTGCTGCCGGCGCGCGCGGTACGCATCAATGTAGCGGTTTCAGGGAACAGCTTGGCGAAGTAGAAACGCGCGGTTTGCAGCTTGGCCAGGTAGAACTGGTCGGTGTTGCCGGCAGCGATTTCGCGCAGCGCGACTTGTGCCATACGGGCGAAGAAATAGCCGAACACCAGGTGACCGGCAACGCGCAGGTAATCCACCGCAGCGGCGCCCACTTCGTCGGGGTTCTGGAAACCCTTGAAGCCGATTTCAGTGGTGAACTTGGTCATCTGCTCACCCAGCACCGCGATGGGTGTGATGAATTCAGACATTTTTTCGTTGGTGCCTTCTTCTTCGACCAGCTTGCCGACCAGCTTGCCGAACTTCTTCAGCGTGGCGCCGTTGTTGCCGAGGATCTTGCGGCCCAGCAGGTCCAGCGACTGGATGGTGTTGGTGCCTTCATAGATCATGTTGATGCGGTTGTCGCGCACGAACTGCTCCATGCCCCATTCCTTGATGAAGCCATGGCCGCCGAACACCTGCATGCAGGCATTGGTGGCAACGTGGCCGTTGTCGGTCAGGAAGGCCTTGGCGATCGGTGTCAGCATGGCCAGCAGTTCGCCGGAATCCTTGCGCACTTTTTCGTCAGTGTGGTAATGCTCTTTTTCCAGCAGCATTGCGCAGAAGGCCTGCAGCATGCGGCCGCCTTCGGCGTAGGCCTTGGCAGTCAGCAGCATCTTGCGCACATCGGGGTGCACGATGATCGGATCGGCGGGTTTGTCCTTGGCCTTGGGGCCAGTCAACGAGCGCATCTGGATGCGGTCCTTTGCGTAAGCCAGCGCGTTTTGGTACGCCACTTCGGTCAGACCCAGCGACTGGTTGCCCACGCCCAGGCGGGCGGAGTTCATCATCACGAACATGCCTTGCATGCCCTTGTTGGGTTGGCCGATCATGGTGCCGATGGCGTCTTCCATGACGATCTGCGCGGTCGCGTTGGACTTGATGCCCATCTTGTGCTCAAGGCCGCCGCAGTAAATGCCATTGCGCGAACCCAAGGAGCCGTCCTTGTTCACATTGAACTTGGGCACGACAAACAGACTGACGCCCTTGATGCCGGGAGGCGCATCGGGCAGGCGGGCCAACACGAGGTGGATGATGTTGTCGGCCATGTCGTGCTCGCCGGCGCTGATGAAGATCTTGTTGCCGGTGATCTTGTAGGTGCCGTCAGCTTGTGGCTCGGCCTTGGTGCGCATCAGGCCCAGGTCGGTACCGCAATGGGGTTCGGTCAGGCACATGGTGCCAGTCCACTCGCCGCTGGTCATCTTGTGCAGATAGGTCTGCTGTTGCTCAGGCGTGCCGTAGGTGTGCAGCGCGTGGTAAGCGCCGTGCGTCAAGCCGGGGTACATGGTCCAGGCCTGGTTGGCGCTGTTGAGCATTTCGTAGAACATGCCGTTGACCACCAGAGGCAGGCCCTGGCCACCGAACTCCGGGTCGCAACCCAGCGCGGCCCAGCCGCCGTCGATATAAGTCTTGTAGGCTTCCTTGAAGCCCTTGGGTGTGGTCACCGCGTGGGTCTTGGAATCCAGCGTGCAGCCTTCGGCATCGCCCGAAATGTTCAGAGGGAAAATCACTTCGGAGGCGAACTTTCCGCCTTCTTCGAGCACGGCATTGATGGTGTCGACGTCCATGTCCGCATGCCGCGGAATTTGCTTCAGCTCGTCAACAACATTGAGCACTTCGTGCATCACAAACTGCATGTCGCGCAGTGGGGGGTTATAGGTGGGCATGAAAAGGCTCCTTGGGTTAACTAAATTTGGGGACTGGCACCGAATCGCGCCAGGATGTTGGCAAAACCCTGGTTGGCGCGCTCGATAGAGCCAGGGTTCTTCAGAAAGCGGGCTTCGTAATGCAGGGCCAGGATCAGGCCGTGGATTTCGAAAGCCATTTGGTGTGCATCGGCATCCGGCTTCAGATGTCCAATTTCCTTGGCCATCAGCACAGCGCGATCCAGTGCGTGCAGCCATGTTTGTACCGAGTTGGCCAGTGCATCGCGCACAGGGCCGGGCCGGTCGTCAAATTCGACCGCACCGCTAATGAAGATACAGCCGGAGTGGATTTCAACGGCAACGCGCTTCATCCAGTTGGCAAACAGTGCCTTGACGCGCGGCAAGCCACGTGGCTCGTGCAGCGCGGGGTAGAACACCTCCTGCTCGAAGCGGTTGAAGTATTCGCGGATCACGGAGATCTGGAGTTCTTCGCGCGAGCCAAAGTGGGCGAATACGCCCGACTTGCTCATTTGCGTGACTTCAGCCAGTACGCCTATGCTCAGGCCTTCCAGGCCAATCTGGGTGGATAGCCCCAGGGCCGCTTCCACAATCGCCAGTTTGGTCTGCTGGCCTTTTTGCATGGCCCGTCCGCCGGACGCGCGCGCGCTGCTCTCGGCAGGCTTGCGTGTAGATCTGGAGGGCAATGGGATTGTGGACATGCGAGGCTACAAAATAGAACGATCGTGCTATTTTGCACCAAGTCGCAACCCACCCTCTAAATACCCCTGGATCTAGAGGTATTTTTCTAACAGGATGTCGGGAAAACCCTACCCCCACGCTCCACCGCTACGCGGGTCGCGGCCCCCCGAGGGGCCAACTCGCCTTGGGGCGGCCCAGCGGCGAGTTATTAACCCAACAAAAGCTGCAAGCTGGGTTCCAGATGCTCGGACGGCAAGCGCTTGAAACCCGAGCGGGCAAAGCGTTGCAGGCGGCCCATCACAAATGCCGTCAAGGCAGTTGCGCGCACTTGGGCATCGACGGTGGGTGTCGCAGAACCAACTGTCAGCGAGGTATCGCGCAGAGACTGCCGGTAGATGGATTCCAATTTGTCAAAAAACTGGTTCATGCGTTGTTGCAGACGCTCGTTTTCATAAACCAGCGCGTCGCCGACCATCACACGCGCCATGCCGGGATTTTTCTCGGCGAACTGCACGACCATACCGGTGATCTTGGCCAACTGGCGCCGCGCGACGTCGATGGCGTCGCCACCGGTTGCGGTTTCGCGTTCAACGATTTGGGTGGCGAGTGTGAACACCGACTGCTCAATGAATTCGATCAGCCCCTCAAACATTTGGGCCTTGCTGGCAAAGTGTCGGTACAGGGCGGCTTCGCTGACTTCAAGGCGTGCGGCCAATGCGGCCGTTGTCACCCGCTCACCACCGGGCTGCTCCAGCATGCTAGCCAAGGCTTGCAAAATCTGCACCCGCCGCTCACCCGGCTTGGGCCGCTTGCGCACAGGTGTGTCTTGGGAGATCGAATCGGCAGAAAGGCTTGAATCGGTGTCAGACATGGTGCGCATATCGTGGGGTTGAAACATTCTCGCACAGGGTCACCGAGGGTTTTTGCTTATTCGAGGAAGCACATGGAAACCCGCAGCCCGCGCCCCTGATAACCGTCGGATAACTGCAACTGACTCTGGTGCACCCGGGCAATTTCGGCGGCAATCGCCAGCCCCAGACCATTGCCTTCGCCTTGCGTCCCTGTGACGCGGTAAAAACGCTCCAACACGCGCTCACGGTCGGCCAGAGGGACTCCGGGGCCATCGTCTTCGACCTCGACAAACACCGCCAGATGCCCGCTCTTGGGATGGGGCCGCCGGCCGCAACGCAGCGTGACGTGGCCGCCCGGCGGTGTGTAGCGGATCGCGTTGTCCAGCAAGTTCCCCAGCATTTCTCGGAGCAGCCATTCGTGGCCCGACACATGGACCGGGACCGTGTCCAGCCCCAGATCAATGCCCTTTTGGGCCGCCGCGTCCAGGTGCGTCTCCAGCATGGTTTCGCACAGGGCCTGCATATTGACGCGCTGCAGCGGTTGCGCTTCTACCGTGCGGGCGTCGGCGCGCGACAGGGCCAACAACTGGTTGGCCAGCTGCGAGGTCCGGCGCACGGCGTGGCGCAATCGCAGTATTTGCTCTGCCTCCAAGGTGATCGCAGCGGGCGCTTTTCCTGTGGGTGCCTCCAGCATCATGGCCCAGGCTTCAATTTGAGATTGAAGCGCCGCCAACGGCGTGCGCAGCTGATGGGCCGCATCCGCCACAAAGCGGCGCTGATTTTCTGACTGGGCATTGACCAGATCAAATAGACGGTTCAGTGATAGCACCAGCGGACGCACTTCGTCGGGCGAGGCCTGGGGGTCCAGGGCCGTCAAGTCATGCGGAGAGCGGTGCTCCACTGCCTCCTTCAAATCCAGCAGGGGTTTGAGTGCGCGGCGTACCGCCCAGTTGACGGCAAAGAACGCGGCGATGACCAGCACCATATTCGGGAGGATGGCCTTGACCAACAACAGCCGAAACCACTGCTGGCGCGGGTCTGACCCATCAGCCAGCCGCACGGCCATGTCACCAGCAGGCGTCTTGACCCGCTGGCTGACGATGCGAAAGGTGATGCCACCATGCTCCTCGCTGGAAAAGTCCGTCTCGAAGGTGTCCGGAGGCAAGGCGTTCAGCCATTGATCGCCAAACAGCACGCGCCCCTCGCCGCTCACCACCGCGAAGGCAGCAGATGCGCCCCGCGAACTCAAAAACTCCTCCACCGAGGGTGCCATCAGCAATACAGGCGGATCATTTGCCGCGTTGCTGCGAAACACCAGCGAGTCGGAAAGCAGCGGGACGAGGCTGCGCAAACTGCTGTCCTGTTGCAGCGAAGCGCTGTCAGCGGAGCGCAAATCAAACCAAGTGTTGAGACTGGCCAACAGCAACAACGGCGCCAGCAGCAGAACCAGCAAGCGGCGCTGCAGGCCCGAGGTCATACGTTGCCTGAGCTATCCGCAACCAGCTCCAGCCGGTAGCCAAATCCGCGAATGGCCCGTAGCGCAATGCCATGGGGCTCCAACTTGCCGCGCAGTCGGGACATATAGACCTCCACCGCGTTGGGTGTGATTTCACGGTCCCAGCCCGTCAATGCCTGCAACAACTTATCTTTGTTGACCGGCTTGGGCGCCTGAAACAGCATGTACTCCAGAACCGTCCACTCCCGCGGCCCAAGCTCGATCGCTTGCACAGTCGACGGATTCGACGCGCTGCGCACACTGGCCAGGCGCAGCGCAGTGTCAAGCTCCAGCGGGCCAAAGGAAAGGATGGCCGAGGTGGCGGCCTGTGAGCGTCGCAGCAAGGCGCGCAGGCGCGCCAGCAGCTCTGGCAATTCAAACGGCTTGACCATGTAATCGTCGGCGCCGATGTCCAGCCCCTGCACACGGTCCTGCAGCGCATCGCGCGCTGTCAATATCAGGACCGGCATGGTGTGACCATTCCTGCGCAACTGTTGGGTCAAGGCCAGCCCGTCCATAGCGGGCAAGCCAATATCCACCACCGCCAGATCAAAGCTTTCGGCCCGGGTCACCTCCAGCGCCCGCTCGGCGCTGCCGACCCAATCGACCGCATAGCCCGCGTCGGTGAGTCCCAGCTTGATGCCGCTGGCCACCATCACGTCGTCTTCGACCAGTAGGATTCTCATGACGTTTTTTGCATCCGGGGCTTATGGAATGTGCGTGAGCAGCTATGAATTATGTAGCAACCAATTTTGCGCCGGGCCGCCCCAAGCAAAATTAGCCCCCTTGGGGGGCAGCGACCCGCACAGCGGTGGAGCGTGGGGGCCATATTCTCAGTGGCTGCGGATCATCGTTCCGTAGGCCTGGTCGGTCAGAATCTCCAACAGCAACACGTGGGGTACACGGCCATCAATGATGTGCACGGACTGCACTCCACTCTTCGCTGCGTCCAGCGCGCCGGCGATCTTGGGCAGCATGCCTCCGCTGATCGTGCCGTCAACAAACAGTTCGTCAATGCGGCGTGCGGTGAGGTCGGTCAGCAAGGCACCTGCCTTGTCCAACACGCCGCTGATATTGGTCAGCATCAACAGTTTCTCGGCCTTCAGCACCGTGGCCAGCTTGGCCGCGACGACGTCGGCATTGATGTTGTAGCTCTCGTTGTTTTCACCAAAGCCGATCGGGCTGATGACCGGGATAAAGGCATCGTCCTGCAATGCCTTGACGACGCTGGGGTCCACCGAAACGATGTCACCGACCTGGCCGACATCATGCTCCTTGGTTGGGTCGGCGTTGTCGACCATCTTGAGTTTCTGCGCGCGAATCATGCCGCCGTCGCGTCCGGTCAGACCCACGGCCTTGCCACCGGCCTGGTTGATCAGGCCGACGATGTCCTGTTGCACTTCGCCACCCAATACCCACTCCACCACTTCCATGGTTTCAGCGTCAGTCACACGCATGCCCTGGATGAACTCGCCGGTTTTACCCAGGCGCTTCAACGCGTTTTCAATCTGAGGTCCGCCGCCGTGCACCACCACCGGGTTGATACCCACCAGTTTGAGCAACACCACATCTTCGGCGAAGGCCTTCTGCAAGCTGGGGTCGGTCATCGCGTTGCCGCCGTACTTGATGACCATGGTCTTGCCGTGGAACTTGCGGATATACGGCAGGGCTTGGGCCAGGATATCGGCCTTGATACCGGAGTCGACTTCGGGCTTGGCGGGTGCAGGAGAGGACATGGGCTTCTCGAAATGGGTAGGTGTCAAATTGTGCCGGATTCGATGATCTGGTAACCATGCACATGGGCCAACAGAAAACTGCGGATCGCATTGGCGTCATTGTTGCGTGCCGCCAGCTCCAGCGTCCTCAATTCAGATTCCAGTTGCGTCCATGGGAAAAAGGGCTCATGCGCTTTCATGATGCGCGGATGTTCTGTTGGCTGGGGGTTGTCACCAATCAACAGCTCTTCGTACAGCTTTTCACCGGGGCGCAGCCCGGTGATCGCAATCTCGATATCGCCGCTGGGGTGAGTGGTGTTGCGCTCGACCAACCCTGACAAATGCAACATGCGTCGCGCCAAATCCATGATGCGGATGGGCTCGCCCATGTCCAGCACAAACACATCGCCGCCCGTGCCCATCGCACCAGCCTGCAGCACCAGCTGCGCTGCCTCAGGTATGGTCATGAAGTAGCGCGTGACTTCGGGGTGCGTCACTGTCAGCGGTCCACCCGATGCCAGTTGCCGACGAAATAGTGGTACGACGCTGCCGCTGGAATCCAGCACATTGCCAAAGCGCACCATACTGAAAACAGTTGCACTTTGCGTTGCCGCCAACGCCTGCAACACCAGCTCCGCCATGCGCTTGCTGGCGCCCATCACATTGGTGGGGCGCACCGCTTTGTCGGTACTGACCAGGACGAAGCGCCTAACACCGTGCGCCATTGCCGCCTGCGCCATCTGCAGGGTGCCGATCACGTTGTTGAGGATTCCGATGCCAGCATTGCTTTCCACCAGGGGCACGTGTTTGTAAGCGGCGGCGTGGTAAACCGTGACAGGGCGGTAGCGGCCACAAATGTCTTTCAAGCGCGTGGCGTCCAGCACGCTGCCCAGTAATTGCACCAGCTCCACAGACAAGCCCGCCGCTGTGCAGATCGCCGCCAGCTCCTGGTGAATGCTGTAGAGGCCAAATTCATTGTGGTCCAACAACAGCAACTGCCGCGGTTGTTGCAACACGATCTGGCGGCAAAGCTCGCTGCCAATACTGCCCCCGGCCCCGGTGACCAACACGACTTGCCCGGACAAGTCTCGCGCCAGCAAATCCTGCCGGGGCGGTACGGGCTCGCGGCCCAACAAGTCCTCAACGTCCAGCTCCCGAAAATCCTGCACGGTGATGCGACCACTGGCCAGATCCCCCATGCTGGGCAGGGTCCGAATGTGGACCGGCAGGCCCTCAAGCGATGCAATGATCTGGTTGCGCCTAGCCCGGGCGGCGCTGGGCATGGCCAGCAGTATGTCGGTGATGCGTTCCCGCTGTACCAGTTCACGCAACTGCTCGGAACTCTTGACCCAGACGCCGTTGATGCTCTGGCCGGCCTTGCCCGCGTCGTCGTCGACGAAACCGATCAGCTGAAACTGGCGTGACACTTCCAGCGCGGTTGCAGTCTGCACACCCGCCGTGCCGGCACCGTAGATCAACAGGCGCGACTGCGTATGGCCGACCGGCGCCGACAGACCCGCCAGCCAGAAGCGCGCCATGGCCCGACTGGTGCCGACCATCAGCAAAAAGATGATGGGCTGCAACAGACCCAGGCTGCGCGGCACCAGATACCACTCGGCCCACAGCAGGATGGAAGACAACACCAGCGCGTATACGGCTACCGCCTTGGCAGTGGCCATCAGTGCGGCCTGACCGGTGTAGCGGAAGATCGCGCGGTACAGACCAAAGCGGACAAACACCGGAATCGCCAGCGCAGGCGCCAACGCATAGACCAGCCACTGTTTACCGCTGGGTTCGTGCAGCGCATCCATGCGCAGCGTAAAGGCCAACCAGGTTGCCGCCAGCGCCAGCAGGATGTCCAGCGCGATGACGATTAGGCGCTTGGCCGAACGCGGCCAGTTGAGGATCTCGCTGATCACGGTGAAGGGGGCGCGCAATTGCATAAGCCTGATTGTCGCTAATGGCTGACGCCGTCGCGGCGTACCACCTTCCAGGCAGTCAGGAAAATGATGCGTACATCCAACGCCAGCGACTGGTGCTTCAGGTAATACAGGTCCAGTTGCACTTTTTGCGGAATCGGCAATTCGTCACGACCATTAATCTGGGCCCAACCTGTCAGGCCCGGTGTCAGTTGCTCAATACCGTGCTTGGTGCGCAGGGCAATCAGGTCATCCTGATTGAACAGTGCCGGACGCGGCCCGACAAAGCTCATGTCACCCTTCAGAATGCTCCACAGTTGCGGCAACTCGTCCAGACTGGACTTGCGCAGAAAACTGCCGATGGGCGTCAGGTAACTTTGCGCATTGCCCAACAGGTGCGTCGCCACGGCGGGCGTATCGACCCGCATGGTGCGGAACTTGGGCATTCTGAAAATGCGGTTGCTCTTGCCGATCCGGTCCGACCAGTAGATCATCGGCCCCCTGGAGGTCAGCCACACCAAGAGGGCAGCGACCAGCAGCGGAATCGCCAACGGGATCAGCGCCACCAGGGCCAGCACGACATCAAACAACCGCTTCATGGCCGCTCCATCCCAGCCATTGCCTGGCGCAGGCCCTGCTCCACTGTTAACGGCGGCGTCCAGCCCAGCAGGGTTCTGGCCTTGGAAATGTCAACTTGCAAATTGGCAGTCAGCCGCTGCAAAACGTCCGACTTACCTATCATCCAAGCGGCCGCCCGCAGCACACCAGCGGGTACCGGCAGCAAACGGGTAGAAACGTTTGCCGCATGTGCGATTCCCTTTACCAATTCGGCAGTGGATAGGTCGGCGCCATCGCTGACATGGAAAATCTGATTCGCAGCGGCAGGATGCTGTGCACAACAAATCACGAAATCCACCAGGTTGTCCAGCGCGACAAAACTGCGCGCATTGCGCACCGCGCCAAAGGGCAGCGGCCAGCCACGAAGCACGGTACGCATCAGCAACGCGAAGTTGGCTTTGGCGTGAGGGCCATAGACTAGCGGCGGGCGAATGATGACAACCTCCATACCAGTCTCCCGCGCTAGCTGTTGCAAGGCCTGTTCGGCTTCGCGCTTGCTATGGCCATAGGCGTCTTGCGGATGGCAATCGTCACTCTCACGGGCGGCGGCACCGGGCAAGCTCACCTCACCCCAGGCCTTGATGGAACTCAAGAACACGAAGCGCCGGACGCCGGCGGCCGCTGCCTGCCGCGCCAAATGCACGCTACCCGCGACATTGGTCGCGTGCAAGGCCGAGATATCGCCGCCCACGGGCTGATGCGCCAGCCCGGCCAGATGCACCACCACGTCGCAGCCCTGCAGCACTTGGCTCCAGTTCGTCGCCGGGCCGACATTGCCGACATTCTGGCGTGTCGCGGCTGTACAGGCAACGGCACGCGCCTGCAGTGCTGTGCACAAAGCGGTGCCTACAAAGCCGTTCGCCCCAGTCACCAAAACCCTCATGCCCGGACCTTCCAATACACCGGTGAAGCAAAGAAGCGCAGCATGCTGCTGACATGCCAACGCAAGTAGCGCCACTTTCTATGGCTGTCGCGCCGGGCTGCATGGACCACCGTGGCGGCGGGCGTGACCAGCACGCGGTAGCCGGCCAGCCGCAACCGTGCGCAAAGATCCACATCTTCGTAGTACAGAAAGTAGCGCGTGTCAAAACCATGCAAGCTAGCAAACACGACGCGCGGAAACAGCAAAAACATGCCTCCGGCCCAGTCCGGGTAGATAGGCTGATCGTCCATTGCATAGATGCCGCGTCCACCCAGGCCCAACGCCTTTTGTAGGATGGTCAGCGGGCTCGGAAAACGCCGCGCGCTGTCTTCGGTCTGACCGTTGCCGTCCAGTACGCGCGGCGCGACCACCCCAACAGCAGGCTCTCGCCGTAGCGCGGTGAGCAGCGGCATAAACGGGTCATGGGAAAAACGGATATCTGGGTTCAGTACACAAAAGTACTGTCCGCTGGCGCGGGCGAAGGCCTGGTTATGGTTGGCCGCGAAACCTAGCGGCTGCGGGTTGTGGATCAGCACGACGGGAAACGGAAACTGCGCCAGATCAAAGTCCAGCAACTCGGGCAAATTCAGCGTGAGCAGCACCTCCAGTTGTGTCGGATCGCAGTGCCTCGCCAAGTCGCCCAGCAGTGAACCTACAAGTGGGGCCTGCTGGTGACTTACGATGGAGATGGAAACCTTGGCGGGCAACACGGTCACCGCGTGTTATCCCGCAGTCGCGCTGGATACGGCCCGCTTGGTATAGACCGCAACCAGGCAGTACTGCTTCAGGCTTCTGGACATGGCTTCGTTGACCGCCCCAAAGGGCAGCGAGAACAGGCTGCGCATCTCCCAGCGGGGATCAAGACCGCGCAATTCATCGGCACCGTAAAACTTTTTATGGTCGCCGTCCAGCTCATAGCCGCGTTGGCCAGGCACGATGATGACCAAGCCCCCGTCCGGACCGGTGATCCGGTGACACTCGTCCAGCGTGGTTTGGGGCTCTTGAATGTGTTCCAGCACATTGTCCAGCACACAGGCATCGAAGGAAGCATCGGCCTCTGGGTAGGCTCCGTCATCGCCAATCACTTGAACCCGCATACCCATCGCACGGCAATGGGCGACTGCGAGCTGGTTAATCTCCAGGCCGCTGACACTTTTAGGAAAAGCGCCAATCACGCCACTGCCGGTGCCAAAGCCAACCTCCACAATGCGACGCCCAAAGCGGCGCGCGCAGACGTAGATGATCTGCGACGCAAACAGCCGCTTGTAAAGCCGCCCCCGCACCGAGATCTTGCTCAGGTGCCGGAAGTAGCTCTCAAACTTTTCTATCTGCTGTTCCATCGTCTTTCCATTTTGTGGCCTCTAGTGTGCGTCATCCGGCTGCAACGCGCGCTGCAGCGCTTCCAAGTATTGGTAGCCGCGCCTGTCGTCCGGCTCCAGGTAGGCCGCCTCGGCCCATT
This sequence comes from Rhodoferax sp. P2_H8_2, assembly GCF_056403235.1. Classification (NCBI taxonomy): domain Bacteria; kingdom Pseudomonadati; phylum Pseudomonadota; class Betaproteobacteria; order Burkholderiales; family Comamonadaceae; genus Rhodoferax; species Rhodoferax sp. P2_H8_2. The sequence continues at coordinate 404,449 of NZ_JBFUFW010000001.1, forward strand.
CATTCCAGGCATTCAAAAAAACAAAATTTTCCGGCAAATTCCTCTGCGGCATGCTTTCTATCAACTTGGTAAACCAGTTACCAAAGACCTCGGGCGAGGCGCCCTTGAAGATAGTTGCACGACGTTTATAGCGTGATGAATTGTCCCAGTCTACAAAAGCCCCGGGGAAAGTTGTCAGCCCAGGCTGCTCGCGCACTTCTACGGCTTGTCGCCAAGCAGACTCGTAGGAGTGGAAAGTCAGTTCGTTGACAAATTTAGCCCTCAGACCTCTAAGAATATCCTGATACCGCTCCGGTAGGCTGCGCACCAACTTGAACAGCACCGAATGTTTGATCGAATCTTTGTCGTAAGACGGTGAATTGATCGCCTCAAATGGCTGGAATTGAAACTGAGCATCAAAAGATTGAAGGCAGGCTCGGTTCGGCAGCTCGTACTGCTTTTGAAATATGAAGTACAGCCCAGGCAAGCCATCGGCAATGGCCAACTGGCGCCAATAGGCAAGCATCTCGTCAACCTTGTCAATGCGCTGTGGGCGGTAGATCACGAAGACGGGCTTGCCATCCACCTTGATTGCACGCGGATCGGACCAGGCCCGAATCAGGTAATCGTAGTGGGCCTTCCAACGTTCCGGCAGTGGCGGATGGGTTTGCTGAATCAGGATGTGGTGATCGCGTCCATCCCAGCGCCGCGACCAGGTCTCGTTGGCCCATGAGAGGCAAAACGGCATATCGATATCAGCGTGCGCAAGCATCAGGTTGGTCGGCGTCTCCAACAATTGTTTGCCATCAAACCAGTAGTGGTAATGGCAAAACCCGTAGATGCCATATTGCTTGGCCAACGCAGTCTGGCGGCGCAGCGTCTGCAGCTGTGACTGGTCGTAATAAACGCCACCCAGGGGAATTCGCGGCTGGTGATGGCCCGGGTACTGCGGCTCTCCGGACTTGACGTTTTCCCAATCTGTAAACCCGGCGCCCCACCATTGGTCGTTCTCTGCAATCGCGTGCAATTGCGGGAAATAGATGGCGATAGGCTTGACCTTGGATTCCATCATCGGTTCAAGCCTTGTATGACGCGCCGAACTTCGCAGCGATGGCGCGCAGCCGGGTATAGACAGAGGCGGGCAACAACCGGCGCAGGCTGGCACGCACGTGATCACGTAAGCTGGCCGGGCGAACTACGACCTGCATCTTCATCAGATCCACCGCAGCCTCGGAACTGGTCAGCGGCACAGCCTTCAAAATGACCTGGTAGACATGGCCAAACGGATTGCTGTTCAGCGCAGCTTGCACTTCGGGCAACAGCTGGGCCCAGCGGTTGGCAAATTCGGTGCTTTCAGGCGCGCGCACTACGAACTCGGCGTGGGCGATCTTGAGCCCGGCGTCTGCCACTAGGCGCTGCATGTTCTTCAGCCCAAAGAAGCGGATATGGGTACGGTCCAGCAGGCCAAAGTCGCCATACTCGAAATCCTCCTGCAACAGACAGGCGTGCAATACCGAATGCGCGCCGTGTGGCAGCGACAGCACAACGTAACCGTTGTCCGCCACCAAACCCGACATCGTCTTCAGCACCGTCAGCGGGTCATACACATGCTCCAGCACATCGGCGGCCACGACCACATCAAATTGCGCCGCGCTGCCCAACACGGATGGCCAATCGGCTTGGTTCAGGTCGGCTTGCAAGGTGCGTTCGCAAAATGGCGCGATTAGCGCTAGGGCTTTTTCGTCGTAGTCCAGCGCGGTGACGCGGCATTGCGACTGCGAGGACAGCAGCCTGGTGATAGAGCCCGGGCCGGAGCCCACTTCCAGCACCGTCTTGTCGCAGCCAACCAGACGCACCACTCGCGCCGGCCCGCTGTCGGCGGCGGTCTCGACCTGGTATTCATAGGTATGTCGCTGACTCATACGGAAAGTTCGTTCGACAATTTGTCCCAGACTTGCGTCTGTGGGTTGTATTGCTTGATGATTTTCAGCGGCGAACCAGCGGCCATAGCGCCAGCTGGAATGTCGCGCGTAACCACGCAGTTGGCGCCGATCACCGCGCCGTCGCCTATGGTGACTGCGCCGGCGATGACCACGTTGTCGCCCAGCCAGACCCGATTGCCAATACGCACCGGACCAGTTGCATGCAGTCGCCGAGACGCAGGCGCCTCGCTGGCGGAGCTCTGGTTCGCGCCGGCATAGACGCCGTGGTTGTGGTCGGATATATAGACGCCACTTCCGAACAGGCAATCGTCGCCAATCTGTACCGTTCCTATGGCCGAAATGTGTAGCCGGTCAAAGGCCAGAAAGCGCTCACCAATCTGTATGGAGGGATTAAATCGCTGCTGGCCAAAACTGTTAACCGCCTCTATCCACGCGTAACGTTTAATAGAGGCATTGCGACCTACAGCGATATGCTGGCTGCCAATGACCCGCGCGCCTGGCCCGAGCAGGGAGCAAGGAAAGCCTGCCAGCAGCGCAGCAGAGCGACCACCCACCCAGCGACCCAACTCGGCCACAACAAAGACTACCGCAGCGACCGCCCGCTCATGGCGCGCACGCTGAACAATGTCGGATAGTTTATGAAGTAGTCGCACAATAAATTTCATGGTGATTTCGGACTTGTGCCGCACCCTGAAAGTGTATGCCGACACCAGAGAAATTTCGAAGAAGAACTTTGTCAACAGTCACGCAACTCCAAACACCTGATAGTGGACTTGATCGCTTGGCGATGTCTCTCAAATTGCCCTTCATTGCCAAACCTGGCGTCCTCGCGCTATCACCATTGAGAACACCAGAAAAGGCGTAGCAAGCAGACGCGGTAGTTTGGCAAGCGGTACAAAGACCATCCAATATGCCAGGCTGCTCCTCAGGGGCGCCAAACTGAGCAGTGGATTTTCCTTAGTGAACGCCCCGGCCTGCTGGAATCGTGTACTCCACAACAGTTTGGGCAGGTAATCCCACGCCAAACCTCTGAGTATCTGCTTACATTCAGGAGAATCGGGTCCGCAAATCGCACGCACCACTGCAGGGAAGTTGGTGCCGAATACCTCACAGGGTCGATAGCCGCCGGTGTTTGCGGCGGTTGCCAGCACACAGCGGTTTTCCACGTACCGAAACTGTTCGCCTTTCATCAGCAGCGGCAGCACCCAGCCAAGTTGAACCAGGTTTGATCCCAAATAGCGTTCCGGCTTGAGGTCGGGGTTCAATTCACGAAGGCGCTCCAGATTGACGACCATCGACGAGATGAAAGTAAACCACACATGAACGCGACCTGCAAAGTCGGCCCGCGCAATCGCCTGTGCACTGATATGGTCATAAGCAGCGACTGGGTTTGCCAGAGAAATATCGCGCATCCATTCACTGTTCAAATACAGCAAATCAATGCGCTCACGCTCCAGCAGCCCGACAACCTGAGCAACTACACCCGGTTGCGGCATGTCGTCGTCGCCAAAGATCCAGAAGTAGCGAGAGTGCGTTCGCGTTTGTAAGTCACAAAAATTCTCTTCGGCACCGAGATTGTGCGGGTGCCGCACGACGACTGCAGTCGGGCAGGCTGTTAGAAATTCCGCGGTAACCAACGGCGTGTCGTCTTGCGAAGCGTTATCGCCCACGATCACCAGCACCTTGCCCTGCAGGCCGCGCAGCTCCTGGGCCAGCGCAGTCAGCAACAGGCGCAAATGCTTTGCGCGGTTAAACGTGGGAATTGCAATGGTCAACAACGGGCTGGGCATCACCCCCCCTTTTTGTAGTAACGCAGGAAAAGATGAATTGTCCAGGGCAGCAAGGCAATGGCCACCAGCAAGTAGCTCAACATCATCATGAAGATACCAGCGCCGGCGCTCCAGTAAACGATGCTGGCAACCAATACCCCCATCGCCACCGATGGGGCCATCATTGGCTCCTCGCGGTGAGCGCGCATATAGGTGGCCAACGCCGACGCCATAGCGTTGAGCACGGTGACAATAGCCAGCACCACCAGCACGTCGATCGAGGCTATCCGCTCAATCATTGAAAAGTTAGATTGCCGGAGCGCCCAAGCCAACAAGACCAAGGCGGCCGACATCAGCGCGACTGCTAGCGTGGAGCGGATGAACAGCCCTCGAAAGAGGCCGTTCAACTCCTTGCGTTCGCCGCGTGCAATGTGCATGGTCAAGTTGGGCGCTTTGGCGTAAACCCAGCTCATACCGACCGCCAATATTGCAGAAAACACGTTGAGCGCCATGCCTAGCCGTCCAGCTTCAATCGCACCGTAGCGGGAAAATACTACCGGTGTGAACAAGTTAAAAATCAGATAACCACTGGCCCAGCTCAAAGCCATGCGCCATTGCAGCGGCAGCACATCGCGACGCCATTGCATGCGGTGTTGCTGCACCACCTCGCGTGTTGCCAGCCAGCGCAGCAGGTTGCCGCGCCCATGAATCCAATACCCAGTGCATAGCATGTTCGTCAGTGGTACCGCGGCGGCGGCCCACAACCCCGCGCCACAAAGCAGCAGCGCCCAAAAAATCGACATCCCCACCAGCGACTGGACCAGTCGCAGCCGCGCTACCTGGCCGACCTTACCGCAGCCCTCCAGTACAGCCAGGCCCGGACTGAGCCACAAGTTGACCGCCGTCGCCGTTGTCACCAACAGCCATGCCCCAAGCCATGTTGATGCAGGCTCCGAACCCCTGTGTGCAAAGAACCACCAGCCCGCCAGCGTGGCGAAAACACCAAACAAAACAGCCGCGAAACCGTACCAGCGGCTAAGTAAGCGGACCAATGAACCTAGCCGCCCGATGTGGCTATCACCCCCCTTAAGGCGTTCATCGGCGGTGGGCTCCAAGTGGGCGATTTCGTGGCTGACCAATTGCATCACAATCTGGCTCAGGCCCAATTCAAAGAAAATTTGCAACGCGAGCACGCTGGCGAAAGTGAAGTAATAGCCCTGTTGCGCCGGGCTCAGGTACAGCGGCAACAGCAGGATCGTGATGCCGCCGGCCAGAATGGACCAGCCGCGCAACAGCAACGTTGTCAGCACGTGGAAATCCACGCCAGCAATCGACAGCCAGCGGCGCAATTTCTGGTTTGGATTGGAGTTGGCTACCATTCCATTAGAAACCAACCCCTACATCGCGGGAACGGTTGCGCGTAAAGTTGCGTGTATTCGTCACCACACTTATTGGAGCACCCATGGTCACAAAATTGCATAAAGACAACGCCAACAAAGCTGACACCGCCCACATGTCCGCCTCCGTCAAAGACTCGGCACAACAGATCTGGCAAGCCGGTCTGGGCGCATTTACCCGAGCACAGGCAGAGGGTTCCAAGGCGTTTGAGGCATTGGTCAAGGAAGGCGTGAGCATACAGCGCAAAACACAGGCTGTGGCTGAGGAGAAGATTACCGAAGCTACGTCCAAGATGACGCATATGGCGACCGATATTTCTTCCAAGGCGTCGGGCCAATGGGACAAGCTGGAAAACATCTTTGAAGAGCGTGTCGCCAAGGCCCTGAACAAGCTGGGCGTGCCGTCTGCCAAGGACGTCAGCGCATTGATCGCTCGCATTGATGCACTGAACCAGGCGGTGCAAAAGCTCTCGGCCAAGGCCCCTGCTGCGAAAAGCACCGTTACTAAGGCCGCTCCCAAAGCAGCCGCCAAGACCACCAAAGCAAAACCGGCACCCCGCAAGGCTGCCGCCAAACGCACGGCTCGCAAGGCCTGAGGCTTTAGCCGACCATCCACAAAAGGGCGCAATGGCGCCCTTTTTGCCAACTGGGCAACTGTGCTGCACAGACCGGCTGCCCGCTCGTGCTGCGCTGCACCAATTTCAGCATCCTCCCCCATCTACACTTTCCACCTATGCAAGCAAAGACACATCGCCCCCCGAAGATTGCGCTGGCGTTGGCTGGCGGCGGGCCACTGGGTGCGATTTATGAAGTGGGCGCGATGTGCGCACTGGAGGAATCGCTGGAAGGTCTGGATTTCACCAAGCTGGACCACTACATCGGCGTCTCGGCGGGCGGCTTTATCGTCGCTGCGTTGGCCAATGGCATGACGCCGCGCGAACTGTGTGCCTCGTTTATTGAAAACGACGCGCCTCCGGCAGATACCTTTGATCCGTCCTGGCTAATGGAGCCGGCCTATGGCGAATTTGTGCGCCGCGGCATCATGCTGCCCGGCCTGTTGCTCTCCGCCCTGTGGGGCATGGCGCTGGGGCGCAAGTCGCTGATGGGCACGCTGGAGAAGCTGGCACCAGTGCTGCCATCCGGCATGTTCTCCAACAAGCCGATTGATACCCAACTGGCGCGTCTGTTCAGCCGCGAAGGCCGCACCAACGACTTTCGCAAACTCAAGACCAAGCTGACGCTGGTCGCCACCAACCTTGACAGCGCCGAAGCCACCTTGTTTGGCCGCCCCGGGTGGGATCACGTGCCTATCTCGCAGGCCGTTCAAGCGAGCTCCGCGTTGCCGGGACTGTTCCCGCCCGTCGAGATTGACGACCAGTATTACGTGGACGGCGCCTTGAAGAAGACCATGCACGCGTCGGTCGCGCTGGACGACGGTGTGGACTTGATGATTTGCCTGAACCCGCTGGTGCCATTCAACGCCACCTCGCCGCAGGTTGCCAAAGTGATGCAGCGCGGGCTGTCGTCCGAAAAGCGTCGTATCCCGCGCATCGCCGATGGCGGACTGACCTCGGTGCTCTCCCAAACCTTTCGCTCGATGATCCACTCCCGCATGGAGCTGGGCATGAAGCATTACGAGCACACTTACCCGGACACCGACATCGTGTTGATCGAGCCCGACCACCGTGATCCCGAGCTGTACCTCGCCAACACCTTCAGCTACGCACAGCGCCGCCAGCTGGCCGAACACGCCTACCAACAGACCCGCCAGATGCTGCGCTCGCGCAAGACCGGTCTGTCCGCCAAACTGGCGCGCCACGGCATCAGCCTGAACCACGCGGTGCTGGACGACCCCAAACGCCACCTGTCCGCACCCGCAAAAGCGCCGACCCGCCTTGGTCGCGCAATAGCCACGCTGCAGGAAGTCATGGACGACCTGGGCGACGTAGTAGAAGCCGCTAACCGACCCAAGGCACACTGAGCCCATCATGGTCAAAAAAGCGCCACGCCGCACTGCCGAACGCATCCTGGAGGTGACGCTGGAGCTGTTCAACCGCTTTGGCGAGCCCAACGTCTCCACCACGCTGATCTCTGCGGAAATGGGCATCAGCCCGGGTAACTTGTATTACCACTACCCTGCCAAGGAAGAGCTGATCAACTCGCTGTTCGACAAGTACGAAGCGGCGCTCAATGAACTGCTCAATGCCAGCGATGGTGTGCGCGATGTTGAGGACGCATGGTTCTTCATGCACACGCTGTTTGAACTGATCTGGCAGTACCGCTTCCTGTACCGCGACCTGAATGATCTGCTCAGCAAAAACCGCCGGTTGGAAACCCATTTCCAGTTCGTGCTGAAGAACAAGGCCCGCGCCATCACCGCTTTGCTGGAAAGCATGGCCCGCTCCGGCGCGTTGCAAATGGAAGCACGCCAGATGGAGCCCACGGCCACCAGCATGGTGGTGGTGTTGACCTATTGGCTGAGCTTCGAATATGTGCGTGACCCGCGCCGCGCACTGGAACCCGAAAGTGCCCAGGCTGCACTGATGCGCGGTGCGCACCACGTGTTGAACCTGCTGGTGCCCTATTTGCAAAACGAACAGCGCACCCACCTGCTGCAATTGGCGGGGGCCTATGGCCCCGCCGTCTGACAACCCATGCATCGCTGGACCCCATTCCCCCATGTGAGCGCATATCCGTTCGATGCGGACTCTGTGCGCAAGCAATGGTCGAAGCTGCACCTGGGCGACCAGGAACCTTTGCCCCAAGACCCCAAGGTGCTGGCGGCATGGGTGCATTTCCACCGCGGCGAGTTCCAGGAGGCTTTTGAGGCAGGGCTGAAGGCCGGACCAGATGGCATCACCGTGGCCAACAAGGCCGCGTGCATGTACGCCAACTACCTGGAGCCCAAGGAAAAGCTCAAGCACGAGATCTTCAACGAGGTGGCCCTGCGCGCGGCACAGCAGATTGCAGACAACCCGGAACATGCCAATGCCCACTACTGGCAGGGCTACGCCTTGGGCCGCTTCAGCCAGGGCATTAGCGTGGCACGCGCTCTGGCGCTAGGCCTCGGCGGCAAAATCAAAACGGCGTTTGAAACCACGATTCGGCTGGAACCACAACACGGCGATGCACACATCGCCCTCGGAACGTTTCACGCGGAGGTGATTGACAAGGTCGGCGCGATGATTGGCAACATGACCTATGGCGTCAAGAAAGACACGAGCCTGAAGTTGTTCCAGCAAGGCCTGGCACTGAAACCCACGTCGCCGATTGCGATGATGGAATACGCCAACGCACTGACCATCCTGGAAGGCGAAAACCGCCACGCGGAGGCCACAGCCCTGTATGAACGGGCTGCCGCTGCCGCGCCTATGGATGCGATGGAGCGGCTTGATGTCGATATGGCACAGGCCGAACTCGCCAGTTAAATCGCCCCCACGCTCCGCCGCTCTTCGAGAACCCTTGGGGTGGCCCGGCGGGAAATTGCCACCACGGTGTGATTACTCTCCCCACGGAAGCATCAGCGTCACCAGCGACAACTTCGCATACTCCGGCTCAAACCGGTCAATGATTTGCTGCGGATCGGGGCACAGCACCGCATCGGACACGATGCCAAACTGCACGCCGCCGCCGTAACTCAAGATCGACACACCTAGCCCCACCGTGCCGCTTTGCGGTACCCAGAACAGCGATTCCTCAATCGTTGATCCGCAGATCTTCAACTTCTCGCGCGGCCCAGGCACATTGGTCATCACTGCGGTGGCTTTTTTCGAAAACAGATTCAACAGCGCCTCTTGCGCCGGTTTGATCAGCACACCGGCCACCGCCAGCAAACCGAACGCGAGCAGGGGCTGCATGCTGTCTTTCAGGCCCACCATGCGCTTGCGCACCTCCAGCACCCGCTCTACCGGGTTGTCCAGCCCAATCGGCAGCACCAGCGGCGCCAGGCCAAACTGGTTGCCCAGCTTGTGGGCCTGGTCCAGCGGGCGCAGATTCACCGGCACCATGACGCGGATTTCCTTGCCGTCAATCGATTCACCACCCGCGCGCAGGTACTCGCCAATCGCCCCGGCAGCGCAACTCAGCAGTACGTCATTGATGGAGCAACCCAGCGCCTTGCCAATGGCTTTCACTTCATCCAGTGGCAAAGGCGCGCACCAGGCCACGCGCTTGGTCAGCCCCGGCATGCCTTTGAGACTGGTGGGTGAGTCGTCCGGCATCAGCGCCAGCGCCGCCATATCTCCGAGCAACTGGTAGGCCATGCGCGCCGCATCGGCGCCCCCCTGCGGGTCGGACAGCATGTCCAGCGATTTGGCTGCACCACCACCGGCCATCGCCAGCGCCTTGACCGCGAGGTTCGCAAAAGGCTTGAGCAGCGACTCCGCAATCCATTCCTCCGCACCGCCTCCACTTTCGCGCGGCATGCGCCTGGGACGCACAGGTGGCGGCGCGCCGCCATCCACCAGCGACTGCATCACCGCAATCAGCGCGATGCCGTCGGCAATGCAGTGGTGGATCCGCACCATCAAGGCCGAGCCACCTTTGTAATCTTCCACCAGATGCATTTGCCATAGGGGATGGTTATGGTCCAGTGGCTCCATACACAGTTGCGCAAGCCGTTCCTGCAAGGCTTGCTGCTCCTGCCCAGGCAATCCGGTGGGCAAGGTCTCCACCACCAGATGGCGCGCCAGATCAAAGTTCGCATCCGTCATCCAGCTCGCGCCCGTGGCATCTTCCACTGCGCGTTGCACGAAGCGCGGGTATTTCAGCAACCGCTCCTGCACGCGCTCTGCCAAATCCTGGCGGTGGATGCCAGGGCGTATCACCCAGACCCCGACAATCATCATCAGGTTGGTGGCCGAGTCCATGCGCAGCCAGGCCGTGTCGACCTTGCTCATGCGCTCTTGCGGCGCTGCATTCTGGCTGTGGACGCGGGTGACCATGGGATTGGTTTCAGTGAGGATTGCCGACCCTGGGCTTGGGTAGGGCTTTTCTATTTTGAGGCAAAAGGCACCGTAAGATAGAGCCCAAAGAAACATTCAACCCCACAGGAGATTTCCATGGCCACTCTCAAAGCACAATTCGAAGCCGCCGTTGCCAATTCCAAATCGCTGACCGAACGCCCAGACAACAGCACGCTGCTGAAAATCTATGCACTGTACAAGCAGGCTACCAGCGGCGACAACACTGAAAAGAAGCCCGGCTTCACCGACATGGTGGGCCGCGCCAAGTGGGACGCGTGGAATGGGTTCAAGGGCACGTCAGACAAAGACGCGATGCAGCAGTACATCGATCTGATTGAATCTCTGAGCTAAATACGGCCAGGAGGCGCACAAAACGTGCGTAAGCAGCTATTAAATTAGTAGCACTTGGCAATAGCACCTCGCTCCCGCGAAGGTGCTATTTTTTCTTGGGCGCCGCCTTGGCGCCCGCCTTAGGCGCCAGCAGCTTGTCGAGGTTCTTCACAATCTCGCCCTCGATCTTGTCCTTGAACGCGCCCAGCAAGAAGCCCAGCTTGGCGTCGAGCGCGAATGCGTCTTTGGTCACCGCAAGCGTCCCATTGACGCCGGATCGGGTAAAGCTCACCGTATCGCTGGTCTTGCCTTCCTCGTAGGTGCATTCCATGCCAAACTCCTGCTCTACCTGTTCGGCCCACTGGTACGCTATTTTTCTTGCAGCGGCGAGCCCCAAAGCGTGCTCCCGCTGAATATGAAGATTTGCCACTTCCTAACTCCTCAAGGTTGCCAACATGAGCCTCTACAAATTCAAATCCAAAGCCGCCGGTGACCTCATCATGCTGGAACCCAACGGGCGCCAGGTGCTCCAGATCATCGGCAAAGCTGATTCTGCGTCAGGCAGCAAAGGCATTCTGCTGCCAGCCGAGATGCCAGCCGCCATCGCTGCGCTGGAGGCCGCCGTGGCACAGGAAGAGCAGGCCCAGCGGGACGCGCAGGAACGGGGAGAAGCCCCGGCCCGCGCAGAAGGCATTTCCCTGCGCCAGCGCGCTGTGCCGTTCATCGACATGCTGAAGCGCTGCCACCAGGCGGACAAGGAAATCGTCTGGGGGGTGTAGCCATAGCGTAAGGGGCAATTTTCCGCAGGGCCGCCCCAAGGAAAATTAGCCCCCTCGGGGGGCAGCGACCCGCACTGCGGCGGAGCGTGGGGGCCACATTTAATCGATGTACTCTTTGGCGGCCTGAATGATCGGGCCCCATTTGGCGATTTCGGCAGCAACGAACTTCTTGTGTTCAGCCGGCTCCATGCGCTTGTCGGTGACCACCACAGCACCCAGCGCTTCTTCCTTCTTCAGGAACTCGGGGTCTTTCAGCGCGACTTTCAGTGCAGCGTTGACCTTGGCGACCACATCGGCTGGCGTACCCTTGGGCGCGTACAGGCCGTGCCAGATCGTCACTTCAAAGCCCTTCAGGCCGGACTCTTGCAGCGTCGGCAGGTCTTTCAGTGCCGGTGTCGTCAAACGCTTGGCCGTGGTGACGGCATAGGCGTTGACCTTCTTGGCTTCGATCTGCGTGCTGGTGTTGGTGGTCTGGTCGCACATCAGGTCGATCTGGCCGCCGATCAAATCTGTCATCGCAGGCGCGGTGCCTTTGTAGGGAACGGCCGTCATTTCAATCTGCAGCGCGTTCTGGAACATCAGGCCGCACAGGTGCGAGGCCGAGCCGATGCCAGCATTGCCCAGGTTGATCTTGCCTTTGTTGGCGGCAAGCCATGCGGCAAATTCCTTGTAATTCTTCGCAGGCATGGTCGGGCGGGTGATCACGGTCATCGGCACGTCATTGATCATGCCCAGGTATTCAAAATCGGTTTCGATCTTGAACTGCATGTTGCGCAACAGGTTGGGCATGGTTGCCATTGCGATGTGATTCAACAGCAGCGTGTAGCCATCGGGTGCGGCCTTGGCGACCTTGCCGGCGCCGATCGCGCTGCCGGCGCCTGCAGAGTTGTCCACGATGATGCTCACGCCGCCCAGTGGCTTGCGCAATGCTTCGGCCAGATCGCGCGCGACGCGGTCGGTCGGCCCACCGGCGGCGAACGGCACGACGATGGTGATGGGTTTGGAGGGGTACGTATCCGCATGCGCAGATAAAACGGACAGCGCAGCGGCTGCAACGACCAGCAACTTTTTCATGGATGTCTCCTGTAGTTTTTTAAAGGCAAAACAAAGTCTATCCAGAATCGCCGCTTTACGCATCCGGTAAACCCCTGCTCACTCCTGAAAATCAGGGTCGTAAGGTCTGTGTATGGGTCCACTGTTGGGGGTTCATCTGCAAGGGCCGGTACTGCACCTGTGCCCACGTATCGCGCATGTCGCGGTAACGATCTGACCACACCAGCCCGCTTTGCCCTGTCTGGTAGATGAACTGTGACTTCTCCAGATCCGCCAGGTCGTACACCGCACGCATCGATGCCGCATGCCGGTTGGCAAACGGCGTCTTGCTGTCGTTGGGCCAGTAGTGGCCCACATTGACAGTGTTGGAGTCGCCGCCCGTAGGCACCATCACATCGAAATACGGCGCCAGTAACGGCACGTTGTCAAACGGTTGGTGGCTGCTCTTGGCAAAATGTGCGCCCCCCCAGGTCCAGGCCGCTACGTCGGGGCCGTACTGAATCTGCAGCCGCGCAAGCGCGCGGTCCAGCGCGGCAGACGACTGCTCTTCGCAGCGCATAGGCGCGCACCACCAAGCGTTGTCATGTTCCAGAATGCCTTCGATGGCCGTGCGGAAATGTCGCTTGCCGTACAGCGACTTGAACTTGGCTTCGCCCAATTTAGGCGCCAGCACACCGCGCGTCAGTTCATCCACCCACGCCGAGAAGATCAGCGGCGCAACTTTGTCCGCACCCATCACGCCGTCAAACTTTTCCACACTGGCCAGCGCCGCTGCCGCCAAGGGATGGCTGCTCTGCGTTTTTTGCAGAAAGGGCAACAAACGCAGTGTGGCTTGCGATGTGGTGTCGGCCTGGATACGCTCCATGCTTTGTACATCGTGGCGTGGCGTGGCTGCCAGCAGTTTTTCGATGCGATCAAAGCGGTACGACACGGCCCAGTCCTGCCCCATGAAGGGCTTGTAGTTAGGCGGCGTGATGCGCTGGTTCGCAGTGGCGACCCAACCCTTAGCTCCAGTGTCCTGAGGCGTTTGTGCGATGTCCAGCCAGCCAGACCAGTCGTAGCGCGGGTCCCAACCGGGGGATGGCGCCATTCCCATGATGTCGTTGTCGGCTCGGCGCAGCGGCACCTTGCCAACCGCCTTGTAGAGTATCTTCCCGCTGACATCCGCCACCACCAGGTTTTGCATCGGCGAGTGGTAATGAGCGTAGGCCTTGACGATATCGTCCACTGACTGCGCGCGACTACCTTCGATGGCCGCCAGCACGGTGCGGTTGTCAGTATCCAGCGCGCTCCAGCGCAATGCGATCACAAAGCTGCTGGTGTCCAGAATGTCTGCGTGCGACTTCTGCACGTCGGAGAGCACTGGGCCGTGGCGCGTCTCGCGCACCACTATCTCCACATCCGGCTTGCCCTTGACCCTCACAACCTCGTTGCGCGTCTGGAAACTCTGCCAGGCCATCTTGCCGTTGATGTCGGGCACCTGGTACAGCGTGGGGTCATCGGGGTGGATGTGTTCCAGATACAAGTCCTGCACATCCGGCCCGGTATTGGTAAAGCCCCAGGCCACCTTGGCGGTGCGCCCCAGCACCACATACGGAAAGCCCGGCAGCGTCGCGCCTATGGTGTCGAACTCGGGTGACTGGATGCGTGCGAAATACCAGATGGCCGGTGCGCCCAGGCCCAGATGCGGGTCGTTCGCCAGCAAAGGCTTGCCACTGACCGTACGCGAGCCCGACACCACCCAGTTGTTGCTGCCCTTGCCTTCCACATTGCCGATCTGGTTGGCAAATGCGTCTGACCATTGCGCCACGGAGTCGTTGATCGCCTTGGCGGAAGCAATGACCTTGGGACGCTCTGCGCCGTCATCGCGGTACACGCCCAGTTCGCGGTACATCTCCGCCAGATCGGCTGTGGCCGCGGGCTTTTCTCCGGCATAGGGCGGAAGCAACTGCCACACGCGCTGCGTGTCTATCACCTGCGCCGCGGACAGGCGCGCAAACTCCGTGCCCCAATTGCCACCCAGGTCCAGCGCCATCATCAGCGTCCAGGCGACGCTGTCTTGCGGCAACCATGTGCCAGGCTCTACGCGCAGGATGTGGAATTCGGGTGGCAGAGCCTGGTTGCCCTGGCTGTGGAATGCGTTGATGCCATCGGCGTAGGCCTGCAAAGCGTCTTTTGCGTTCTGCGGCAACCCATTCCACTGCTTTTGCGCCGCCTGAACGATGCCCAAGGTGCGCATCAGCTTGTCGGTGTCCAGCGTGGCGTCCCCAAAGATTTCGGACAGCTCACCGTGCATCACGCGGCGGTTGAACTCCAGTTGCCAGCCCCGCTCCTGAGCGTGGACGTAGCCCAACGCAAACAGCGCGTCGTGGGTGGATTGGGCCTTGATATGGGTGACATCGGATGCATCACGCTGTACCTGCACGGTCTTTTGCAAGCCCTCCACGCGCAGCGCCCCGTCCAGCGTGGGCATGCTGCGCTGCACATAAATCGCTATAGCAAGGAACACCAGTATCAACAGTGCGGCCAGCGACCATCCCAAACGCTTCAACCACACCATGGTGAATCCCTTTATTTATAGCTTCTGGCGTCCTCTATGACCTTGCCATCGTTGGGCAAGGAACCTGGCAGCATGATAGTGACTTCGCCACGCAGTTTGGTGACATCACGGATCGCTTCGGCAATTTTTGCGGCGAGCGCATCAGGCCCGCTGCAGGCGGTTTCCACTTGCAGTGTCATCACGTCGTTGGCCATCTCGCCGCTGACCACCAAGCGCGCTTTGGCGACTTCGGGGAAACGCTTGACGATGGCGTCCACCTGTTTGGGGTGGACGAACATGCCGCGGATCTTGGTGGTCTGGTCCGCGCGGCCCATCCAGCCCTTGATGCGCGTATTGGTGCGGCCCGTTGGGCAGGCGCCGGACAGGATGGCCGACAGATCGCCGGTACCAAAGCGGATCAGCGGATAGGCCGGGCTGAGGCTGGTAACGACCAACTCCCCCACTTCACCTTCCGCCACCGGATCGCCGGTACCGGGCCGCACGATCTCCACGATCACGCCCTCGTCCAGCACCAGGCCTTCGCGCGCTTCGGTCTCGTAGGCAATCAAACCCAGATCGGCTGTGGCGTAGCACTGGTAGCCCGCAATGCCGCGCTCCGCAAACCAGTCGCGCAGGGATGGCGGGAACGCCTCGCCGCCAAACAGGGCCTTCCTGACGCTGGGGATCTTCACCCCCATCTCGGCAGCTTTCTCCACAATGATTTTCAGAAAACTGGGCGTGCCGATATAGCCCGCAGGCTGCAGCTCGCGCATCGCCTGCACCTGCTGCTCGGTCTGGCCGGTACCGCCGGCAAACACCGTGCAACCCAGCGCGTGCGCGCCGGTTTCCATCATTGAGCCGGCAGGAACAAAGTGGTAGCTGAAACAGTTGTGGATCAACTCGCCGGGCCTGAAGCCCGCCGCGTACATCGCGCGCGCCATGCGCCAGTAGTCCTTGCCCGTGCCTTCGGGTTCATAGATAGGGCCGGGGCTCGCAAAGATGCGTGGCATCGCCGCACCATAGCCAATCGCGCTGAAGCCACCAAATACATCGCCTCCCGCTTCACGCGCGGCTTGCTGTCGCTCCTGCAGCTCGGACTTGCGGATCACCGGCAACTGGGCCAGCGCAGCGCGCGTTGTGACACTCGCCGCATCTACGCCTGCGAGCAAAGCCGCAAACGCCGCAGACGACTTTTGCGCATGCGCAATCTGCGCAGGCAGGGCCGCCAGCAGCCCTGCCTCGCGCTCTGCAGGGCTGCGGGTTTCCAGCGCGTCATACCGAGAAGTCATGGCAAGCCTCCACACATCAAACCATTTGCTACTAAATTTATAGCTGCTTACGCACGTTTTATGCGCCTTGCAGGCATTTTTTATTCCAAAATCAAGCCAGCCAGCGCTTGCGCCGCTTGTAACTCTTCACGTCCTTAAAGCTCTTGCGCTCGCCGCCGCCAACGCCCAGGTAGAACTCCTTGACGTCTTCGTTGCTGCGCAAGTAGTCCGCCGCGCCGTCCATCACCACGCGGCCGCTTTCCATGATGTAGCCGTAGTCGGCGTACTTCAGTGCCATGTTGGTGTTTTGTTCGGCCAGCAGGAAGGTGACTTTCTCGCGTGTGTTGAGGTCTTTGACGATCTCGAATACTTCTTCGACGATCTGCGGCGCAAGGCCCATCGACGGCTCATCCAGCAACACCATGCTGGGGCTCGCCATCAGTGCGCGGCCAATCGCGCACATTTGCTGCTCGCCGCCGGAGGTGTACGCCGCCTGGCTGGACGCACGGGTCTTGAGGCGCGGGAAGTAGGTGTAGACCTTCTCCAGATTCGCCGCCACCTCGGCCTTGCTCTTGCGCGTGTAGCCGCCGGTCAGCAAATTCTCTTCAATGGTCAGGTGCGCAAAGCAGTGCCGCCCCTCCATCACCTGCACCACACCGCGCTGCACCAGGTCTGCCGGGCTCAGGTTTTCAATGCGCTCACCGCGCAGCTCGATGCTGCCCTTGGTCACCGCGCCACGCTCACCGGCCAGCAGGTTGCTCACGGCGCGCAAAGTCGTCGTCTTGCCCGCGCCGTTGCCGCCCAGGATCGCGACGATGCCACCCTCGGGCACTTGCAGCGACACGCCCTTGAGCACCAGGATCACGTGGTTGTAAATGACTTCGATGCCATTCACGTTGAGAACGATGTTTTTCGGTTCCATAGGTCTATGTGTTTACCAATCGACAAGGCTGCGCTGCAACCCTGTGGATTGGCGGCTCACGAGGAGCCGCCGTTCGCTCAAGACTGACAATCCGCTGGGGCGCGGCGCGTCATCTTCTTATCAGACAGGTACTTCTCTGCACCGGCCTTGACCATGGGCTTGATGATTTGCTCGTCAGCCTGGTACCAGTCGGACGAGAAGCCCCACTTGCTGCCGTCCCAGGTCTGTACGCGCGCCCAGGTCGAACCCATGTGGTCAGAGCAGCTGGTGGACAGCGGCCGCATGATTCCGGAGAAGCCCAGTGCGTCGAGCTTCTTCTGGTCCAGCGCCAGGTTTTCCAGACCCCAGCGCACTTGCTCGCCGGTCATGACCTTGCCCTTGCCAAAGCGCTCTTGCGCGCGGCGCACGGCTTCCACACCCAGCATCTGGATGATCACGCCACGGGTGTACAGCACCTGGCCGACTTCGTCCTTCGGTCCAGTGCCCTGGCCCTTTTCGTGCACCAGCTTCAGGATGTCCTGGATCACTTTGGGCTGCGTGCCCGAAGTGTTCAGCGCCAGCGCGTTGTAGCCCTTCGCGCCTTCGCCCACATCCTTCACGTCCGGCTCGGCGCCGGCCCACCACACGCCATACATCTTGTCGCGCGGATAGCCCGTGGCTTGCGCTTCCTTCAGCGCGGTGGAGTTCATTACGCCCCAGCCCCACAGCAGCACATAGTCGGGCTTGCTCTGGCGTACTTGCAGCCAGGCGGCTTTCTGTTCTACGCCAGGCGCAGTGACTGGAATCTTCTGCAGATCAAAGCCGAGCTGACGCGCACGCTCATCGAGCAGCGGAATCGGCTCTTTGCCGAACGGGCTGTCGTGGTAGACCAAGGCAATTTTCTTGCCCTTGAGTTTCTCCAGTCCGCCTTCCTTCTTGCCCAGATGCTGGATCAGGATGTCGGCGCCCGTCCAGTAGCTGCCCATCAGCGGGAAGTTCCATTTGAAGGCCATGCCGTCCTGCGCCACCGACAGGCCGTAGCCCAGCGTGATCAGCGGTACTTTGTCGTTGACCACTTTTTCGGTCAGCGCAAACGTGATGCCCGTAGCTTGCGGATCGAACAGGGCGACGCCAGGGCGGCTCTTCAGGCGCTCGTAGCATTCGACGCCGCGGTCGGTCGCGTAGCCGGTCTCGCACTCTTCAAACGTCAGCTTGACGCCGTTGATGCCGCCATCACGGGCGTTGATCATCTTGATGTAGTCCTGCTTGCCGTTGGCCCACGGCGTGCCATTCGGCGCATACGGACCCGTGCGGTACGACAGCAGCGGGAAAAACTGCTCCTTCGCTTGCGCGAATACCGGACTGCTCGCCAACGTAGCGGCCACCGTGACCACGAGCGCTGTTGCTTTCACCAAAGTACGAAGCTTCATTTGTCTCTCCTAAAAGTTAGTTGTTGAAGCACAGGGAAAAAACATCAATGCGGAATCAATGCGGGAAGGGCCACAAGCGCAGCTTCTGCTTGCCCACCGCCCACAGCTTGGCCAAGCCATGCGGCTCGACGATCAGGAACCACACAATCAATCCGCCAAACGTCATCAGCTCGGCGTGCGACACGCCAGCGGTAGAAATCTCGAAACCAAACAGACCGGCCAGCGTCGGCAGCGCGCGCGCCAGCACAATCGGCAACACCACGATGAAGGCCGCGCCAAAGAAGCTGCCCATGATGGAGCCCATGCCGCCGATGATCACCATGAACAGCAGCTTGAACGACTGGTCCACCGAGAACGCCGCAGGCTCCCAGGCGCCCAGGTAGATAAAGGCCCACAGCGCACCGGCTACGCCGACGATGAACGAGCTGACTGCAAACGCGCTGAGCTTGGCGTACATCGGGCGAATGCCGATCACCGCCGCTGCCACATCCATGTCGCGAATCGCCATCCACTCACGCCCCACGGCGCCGCGGACCAGGTTTTTGGCCAGGAGCGCAATCACCGCCAGCACGCTCAGGCAAAACAGATACCGCGCTACCGGGCTTTCCAGCGAGAAGCCAAACACCTGCAGATTGTTGACCGACACCGATCCACTGGATGAGTTGTTGGTGAACCAGTTGACGCGCAAAAACATCCAGTCGGCAAAGAACTGCGCGGCCAATGTGGCAACCGCCAGATACAAGCCTTTCACGCGCAAGCTCGGCAGACCAAACACCATGCCAAACAGCATCGCGCAGACGCCGCCCAGAATCAGCGCGATCAGCAACGGCATGCCGTCGATGCGTACAAAGAAGTTGTAGGCCGCATAGGCGCCCACCGCCATGAACGCGCCCGAGCCCAGCGAAATCTGGCCGCAGTAGCCGACCAGAATATTCACACCCACCGCTGCCAACGAGAAGATCAGAAACGGAATCAGGATCGCGCGAAACATGTAGTCGCTGGCGCCCAGCGGCACGGCGACAAAGGCCACCAGCAGCAAGATCAGCATCGCCAGCCGATCCTGCGCGATAGGCAGGATTTGCTGATCCGCCCGGTAGGTGGTTTTGAATTGGCCGTTTTCTCTGTAAAACATAAGAATCTCAATAATCTTTTAGCTGCGACATAACTTTTGCTTCGCAAAAGTGAGTCTTCGCTGAAAAATAATTGATCGCGTATTTCATACGCGATCAATTATTTTTTCGCCAAACAAGCCTTGCGGCCTGATCAGCAAGAATCCAAGCGCTAGTACGTAGGCAAACCAAATCTCGATACCACCACCCACCATCGGCCCAATGTAGACCTCGGACAGCTTTTCACCAACACCGATGATCAAGCCGCCCACAATCGCACCTGGCACCGAGGTGAGGCCACCCAAGATCACAACCGGCAGCGCGCGCAGCGCCACCGTGGTCAGCGAAAACTGCACACCCAGCTTGCTGCCCCAAATCATTCCGGCGACCAGCGCGACGACCCCCGCCACGCACCAGACAATGACCCAAATGCGGTTCAGCGGAATGCCGATCGATTGCGCAGCCTGGTGGTCGTCGGCCACGGCGCGCAGCGCGCGGCCTGTCGAGGTCTTCTGAAAGAACACGCTGAGCAATGCCACCAGCGCTGCGGCTATCAGGGCGGCGTAGAAGTCTTCCTTGTTGATCAGGATGCCGCCTTCAAACGCGCTCTCCAGAATCATTACCGGGTCCTTGGGCATGCCGATATCGATCTTGTAGATGCTGTTACCAAACAGCGTCTGGCCCAGGCCTTCCAAAAAATAGGCAATGCCCAACGTGGCCATCAAGAGCGTCGTGCCTTCCTGGTTCACCAGATGGCGCAGCACCAGCCGTTCGATCACCCAGGCCACGACAAACATCACAACGCCGGCGCCGACAAAGGCCATCACGTTGGCCGCAATCGGATCGGTAATGCCCAGACCCGCCGGAATCCACTCCGAAAAGCGCGCCATCGCCAGCGCCGCAAACAGCACCATCGCGCCCTGCGCGAAGTTGAAGACACCCGAGGCCTTGTAGATCAGCACAAAACCCAAAGCGACCAGCGAATACAGCATGCCAGCCATCAGGCCGCCTAGCAATGTCTCAAGGAAAAATGCCATCAGTGAGAAGTCCCCAAGTAAGCACCAATCACGTCTTCGTTGTTGCGCACTTCGTCCGGCGTGCCGTCGCCGATCTTTTTGCCGTAGTCCAGCACGACGACGCGGTCGCTGATGTCCATCACCACGCCCATGTCGTGCTCGATCAGCACCACCGTCGTACCGAACTCGTCGTTCACGTCCAGCACAAAGCGGCACATATCCTGTTTTTCTTCAACGTTCATGCCCGCCATGGGCTCGTCCAGCAGCAGCACCTGCGGCTCCATCGCCAGTGCGCGACCCAAGTCCACGCGCTTTTGCAGGCCGTAGGGCAACTGGCCGACTGGCGTCTTGCGATACGCTTGAATCTCCAGAAAATCGATGATGCGCTCCACAGCCTCGCGGTGTTGGATTTCTTCGCGCAGCGCCGGGCCTATGCGCAAGGCCTGCATCAGGATGTTGCTTTTGATCTTCAGGTTGCGCCCAGACATGATGTTGTCCAGCACGCTCATGCCTTTGAACAGCGCCAGGTTCTGGAACGTGCGCGCCACACCCATCACGGCCACCTGGTGGCTGTTCATGTGTTTAAAGGTTTGCCCGCGAAATGCAATCGAACCTTGCTGCGGCGTGTAGACACCGTTGATGCAGTTCAGCATCGAACTCTTGCCCGCGCCGTTCGGGCCAATGATGGCGCGGATCTCGTGCTCCCGCACATCGAAGCTGATGTCGGTCAGGGCTTTGACACCGCCGAAGTTCAGCGAGATGTTTTTGACGTCGAGGATGACGTCGCCAATTTTGCGTTTCGTCATGCTGCTGCCTTCACCGGTGCGAAGATCTTTGCGTCTTCAATGCGCAGCGTGGCGCTGACGCTGCCAGTGCGTCCGTCTTCAAACTTGACCATGGTTTCAATGAATTGCTCGGTCTTGCCGCCGTACAGCGCATCTACCAGCACGTTGTATTTGTCGGCGATAAAGCCGCGACGAACCTTGTTGGTGCGCGTCAGCTCACCGTCATCGGCGTCCAGCTCTTTGTGCAACACGAGGAATCGACTGACCTGGCTGCCCGCTAGCAGCGCATCGGCACTCAGATCGGCGTTGACCTTTTCCACGCAATCCTTGATCAGCTGGTAGACCTCCGGCTTTTGCGCCAGATCGGTGTAGCCCGCATACGGCAGGTTGCGGCGCTCGGCCCAATTGCCGACCGCGTCCATGTCGATGTTGATCAGCACGCAAACCTTCTCGCGGCCATCGCCATAGGCCACGACTTCCTTGATATACGGAAAAAACTTCAGCTTGTTTTCCACGTACTTGGGCGCAAACATCGCCGCGTCAAACGTGCCGCCCTTGATGCGACCCACGTCTTTCACGCGGTCGATGATTTTCAAATGGCCGTGGGCATCGATGAAACCGGCGTCACTGGTGTGGTACCAGCCATCGGCCGTCAGCACCTCGGCCGTTGCTTCGGGGTTTTTGTAGTACTCCTTCAGCAAGCCCGGAGACTTCACCAGAATTTCGCCGTTGTCGGCGACCTTGATTTCCACGCCCGCGCAGGGCACGCCCACGGTGTCAGACCACGCCTGGTTATCGGGTTGCAAGCAGACAAAGACTGCCGTCTCCGTCGAGCCATATAGCTGCTTCAGATTAATGCCGATGGAACGGTAAAAACTGAACAGGTCCGGCCCTATCGCTTCGCCTGCGGTGTAGGCCACACGCACGCGGCTGAAACCCAGGTTGTTGCGCAGCGGCCCGTAGACGAGCGCGTTGCCCAGCGCGTACAACACGCGGTCGCCCAAGGCTACCGGCTTGCCATCCATCAGCGCAGGCCCCACCTTTTTGGCCACTGCCATGAAGGCGTTGAACATATAGCGCTTGATCGCTCCCGCATCTTCCATGCGTATCATCACATTGGTCAGCAGGCCTTCAAAAATGCGCGGTGGTGCGAAGTAATAGGTTGGCCCGATTTCTTTCAAATCAATCGTCGTCGTTGCGGTGGCCTCAGGGCAGCTCACTACATAGCCACACGACAGCCATTGCGCGTACGAGAAGATGTTCTGCCCCACCCAGGCCGGCGGCATGAAAGCCAATACTTCTTCGGCGTGCGTCAGGTGGTCAAATGCGGCACCGGCGCGGGCGCGGTCCAGCAGCGAATCGTGGGTGTGCACCACGCCCTTGGGGTTGCCAGTGGTGCCCGACGTGAAGAACATTGCTGCCACATCGTTAGGCGTGAGCTTCGCCACCTCTTGCGCAAAGAAGCTGGGGTTCGCTGCTGCAAAGGCCTTGCCGGTTTCCAGCAGGGCGTCGACTGATTGCAGGCCCGGCTCTTCGTAATTGCGCAAGCCACGCGGGTCGTCAAAGTAGATGTTGGCCAACTGCGGGCACTGTGCGCGAATCTCCAGCAGCTTGTCGACCTGCTCCTGGTCTTCCGCAAACGCGAAGCGCACCTCAGCGTTGTTGATCGGGAACACGCACTCCGGCGCGGCCGCATCCTGGTACAGCGGGATCGGCACTGCGCCCAACGACTGCGCCGCCAGCATCGTGGCGTACAGCCGGGGGCGATTGGCGCCCACCACCACCATGTGGTCATGCTGACGCAAACCCGCCTGGTGCAGTCCGGCGGCGAGCTGTTCCACCATGGTCGCCAGGTCAGCCCAAGTCAGCGTTTGCCAGATGCCGTATTCCTTTTCGCGCATGGCTGCATCCTGTGGCCGCGCCTTGGCGTGCCCCAGAAGCAGTTGCGGAAAAGTGGTTTGCGCGCCAGTTGTCATGTCACCTCGTTATGCCTCCGCATCAATGGCAGGGCTCTTGTATGGCGCAAATGGTAGTTCCGCATTTGACGTCGAGTTGTCATTTGGACGACAATTCAACGGTTTCTCGGTAGGTGTTTTCCCTTCACTTATCGCTACCTTACGAGCGCCTTTCTCCATGCTGACGACCAGCCCCCTGCACCAGCGACGACGCCCACTCACTGAGGCCGAATTGGCCACGATTCCTTGGCTGCGCGTGCTGGAGCCTGCGGAGCGCGAGCGCGCGGTCGACGATCTGCAAGTGGCCGAAGCCGGCGCCGGCGAGTACGTGTGCCGGATCGGCCGCCCGGTGACCTACTGGTTTGGCGTAGTCGATGGCTTGCTGAAAATGAGTGCAGACAACGAACAGGGAAAGACCATGACGCACACCGGAGTCCCCCCTGGCGGCTGGTTTGGTGAAGGCACGGCGCTGAAGCGCGAAGCCTATCGCTACAACATCCAGGCGCTGCGCAAGAGCCTGGTCGCGGGGCTGCATGTAGACACCTTCCACTGGCTGCTCGATCACTCGATTGGCTTCAATCGCTTTGTAATGAACCAGCTCAACGAACGCCTGGGCCAGTTCATCGCCGCGCGCGAGATCGACCGCCTCAACAACCCCGACATCCGCGTTGCCCGCAGCCTGGCCGCGTTGTTCAACCCGGTGCTCTACCCCGGCGTGGGCGAAGTACTGCGCATCACGCAACAGGAGCTGGCATATCTGGTCGGCCTGTCACGCCAGCGAGTCAACGAAGCACTGACCAACCTGGCCGCGCAGGGTTCAATTCGCGTGGAGTATGGCGGCCTGCGCATCCTCGATCCGCAAGCGCTGCGGTCACAGGTGTTTCAAGCGGAATAGGGCCGCAGAGCGCATCTGAATTGCGCAAGCAGCTACTATTTTTATAGCTATTAGCTCTGCAGGGTAGACGAAGCATGCGGCCCGGGTATCCGTTCTCCGGCCCACACGCGCTCTGTGGCAGCTGCAAATGGGGCCTGCGTCCGGATACCCGAACCACCTGCCTCGAATGCAAAATTCTCAACGCGAAAGATGATCCCTCGATATAGTTAACACTACAAAATACTCAGGGAGAGAGTTCATGGACAAAGCCTTCGATCCGCTTGTCAATTCGCTGAACGCGACGGCTGCCGCAATCACTGCAATTGGCCCGACGCACGCAGATACGCTCAATGCAACTCACGGATGGAATCAAGTGGGACTCACTTTAAGTGATCTTGCAAGTTTCGCCTCTAGATTGGCGACGGATATTCAGGAGTGCGGTTCAGACACAGTTGATAGCAAGGGGCAAGTGCTGCTGACTACCGCTGCAGCCCAAATGGATCAATTCCGAAGTACCGCAGTGCCGCAGTTCTGGGGCGGGAACGGTGTCCAAGCTGTTCCCGCTTACGTTGCGACAATTCAGGGTATGAGAGAGCGAGTTCGGCATCTAATGCCGAAGTACGCACCGGTTGATCAGCGAACATTGCCTGTTCAACTAGCCAAACGGGTCGCGCGCGTGGCTGCCGAACTTGACGCTGTTGTAGTGGATCGCGACACGCTGACAGATCGCATGAAGCAAATCAATGAAGCGTACGAAACTGCGGAGCTTCTCCCCGAGACTTTGGCTTCGCTAAATGAAGCCAAAGGCCAATTGGATGAATTAACAAAGGAAGCATCCAAGAACGCGGAGGAAATTAGTAAACAACAGTCAGCTGCCATTAGCACAGTCGCGGTCATGGATTCTTTTCGTGTAGAGGCTGAAAAGCTAGTTGCTCAATGCGAGGAAGCCTACCGAGTTACTACATCAAAGGGGCTTGCAGGGGCATTCGACCAGCGGGCAACTGGGCTTAGTCGATCTATGCAACTTTGGGTTGTTGCGCTTGTAGTCGCCCTAGGTTGTGCCGCATTCATGGGGGCACAGCGGGTCGAGTTACTTTCAAAGAACCTGGGAGATGCCGATCCAAAGTGGGGTGTGATTTGGTTGAATTTTGCTCTGTCACTTTTGAGCGTTGGAGGCCCGCTTTGGTTCGCTTGGGTGGCGACAAAGCAGATTGGTCAGCGCTTTCGCCTTGCAGAAGACTATAGCTACAAGGCCTCAATTGCAAAAGCCTACGAAGGCTACCGTCGAGAAGCTGCAAAACTTGACCCGGAATTCACTGCGAGGCTTTTCGGTTCATCTCTAACGCGCTTGGAGGAGCCTCCATTGCGTTTAATGGAGGCAACCTCTCATGGCAGCCCACTGCATGAATTGTTTAATTCTTCCAAAGTACAGGACGCGATGGCATTGGCCCCAATGTTTCGAGACAAAGTTCTTGCCCTATTGGCAGAAGCACAAAGCATCGCTACCCCTCGGAAAGCGGCAGAACCATCGCAGAAAACGACGACTCAGAGCTCCGACTGACAGTCTCTGAGTACGCCGCGTACTTGAATGAGAGCATCCTGCAATCCATCCCCCCATTTCTGCAGTGTGTCGCCCCGCACTATGCCCAGCCAGCCGACCGCGCCACACTGCAGGCAGTGACATCAACCTAAACACGCAGGATGAAAACCATGAACAAGTTACTGATAACAATGATGATCGCGGCTGCAGCGCCTCTGGCCATGGCGGCGCAGGAAACGCGCGAGCTTCCGGCGTTCAAATCCATCACCACCCAAGGCGCGTACAAGCTGGTGGTCACCGCCGGTCAGACGCAATCGGTGGTGGTGTCAGGCGAGCAGGATCTGATGGCGAAGCTGAGTACCAAGGTGGTGGGCGACGATCTCGTTATTTCCATGCCCGACGAGAAACGATCCGGCTGGAAAGACAAGTTGACCATCGTGATTGGCGTGGCACAACTCAACAAGTTTCAGATGGAGGGCGTTGGCGATACGACGCTTAACAAGCTGGCAGGCGAGGAATTCATTTTGCGTTACCAGGGCGTAGGCACGTTGACTGCCAATGGCAAGGTGCAGCGTTTCGTCCTGAAGGCCGAGGGCGTGGGCAGCGTGGATGCGCGTGAGCTGGACGCCAAGACTGTCGAAGCCAGCCTGGAAGGCATTGGTTCTGCCAAGGTGCGCGCCACTGAATCGCTGAACGCCAAGGTGGAAGGCATTGGCTCGCTGTCGTATTACGGCAGGCCAGCGCGGGTAATCAAATCGGCCGAGGGCATTGGCAGCGTACGCGCGGCGGAGTAATCCGCAGTATTAAGATTCGCAGATGAAAAAATCCATCTGCGCTGCCAGCCTCGCGCTGGCATTTACTACTTTTGCCGCCTTTGCCCAAACCACGACGCCGCTGACCTCCGGCATCGACACCAGTGCATTCGACACGTCGGTGCGCGTACAGGACGACTTCTACGGCTACATCAACGGCAAGTGGATGCAGTCCACGCAGATCCCGGCCAGCAAGGCCTCCTGGGGCACCTATCTGCAGTTGCGGGAAACAGCGCAAGAGCAGGTTCGCACCATTCTGGATGAGGCAGTCAAAAACCCAGGCCCTGCGGGTAGCGAGACGCGCAAGATTGCCGATCTGTACCAGACGTTTTTCGATCAGAAGTCACGTGATCAACAGGGCGTATTGCCATTGCTGGCGGACATCGTGCGCATTACCGCGACGCGCGACAAGAAGGACTTGCCTGCGCTGATGGCCCATTTGAGCCGCATCGGTGTGACCACGCCGATATCGCTGAGCGTCGCCCAGGATGCCAAGGATGCGACGCGCTATGCGGTGTACGCCAGCCAGGACGGGCTGGGGCTGCCGGACCGCGACTATTACCTGCAGGACGATGACGCCCGACTGATGGCGGCACGCAAGGCCTACCGGGCGCATGTGAAGAAGCTGCTGACCATTGGCGGGGACAAAAAACTGACAGCCGACCATACGGACGCCGTCCTCGCGCTGGAGACGGCCCTGGCAAAGATCCAATGGACACGCGTGGAAAGCAGAGACGCGATCAAGGCCTACAACCCGATACCTTTCAATCGCTTAAGCGAACTGGCGCCCGGTTTTGATTGGAATGCCTATGTGAACGCAGTCGGACTGACAGGCAAGACCGACTACCTCGTGGTGCGCCAACCCAGCTACTTCACCGCCATGGCGAGCCTGATCGACTCCACACCACTGGACACTTGGCGCAGCTACTTCACCGCACATCTGGTCGCCAGCTACGCGCCCTATCTTTCGCAGACCATAGTCGACGAGCGCTTTGCCTTCACCGGCAAGACGCTGCGCGGCGTACCCGAGAACGAGCCGCAGTGGCAATTGGCACAGCGCTTTGTCGACGGTGCGATGGGCGAAGCAGTGGGCAAGCTCTACGTTGCCAAATTCTTCCCACCGGAGAACAAGGCCCGCGTGCAGGCCATGGTGGACAACTTCCTCGCCACCTTCCGCGAAGGCATCAACACGCTGGAGTGGATGGGACCCGAGACCAAGAAGGAAGCGCTGGCAAAGCTGGCCACCTTCCGCCCCAACATTGGCTACCCCGACAAATGGCGTGACTACTCGGCGCTCAAGACCCAGCGCAAGAACCTCGTTGCCAACGTGCGCGCAGCGCGCAACTTCGCCTACCAGCGCGGCATCGACAAGCTGGGCCAACCGGTGGACCGTGGCGAATGGTCGATGACGCCACAGACCGTCAACGCGCAGTACAGCTCGCTAAGGAATGCGATCACCTTCCCTGCCGCCTTGTTGCAGCCGCCGTTCTTCAATGTGAAGGCTGAAGACGCGGTGAACTATGGCGCTGTGGGCACCAGCATCGGCCACGAAATCAGCCACGGCTTTGACGACCAGGGCAGCCAGTACGACGGCCTGGGCAATCTGCGCAACTGGTGGACTCCGGAAGACCGCAAGGCCTTCACGCTGCGCGCCGCGGGCCTGGTGCAGCAGTATTCGCTGTTCAGCCCGGTGCCGGGCTACTTCGTCAACGGCAAGCTGACGCTGGGCGAAAACATTGGCGATAACTCCGGCGTGGCGATTGCCTACAAGGCGTACAAGAAGTCACTGGGTGGCAAGCCTTCGCCGGTGATCGACGGAATGACTGGCGAGCAGCGCCTGTACATCGGCTTTGGCATCAAGTACCGCAACCTGCAGCGCGAAGACGCCGCCATCATGCAGATCAAGACCGACCCACATTCGCCCGGCGAGTTCCGCGTGAAAGGCACCGTGGCCAACCAGCCCGGCTTTTACGAAGCGTTTGACATCAAGCCCGGCGATAAGATGTATCTGCTGCCCGAGCAGCGCGTCATCATGTGGTGAAAATGGCTGCAGAGCGCACAGAACGTGCGCAAGAAGCTACGTTTTTTATAGCCTCAAGGCGCTTTGGCGCCGTGCTGTAACGAGCGGGCCTGCATCAGTCGCAGCATCGTCGGCCACATGTTGACGATGTAGTCGGCCAGCGCCTGCGCGCTGGGGAAGCGCTTTTTGGGGTTCTTGTTCATCATCTGGTCCAACAGATTCTGGAACTCGCCGAACTTGGGCTCGAAGCGCGGTGGCGGTGAATGCACATGCTGGTACAGCAGCGCTTCCATGCTGTCGGCCACATACGGCCGCTTGCCGGTCACCATCTCATAGAAGATCACGCCCAAGCTGTAGATATCGCTGACCTGGCTGACCGGTTTGCCGCCCGCTTGTTCCGGGCTCAGGTAATACGGCGATCCGACGATCTCGCCTTGCTGTGTGTGCTCCAAATTCTGAGTGGCGTGTTTGGCCACGCCAAAGTCGATCAGCGCAACACTGCCATCTTCGCGCACCATCAGGTTGTCGGGTTTTACGTCGCGGTGCACGATGCCCAGGGCGTGGATTTGCGACAGAGCGTAGGCCACCTGTAGCGCGATCGACAGCGCCTCAAATGGAGAGAATCCCGCCGCGAGGCGGCGCTTGATGTCGCCGTGCGCGAAATACTCCATCGTGATGAAGGCATGCGTATCGGTAAAGCCGTGCGCAAAAATCCGCGCCACATTCGGGTGTTCGATTTGTTCCAGGAGTGCGTATTCCTGGATAAAGCGCTCCAGCAGATTGGCGTCCTGGTTGATGCGGGTGTCGAGCAGCTTCACGGCCACTTCCAGACCGTCGGACTCGCGCTTGGCCAGGAACACTTCTGACATGCCGCCCGCACCCAGACGGCGCAGCATGCGGTAGCCTTTGATGACCGGAGGCACGCCGGTCGGTTGTGCAGCAGCCTTGGGGCCGGTTTTCTCCATCACCTGCACGCGCTTCATGCGGGCATTGACGGCATCCAGAATTTCGTCGCGGGTGAAGGGCTTGCCAAGATAGTCGTCCGCGCCCAGGTTCATGCCGCGGCGACGCTGTGCGCGGTCGGTTTTGCCCGTCAGAAAGATGAAGGGGATGGAGGCTGTGACGGGATCGGCCCGCAGCGCCTCCAGAAAACCGTAGCCGTCGAGCTCGGGCATCAGCACATCCGACAGGATCAGATCGGGCAGATACTGGCGCGCCAACGCCAGGCCGGTCAATCCGTTGCCAGCTTCAAGCGGCTCGTAGCCTTCCATGCGCAGCAGCAGCGCCAGATTTTCACGAATATCAGCTTCGTCTTCAACGATAAGAATCTTCAAACCCGCACCTCACGAACAGGGATGGCCAACGTTTTAGTCCTCTGATCTGGCAGAGGTAGGGTGACTATAGCGCCCCGGAACCTGTATGCCGATACCAAATTTGTAAGCGCAAAGAAGCGCGCGATAGGGACCCGCGCGTTCGGGCGTGCGCCCCTGTCGCCTCAGAAGGCGTTCATGCTAATAACGACCCGCTGCGCCGACTGATTCGTTTCAAAGCCGGAACCGTGCTTGATCCAGGACGGGAAAAGCACCAGATCTCCAGGCGCCGGATGGAACTTTGCGAACTCAAAGGTGTATTCGGTATAGGTATCTGGCCGAACGAAGTTCAAAAATGGATTTGGGTTCTCAAGGTACAGATCGCTGCTCTTTTCGTCTGTCTGGACATACAGCCCCGCAGACACTTTGGACTCGGGATGTACATGGTGCTTGAGCACACTGCCGGGGTACTGCACATTGAACCAGGAGTTGGTCATCGTGACGTCATTGAATCCCAACTCACGCGCGTAATCTTTCAACAACGCGGATAGGCCATTCGTAAGCCCCTTGAGGATCGGATAGCGGGCTTCCAATTCCTCGATCAGATGGGAATTCAGTCCAAAAGAGGACTTGGTTTCTCCAACGAATGCACCGTGCTCCCCCGCCTCCACGTCCAGACAGTGCTTGCATATGGTGCTGAGTTGCGCGGGCGACAAGACCTCCTTGTAGTAATTGACCGGTGTCGGGAAAAGCTTGAGAGTTTGTTTTTCCATGGTTGGCAACTATTCAATTCAAAACTACCCCGCGGGGCTCCGGCGCAGTATAGCTACGGCTGTCTTGCGCGACCTTGCCGTTGCGCCCGGCGTTTGTTATCGTCTGACATACATGCTCTTGCCGCGCGCATGGGCCATCAATAACAAGTGAGAACGAACAAAATGTTCAACGATCTGCGGGTAGCACACAAACTGTGGTTAGTGATCCTCGGGCTTTTGCTCCTGATGCTCTCGGTAGCGATCTGGGGCCAGCTGCGCTCCCGCCAGGCAACCGACGACACTGAGCGCGTCGTGGCCAAATTCGAAGAGGCTATTACCACCGCGGTGCGCTGGCGCGGCCTGGGTGAACTGGCAGTCACGATGTCGATGAGCAGCGCGGGCACCAGCGATCTGGATCTCAAAAAAGACTTTGACGCCCGCGTTGCCGCGCTGACAGCCCGCATCACACCCGTGCAGGAACAGGTCAACAAGACCGCCGTGACGGAAGCGGACAAGGCGGCCTTGGCCTATGTCGCCAAAACGCGCACCGAGCTGCGGGCTGTGGGGCCGAAGATCAAGGATTTGCGCGCCGCCGGTGATATGGCCGGGGTGCAGGCTTTCACTGAAAAGGAATACAAGCCGCTGGCAACTGCCTACCTGGACGCTATCGACAAATACGTGGCCGTGCAGGAAAAGCAGCGTGATGAGGCCGTCACCGCGCTGGAGGCAGTGCGGCAAAAGTTGGTACTGGTTTCCATCGTCAGCATCGTGGCCGTGTTTGCGTTGAGCATTTTCCTCACACTGTTGTTGGTGCGCTCAATCACTGGCCCGCTGGACCGTGCCGTCAAGGTGGCCCAGGCCATTACCGACGGAGACCTGACCCGCGAAGTGCATGACGACCGCAAGGATGAGCTGGGCGTGCTGATGCGCGCACTGTCTGACATGGTCACCAAGCTCCGAAGCCTGGTCTCGGACGTTCGCACGGGCGTGGAGTCCGTCACCACCGCTTCCGGCGAAATCGCATCGGGCAACCACGACTTGTCAGCGCGCACTGAGCAAACCGCCTCGAATTTGCAGGAGACCGCCGCCAGCATGGAAGAGTTGACCGCCACCGTGAACCAGTCGGCGGACACCGCACGCGAAGCCAACCAGCTCGCCACTGCTGCGGCAGAAATCGCGGCACGCGGCGGCGCCGTCGTCGGCCAGGTAGTGGTCAGCATGCAGCACATCACCGATTCATCGCGCAAGATTGGCGACATCATCGGCACGATTGACGGCATCGCATTTCAGACCAACATCCTGGCACTCAATGCCGCGGTCGAAGCCGCTCGCGCGGGTGAACAGGGTCGCGGGTTTGCCGTGGTGGCCTCCGAGGTGCGCAGCCTGGCCCAGCGCTCGGCTGAAGCGGCCAAGGAGATCAAAGGACTGATCAGCGCGTCGGTCAGCAGCGTGGAATCCGGCTCCCAGCAGGTGGAACAAGCCGGCAAGACCATGGGCGAAATCGTCAGCAGCGTGCAGCGCGTAACGCAGCTGATCGGCGAGATCACGGCAGCGTCCGGCGAACAGCGGGACGGGATTGCCCAGGTCAACCAGGCCGTTGCCAACCTGGACCAGATGACCCAGCAAAACGCTGCATTGGTGGAAGAGTCGGCTGCGGCAGCCTCTTCCATGCGCGATCAGGCCGAACATCTGTCCAAAGTGGTTTCCGTGTTCAACGTGGGCGGCCACTCTCAGAGCGGGCGTCTGCTGCGTTAAGAGCAAAATCGGCCTCCAACGCCCGTAAAATGTGCGCAACCAGCTCTCAAATTTATAGCGCATGACCGACCCCAAACCGACCCCCACCTTCCGCCGCGCAGCGCCTCCGCCTGCCAAGGCGCCTATTCCCGCCGGGCAATCCAACACCGCAGCCCACGGCGCCAATGGCACGGTACGGCTGAACAAGCGCATGGCCGAGTTGGGCATGGCCTCGCGCCGCGAGGCCGATGAGTGGATTGGCAAGGGCTGGGTTACCGTCAACGGCCGCGTCGCCGAGATGGGCATGCAGGTCCTGCCCGATGTGAAGATCGAAATCCACAAGTTGGCCGAGGGCCAACAGGCCAAACAAGTCACCATCCTGCTCAACAAGCCGCTGGGCATCGTCAGCGGCCAGGCCGAAGACGGCCACGAACCGGCGATCACGCTGATTCAGCCCGGTAACCGCTGGGCCGAGGACAACGCGCGCTTCTTCTTCCACGGCAGCCAGCTCAAGAGTCTGGTGCCCGCCGGGCGGCTCGACATTGACTCCACCGGCCTGTTGGTGCTGACGCAGGATGGCCGAGTGGCGCGCCTGTTGATCGGCGAAGACTCGGTGATGGAAAAAGAGTATCTGGTGCGCGTCGTCTACACCGGCAACGAAAACGCCGCTGCGGCGACATCGGCTGCCGCCACGTACGGCGGCAAAGTCACCCAACTCAGCCGCATCGACGACGACGACCCGGTGAGCCAGGATGTGCAGTCCGTCTTCCCGATGGAAAAACTCAAACAACTGCGCCATGGCCTGAGCCTGGACGGCCAGGCGCTGAAGCACGCCAAGGTCGAATGGCAAAACCCCGAGCAACTGCGCTTTGTGCTGACCGAAGGCAAGAAGCGGCAGATCCGCCGCATGTGCGAAATGGTCGGCCTGAAGGTTGTGGGCTTGAAGCGCGTGCGTGTCGGCAAGGTGATGCTGGGCAATCTGCCGGTGGGCCAGTGGCGCTACCTGCAGCCGCATGAGCGATTCTGAAATGCAACTCCCTTCCCGCTTCTGGGCTGACCTCAGCACCCACCACTTCGCGCAACTGGCGGCCAGCCCGTTGTTGGACAAGGCGGTGGCAGTCCTGCCAGTGGCCGCGACCGAGCAACATGGCCCGCATCTGCCCACAAGCGTAGACGGCACTTTGGTGGACGGCGTAATTGCCGCCGCCCTGCCGCACTTGGCCGCTGAGTTACCCGTGCTGGTATTGCCAACCCAGGCCGTGGGCTATAGCCCCGAGCACATCCGCTTTCCCGGCACGCTGACACTTTCCGCGCCCACGCTGATTGCGCTGTGGACCGAGCTGGGTGCCAGTGTGGCGCGCGCCGGTATCAAAAAGCTGGTGCTATTCAACAGCCATGGCGGTCAGGTCAGCCTGATGGACATCGTCGCGCGCGAGCTGCGCACCGCGCACGACATGATTGTGTACAGCAGCAGTTGGTACAACCTGCCGCTGGGCGATGCGGTCAACGGCTTGTTCCCTGCGGAAGAGCACCGCTTTGGCGTGCACGCGGGTGATATGGAAACGTCGATGATGCTGGCCCTCGCATCCAAACGCGTGGACATGGCACAAGCCAAGAATTTTCACAGCAGCTCGCAAGACCGCGCCGCGAAATATCCGATTCTGGGCAACGGCAAGAGTGCGAAGCTGGGCTGGCAAATGCAGGACTACAACACGCAGGGCGCAGCCGGCAATGCCGCAGCGGCGACCGCGGCCAAGGGCCAGGCGCTGCTGGATGCGGCGGGCGTGCAATTGGCCAAGCTGCTCGCCGAAGTGAGCGACTTGCCGCTCTCCACGCTCAAAGCTTCGCCCGACCTCTCCTGAAACGCCCCATGCAGCACCTGCGCCCCACTGACATCCGCGGCGCAGCGCAACTAGCGACCCAGGCGACGGTGGGTGTAGCCCGCATCGCCGAGGGCGTGCACCAGTCGGTCTGGGGCAGCATGGGCGTGCCCGGCGGCAAAGCGCCTGGCGAAACCCGTGGCCTCACAGGATTGGTTTACCAGTGCGTGCGCGGCGTCACCCAGCTGGTGGGCAAAAGCGTGGACGTGTTGTTGGCCAAACTGCAACCGATGCTGGAGCTTGCCGAGCAATCTGCGCCCGAGTCCTACCAGCGCGCAGCCGTTCTGGCTGCACTGAATGGCGTACTGGGTGACCGGCTGGCGGCTACCAACAACCCGCTGGCCACACCGATGACGCTGCGCTGGTCGGGTCGGGTTTTGAGCCCGCAAGACAAACCGAGCGCAACCGAGGTGAACGGCAAAGTGATGTTGTCCATCCACGGCCTATGCATGAACGAGTTGTCGTGGGATTTGCCGTTGCAAGACCTGGGCTACACGCCGGTCTACCTGCGCTACAACACCGGCCTGCACACCTCGACCAACGGCCAGGAACTGGCCGAGCAGCTTGAGCAACTGCGCAGGCTGTGGCCCGTGCCAATTGAAGACTTGACCATCGTGGCCCACAGCATGGGCGGCCTGATTACCCGCAGTGCGGTCCACACGGCCCGGCAATCCGGTATGCAATGGCCGCAAAGCCTGAAAACCATCGTCTTTCTGGGCACGCCCCACCACGGCGCTCCGCTGGAACGCGCGGGCAACTGGGTCGATGTGATTCTGGGCGCCACGCCGTACTCCCGTCCGTTCGCCAAACTGGGCCAGTTGCGCAGCGCAGGCATTACCGATCTGCGCTTTGGCCTTGCAATGGATGCTGACTGGCAGGGTCAAGACCGTTTCCGACGCAGCCCGGACCGGCGCCAGAGCCTGCCGTTGCCCGCGGGCGTGGCCTGTTACACGGTCGCGGCCACCACTGCCGCGCGGCGCGGCGCTTTGGCGGATCGCCTGATCGGGGACGGATTGGTGCCTTTGCAAAGCGCGCTGGGGCAACACGACGACCCCAAACTCCATCTGGTTTTCCCCAAACCCAACCAATGGATCGCGTGGCAAACCCACCACATGGCATTACTGAACAGCACGGCGGTGGCGGAGAAACTGCGGGATTGGTTGGCCCGCTAGACCAAGCCTGTCCGGAGCGCGTGCCGTTCAATACGCAAAAACACCCCAAAAACCACCAAATATCCGGCCAATCAGCAATTGGTCGCAAATTGGATGTGCTGGTCATTAAGCTTCTTTACATTAGCACCCTGACGCCATAATTGGCCCCTTGCAGGCGACTTCTGCTCCTATTTGCCGCCATGCTGCCGAAAAACCGCTTCCTTTCTGGAGATTCCCCGATGTCGCGCACTCTGCCCCTGATATTGATTCTCGCGCTGTCCGTCAGCCTGTCCGCCTGCAATAAATCGTCTGCCAAGAGCGACAAGAAGGACGGTGACAATGCGCCGACCAAAATCGTCGTGGCACCGGAAGACCTGATCACCACCCAGGACAGCACGGTGGCCAGCGGCCCGGTCATCACCGGCTCCATCCAGCCCGAGCGCAAAGCCGATTTGCGCGCCGAAGTGTCTGCCGTCGTGCTGCAGGTCATGAAGGAAAACGGCGATGTGGTGCGCAAGGGCGACGTGCTGGTGCGGCTGGACGAAACCGCGATCCGCGACAACCTGCGCTCGGCGGAAGACAATGCCCGCAGCGCCGCCCAGGCGCTGGACCAGGCCGAACGTACGCTGCAACGTCTGAAGACATTGCGTGAGTCCGGCATGACCTCCATGCAGGCACTGGACGACGCCGAAGTGCGCCGCAATGCCGCACAAAGTGAGCTGTCCGCCTCCAACGCCCGCGCTGCCAGCGCCCGCCAGCAGCTGGACCGCACCGCAGTGCGCGCACCGTTTGACGGTGTCGTCGGCGAACGCAAAGTCTCCGCGGGTGACACCGCATCCGTCGGCAAGGAATTGCTGAAGGTGCTGGACCCCAGCAGCATGCGTTTTGAAGGCCGCATCTCGGCTGACAAGGTCAGCCAAGTCAAGCTCGGTCAGGCCGTCAATTTCCGTATCAACGGCTACACACAGGACTTCCGCGGCAAGGTCATGCGCATGAACCCCAGCGCCAACGATGTGACACGCCAGGTGGAAATTCTGGTGGCATTCAACGATGCGGCCCAGCCCCGCGTCAGCGGTCTGTATGCCGAAGGCAATATCGAAACCACCAAGGTGGCAGCCCTGACGCTGCCAGAAGGCGCACTGGTCAAGGCGGGCGACAAGACGTCGGCCTGGCGCGTGAAGGACCAAAAGCTGGCCAAGGTGGATTTGACTGTCGGCCCGCGTGATGCACGCACCGGCTATTACGAAGTCAAGAGCGGTCTGACTGCTGGCGATGTCGTGATGCGCTCGCCGAGCTCCAGCCTCAAGGCCGGCCAGGACGTTGAAATGGCAACCTCCAAGCCGGCCCAGCCCGCATCCGCTCCTGCAGCTGAAGGGAAGTAAGCATGTTCCTCTCAGATTTCAGTATCAAGAAGCCGGTCGCGACGATCGTCCTGATCATCGCGCTGATGGCGATGGGCCTCTTGGCCCTCTCCAAGCTGCGCGTCAACCAGAACCCGGATGTCGAAGTGCCCGGCGTACAGGTTTCGCTGCTCTACCCCGGCGCATCGCCTGATTCGGTCGAA
Organism: Rhodoferax sp. P2_H8_2; assembly: GCF_056403235.1. Classification (NCBI taxonomy): domain Bacteria; kingdom Pseudomonadati; phylum Pseudomonadota; class Betaproteobacteria; order Burkholderiales; family Comamonadaceae; genus Rhodoferax; species Rhodoferax sp. P2_H8_2. The sequence goes on from NZ_JBFUFW010000001.1 coordinate 441,303, forward strand.
CGCGAAATCGTCAACCGGCTGGAAAAATCGCTGCTGTCCGTGCCCGGTGCGGTGCACGTCTACTCCAGTAGCAACGAAAGCAATGCCTCGTTCTGGATCGAGTTCTCGTTCTCCAAGAACATGATCGAGGCCTCGGACGAAGTGCGTGGCGTGATCTCCAATCTGCGCTACAAGCTGCCGACCGAAATGCGTGAACCGGTGCTGCGCCGCTTCAACCCTTCCGCCCAGCCCATCATGAACATGGCGCTGTCGTCCAACAGCCAAAGCCACGCCGCGATTTCACGTCTGGCGGAGGACCAGTTGTCGGATCGCCTGCGCGCTGTACCCGGTGTTGCCACCGTCATCATCAACGGCTCTCTGAAGCGTGAACTGTCGGTGTTGTTGCGCGCCGAGAAGATGCGCGAATTCAACATTTCGGCCAGCGATGTGGTGGCTGCTTTGCGTGCGCAAAACACCAATGCGCCGGTCGGCAAGGTCACCGGCAAGCTGGATGAAGAGAGCATTCGCCTGATTGGTCGCATCGAAACGCCGGAAGAGTTCCAGAACGTAGTAGTCAAACGCATGGGCGGGCAGATCGTGCGCCTGGCCCAGGTCGCTTCGATTGAAGACGCCTATGCGGACATCTCTTCTTTCAGCGTGCGCAGCGGCAAAGCCAACGTCGGTATCCAGATCACCCGGGCCCGCGATGCCTCCACGGTCAGTGTTGCCGACTCCATCCGCAAGATGGTCGAGGAAATCAACAAGGACCTGGACAAAGAAGGCCAGGGCACCAAGCTGGAAATCACCCGCGATGGCGGCAAGGATGCGCAGCGCAGCCTGAACAACGTGATCGAATCGCTGGTATTGGGCGCCGTGTTGACCATCTTTGTGGTTTACGCTTTCCTGAACTCCTGGCGCTCCACCCTGATTACTGCGCTATCCCTGCCGACATCGGTGATTGCCGCATTCATTGCGGTCTGGTTATGCGGCTTCACGCTGAACTTCATGACGCTGCTGGGCCTCTCTTTGGCGATTGGTGTGCTGATTGACGATGCGATCGTGGTGCGGGAAAACATCGTGCGCCATATGCAAAATGGCTCCGACCGCCGCACTGCGGCACTGGAAGGCACGGCGGAAATCGGTCTGGCCGTGGCGGCCACGACGTTCTCCATCATTGCGGTGTTCATTCCCGTGGCCTTCATGCCCGGCGTGTCCGGCGAATGGTTCCGACCGTTTGCGCTGACAGTGACCTGCTCGGTGCTGGTCAGCCTGGCGATCTCGTTCACGCTGGATCCGATGCTGTCGGCCTACTGGGGTGACCCGGCAGACCACCACACTGCACCCAAGACAGGCATCTCCAAAAAGCTGCAGGTTTTCAACGACTGGTTTGACCACCAGGCCGACCGCTACGGCAATGTGATTGCCTGGGCACTGCACCACCGCATCTGGATGGGTGTCATTGCGATCGCCAGCTTTGTCGGCGCCATCGTGCTGCAAGCCACCGTGGGCGGAACCGCCTTCCTGCCAGCATCCGACTCCGGCAACATCATGATTGAAGTGCGCACACCGGCTTCGTCGTCAGTCGAGTACGCCCGCCTGAAGATGATGCGGGCCGCCGATATTGCACACACGCTGCCCGAGACCAAGGAAACCAACGTCAACATCAGCCCAAGCGGCGGCCGTATATATATCGATATCGGCAAGCGCAATACGCGGGCCCGCAGCGCCAAACAGATCGCTTCCGACCTGCGTGAAAAGATCCGGCCTTTGATCGGTGCCGAATACACGGTGCTGGACGACCTGAACAACGGCGCCCGCAAACCGGTGCAGATCGACTTCACCGGACCTGACTCGCGCAAGCTGCTGGAGATCACCAATGCCTATATGGACAAGCTGCGCCAGATCCCTGGTGCGGTGGACGTGGGCCTGTCCGAGCAGGAGCCCAAGAAGGAACTGCAGATCGAACTGAACCGCGGCTTGGCCAACTCCATGGGCATTACCGCCAATGACGCGGCGCAAGCTCTGCGCGTGGCCTTTGCCGGTATTGAAGTCGGCGACTGGGTCGACCCAAGCGGCGAAACCCGCGATGTCGCGGTGCGCCTGCACCCGGATGACCGTGTCAGCAAGGAAAACATCGAACGGCTGCCTGTCAATGTGACCGGCACCAACCAGATGGTGCCGCTGGAGCAGATCGCCACCGTGACCATGGGCAAGGGCCCCTCCGGCATCGACCACACCGATGGCAAGCGCACGGTTACCGTGTCGGCCAACGTGCAGGGCCGCTCCAACGGTGAAGTCACCGATGACGCCGTCAAGCTGGCCAAGAGCTTCTCCTACCCACCAGGCTATGGTATGGACTTGGGTGGCGCTGGTCAGGACCAGGCCGAACTGGGCAAGCAAATGGGCATTGCGCTGATCTCCGGCATTGGCCTGATGTACCTGATTCTGGTGATGCAGTTCGGCTCGTTCACCGCGCCGCTGGCAGTGATGCTGTCGCTGCCGCTGTCGCTGATCGGCGTGGTGGTGGCCCTGATCATTGCCCGCAGCACGCTGAACCTGATGAGCATGATCGGCGTGATCATGCTGATGGGTCTGGTCGCGAAGAACGCGATCCTGCTGCTGGACGCTGCGCGCAAGCAGGAAGCTGAAGGTGTGGACCGCGAAGATGCGCTGATGCATGCGGGCCGGGTGCGTCTGCGGCCTATCCTGATGACGACCTTTGCGCTGATCGCTGGCATGTTGCCAGTGGCCATCGGCATGGGTGAAGGCGGCGAGTTCTACCAACCATTGGCCATCGCGATCATCGGCGGCACGATCACCTCGACGATCCTGACGCTGCTGATGGTGCCGACCTTCTACGACAGTATTGAAATCAAGCGCGACCGCATGGTGGCCAAGTTCCACCGCCGCGCGGAACGCCTCAATGTGCTGGTGGCCTTCGCACTCACCTTTGCCGAAGCCATCGCGACCTTGTTGTTGTTGCGCTTCGGGTTCCGCATGGTCATGAAACTGTGGAACAAGGTGCAAGGCCGCAAGGGCCTGGCCCCGGTCTGAACGGGCACGACGCCCCAATAAAAAACCGACCCTAGGGTCGGTTTTTTATTTATATCTTGGTATCCGGATCGGTCAGATCCATGGGCACGGTGTCGTCGTAGGACGGATCCTTGGGGGGTGGTGCAGGAAGATCGTCGCCATCGTCCGTTTGCAGACTGTTCTGCCAAAGACCCCAGGCGGTGTCCGAGTCGCTCTCGACTACATCGGGCAGGGGCAAGGGATCCAGCAAAGCGTCGTACGGCTTTCCTGAACTGGTTTTGGGCGCACCTGGGTTTTGCGGTTTTTCCGGCTTCATTGTTGCGACATCCCTCTTTGCCTCAATACTAACGGGAATTCCATGACACGCAACTGACGGACCGCGGAATTCCCTTGTGCACAATCCCCATTTCTTGAAATGTCCCGGATCGTCCCCAAATAGGTGCGATCCCCCTTTTAGATACCCCCTGACCCATGAGCAAACAAACCCTTTCCTTCCAGGCCGAAGTCGCGCAGCTGCTGCACCTGGTAACCCACTCGCTGTACTCCAACAAGGAGATTTTCCTGCGCGAGTTGATCTCCAATGCGTCCGACGCCTGCGACAAGCTGCGCTTTGAGGCCATCAACAACAGCGGCCTGTACGAAAACGACCCTGAGCTGAAGGTCAAGGTCACTTTCGACAAAGACGCCAAGACGCTGACCATCACCGACAACGGCATTGGGCTCTCCCAACAGGAAGCCATCGACAACCTGGGCACCATCGCCAAGAGCGGTACCAAGGACTTTGTAAGTAAGCTCAGCGGTGACCAGAAGGCCGACTCCCAGCTCATCGGCCAGTTTGGCGTGGGCTTTTATTCCGGCTTTATCGTGGCCGACAAGATCACCGTCGAGTCGCGCCGTGCCGGATTGCCTGCGGACCAGGCGGTGCGCTGGGTGAGCGACGGCGGTGCCAGTGGCGGCGGTGCGTTTGAGGTGGAAAGCATCACCCGCGAAGCACGCGGCACCAGTGTCATCCTGCACCTGCGTGACGACGCACAGGACTACGCCCAGAGCTGGAAGGTCAAGGGCATCATCAACAAGTACTCCGACCACATCAGCCTGCCCATCCAGATGGAAAAGGAAGAGTGGAAAGACGGCGAATTGCTGGTACCCGGCGACGAGAATGGCGGCCGCCAGCCCGGCGCCATGGTCAAGACCGGCGAATGGGAAACGGTCAACAAGGCCAATGCCATTTGGGCACGCGCCAAGAAGGACATCACGCAAGAGCAGTACGACGACTTCTACAAACAGATCAGCCACGACTTTGAGGCACCGCTGGCCCACACGCACAACCGCGTCGAAGGCAGCACCGAGTACACGCAACTGCTGTACATCCCCGGCAAAGCGCCGATGGACCTGTACAACCGCGAAAAGTCGGCGGGTGTGAAGCTGTACGTCAAACGCGTGTTCATCATGGACGACGCTGAGGCGCTCTTACCCACCTACCTGCGCTTTGTGAAAGGCGTAGTCGACTCTGCCGATCTGCCACTGAACGTATCGCGCGAGTTGCTGCAGGAAAGCCGCGATGTGAAAGCAATCCGCGAAGGCAATACCAAGCGCGTGCTGTCCATGCTGGAAACACTGGCCAAAAACGACAAGGCTCCCGTGACCGATGCGACTACCGAAGGGGTCACAGACGTTCTCAGCGCCGAAGAAAAGGCCGAACAGGAAGCCAACGCCGGAAAGTACAGCAAGTTCTACGCAGAATTTGGCGCCGTGCTCAAAGAAGGTTTGGGTGAAGATTTCACCAACAAGGACCGTCTGGCCAAACTGCTGCGCTTTGCCAGCAGCACCACCGACACCGTGAGCGTGTCGCTGGCCGACTACAAGGCCCGCATGAAGGAAGGCCAGGAGGCCATCTACTACATCACCGCCGACAACGCGGCCGCCGCCAAGAACAGCCCGCAGCTGGAAGTGTTCAAGAAAAAGGGCATTGAAGTTCTGTTGATGACCGACCGCGTGGACGAGTGGGCGCTGAACTACTTGAACGACTTTGACGGCACGCCGATGCAGTCCGTTGCCAAGGGTGCGGTCGACTTGGGCAGTCTGCAAGATGAGGCTGAGAAGAAGGCGGCTGAAGAGGCGGCCGAAGCCTTCAAGCCGCTGTTGGCCAAGCTGAGGGAAGCGCTCAAGGACAAGGCCGAAGACGTGCGCGTGACGACACGCCTGGTCGACAGCCCCGCCTGCCTGGTGGTGCAAGACCACGGCATGAGCACCCAACTGGCGCGCATGCTCAAGCAGGCTGGCCAGGCCGCGCCGGAAGTAAAGCCCGTACTGGAAGTGAATGCCGAACACGCGCTGGTCAAAAAGCTGGACGGTTCAGTGCATTTCAACGACCTGGCCCACATCCTGTTTGACCAAGCCCTGCTCGCAGAAGGCGGTTTGCCAGCCGATCCGGCGGCTTATGTAAAGAGGGTGAACGCTTTGCTGGCCTAAATTCAGGGGCAAATCGGGCTGAAACGCCCGCAGAATGTGCGTAAGCAGCTCCTTTTTTAATAGCACCTCAAGCTCCAAAAACCCCGCAGCCCCTGGCTGGCGGGGTTTTTGCTTGTGAGCAAGGGTTTCACCGCGGCTGACCGGGCCACCCCGGGCAGTAAAATCGCGCCTTCTCGCTTTCCGACCAGGAACTTTCCCACCATGAAAATTCAATTCAAACCGTTGTCCGTCGCAGGGGTGATCCTCCTAGGGCTTGCAACGCTCGCGCAAGCGGCCGTCCCACCGGGCGTCCAACTGCACGCCAAGCAGGAATTCACACGCAACAACGGCTCTGAGCCCGACTCTCTGGACCCGGCCCTGGCCGAATCCGTGCCCGCCAACCAGATTTGCCGTGACCTGTACGAAGGTATGACGGCTGTAACCACCGAAGGCAAGGTAGTGCCCGGTGTTGCGGAATCCTGGAAACAGACCAGCCCCACCACCTGGGTTTTCACGCTGCGCAAGAACGCCACGTTCTCCAATGGCGACCCGATCACTGCCGATGACTTCGTCTACGGCGCCCGCCGCTTCCTGGACCCCAAGACCGGCTCCCAGTACGCCACCACCTACGCACCTTTCCTGGTCAACGGCCTGAAGGTCACCGAAGGCAAGGTACCGCCCAGCGAGCTGGGCATCAAGGCACTGGACAAGTACACCGTGGAAGTGAAGTCGCCCAGCGCGGTGGCCTTCATGCCCGACCTGATGTCCAACACCCAGTTTGCGCCCATCAACAAGAAGATCGTCGACAAGTTCGGCAAAGACTGGACCAAGGTCGCCAACAACGTCGGCAACGGCGCCTATGTGATCAAGGAATGGCAAGTCAACAGCAAGATCGTTGTTGAAAAGAACGCCAAGTATTGGGATGCAGGCAATGTCACGCTGAACAAGGTGACCTATCTGCCCGTCGAAGACGGCTATGCCGACATCAAGCTGTTCCAGTCTGGTGAAAACGAGATGGTGTACCAGTTGCCCCCGGGCACCTTCGAATCGCTGAAAAAATCCAACCCCAAGGAAATCAAGAACGGCCCGATGCTGGGTCTGCGTTTCTTTGCACTGAACAACAACGATGCCCTGATGAAGGACATGCGCGTGCGCAAGGCGCTGTCGATGGTGATTGACCGCGACATCTTGGCCGACAAGGTCACTGCCGATGGCCAAGTGCCAGCGTACGGCGTGATCGTCAAGGGACTGTTTGGCGGCAATGTCACCCGCTACGACTGGGCCGACTGGTCCATGGCCAAGAAAATCGCCGAAGCCAAGAAGCTGCTCTCCGACGCTGGCGTGAAGCCCGGCACCAAGGTCAAGCTGACCTACAACACCAGCGAATACCACAAGAAGATGGCGATCTATGCCGCATCCGAGTGGAAGACCAAGCTGGGCCTGGACACCGAACTGGAAAACCTGGAATTCAAGGTACTGATCAAGAAGCGCCATGACGCCGACTACCAGATCGCCCGCCATGGCTGGGTTGCCGATTACAACGACGTGACCACCTTCCTCGCACTGATCCAGTGCGACAACGATGCCAACGACAACAAGAACTGCAACCGCAAGGGCGAAGCCCTGATCGACCAGGCCAACAATGCCAAGGATGTGGCCAAGCGCACCGAGCTGATGACCCAGGCCGCCAAGCTGATCATGGATGACTACCCCATGATCCCGCTGGTGCAGTACACGCTGCCGCGCCTGCTGAAGTCCTATGTCGGCGGCTACTACGAGTCCAACCCGATGGACCGTTTCCGCAGCAAGGACATGTACATCATCAAGCACTAAGCCTGACTAAAACCTAGTCCAGGCTGGCTGCTTCCCGCAAACAGGCCGTGCAATTCCAACCGGATTGCCCGGCCTTGTTCTGCAGCCTTGTCTTGCCGCTTTTTTAACGGAGCCCAATATGTGGTCCTACACCATACGCCGTATCCTCGCCACCATACCGACGGTACTGGCGGTCATCACGATTTGCTATTTCATGCTGCACGCCACGCCGGGCGGCCCGTTCGACACCGAACGCAAGGTCTCGGCCGCGGTGCTGGCCAACCTGGAGGCCAAGTACCACCTGGACTTGCCGCCCTGGCAGCAGTACCTGTATTACCTCAACAGCCTGGCCCATGGCGACCTGGGCGCCTCTTTCCGCTACGCCGACTGGTCCGTCAATGACTTGGTGGCCGATGCCTTGCCCGTGTCGTTGCTGATTGGCGGCGTCTCCATGCTGATTTCCATCGTGGTAGGTGTTGCATTGGGGATTGTCGCGGCGCTCAAACAAAACAGCCACTTTGACCACGCGGTGATGTTGATCGCCAACATCGGCAGCGCATTTCCGTCCTTTGTGATCGGCCCGGTGCTGGTGCTGGTGTTTGCCATCTGGTTGCCCTGGCTGCCCTCGGGCGGCTGGAACGACTTTGACACCAAATACATGATCATGCCGATCGCGCTGCTCACCTTCATCAACGTCTCGACCATCGGTCGTGTGATGCGCGGCAGCCTGATCGAAGTGCTGAGCTCCAACTTCATTCGTACCGCCAAGGCAAAAGGCCTGCCGCTGCGCACCGTGGTGCTGCGCCATGCGATGCGCCCTGCGCTGTTGCCTGTGGTATCGGTATTGGGCCCACTGGCGATTTCTTCCATCACCGCGGCGGTGGTGACCGAGTCGTGGTTCCAGTTGCCCGGCCTAGGCCGTCTGATCGTCAACGGTGCCTCCAATCGCGACTACACGCTGGTGTTGGGCCTGGTGATTCTGGTCACCATCGTGGCCGTCACGCTCAATTTGCTGGTGGACCTGGCCTACGCCGTGCTCGACCCCAAGATCCGGTATTGATATGAACACCAAACAAGCTACTCTGAGCCAGGGCGCCGCCCTGGCCGCCGCGCCAGTCAAGGGCCGCAGCCCCTGGCTGGATGCACGCATCCGCTTCATGCGCAACCGCGCTGCGGTCGCCAGCATGGTGATCCTGACGTTGATCACACTGGCCTGCATTTTTGGCCCGCTGGTGTTGCCGCATTCCTATGAAGACACAGACTTCGAACTGATGGGCATTGCGCCCACCTGGGCCTCCTGGCATCTGTTCGGCACCGACGAACTGGGCCGCGACCTGCTGGTGCGCACGCTGATTGGCGGGCGCGTCTCGCTGATGGTCGGACTCTTGGCAACGCTGGTGTCGGTCGCACTGGGCATCGTCTGGGGCGCGACTGCGGGCTTCATGGGAGGCAAGATCGACGCCTTCCTGATGCGCGTGGTCGACATGCTGTACGCCGTTCCTTACTTGCTGATCGCCATCCTGATGGTGACCATCCTGGGTCGCGATTTCTATCTGGTGGTGCTGACCATTTCCGCGTTCTCGTGGATGGATATGGCGCGCGTGGTGCGCGGCCAAACGCTGTCGATCAAGTCCAAGGAGTACGTGGAAGCTGCGCGTGCGATTGGTGTCCCTACCTGGCGCATCATCTTCCAGCACGTGGTTCCCAACTTGCTGGGCATTGTGGTGATCTACACCTCGATCACGCTGCCTGGCGTGATCCTGACCGAGTCCGTGCTGTCCTTCTTGGGCCTGGGCGTGCAAGAGCCCAACACCAGCTGGGGCGTGTTGATCCACGACGGTGCCGCCGTGATGGCCGCAACGCCCTGGATGATCCTCTTCCCTTGTGCCGCTCTGTCGATTGCGCTGTACTGCTTCAACTTCATCGGCGAGGGCATGCGCGATGCGCTGGACCCCAAAGACCGTTAAGACTGGCCCGCCATGAACACAACCAACAAACTTCTTCAGGTCAAGGACCTGAACGTGCAATTCCAGACCAACGATGGTCCGGTCTTTGCCGTCAACAATCTGAACTTCTCGCTGGGCCGCGGTGAAACGCTGGGCATCGTCGGCGAGTCCGGCTCCGGCAAATCGCAAACTGTGCTGGCGCTGATGGGCCTCTTGGCAAAGAACGGCAAGGCCACCGGCCAGGTGCTGTACCAGGGCCAGGACCTGCTCTCCATGAAAGCGGCCGATCTCAACAAGATCCGTGGCAACCGCATGGCGATGATCTTTCAGGACCCGATGACGTCGCTGAACCCGTACCTGACGGTAGAGCGCCAGATGACGGAAGTACTGGAGCTGCACAAGGGCATGAGCCGCGCAGAAGCGCGCGTGCAGGCTGTGCGCCTGCTCGATGCCGTAAAGATCCCAGACGCGAAGAACCGCGTCGGCATGTACCCGCACGAATTTTCCGGCGGCATGCGCCAGCGCGTGATGATTGCGATGGCGCTCCTGTGCGAACCCGAAGTGCTGATCGCTGACGAACCCACCACGGCATTGGACGTGACCGTGCAGGCGCAAATTCTGGCGCTATTGCGCGATCTGCAGCGTGACTTTGGCACCGCGATTGTGATGATCACGCACGACCTGGGCGTTGTCGCCGGCCTGTGCGATGAAGTGATGGTGCTGTACGGCGGACGTGTGATGGAGCAAGGCAACGCGCAGCACATCTTCCACGACGCCTCGCACCCCTACACACTGGGCTTGCTCAATGCGATTCCGCGCATGGACGCCGACGACCAGGACTTGATCGCTATTCCCGGCGCCCCGCCCAACATGGCGCGCATGCCCAAGGGCTGCCCGTTCAGCGAGCGCTGCACGCTGGCCGATACCCACTGCGCCGAAGACATGCCGGCGCTGAAAACCATACAGGGCGAACGCATGAGTCTGCGCGCCTGCCACAAGGAAGTTGCATTCGTGAAAGAACGTATTGCCAAGGGAGCCGTCCATGGCTGATACACCCAACACAACGCGTACGCCCATCCTCTCGGTGCGCGACCTCAAAGTGCACTTTGCGATCAAGGACCCCAAAGGCTGGCCCTGGACGCCAACCCGCGCGCTGAAAGCCGTCGACGGCATTTCGTTTGACCTCTATGCCGGCGAAACACTGGGCGTGGTCGGTGAATCCGGTTGCGGCAAATCCACACTGGCCCGCGCCGTGCTGAACCTGAACCCGACCACCGCAGGCAGCATCCGCTGGATGGGCCAGGAAATGGTCGGCGCCAGCGACGCGCAATGGCTGTCGGTGCGCAAAGACATCCAGATGATCTTCCAGGATCCGCTGGCGTGTCTGAACCCGCGCATGACCGTGGCGCAAATCATTGGTGAGCCGCTGCGCACGCATCACCCGGAAATGTCTTCGGAAGACGTGATGCAAAAGGTCCGCGCGATCATGGCCCGCGTGGGCCTGACCGACCAACAGATCAACCGCTACCCGCACGAGTTTTCTGGTGGCCAGTGCCAGCGCATAGGTATCGCCCGCGCGCTGATTCTGGAGCCCAAGCTGATCGTCTGCGACGAGCCAGTATCGGCGTTGGACGTATCCATCCAGGCGCAGATCATCAACCTGCTCAAAGAGCTGCAACAAGAGATGGGCCTGGCCCTGATCTTCATTGCGCATGATCTGGCGGTGGTCAAACACATCAGCCACCGCATCATGGTGATGTACTTGGGCCATGCGATGGAACTGGCACAAAAGAGTGCGCTGTATGCCGCGCCGCGCCACCCCTATACACAAGCCCTGTTGTCCGCGATCCCGATTCCCAACCCGGAACTGGAGCGCAACAAGAAGGTGCAATTGCTGAGCGGTGACTTGCCGTCGCCGTTGAATCCACCCACGGGCTGCGTGTTCCGCACCCGTTGCCCCAAGGCGCAAGACGATTGCGCTGGCGTGATTCCGCCACTGCACTCAGAAGGCCCAGCCACCGAAGTCGCCTGCATCCACGTCTGATTCAGGCTTGAACCCCGAAAACGCCATGCTGAAAACACTACGTACCCTGGCTACCGGCGCAACGCTGGCTGTGCTGGCCAGCTCCGCCTTTGCACAAAACGCGGTGCTGGACGCCGCAGCCAAAGAACCCGGCGCGGAAGTCACTGCCTCCGGCATCGTCTACCGCTCCATCGTGGAAGGCACAGGCCCCAGCCCCAGCGCGCTGGACCGCGTGCGCGTGCATTACCGCGGTACATTTCCTGATGGCAAGGAGTTCGACAGCTCCTACGCGCGCAACGAACCCGCCGACTTCCCGCTAAGGCGCGTCATCAAGTGCTGGACCACGGGCCTGCAACGGATGAAGGTCGGCGGCAAAGCCAAGCTGACCTGCCCGTCTGCGACCGCTTATGGCGAAAAGGGTGTTGGCGACGGTGAGATTCCGCCGAATGCGACGCTGGTGTTTGACGTTGAGTTGATTGCGATCAACCCGGTTCGTTAGTTTTTTTCCCTGCGGGGCGACTTGGTTTGGCCCTGCGGGCGGCTCCCCCACTATCCCCCCGCCCTTTCTACCCCCGCGGGGTAGAAAGGGAGCCTTAACAGCCGATTTTGTTTCTTCGCGCCGGCTACGGAATTACTGGCGATACGCTGCCACTGCTGTTTCACTCGAAGAGTAGTGCATCGCCGGTCGTAGTCGCCGAAGGCGCAACGACCCGCCGCCGGCTCCGGCTTTCAGCCGTTCACTAGAACCGCAGCGATCACCAATGCAGGCACAGAGTGGTGGCGGCAACCTCACTGCAGTAATTCCGTTTTACGGCGCGACAAAATCAAATCGGCTGTTCAAGCGCCTTTGCTTTGGTGACTTTTATTTGGCAAGACAAATGAAAGTTACTCGCCCGCCGGGGCGAGACCCGGCAAGCATCCGAACCAAAAAAAGAACTACAAGAAGAGTCAGAGCACAGCAAGCAAAGGCTGCAACACACTAGCCCCCAACCGCTTCGACCGCTCGCCATTCCACCCAACGTTAGCGTCGGGCAAATTGGCGTTGTCCTTGAACGGCATTTCAATCGTGAACGCCAAACACTCGAAATGCTTGGCAATCCAGTTGGTGGCGAGCGTTGGGTTCGCTTTGCCGCGCTCCGTCAGGCCGTAGTTGTGTTCGTCCTGAAAATCCGGGCAACCATCCAGCCAGGCATTCTTGAACATCACCTCCAGCTCCGCTTGGCGGGGTGAGTAATTTTCGTTGCCCTCTGAGCCCACGACAAAGTTGTACGGCAGTCCTTCGTCGCCATGCGCGTCCAAACACAGGTCCACGCCCACTTGCATCATTTTCTGCCGCACCCAGAACACCTCGGGTGAACGCTCCACAGTGGGCTCAAGCCACTCCCGATTCAAATTGGCGCCCACGGCATTGGTGCGCAGGTTGCCCAGCACCGCGCCGTCCGGGTTCATGTGCGGAACCACATGGAACACGCAGCGCTCCAGCAGCGCGCGACTGACCGAGTCGTCTGCATCCAGCAGCCGCTCCAAAAAGCCTTCGACAAACCATTCAGCCATGGTCTCGCCCGGGTGCTGGCGCGCAATCAGCCAGACCTTCTTTTTCTGCTCATCCGGCGTGGCGCTGTCACCATGCGTGATACGCAGCATCGTCATATCACGTCCCTGCACCGTGCTGCCCAGCCGCTCCAGCGTCACATGCGGCGAAGCGGCGGCGGAGCCAATCAGGTCGAGATGCTGCTCCCAGGAATAGGGCTCGAAGTACGCGAAGTAAATGCAATTTATTTCGGGCGTTACGCGCGCCGTCATCACTTTGCCGTCGTACTGCGTATCGACGCGAAACCAGTGCTGCCGGTCATGGCTCGCCACCACGCGGTAGCCCTTCCAGCCTTCCGGGTAGGCGCATGCCCCAGCGTTCAGAAACTTCAACGTCACCGGCAAGCCCGCCGCGCCATGCAAGGCGAAGTGGAACCACTGTGCAAACTCGGCCGCCGTGTCCTTGCGGATATTGAGTTCGATGTTGCGGTGGTCCTGCAGACTCACGACCTCAATGGCACCGGAGTCAAACTGGGTGGAAATGTGGAGTGTGGTCATGGTTTGAGTCGCAAAGTACGGGGTGGCAGAGTCATTGTAGGAGCGCCCTCAACTTCTACGCAAAACAGTCGATATTGCAGAGAAGCACCCAATCGCAACACCCGTGAACATCGCCAACACCCCTTCCGTTCAGGCTGCCACCTCGGCCACCCAAGGCGCCAGCGCGGACCTCCTGAACCTGATGGTGCTGCGCAAAGCACTGGACATGCAGGCCGTGTCGGCAGCCACCTTGTTGCAAACCCTGCCCGCGGCGCCCGCCCTGGCTACCAGCGGAAACCTGGGCACCCGGCTCAACGCCTTCGCTTGAGTTGACCCGCTGCCCCTCGGGCAGAATTCACCATCAAATTGGCCTCTAGAGCGCATAGAACGTGCGTGAGCAGCTACCCAAATAATGGCGGCTAGAGCGTCTCTACCACCTTCACCAATTGCCCCGCCTTGGGCTCGCCGCCAGCGTAATTGCCGTTGATCAGGCGCAACTGCTGCTGCGCGTTGGCCAGCGGGGAATTTTTTGCCAGCTCGGCAAATCCGCCCTTGGGGTATGCCACCGTCTTGATGACCCAGGGCTTGGCGGCGGCACGGTCCTGCGCGGTCAGCGCACGGAAGCTGCCTTCGATTTCACGCAGGCTGCTGCTTGCGCGCTGCATGGCCTGGCCGTCCTTGGCATTGGGTTGCAGCAAATAGGTGGCGTTTCCCGGGCCGCTGATCACCGTCGCCTGCACGGCTACCTGCTGGCCCTGGGCGTTCTGACGCTGGCCGGTAAAACGTGTGGCCTGGAGGCCATTGACCTGCGTGGCTTCGGTATTGCCCTGGGTGGGCTTGAACACATTGCGCAGAATCTCCGCGTGGCTTTTGCCCGCAGCAGGAGGCACTGGGCGCAGCACCATCGCCGCGTCGCGTGCAGCGTTCACCAACATGAGCTGCTCGCTGCCATTGACCACCTGCCAGCCCGTGGGCGCCGTCAGCGCAAAGCCCAGCGCCGCGTGATAGAAATTGCGACCGCGCACCAGGCCCTGATCCGGACTGTCACCAAACTCCACGCCCGCAATCGCCTTGAGGTAGCGGGCGCGACCTTCGTCGTCGTAGCTGCCTTTGTACTGGCTCGCTAGCGTGGTAATGTTCTGCAGGCGCTGGTCGTTGCTGGGGTGCGAAGCCAGCCAGTCTCCTCCGCTGGGCGCAGCACGCCCTTCGGCCTTGGCCTGATCGGCCGCAAAGCGCTCCTGGTTTTTCAGCACGGTGATGACATCCACCATGTTGTGCGGATCGTAGTGGCTGCGCGAAAGGTATTCGGCACCCAATTGGTCTGCCTGCAGCTCCTGCTCGCGGCCGTACGATGCAATAAAGCCCGCCGCCACCGTTTGCGACAAATCACCGGCCACTTGGCCCGCACCCGAATAGCCCTGACTTTCCAGCAATACGCCCAGCACGCTGGCTGCAAACACGCCGATACCTGCCTTCTGCTGGCTGGTCGCTCGCTGCGCACCGTGGCGCGCGGTGACGTGGCCGATCTCGTGACCGATCACGCCCGCCAGATCGGCCTCGCTCTCCATATAGGCCATGATGCCGCGCGTCACGTACACATAGCCGCCGGGCAGCGCGAAGGCATTGATCTCCGGGCTATCCAGCACCGTGAAATGCCATTGCAGGTTGCTTCGGTGCGATTGCGCCGCCAGCTTCTGCCCCAGCGTGTTGACATAGGCCTGTAGCGCATCGTTCTTGTAGACGCCGTATTGCTGCAGCACCTGCTGGTGGCCCTTGGCCCCCTCGGCAATCTCGGCCTCTTCGCTCATGGCGCTGCGCTCGGACTCGCCGGTGACCGGGTTGACCACGGTGGTGCCACAGCCTGCGAGCAGGAGGACCAGGAAAGCGAGTCTGGTGATTTTTTGCATCATGGTGGACGGATACTTACGGAAACACATTTTAGGGATGTGAAAGGGTATGCTTTGTGGAAAGCACCGTCGTTGGAGACATCACCGTTTATGGACACATTACTCGCGCGCTTGAGCCAATCCGTATCCTCGGCCCGCACAGTCGAAGAATTGACACGGCCCCTGCTGGAGCTGCTGGAAGCGACCACTGGCATGGAGTCCACCTACCTGACCACGGTGGACCTGGACCGCGGGCTGCAACATGTGCTCTACGCGCGCAATACGCAGGCGCTGCAAATCCCCGAGGGCATAGACGTACCGTGGCAAGACACCTTGTGCAAGCGGGCGTTAGACGAAGACTTGCAATACACCGATGACGTTCAAGGCCACTGGGCCGGCAGCGCGGGTGCGCAGATGGGGATTCACACCTATGCCAGCGTGCCCGTACACACGGAAGACGGCGCTCTGTACGGCACGCTGTGCGCAGCCAGCGCATCCAAAAAACCAATGCCCGACAACGCCAGCGACGTGCTGGGTCTGTTTGCCAGGCTGATTGGGCAGAGCGTGCAGCGCGAGGCCCTGCTGGCGCAATTGCAAAAGGCCAACTCCGACCTCCATGCCCACGCCTCTACTGACGCACTGACCGGCTTGCCCAACCGACGCGCACTGATGGCGGCGCTCGAGCGCGCCTTTGCACAGGCGCGCCGCGAAAGCAAGACCGTGCTGGTGGGGTTTCTGGATCTGGATGGCTTCAAGGCCATCAACGACACGCATGGCCATGAGACCGGGGACGAATTTCTCACCGCGATGGCACGCCAGATTTCTGGCGCTCTGCGCGGCGAGGACATTCTGGCGCGCCTGGGTGGAGACGAATTCGTGTTGATCGGCCCCGGCCCCGCAGTGGTCGATGCCACGGAGGCGGCCGCCCAGGCCTTTGCCCAACGCGCCAGCCGTTCGACCATCGCAAAGTTGGTTTTGCGCAAGCAAACGATTGACTACGCAGGTGCCAGCGTGGGCGTTGTGGCCATAGACCCGAGCTCAACGAATGCCGAAGAAGCTCTGAAACTGGCAGACAAAGCCATGTACGAAGTCAAGCGCGAACGCCGTGCCGCTGCGCCAGCGCGGACCTAGCCAAAGTATTTCCCGCTTGGCTACGATGGACACCATGCCAGTGCCACTGCAACTCAAATCGCTCCCGCTGTTTCCACTGGGGACGGTCCTGTATCCAGACGGCCTGCTGCCTTTGCGCATCTTCGAAGTCCGCTACCTGGACATGATTGGCAAGTGCCACAAGAACGAAACGCCCTTTGGCGTAGTCGCATTGACCAAAGGCTCGGAAGTGCGGCAGATCAATGCAGACGCTGGCGCGCGCAGCACGTCAGAAGGTTTGCCCTCGGGAGACGCCTTCGCAGATGAAGCCTTCAACGATGTCGGCACGCTGGCCACCATCACAGCGCTGTCACGGCCACAAGCGGGCTTGATCATGGCGCAGTGCCTGGGCACACAACGCATTCGCATCACACGGCGCGAAAAACTCAAACATGGCTTGTGGGTCGCGGATGTCGACTTGCTGGCCCCAGACACGCCCGTTGACATTCCGCCAGACCTGCAAACCACGGCCAGGGGCCTGGGACAGATCATCCACAACTTGCAAACACAGGGCGTTGAGCGCGATCAACTACCGTTTGGCAGCCCCTATCGACTGGACGACTGCGGCTGGGTTGCAAACCGCTGGTGCGAACTACTGCAATTGCCGCTCGAACTCAAACAGCGGCTGATGGCGCTGGAGAACCCGCTGGTTCGGCTGGAGCTGGTGCGCGACATTCTGGACAAGACGGGCATTGCGCCCTAAAAAACAAGAAAAACGCCCTCTAGAGCGCATAAAACATGCGTAAGCAGCTACTAAAATAATAGCAACTAGAGCGGCAAGCCAACCATTTCCAGCCCCTGAGCCCGATAATCGGGGCATGACTTCTTTCTCTACCCTCCCCCTCTCTCCCGCCATGCTGGCCAACCTGGAGCAGTTGGGGTACGCCACGATGACGCCCATACAGGCATCCAGCCTGCCAGTGGCTCTCGCTGGCAAAGACTTGATTGCCCAGGCCAAGACCGGCAGCGGCAAGACCGCCGCCTTTGCGTTGGCACTTCTCGCCAAGCTGAATCCGCGCTGGTTTGCGGTGCAATCGCTGGTGTTGTGCCCTACGCGCGAGCTGGCCGATCAAGTGACGGTCGAGATTCGCCGCCTGGCGCGCGCCGAAGAAAACATCAAGGTCGTCACCGTGTGTGGCGGCGTGCCGGTGCGCGGTCAGCGGGCCTCGCTGGAGAATGGCGCGCACATCGTGGTGGGTACGCCGGGCCGCGTGATGGACCTGCTGGAGCGCGAGTACCTGAACCTGGAAGGGCTGAACACGCTGGTGCTGGACGAAGCGGACCGCATGCTGGACATGGGTTTCTTTGACGACATTGCCACCGTGGTCAAACAGGCGCCCAAAGAGCGCCAAACGCTGCTGTTCTCGGCGACCTACCCCGAAGGCATAGAGAAACTGGCCAAGCAGTTCATGCGCGACCCGCAGCAGATCAAGATCGCCGCGCCCAAGGCCGAGAACACGATTGAGCAGCGCTTCTACGAAGTGGATCGCGCCAACCGGCTGGAGACGGTGGCTCTGCTGCTGAACCACTTCCGCCCGATCAGCACGATTGCGTTTTGCAACACCCGCGCGCAGTGCAACGATCTGGTCGCGCTATTGCAAGCCCAAGGCTTTAGCGCGCAGGTGCTGCATGGCGACCTGGAGCAGCGCGAACGCGACCAGGTGCTGGCGCAGTTTGCCAACCGCAGTTGCTCGGTATTGGTAGCCACCGACGTGGCATCGCGCGGGCTGGACATCACGCAGCTTGAAGCCGTGATCAATGTGGACATCACGCCCGACCCCGAAGTGCACGTGCACCGCATTGGCCGCACGGGACGCGCGGGCGAGTCCGGTCTGGCACTGAGCCTGGCGTCGATGAACGAGATGGGTTCGGTCGGCAAAATCGAGCAATACCAGAACGCACCGTCTGTGTGGTTCAAACGCGAAGAGCTGACGCCCCAAGGCACTGGTCGCCTGCTGCCACCGATGGTGACGCTGCAGATTCTGGGCGGTCGCAAGGAAAAGATTCGCCCAGGCGACGTGCTGGGCGCGCTGACCAGCACCGAAGGCGGTGTGGCCTACACCCGCGAGCAGATTGGCAAGATTCAGGTGACCGAGTTCTGCACCTTTGTGGCCGTGGAGCGCAGCGTGGCGCAGGCGGCTTGCGAGAAGCTGAACTTTGGCAAGGTCAAGGGCAAGAGCGTCAGGGTACGCCTGATGTGAACGGATTTCAGCGGCGGAGCGTGGGGGCCACGTGCTTGTAGGAATTCTTCCTACACGCGTTCCAGCGCGATGCTGACTCCAGTTTCTGGGGTGCGTGGCTACAGTTGGTTCAAGCGCCAAAGTGCCCTCTGGTGCTGGCCCCAACTGGAGAACCGCCATGAAAGACACGTCCCTTGCACTCAACCCCTTCAGCCTGATGATGGAGCCGGAGCTGGTATTGCAAACCATGGAGCGCTCGCAGCAGCTGCGCGGCCTGCGCCGCCACAAACTGCGCCCGCTGGACAAGCCGCTGATTCCGTACACCAAAGAAGCCCTGGCCCAACGCGCCGCCTACGACGCCGCGATTGATGCTGAAGACTTTGAAGACGTGGCGGACGCTTACCTTTTGAACTGAACGGCTGGTTTTCCCTAGTCTGGGATCACCGCCGTCACTTCAATCTCCACTTTGGCGCGGTCCTCGATCAGCGCACTCACCTGTACCGCCGTCATCGCTGCATTGAAGCTGCCGATGAGCTCGCGAAATGCTTTGCCGATTTCCGGATAGGCCGCAACGTACTCGCGTTTGTCCAGCACATACCAGGTCATCCGGGTAATGTGTTCCGGCTTGGCCCCCGCTTCACGCAGCACCTCCACCACATTGGTCAGCGCCTGGCGCACCTGGCCTGCAAGGTCATCGGTATGGAAAACGCATTGGGCATCCCAGCCGATCATGCCGGCCACAAACACCATCTGACCCCGCGCCATCACACCATTGGAATAGCCACGGGGACGAGCCCAATGAGAAGGTTGCAGAACTTGGGTCATGTGGTTTCTCCTGAAAGGGTTTGCCAGCGCGCGATGCCTTGCACGATATCCGGCGGTATGGAAATGGAGCCGTCGTGCTCCAAAGAGGTCGTGACGATCACGGCCTGCGCAGTCCAGCGCAGCGTGTCGTCCCGCCCGGTACATTGCACCGCCAACGTCAAGGAACGCTTGCCCTGGCGTGCAAGGCGCAAGTGCAGCGCAATGGTTTCGCCCATGCGGCTGGGCGCCTTGAAGTCACATTGCAACGAAGCCATCGGCAATCCGATCTTGCGCGCACCCAAAAGCGTTGCGTAGTCCACCTGCAGAGCTTGTGTGAACCAGTCTTCGACAAGGCCGTTGAACATCACGAAATACTGCGGGTAGAACACCATGCCTGCCGGGTCGCAATCGGAAAAGCGCACCAGCCGTTGCACGGTGAATACGGCTTGCGCTGTCGTGTCGTTGGGCGGGTCTTGCATCTCAGACTCCGATGTAGCGATGCCAGACATCCGGCCGGGCCGCAAGCTCTGGCGAGTCGCCCTTCCAGACGACAGCGCCGCGTTCGATGATGGTGTGGCGGTCCGCGAGTCCAACCAGACGTTGCACGTACTTGTCGATCACCAGAATGCTTTGCCCGGCCGCTTTGAGCGTGGCCAGGCAACGCCAGATGTCTTCGCGAATCAGCGGGGCCAGGCCCTCGGTGGCTTCATCCAGGATCAACAGATGCGGGTTGGTCATTAGCGCGCGGCCGATCGCCAGCATCTGCTGCTCGCCACCCGAGAGCTGGTTGCCCATATTGCGCGCACGCTCCTTAAGCCGCGGGAACAGGTGGTACACGCGCTCCAGCGTCCAGGGTTCTTTGCTCTGGCAGCGGTTAGCCGCAAACGCGACCAGGTTCTCTTGCACGGACAGCGTCGCAAAAATCATGCGCCCCTCTGGCACCACGGCCATACCCATGCGCGCAATGCGGTCCGCGCTCAGGCCTTCAATGCGCTCGCCCAAAAAGCGGATGCTGCCGCCTGTCGCTGGGGTCAGTCCCAGAATGGAGCGCACGGTCGTGGTCTTGCCCATGCCATTGCGGCCCAGCAGCGTGGCGACTTCGCCCGCACACATCGAAAAGCCCACGCCAAACAAAATCTGGCTGCTGCCGTAGGCGGTCTGCAGGTTTTCAATTTCCAGCAACTCGCTCATGCATGCACCTCATCACCCAGGTAGGCCTGTTTAACCTCTGGGTTGTTCCTGATGTCTTCGGCGGTACCTGTGGCAATCACTTTGCCAAACACCAGCGTGGAGATGCGGTCGGCCAAGCGGAACACCGCGTCCATGTCATGCTCAACCAGCAGGATCGTGACTTCGCCACGCAAGCCTTGCAACAGCGTGACCATGTTTTCGGATTCGTCCGGCCCCATACCGGCCATGGGCTCGTCCAGCAACAGCAGTTGCGGCTTCAATGCCAACGCCAGCCCCAGCTCCAGCTGCCGCTGCTGGCCGTGCGACAGTGCGCCCGACAACGTATGCAGCTTGGCACCCAAGCCAATGCGGTCGGCCACGGCAGCGGCCTCGGCATAACGCGCCGACTCGCTGCGTGCCGCTTGCCAGAAGCGCATGCTGCTTCCGTTACGCGCTTGCACAGACAGCGCAATGTTGTCCAGCACTGAAAGTTTTTTGAAAATACTGGTGATCTGGTACGAGCGCACCAGCCCGCGCAACGCACGCTGGTGCATGGGCACATGCGTGACGTTCTGGCCCTTGAAATGCACAGACCCTTCGTCGGGCTGCAGCGCACCGGAAATCTGATGGATCAGCGTGGTCTTACCCGCACCGTTGGGGCCAATCAGCGCATGGATGCTGCCACGCTCCACGCTCAGGCTGGCCTGGTTGGTGGCAACCAGGCCGCCAAAGCGTTTGACCAGTTGGTCGATATGCAAAAGGACTTCAGCCATGGGCCGCCCCCGCTTTCTTGCGCGTCAGCAGGCTGATCAACCCGTTCGGCGCAACCAGCACCACCAACAGCAAAACGGCACCCAGGCCCAGCTGCCAGTGGATGGTGTAGTGGCTCAGCAGCTCTTCGAGCAACAGGAAGAAAACCGCGCCGACCAGCCCGCCATAGAGATAACCCACGCCACCCAGGATGACCATGATCATCAGCATGCCGGACTGGCTCCACTGCATCAGCGACGGGCTGACAAAGCCGCCCAGGTTGGCCATCAGCGCACCGGCCAGACCGGCCAGCGCACCGGCCAGCGTGAACGCGACCAGCTTGAAGCGGTAGACCGGAAAGCCGATCGCCGTCATGCGCACTTCGTTCTCGCGAATGGCTTGCAAAGTATGGCCAAAACGCGCATTGAGCAGACGCGCCACACCCACGATGGCGCACACCACCAGCCCCAGCGTCAGGTAATAGAAGTCGCGATCGACCGACAGGTCCACGCCGGAAGTCAAGGTGGATCGCGTTGCCATGGTCAGGCCGTCATCTCCGCCATAGGCCTTCAAAGACACCACCAGGAAATACAGCATCTGCGCAAAGGCCAGCGTGATCATGATGAAGTACACGCCTTGTGTGCGCAGGCTGACCGCGCCAATCAGCAGCGCGAAAAGCCCGCTGATGACCATCGCCAGCGGCCAGGCGATCCAGGCGCTCGCCACGCCTTCCTGCATCGCAATAGCGACCGTGTACGCGCCCAGCCCGATGAACGCCGCATGGCCAAAGCTCACCATGCCACCGAAGCCAAGAATCAGATTCAGGCTGGTCGCAGCCAGCGCAAAAATCAGGATGCGGCTGGCCAGCGTGATGTAGAACTCTGTACCGGTGGCACTGGCGATGAATGGAAACGCGATCAGCAGTGCCAACAGCGGCAATGCCCAGCGCCCGTGCAGCGAGTGATCGAGGATGCTGGAAGGTTTGGATTCAACCATGGGTGGGGAACAGTCCGCGCGGCTTGAAGAAAAGCACGGTGGCCATCAACAGGTAAATCAGAATCGACGCGACGGCAGGCGCCGCGTTGGCCGCTGCTTCGGGCGACATCAGGCGCGCAAACAGCATGGGGATGAAGGTGCGCCCCGCGGTGTCGATCACGCCGACGATCAGCGCGCCCAAAAAGGCCCCACGGATCGAGCCTATGCCACCGATCACGATGACCACAAAGGCGACGATCAGGATGCTCTCGCCCATGCCCACCTGCACCGCCAAGACCGGTCCCAGCATGCCACCCGCCACTCCGCACAGCGCGGCGCCGACCGCAAAAATCAGCGTGAACAGGCGCGGCACATTGACCCCCATGGCCATCGCCATCTCGCGGTTGGCTGCGCCAGCGCGCACCTGCATGCCCAACCGCGTGCGGGTGATCAGCAGATACATCAACAGCGCGACCAGCAGTCCCACGCCAATGATGAACAGGCTGAACGAGGAGTAGAAAAAGCCGGGCAGCAGTTCCACCGGACCGGCCAGGCTATCGGGCGTGTTCAGCGGCACCGGCTGCGCACCCCAGATCAGGCGCACGCCTTCATTGCACATCAACAGGATCGCAAAGGTACCCAACACTTGCGAGAGATGGTCGCGCTGGTAGAAGTGGCGCAGAACGCTCACCTCCAACAGCGCACCAAATGCCGCGGCACCCATCACGCCAAACACCAGGCCCCACCAATAGCTGCCCGTTGCTGCGGTAATCGTGGCGATCAGATAGGCCCCCACCATGTACAACGAGCCGTGGGCCAGGTTGATCATGTCCATGATGCCGAACACCAGCGTCAGCCCGGCTGCCAGCAAAAACAGCATCAGGCCAAACTGCAGCCCGTTGAAGGACTGCTCCAGCAGCAGGATGGGGTCCATCTGTCTATGCCCAGTTCAATGTCCAGCTTATCCGGGCATCTTGCAGTTGGCGGCGTAGGCGTCTGCGTGCTTCTTCAGCACCGTGCCCAGCATGCGGTTGGTGATGCGGCCCTTGCTGTCCTTGGTGACGACGCGCAGGTAGTAGTCCTGGATCGGGAAGTGGTTGGTGTTGAACTTGAATGCACCGCGTACGGAATCAAACTTCGCCGCCTCCAATGCCTTGCGAACCGCTTTTTTGTCATCCAGTTTGCCCTTGCTGTCACGCACGGCGGCGTCAATCAGCTGCGCCGCGTCGTAGCCTTGCGCGGCGTAGAGCGTAGGCAAACGGCCGTATTCCTTTTCGAACGCAGCGACAAATTTCTTGTTCGCCGCGTTGTCCATGTCGTGGCCCCACTGGCTGGTGTTGAACATGCCCAGCATGGGCTCACCCACCGCCTTGATCACGTCTTCATCGCCCGAGAAGCCAGGGCCAAACAGCGTCATGTCCTTGGACAGGCCGGCGCCGACAAACTGCTTGATGAAGTTGATGCCCATGCCACCGGGCAGGAAGATGTAAACCGCATCGGCCTTGGAGGAACGCAACTGCGATATCTCGGTGCCGAAGTTCAGCTGGTTCAGCGTAGGCAATGCTTCCGAGGCAATTTCACCCTTGTAGAAACGCTTGAAGCCGGCAATGGCGTCTTTGCCCGCAGGGTAATTGGGTGCAATCACTGCGACGCGCTTGAAACCTTTTTCCTGCACGACCTGGCCCGCCGCTTCGTGCATATTGTCATTTTGGTAGGACGCGCTGAAGAAGTACGGATTGCATTGCTCTCCGGCATAGGCCGAAGGGCCGGCATTGGCACTGACGTAAAAGGTCTGCGCCGCAAAAGTCGGCGCGCCGACGGCCAGCATCACGTTGGAGAACACGATGCCGGTCATGAAATCGACTTTGTCGCGCTTGACCAACCGGTCCGCAGTTTGGCGGCCCACATCGGGACTCGCCTGGTCATCCGCCACGATCACTTCCGCATCACGCCCACCCAGCTTGTTACCCGCCAGCTTGACCGCCAGCTGGAAGCCATCGCGAATGTCGACTCCCAGGCCTGCGCCCGGACCGGACAGCGTGCTCAATAGACCCACGCGCACCGGTTCTGCGGCCTGCACAGAGCTAGCGAACGCCGCGCAGACCGCGCCGGCAATCAGAGTGGTGCGCAAAGCGCGCTGGAGGCTTGCATTCATGGGAACCTTCCTTTCGTGGTGGAAAACAACTATCTTAGGGTCAGACGTCACGCAAACGGAAACGCTGCAGCTTGCCCGTCTGCGTACGCGGCAGCGCATCCATAAAAACAACGGCGCGTGGGTATTTGTAGGGTGCGACGTTCTGCTTGACAAAGTCCTGCAACTGCTTGACCAAGACCTCATCGCCCGCATGCCCTGCGCGCAAGACGATGAACGCCTTGACGATCTGGCCGCGCTCGACATCAGGGGCGCCGATGACGGCGCATTCAGCCACCGCCGGGTGCTGCAACAACACGTCCTCCACTTCGGGCGATGCGATGTTGTAGCCGCTGGAAACAATCATGTCGTCGGTACGCGCCTGGTAATGGAAGTAGCCGTCGGCATCCATCAAGTAAGCGTCGCCAGTCAGGTTCCAGCCGTCTTGCACATAGCCTTTTTGCCGCACATCGTTCAGATAGCGACAACCGGTCGGCCCGCGCACTGCAAGTCGGCCCACGGTACCGACGGGCACGGGCTTTCCGTGGTCATCGACGATGCGGGCTTCGTAGCCGGGCACCACCTTGCCAGTCGCGCCAGCACGCGCATCTTTCTCGTCTGCGGAGATGAAGATGTGCAAGAGCTCGGTCGCGCCAATGCCGTCGATCAATTCAATGCCGGTGGCCTCGCGCCATTGCTGGCGTGTCGCCGCGGGCAGGGCTTCACCGGCGGATACGCATTTTCGCAAGCGCGTAGTCCGCACTTCCGCACCGCGCGCGGCCAGGGTCCGGTACGAAGTCGGAGCAGTAAAGACCACAGTCGCGCCATAGTCACGTATCGCGTCCAGCAACAACGGCGGCGCAGCTTTTTCCAGCAACACGGTGGATGCACCAATCGACATCGGGAACAGCACCAGACCGCCCAGACCAAACGTGAAGGCCAGCGGCGGGCTGCCGATAAAGACATCGTCTTTGTCAGCCTTCAGCACCGACTTCGGCCAGCAGGCGCAAATCGCCATCACATCCCGGTGGAAATGCATGGTTGCCTTGGGCACGCCGGTGGTACCGCTGGTGAAAGCGATCAGGCAGGTGTCGTCTTTGTCCGTATGGGCGTTGGCAAAGCTGGCGGGACGCGCCTGCATCAGCGCTTCGACGCCGTCCGCTGCTGTAGTGTTGAAGTAGCGGATCTGGCGCAGGCTTTGGGTGACCTGGGTGACCCCTTGCAGCGCCTCGGTCAGATTGGCATCGCACAGTGCGTGTCTGATCTGGGCAATTTCCACAATGGGCTTGAGCTCCTTGGCGCGCAGCAGGGGCATGGTCGCAACCACAATGCCACCGGCTTTGACAATCGCGAACCAGCAGGCCACCATCATCGGCGTGTTGGTCGCGTGCAGCAACACGCGGTTGCCAGGCACCAATCCCATGTCCTGCACCAGCACATTCGCAATGCGGTTTGCACGCTCCCACAGATCGCGGTAAGTCCAGGCCTCTTTGGGGCTGCGCAGACAAGGTCGATTGCCGTCGCCAAATTCGATGTGCCAGTCCAGCAGTTCGGCGGCGCAATTCAATTGCTCGGGGAATTGCAACTCTTTTAGATTGAACAGGAAGTCTGGCTGCTGGTCCGTGGGCGGCAGGTTGTCGCGGGCGAAGGTGTCGACATGGGCCGTAGTCATGGCTTGGCTCCGTGCCCCACATCCTTGAGCAGTTCGCGGGCAATGATCAGCTGCTGCACCTCGGTCGCACCTTCGTAAATACGCAGCGCGCGGATCTCGCGGTACAGGCGCTCCACCGGTACGTCACTGACCACACCCATGCCGCCCCACATCTGTACAGCGGCATCGATGACTTGTTGCGCACCTTCAGTGGCGACCATCTTGGCCATCGCGGCTTCTTTGGTCACATTCTTTCCCTGGTCACGTTGCCAGGCCGCGCGGTAGACCAAGAGCGCCGAGCTGTCGATGGTGGTGGCCATCTGGGCCAGCTTGGCCTGCGTCAATTGAAAGTCGGCCAGTGTCTGCTTGAACATCTTGCGCGTAGTGGCGCGTTGCAGGCCCTCATCCAGCGCGCAACGGGCAAAGCCAAGCGCTGCGGCAGCCACCGAGGTACGGAACACATCCAGGGTGCGCATCGCCACCTTGAAGCCCTCACCCGCGCCACCAATGCGCTGCGAAAGCGGAATGCGGCAGTTGTCAAAGCGCAAAGTGCCCAATGGGTGCGGCGCGATCACGTTGATGCGCTCGGGCACGCTAAAGCCCGGTGTCGTGGCGTCCACGATGAAAGCACTGATGCCGCGCGCTCCCTCGGCCTCGCCACTACGCGCGAACACCACGTAGAAGTCGGCAATGCCACCGTTCGATATCCAGGTCTTGGTGCCATTGAGCACGACATGATCACCTTCGATGCGTGCGCTGCACTGCATGGCCGCGACGTCGGAACCCGCGTCAGGCTCGGACAACGCAAAAGCGGCAATCGCCTCACCAGCGGCCACGCGTGGCAGGTAGGCTTTCTTCTGCGCGTCGGTGCCAGCCAGACTGATCGCGCCGGAACCCAGGCCCTGCATCGCGAATGCAAAGTCGGCCAGCCCGTTGTGGCGTGCCAGGGTCTCGCGGATCAGGCAAATGGAGCGCGTGTCAATCGCATCCAGCACGCCGCCATGGGCCGTGCCGCCGACGGCATGTTTGAGCCAACCGCCTTGCCCCAGCTTGCGCACCAAGGCACGGCATTCGGCATCCACATCGGCACCGTGGTGGTGGGCCACATGCTCGGCCGCCCAAGTGTCCAGCGTTTGCGCCAGTTCAGCGTGGCGCGCTTCAAAGAAAGGCCATTGCAGGTAGGTGGTGTCGCTCATGACTCAATTTCCCTTGAACACGGGCTTTTGCTTGGCTACAAAGGCCTGGTAAGCCCGGTTGAAGTCTTCAGTCATCATGCAAAGCGCCTGGGTTTGCGCCTCGGCTTCAATGGCCTGGTCAATAGACATATTCCATTCCTGGTGTAGCATGGTCTTGGTCATGCCATTCGCAAATGTCGGGCCAGCAGCCAGGTCGTGCGCCCAGGCTTGCGCGTCGCTCAGCAACTTTTCCGGCTCCACCAGGCGATTCAGGAATCCGCTGCGCTCGGCCTCTTCACCGCCGATGGAGCGGCCGCTGTAAAGCCAATCACTGGCGCGGCCCTGGCCGATGATGCGTGGCAGCATCGCGCAGGCACCCATGTCGCAGCCAGCCAGTCCCACGCGGTTGAACAGAAAGGCGGTCTTGCTGCGCGCAGTTCCCAGACGCAGATCGGACGCCATCGCCATGATTGCACCGGCACCGGCGCAGATGCCGTCAATGGCCGCAATGATGGGCTGTGGGCAGGTACGCATGGCCTTGACCAGATCGCCTGTCATGCGGGTGAACATCAGCAGCTCCGGCATCGCCAGCTGCATCAGCGGGCCGATGATTTCATGCACATCACCGCCGGAACAGAAATTGTTGCCCGAACCATGCAGCACGATGACGTGCACATCGGTTGCGTACTTGAGCTGCCCAAACAGGTCGCGCAGTTCGGCGTAGGACTCAAACGTCAGCGGGTTCTTGCGCTCAGGGCGGTTCAGCGTGATGGTGGCCACACCGTTTTCACATTCCCATTGGAAATGCTGCGCCTGGTAGCCGGCCAGCGTTTTACGGTTGCCCGCCAGCAGTGCAGGGTCGATGTGGGTTGATGTGTGGGTGGTCATGCGGAAGTACTCGTTCTCAATATTGGAGGTGGGCTAGATCGCTGTGGATTGCTTGTCCAGCACATGCACGCGCAATGCGCCCAAATGCTGGTAGACCTGATTCAGTGCGGTGGCGTTGAGGCAGGAGAACAGTTCCAGAATCCATTGCTCATGCTCTGCCGCCATGGTCTCGAACAGCTTGCGACCCTTGGGCGTCAGGCTGACGATCCACGAACGACGGTCGGTTGGGCTACTGGAGCGGATCACCAGACCATCGCGCTCCAGCTCATCGGTGATGCCGGTGACATTGGCGCCTGTCACCATCAGGTGGCTGGACAGGTCTTTCATGCGCAGCCCATCGGGCGCCCGGTACAGCTGCGCCATGTAGTCGAAGCGCGGCAGGCTGGTGTCAAACTGCACGCGCAGACGGCGGCGGATTTCGGCTTCGATCTGGTTGGTGCAGGACAGCATGCGCAGCCAGAGTTTCAGCGCCGCATGGTCACCCGTCGCACTGCGCGCCTCATAGCCCAACTCGTCGGCAGCATTCAGCAGGTCCAGGTTCAGGTCTTTTTTCATAGCACCCTCACTGCATTACTTCACCACCGCACACAGCGATGGACTGGCCCGTCACCGATGCAGCCCCAACACCGCACAACCAACGCACGGTATCGGCCACCTCTTCCGGTTGCACGATACGCCCCTGCGGATTGCCCGATGCAAACTCGGCCCGCGCCTCTTCTTCGGTGCGCCCGGTCTTGGCGACTACATTCGCGATGCTCTCGCGCAGAATGTCGGTCTCGGTATAGCCCGGGCATACCGCGTTGACCGTGATGCCCTTCTTCGCAACTTCCAATGCCAGCGCACGTGTGAGCCCGATCACCCCATGCTTGGCCGCGCAGTAGGCGGCCACGTAGGCGTAGCCCGCCAGCCCTGCCGTGCTGGCCACATTGATGATGCGGCCCCACTTGGCGGTCAGCATGTCGGGCAGCGCGGCCTGCGTGCAATTGAACGTGCCAGTGAGGTTGACCGACAGCATCTGCTGCCACAGCGCGGCATCGGTCTTGATGAAAGGCGCGCTGTGCGCCTGACCCGCGTTGTTGACCAGAATTCGCACTGGGCCGAATGCAGTTTTCGCCTGGGCAAATGCCTGCGCCACCGCCTCTGCATGGGCTACATCGGCGACCACTGCTTGCATCTTGCCCGGATGTTGCACGGCCAGCGCCTGCAGAACATCGAGGCGGCGCCCCATGATCGTGACGCGCATGCCGGCTTCCACCAACGCTACAGCAATCGCAGCGCCAATGCCACTGCCTCCGCCAGTGACCAGTGCGTGACGTTGTTCTTGCATGCTCATGCCTCCGCCGCACGGTTGGGTGACTGTGCTGCCATTGCGGCTTGCGCTTTTTCGCGCTGGAAGTTGGCTTCCATCTGTTGTTTGCCCGCTCGGTACTGTTTGGGCCAGGGCTGCGGCGTGTAGCCAATCTTGGCGGCTTCGGTCAGCGTCCAGGCCGGGTTGGCCAGATGCGGACGCGCTACCGCGCACAGGTCGGCGCGTCCGGCAGCCAGGATGCTGTTGGCATGGTCCGCCTCGCTGATCGCACCCACTGCGATCGTGGGAATGCCGGCCTCCTGGCGGATGCGGTCAGCAAACGGTGTCTGGAACATGCGGCCGTAAACCGGTCTTTCTTTTTTGCTGACCTGGCCCGAAGAACAATCAATCATGTCGGCACCAGCGGCCTTGAAGGCTTTCGCAATCTCCACCGCGTCTGCCGGTGTGATGCCACCGTCGACCCAATCATTCGCCGAGATGCGGACCGAAACGGGTTTGTCCGCAGGCCACGCCGCACGTACCGCTGCAAACACTTCCAGCGGATAGCGCAGGCGATTCTCCAGGCTGCCGCCGTATTCGTCATTGCGCCGGTTGGTCAACGGCGAAATAAAGCTGGACAGCAGATAGCCGTGCGCGCAATGCAACTCCAGCCAGTCCACGCCGATGTCGGCGGCGGCCTGGGTCGCGGCGACAAACTGCGCTTTCACGGCGTCCATATCTGCGCGTGTCATCGCCTTGGATGTCTGGCTGATGCCTTCAAGGTACTGATAACTGGACGCTGCCATGATGGGCCAGTTGCCAGTCTCCAGCGGCTGGTCTATGCCTTTGCCTTCCCATGGCACGCAGGTGGAGGCCTTTGCACCGGCGTGGCCAATCTGCAGCGCAAATTTGGCGTCACTGTTGGCATGGACCCAATCGACGATGCGCTTCCAGCCGACTTCCTGCTCTGCGGTGTAGATACCGGGGCAGCCGGGGGTGATACGGCCCTCGGGAGAAACACAGGTCATCTCGGCCACCACCATGCCAGCGCCACCCATCGCACGTGCGCCCAGGTGCACCAGGTGGTAGTCGCCAGCCAAGCCATCCACGGCCGAGTATTGCGCCATCGGCGAGACCACGATCCGGTTCTTCAGTGTGACGCCACGTACTTTGTAGGGCGTGAACATGGGCGGCGGTGCCGGCAGCGTTTCCGGCACGGTCATGCCAGCCTGTTTGGCAAACCAGCGCTCAAAATCACCGAGCCATTGCGCATCGCGCAAGCGCAAGTTCTCGTGGCTGATGCGCTGGCTGCGCGTCAACATGGAGTACATGAACTGCGGGCCTTCGAGCTGGTCGCAGTAGCGCGCACCGCACACCTCAAACCACTCCATCGCGTTCCACGCCGCGTTTTGCAAGCGCAAGACATCGATGTTGCGCTCGGCCTGGTAGCGGGCAAGCACCGCAGGAATCACATCCCGCGTCTGGCCCTTCTCACCGAACAGGTTTGCCAGCACGATGGCGTCTTCGATCGCCAGCTTGGTACCCGAGCCGATGGCGAAGTGGGCAGTGTGCACGGCGTCGCCCATCAACACCACATGGCTGTTGCCATTGAAGTGCGACCACTGCTCGCACTTGACACGCTGGAAGTTCAGCCACGCCGAGCCGCGCAGGTGGCGCGCATTGGTCATCAGTTTGGCGCCGCTCAGCGTCTCTGCAAAAATCTTTTCGCAAAAAGCGATGCTTTGTTCTTGGTCCGCCTTGTCCAGCCCATGCGCCAGCCAGACATGCTCGGGACACTCGACGATGAAGGTTGTGGTCTTGTCGTCGAACTTATAGATGTGCGCCTGGAACCACCCGTGTTCGGTCTTCTCGAAAGCGAAGGTAAACGCGTCAAACAGTTTGTTCGTACCTAGCCAGATGAAGCGGTTGGGGCGCACCACGATGTCGGGTTTGAACACCTCCTGGTATTGGGTGCGGATACGCGAGTTGATGCCATCGCTGGCGATGATCAGGTCGGCATCCGGGTACTGCGTGTCGCTCTCTACATCCGTTTCAAACACGAGCTTGACGCCCAGCTCTTCGCAGCGTGCCTGCAGGATGTTAAGCAGCTTTTTGCGCCCTATGCCGACAAAACCGTGGCCCCCGGAGCGTATGCGTTGACCCTTGAATTCCAGCTCGATGTCATCCCAGTGGTTGAACGCATGCTGGATCTCGGCCGCGGTTTTGGGGTCATGGATGCGCATGTTGTCCATCGTGGCGTCTGAGAACACCACACCCCAGCCAAAGGTGTCATAGGGCTTGTTGCGCTCCACCACCGTGATGTCGTGCGCCGGGTTGGCCTGCTTCATCAGCAGTGCGAAATACAGGCCCGAGGGGCCTCCGCCTATGCACACGATCTTCATCACATTGCCTCTTTACTGAAAGCCCAAACGCACCTGATGTAATTTATATCCGAATAGTTAATATGTAAAGTAATTTGCAATGGATTTTGTAAGTAGTTACCCTTGACCCTAAACTGTCGTAAACCCATTTAGCCAACATCCATGCAAGCGCTCTACCGCAACTTTCAAACCCAGTCAGAGATTGACACGCAATACAACCCTTCCCTGGGCTTGGCGGCCGGGGTCAACCCGGGCGAACACTACGCACGCCAGGCGCACGCCGCACGCAATAATTTGCGCTGCGCGCTCGATGTGCCCTACGGCCCTACAGTGCACGAAACGCTGGACATCTTCCCGGCCGATCAGCCCAACGCACCGGTCTTTATCTTCATCCATGGCGGATACTGGCGCTCTTTCGCTGCCCGGGATTTCAGCGGCGTCGCACTGGGGTTGCAGGCCAGCGGCATCACGACGGTGGTTGTCAATTACGCATTGGCGCCGCGCGTCAGCATCGACGAGATCACCCGCCAAACCCGCGCCGCTGCGGCCTGGACCTTGCGCAACATTGCGCAGTACGGCGGCGATCCCGCGCGCGTGGGCATTGGCGGCCACTCGGCTGGCGGCCACCTGACCGCAATGTGCCTGCAAACCGCCTGGGCCGATGAATACGGCCTGCCGCAAGACCCGTTCAAGGCGGCGCTGCTGTTCTCTGGTCTGTATGACCTCGAACCGCTGCGCTACAGCTACCTGCAACCGATGATCCAGCTCGACGACGGCGTCGTGCGGCGCAACTCACCAGCGTTTGGCGTGCGCCCCTGCAAGACGCCGATCTGGATCACCTGGGGCGGCAACGAATCAACCGAATTTGCGCGCCAATCATCGACCTACCAGGCTGCCTGGAATGGCGCGGGCAACCGTTCCGAATTGCGTTCCATTGCTGGCGCGGACCACTTCACGGTAATCCATGGCCTGGAGCAGCGCGACAGCGAAGTCAGCCGCTGGCTGGCTGAAAAACTCACCGCCGTTACCGGCTGACGGACAGCAGTGCGACAACCACCTCGGCATAGGCCGCTCACACTGGCACTGGCAACCTGTGCGCTATGGGCGATGCTGCCCTGCGCGCAGGGCACGGTGCCAGCGCCGACCGAAGCAACGAGCGCCCCGCAAAGCCGGGGCACTACCAAGGTCTATAAATACCTGACCGAAGGCACGACCTCATTTTCTGACCGGCCACCGACCAAGGGGGCGTACATCATCCTGAGCCCGTCGTGCTACGCCTGCAATCTGAATTCCAATATCGACTGGCATTCCACGCGACTGCACCTCGATGAGTTTTCGTATGCAATTGACAGCGCGGTGCGGCAATATGGCGTGGAGCCCGCGCTGGTGCGGGCGCTGATCCATGCGGAATCGGGCTTTAACGCCAAGGCCCGCTCTCGCAAGGGCGCGATGGGACTGATGCAACTGATGCCCGGTACCGCGCGCGACATGGGTGTGGCCGACCCGGCCCTGCCCGATCTCAATATCCGCGGCGGCACCAAGTACCTGGCCAGTCTATTGCTGCGTTTTCGCGGAGATGTAAAGCTGGCTTTGGCGGCCTATAACGCAGGGCCGGAGGCGGTGGTGAAGTACGCAGGCATTCCGCCCTATGCAGAGACCACGGTCTATGTGCAGCGTGTGCAGATACTGCACCAGCGCTACAAGGACGCGCTACGCGGCTGAGGCAGCTCCCTGCGTGCCGCTCAACGGCGACGGCGCTCCGGCTTGTCGTCTTGTGCCAGAACCCATTCCTGAAACTCCCTGGCGGGCAACGCACGGCTGAAGCAAAAGCCTTGCAACTCATCGCAGCCCAGCGCAGCCAACGTCTGCGCTGTTGGCAGGTTCTCCACGCCTTCGGCCACCACCTTCAGACCCAACGTGTGGCCCAGCGCGATGACCGCGTGCACGATGGCCGCGTCGGCACTGTCGTCCAGCATGCCCTGCACAAAGGATTGATCGACCTTGAGCTTGTCAATCTCAAAACGCTTCAGATAGGCGAGGCTGGAGTAGCCGGTACCAAAGTCATCAATCGCGATCTGCAGGCCCAAGTCCTTCAGTGCCGTCACCTGGGCTTGTGCAGCAGCCGGGTTGTCCATCAAATGCGACTCCGTCAGCTCCAGCTCCAGCAGGTGGGCGGGCATGCCGGTGGTGCGCAGAATCTCTTGCAACTGGCCCACCAACTCAGGATCCGACAGTTGTGCGACTGACAGATTGACCGACAGTTCCAGCCCCTCAGGCAGCCCCTGTTGCTGGAATTGCATCCACTGTTCGCACGCCGCCTGCAACACCCACAGCCCAATAGGTTTGATCAGACCGGTTTCCTCGGCCAGGTGGATGAAATGTGCGGGAGGCACTTGGCCTAGCTGTGGGTTGTGCCAGCGCAAGAGCGCCTCGGCACCCTGCACGCGGCGTGTGCGCGCGTTCAGACGCGGCTGAAAACTGAGGCTGAACTCGTTGTTGGCCATCGCCTGGCGCAACTGCCCTTCTATGGTCTGGCGCGCGAGTACGCGCGCATCGGTCTCGGGCGAGAAAAAGCGCGCCATGTCGCGGCCCGCGGCCTTGGCCTCGTACATGGCGGCGTCGGCACGGCGCATCAGCTCATCCTGGTCGGTGGCGTCATCCGGGTACAGCGCCACGCCCACACTGCAGGACACAGTGAGGTTGTTGCCCTCTACCAACGCGCTCTGGCGTATCGCGGGAATCAGGCGCTGGTTGACCATTGTGTCGAGCTCTTCGCGGTCTTCGATGTGGCGCAGGATGACAACGAACTCGTCGCCGCCCAAGCGGCTCACGGTGTCATCCGTGCGCACGGACTGTGTGAGGCGGCGCGCAACGGTACGCAGCAGGCCATCGCCAATATGGTGTCCCAGCGTGTCGTTGATCAGCTTGAACCGGTCCAGGTCAATGAAAAGTACAGCCACTTTTTCACCGTCCACCCTGGCTTGCACCAGCGCTTCGGCCAGACGCTGCTGGCACATCGCGCGGTTCGGCAACTCGGTCAGCACATCGTGCTGGGCGAGGAACTGGATGCGCTCTTCTTTGGCCTTGCGGTCCGTGATGTCGATGGAGATGCCGATGTAGTTGACCACCTCTCCGCTGGTGGCACTCTTGTGTACAGCCGATACCATCAGCCAAGCCGGATAGCTGTCGCCCGAACGCTTGCGGATACGGACCTCGCCCTGCCAGGCTTCCTGGTCATGCAAGTCAGCCCATACCGGCTGCTCCTTGCTGTCCACCAGGAACGACATATCCTGACCCACCACTTCGTAAAAATCATAGGAAGTACTGCGGCAAAAAGCCCGATTGACGCTGAGAATCTGGTGTGCCTCATTCATGATGATGATGCTCTCGCTGGACGCCTCAAACACCTTGGCCCAGAGCTCCAGCCGCTGCTCCATCACCTTGAGCTGGTTGATCGGTGTAAACGCCGTGAGCACGGCGTCGCGCCCCTGGAACTGCAGGCGCCGGGCCGATAGCACGGCCCAGGTCGGTGCAGCACCGCCCAACCAGCGCACCTCAAATTCGTCTACCGCATCCTTGTCAGCCAGGCGCTGAAAAAACCGACCACGCACGCTGGGCTCCAGGCCGGTGCGCCAGGGATCGCGTGTACTGCCATCCAGCCAGCGCAGCGCAGGGGTATTGGCATGCAATACCTCGTGGTCGGGTACCGAGGTCACCACCATGGGAATCGGAAAAGCCTCCACGAGCTCGCGCTGCGCTTCGGCCGCGCGCGCGCTGGCGGCCAGCTCCTGCTGGGCCAGCCGGTCGCGGTCCAGTTGCGCCAGCATGCTGTTGAAGGCGGTGAACAACTGGCCAATTTCATCGCGGCTGTGCCAGGTTGCGCGGTGCGTGTAATCGGTCGAATTGCGCACGTCGTCGGCAACGCGCGCCAGCGCCTGCAGTGGCCGGGCAATCTGGCTGGCCACCAGATACACCAGACTCAGGATGCAGCCCAATAGTGCCAGTGCCGTGCCGAGATGCAGCCACATGCGCGAGAACAGGCTGTCGATGCGAGTGTTCAGCAGGCCCTGCATTTCCACCACACCAATCCGCCAAGCGTCGTTGAGTGTTGCCAGTGCGGCTTGGTAGGGCAGGTCCAGCGCCGCAATCTGCGCAGGTGACAAATCGCCGCCCGCCGCCTGCTGTACCACATTGCCGAAATGCCGCGCGGCCTGCAGAAGCGTCGTGCGCGAGTCTCCCAGCGCGGCCTTGAGCTGGGGTGAGCCTGCAGCCCAAGCCTGGCCATAGTCAGACTCCATGCCGAGCAACACCGCGTCCAACCGGCCCACCAGGGTTAGCAGCTCTGCCGTCTGGTTGCGACCCGAAATCCTGACGCCCCAGCCTTGCATGAACTGGCGGGTTTCAAACAGCACTTGCAGCAACTCGGGAAAGCGCAGTACCGTGAGCGACATCACATAGTAGCTGTCCAGATCCGGGTCCAGAATCAGATTGGACTGGTTGCCTACGGTGGTCAGTAGATCGCGTCCCTGAGCCAGAAGCTTGGCCTTTTGCACATCGTTCAGGCCCTTGGGCTCGGTCAGCAGGTGGGAGAAGCGTTCGGCAGACTCTTCGGTGTGCAGATCCGCGTCGTAGAGGTTTCGCACCTCCTGCAAACTCTGTTGGTTGGATTGGGCCTCGGCCCGGGCCACCGACGGCACGATAAAGGTGTCCATCAGGTTGCGGCGCACCACCTCGGTGTAGGTGGTACCGACCACTTCCTTGCGCGCGAAGTCGATGGCCAGGAATTTCTCGTGGATCAGGATGCCCGACACGTAAATCACGGCCGAAAGATCCAGCAGGTAAATAAGTGTGAGCTTGCGCCCGACGCTCAGGCGTCCCAACCAATGGGAGATTTTTGTCAGCATGTGTGCACCTTCTTGGGTGCATCCAAGCAATTACCGCACCACCCCGGTTCAGTTCACCGAACCGGGACTAGTGCGTGCACTCTACATATTGCGCCGGTACTGCCCGCCAACTTCAAAAAGAGCATTGGTGATTTGGCCAAGTGAGCACACGCGTACAGCATCCATCAACACCTCAAACACATTCCTGTTCTCAATCACCGCCTTCTGCAAAGCCAACAGCATCGCGGGTGACGTATCGGCATGGCGCGTGTGGAAGTCGTGCAGGCGTTTAAGCTGGCTTTGCTTTTCGTCTTCGGTCGAACGCGCCAGTTCCAGCTTGTCCTGCACCGCGTCGCCGTGCGGATTACGGAAGGTGTTGACACCGATGATGGGAAGTTCGCCGGTGTGCTTGAGCATCTCGTAGGTCATGCTCTCGTCCTGGATCTTGCCGCGCTGGTAGCCGGTTTCCATCGCCCCCAACACGCCACCGCGGTCGGCAATGCTTTCAAACTCCTTCAGCACCGCTTCTTCCACCAACTCGGTCAGCTCTTCGATGATGAAGGCACCCTGGTTCGGGTTTTCGTTCTTCGCCAGACCCCACTCGCGGTTGATGATCAGCTGGATCGCCATCGCGCGGCGCACGCTGTCCTCGGTCGGCGTCGTGATCGCCTCGTCAAACGCATTGGTGTGCAAGCTGTTGCAGTTGTCGTAAATCGCGATCAACGCCTGCAGCGTAGTGCGAATGTCGTTGAACTGGATTTCCTGCGCGTGCAGGCTGCGGCCCGATGTCTGGATGTGGTACTTCAGTTTCTGGCTGCGTTCATTCGCGCCGTATTTCTCTTTCATTGCCACCGCCCAGATACGGCGCGCCACGCGGCCCATCACGGTGTATTCCGGGTCCATGCCGTTGCTGAAGAAGAACGACAGGTTGGGCGCAAAGTCGTCGATATGCATGCCGCGCGCGAGATACGCTTCGACAAACGTAAACCCATTGGACAACGTGAACGCCAGTTGCGAGATCGGGTTGGCGCCGGCTTCGGCAATGTGGTATCCGGAAATGGACACCGAGTAGAAGTTGCGCACATCGTGGTGCACAAAGTACTGCGCGA
The DNA here is from genome assembly GCF_056403235.1 of Rhodoferax sp. P2_H8_2. Taxonomy (NCBI): domain Bacteria; kingdom Pseudomonadati; phylum Pseudomonadota; class Betaproteobacteria; order Burkholderiales; family Comamonadaceae; genus Rhodoferax; species Rhodoferax sp. P2_H8_2. Next base: position 479,034 of record NZ_JBFUFW010000001.1, read on the forward strand.
TATCGCCCATCACTTTGAGGCTGAACTCGGTTGAGAAGATGCAGGTGTTCTGACCTTGGTCTTCCTTCAGGATGTCGGCCTGCACCGTGCCACGCACATTGGCCAGCACCCACTCGCGAATCTTCTGCGCTTCGGTATCGGTGGGTTCGCGGCCGTTGTCGGCCTTGAACTTGTCGATGTTCTGGTCGATGGCGGTGTTCATGAACATCGCCAGAATGCTGGGCGCCGGGCCGTTGATGGTCATACTGACCGACGTAGCCGGATTGCACAGATCAAAGCCGCCGTACAAGACCTTCATGTCATCCAGCGTGGCAATGGACACGCCGGAGTTGCCGACCTTGCCATAGATATCCGGGCGCGGATCGGGGTCGTTGCCGTACAGCGTGACCGAATCGAACGCTGTGGAAAGCCGCTTAGCGGGCATGCCTGCGCTGAGCAACTTGAAGCGCGTGTTGGTCTTGAACGCGTCGCCTTCGCCGGCGAACATACGGGTCGGATCCTCGCCCTCGCGCTTGAACGCAAAGGTGCCAGCGGTATAAGGGTAGCTGCCGGGCACGTTGTCCAGCATCAGCCACTTCAAAATCTCGCCGTGGTCTTCGTATTGCGGTAGTGCGACCTTGCGGATCACTGTGCCACTCAAAGACTTGGTGGTCAGCGCAGTACGGATTTCCTTGTCGCGGATCTTCACCACGTATTCGTCACCGGCATAGGCCTTTTGCATCTCGGGCCACTGCTGCAGCAATTGCCGCGCATCGCGGTCCTGGCGCGCCTTGCGCTGGCCTGCCAAGTCCAGCGCGGCTTCGGCGGCGGGTGCGCGCTCGGGCTTGTCCACCTTCAGCATCGTGGCCGCTGCCTGCAACTGCTGGATTTCGCGCGCCAATTGGGCCTGCACACGCGCACGCTTCTTGTATCCGCGCACCGTGTCGCTGATCTCGGCCAAGTAGCGCGTGCGCGCTGCAGGCACGACTGGCGTCTGATTGGAGCTGTGGCGCACATCCACGCGTGGCAGGCTGCCGTCCTTGATCGGCACGCCCAGCGCCTTCAAACGCGGCAGCAGCGCCTGGTACAGCGCAGTAACGCCGTCGTCATTGAAGCGCGCGGCCATCGTGCCAAACACCGGCATCTGTTCGGTCGGCGTGTTCCAGGCTTCCTTGTTGCGCTGCACCTGCTTGGCCACATCGCGCAGCGCATCGTTGGCGCCCTTGCGGTCGAACTTGTTGATCGCGACGAATTCGGCGAAGTCCAGCATGTCGATTTTCTCGAGCTGGCTGGCGGCGCCGAACTCGGGCGTCATCACATACATGGGAACATCCACGTGCGGCACGATGGCCGCATCGCCCTGGCCAATGCCCGAGGTCTCTACGACGATCAAATCAAACCCAGCAACCTTGCAAGCCGCAATCACGTCCGGCAGCGCTGCGCTGATCTCGGAGCCGAAGTCGCGCGTCGCCAACGAGCGCATGAACACACGCTGTCCGTTTTTCCAGGGACTGATGGCGTTCATGCGGATACGGTCGCCCAAGAGCGCCCCACCGCTCTTGCGGCGCGACGGGTCAATCGAAATCACGGCTACGCGCAAGCTGTCGTTCTGGTCCAGCCGCAGACGGCGTATCAACTCGTCAGTCAGGGAAGATTTGCCAGCACCACCGGTGCCGGTAATGCCGACAACCGCTATCTTTTTGGTAGCTGCTTGCGCACGTATTTCGCGGGTCAGGGCCTCATTTGCCTTGGAAGCCTCAATCGCGGTGAGCAATTGCGCCAACGCGCGCCAACTGCCCTCGGTATGGCCCTGAATGGTGCCCAGATCAGTCGGCGCCAGCGTAGTGAGGTCCTTGTCACTGCGCATCACCATCTCGCCAATCATGCCTTGCAAGCCCATGCGCTGGCCGTCTTCGGGGCTGTAGATGCGGGACACGCCATAGGCCTGCAGCTCACGAATTTCCGGCGGCACGATCACGCCCCCGCCGCCGCCAAACACCTGGATGTGCGCGCCGCCCCGGCTCTTCAGCAAGTCGACCATGTACTTGAAATACTCGACATGCCCACCCTGGTAAGAACTGATCGCAATGCCCTGCACGTCTTCCTGCAGCGCGGCGGTCACCACCTCATCGACGCTGCGGTTGTGGCCAAGGTGAATGACCTCGGCGCCCATGCCTTGCAGGATGCGGCGCATGATGTTGATGGCCGCATCGTGGCCATCGAACAGGCTGGCGGCGGTGACAAAACGCACCTTGTGCGTGGGGCGGTAGTTGGCAAGCGCCTTGAACTCTGCAGACAGGTCGGTCATGGCTGGCACCTAATTGACGTTTACGTAAACGTCAACTGTAAACCATTTGGCTTCTGGGGCCCTTTTGCCACCCCTTACACTGCAAGCAATGCAGCCGATTCAGCTTTTCGACCCCGCGTCTAGCACCTATACCTACGTCCTGTTTGACGAGGCTACGCGCGAAGCGGCCATCATTGATCCGGTGGATGCTCAGCTGGAACGCGACCTGGGCGTGTTGCGCCAACACGGGCTCAAACTGGTGTGGACGATTGAGACCCACGCCCATGCCGACCACATCACCAGTGCCGGGCAACTGGCCGAGCATGCGGGCGCCAAGACGGCCGCACCCGCAGGCTGCGGCATCACGACCGCAGCGATGCAACTGGTCGATGGCGACATCCTGCGCTTTGGCAGTGAACAACTCACGACGCTGCACACGCCGGGCCATACGGCGGGCAGCATGTGCTTTTTGTGGCGTAACCACGTGTTCACCGGTGACACGCTGCTAATCGATGGCTGTGGTCGCACCGATTTTCAGTCCGGCGATGCCTCCGCGATGTACCACAGCCTGACCGAAATCCTGTTCAAACTGCCCGATGCCACCGTTGTCTGGCCCGCACACGATTACCTGGGCCGCACGCAGTCCACGATTGGCGCGGAGCGGCAAGGCAACGCGCGCGTGGCGGGTAAATCGCTCGACGAATTTGTCACCATCATGAACGCGCTGAATCTGCCAGCGCCGCGCCGGCTGGATGAAGCGGTGCCCGCCAACCTGACCTCGGGCGTACGCCATGATGCGGGCGCCCCAGGCGTCAACACCCTTGTAGCCGCCGAAGGCTATGCCGGTGACATTTCTCCGGAGTTGGCGCATGCCTGGTGGCAGGCGGGTGATGGGGTGCTGATCGATGTGCGTACCGATGCCGAGCGCGAATGGGTGGGCTTTGTACCAGGTGCAATTGCACTCGCCTGGAAACAATGGCCGGGTATGGCAATGAATGCCGGCTTCGATGCAGACCTGATCGCAGCAGTACCGCCTGGCAAAAAAGCCCTGTTGTTGTGCCGCAGCGGCGTGCGCTCAGTGGCCGCGGCCAAACGCGCGACGGAGCTGGGCTTGCAGGCTTACAACATACTGGATGGATTCGAAGGTGCTCCCGATGCGCATGCACATCGGGGCAAACAAGGCGGCTGGCGTTTTGCCGGTTTGCCATGGCGACAAGGTTAAACAACGCATGACATTACTGGCTCTGGACATTGGTAACACCCGCCTGAAATGGGCGCACTACGCATCGGCAGCGCCGGGCGCGCAAATACTGTCGCAAGGCGCCGAATTCCTGGAGAACATCGATAAATTGTCCGAAGGCGCCTGGCGCGATTTGCCAGTGCCGCACCATGTGCTGGGCTGTGTGGTGGCTGGCGACACCATACGTCGGCGGGTTCAGGAGCAAATGGAGCACTGGGATGTGGTGCCGCAATGGGTGGTTGCCAGCGAGTCCGAAGCCGGACTGCGCAACGGTTATGACCACCCGGCCCGCTTGGGCGCGGACCGCTGGGTCGCGATGGTGGGGGCCTACCACCGCATGCTGAGCCAGGGCGCTGCGCGCCCGATGGTCGTCGTGATGGTGGGTACGGCTGTGACGGTAGAAGCTGTGGATACCTCTGGAAAATTCCTGGGTGGCCTGATACTTCCTGGGCACGGCATCATGCTGCGCGCGTTGGAGTCCGGCACCGCGGGCCTGCACGTGCCCACCGGCGAAGTGCGCCAATTCCCCACAAACACCAGCGACGCCCTCACCAGTGGTGGCACCTATGCGATTGCGGGTGCGGTGGAACGCATGGTGCAGCATGTGCAGACGCATTGCGGTGCCGAGCCATACTGCGTGATGACGGGCGGTGCAGGCTGGAAAATGGCCCCCAGCATGTCGCGGCCGTTTGAGCTGGTGGACAACCTGATTTTTGATGGCCTGCTGCAAATGGCAAGCCAGCGCTTTAAAAGCTAAAGATCCAGCAACTGCGAGAAGTCTGTATCGCTGGACCGAGCGCGACCTTCGGGAAGTACGGCAACCTGTTCAAAACTGTGGTCCACAACCCGGGCTGTGGTCTCAGCCAAGGCTGGGGAACGCACCATCGTCTCTTCCAGGCTACGGATCAGATAAGCCCGCGCTGATTCGGGCGAATCACCATTGAGATCGAACGTCACATTGACCGTCAATCGCACCGTGGCCAGCTCTGGCGCAGAGCGGGATTCGCGCTGCACCGCCGCGGAATCCTGCAACACGGCACCTTGGGGGCTGATGAACAGAATGCGCGCCCGCATTTTGGTGGACAGCACGTGCGACTGGCCTTCCGCATTGACGACCAGCATGGTCCCATTGGCAAAGTCGCGCGCCCATGCCGTCTTGCCATGTTGGAAACCACGGATCGCAAAGCCGTATTCGCGGGGAGAAACAAACAGACGCCCGTTGGCATCGAGGGAGGGGTCGTCAATCTCGAAGTCGTCGTGAACGAACGAGTAGCGATACACCCCGGCGGCGACCTGACGGCGAATAGCTTCCGGCAGGCCTTGCGGCCTGTCAACAGCGTTCAACTCGTTCCAGACCGTCATTGCGCCTCCCTGCCTACAAGGTTTTCATCATACTAAGATTTGCATGCAGTGAGCCAGTTTTCCACCAGCTGCACCCAATAAGTTGCTCCTAACGGTATTAGTTCATCATTGAAGTCGTAGCTGGGGTTGTGCAGCATGCATGGGCCACCGCCATGGCCGACTTCACGGTGGTCGCCCTCGCCATTTGCGATGAAGGCGTAGCAGCCCGGCTTTGCCATCAGCATGTAGGCAAAGTCTTCTGCACCCATCGTTGGTTCCTGTGTAGAAACATTGGCCTCGCCGACGATGCCTGCCATTACCTTGCGCGCAAATTCCGCCTCTTTGGCAGAGTTGATCGTCGGCGGGTAGTTGCGCACAAATTCAAACTCACACTGCACGCCAAATGCCTCAGCGGTATTGCTACTGACCTCGCGCATGCGCCGCTCGATCATGTCCAGCACGTCCACACTGAACGTGCGCACCGTACCCTGAAGTTCCACCGAATTGGGAATGACGTTGGTGGCCTCGCCCGCATGCACCATCGTCACCGAGATCACCGCAGCATCGATGGGCTTGTTGTTGCGGCTAACAATGGTTTGCAGCGCCAGCACCAACTGGCAGGCCGCTGGAATGGGGTCCACCGTGTTGTGCGGCATGGCTGCGTGGCCGCCCTTGCCGCGCAGGGTGATCTTGAATTCGTTGCTCGACGCCATCACCGGCCCGGGGCTGACAGCAAACTGGCCCGCTTTCGCGCCCGGCCAGTTGTGCATGCCAAACACAGCTTCCATCGGGAATTTCTCAAACAGCCCTTCCTTGATCATTTCCCGGGCGCCACCGCCGCCCTCTTCGGCGGGCTGGAATATCAGATAGACCGTGCCATCAAAGTTGCGGTGCTTGGCCAGATGCTGGGCTGCCGCGAGCAGCATGGCCGTGTGGCCGTCGTGGCCACAGGCGTGCATCTTGCCCGCATGCTGGCTTGTATGGGCAAAGGTATTGACCTCCTGCATGGGCAACGCATCCATGTCGGCGCGTAGGCCTATGGCTTTGTCTGAGGTGCCGGCGTTCAGGATGCCCACCACACCGGTTGTTCCCAAGCCGCGGTGGATCGGAATGCCCCATTCGGACAACTTGGAGGCCACTATGTCGGCTGTGCGATTCTCTTCAAAACACAGCTCAGGGTGGGCGTGCAGATCGCGACGCACCGCCGCAATGGTTGGTGTGTTTTGCACAATGCTGTCTATCAGTTTCATGGCCGTGTCCTGGGTATGCGGGGCAAGAGCAGCATGGTAGCGCCTGGCGCGGTACAGTGGAGGGATGCAAGTGCAAATCTCCCCGTCCGAAACGTCGCCCGACTCCGAAAACCGTGTGCTGGGCGCCTGCCCACACGACTGTCCCGATACCTGCTCCCTGGTCACTACCGTGCGCGATGGCATCGCGATCAAAGTGCAGGGCAACAGCGCCCACGCGCAGACCAACGGCGTCCTGTGCACCAAAGTATCCCGCTACACCGAACGCACCTACCACCCCGAGCGCATCCTGTATCCATTGCGCCGCAGCGGAGCCAAAGGTTCCGGACAGTTTGAACGTGTCAGTTGGGATGAGGCACTCAAAGATATTGCGCAGAAGCTGCGCGCCATTGCGGACATCAACCCCGAAGCCATCCTGCCCTATAGCTATGCAGGCACGATGGGCCAGGTGCAGAGTGAAGGCATGGCAGCGCGCTTTTTCAACAAACTGGGCGCATCACGTCTGGACCGCACCATTTGCGCATCGGCCGGTGGACACGGTCTGATGTACACGCTGGGTGGCAAGGTCGGCATGCGCGTGGAAAACTTCGCCCAGGCCAAGCTGATCCTGATCTGGGGCAGCAATTCGATCGGCAGTAATTTGCACTTCTGGCGCTATGCGCAAGAAGCCAAGCGCAATGGCGCCAAACTCATTTGTATCGACCCGCGCCGTACCGAGACAGCCGACAAATGCCAGCAACACATCGCACCGCTGCCAGGTACTGACGCCGCGCTGGCACTGGGCATGATGCATGAGCTGATCACGCACGACTGGCTGGACCACGACTACCTGCGCGATCATTGCCTGGGTTGGGACGGTTTGCGCGACCGCGCACTGCAATGGACACCCGAACGGGCCGCAGAGGTTTGCGGCATCACCGCCGTTGAAGTACGCGATTTGGCGCGCGCCTACGGCGAGTGCGCACGGCGCGGCGAGGGTGCCGCAATCCGCCTGAACTACGGAATGCAGCGCACCCATGGCGGCGGTAACGCAGTACGTGCGGTGGCCTGCCTTCCCGCACTGGTCGGCGCTTGGCGTCAGCCGTCGGGCGGCGTTTTGTTGAGCAGCTCTGGTACGTTTGCGATGGACAAGCAGGCGATGGAGCGCCCCGATCTGCTGCCCACGCAGTTTGCCGATGCGCTACCGCGCCTAATTAACATGAGCACCATCGGTGACGACTTGCTGAGGGAGTCATCGGAATCTTTTGGCCCCAAAGTACAGGCGCTACTGGTTTACAACAGCAACCCGGTTGCGGTCGCCCCCGACTCGACCAAAGTAGTTAAAGGCTTTGCACGGCCTGATTTGTTTACTGTGGTGCTGGAACATTTCCACACCGACACCGCCGATTACGCGGACTATGTTCTTCCCGCGACCACCCAACTCGAGCACTGGGACTTGCACACCAGCTATGGCCATACCGATGTGCTACTGAATCGGCCCGCGATCGCGCCCATGGGTGAATCACGCTCCAATGCGGAAATCTTCCGCAACCTGGCGCAGGCAATGCATTTGACGGATGACTGCTTCAAGGACGATGACCAGACGATGTGCCGCACAGCGGCGCGCGGCATGGCGGATTTCGATACGCTGTTGGCACAGGGGCACGCCACGTTGGCATTGCCCGCAGCACCTTTTGCCAATGGCGGCTTCCCCACCCCATCAGGCAGATGCGAGTTCCACAGCGAGCGCCTCGCACAGCAAGGCCAGGATCCGTTGCCTGATTACCTGCCCAATTACGAGCGTCCGATTGCCAGCGATGCGTACCCGCTAGCGATGATTTCGCCACCGGCACGCAATTTCCTGAATTCAAGTTTCGTCAATGTGAAGAGCCTGCGCGATATTGAAGGCGAACCGCTGCTGGAGATTCATGCGGATGACGCTGCTGCACGCGGCATTGCAACCGGTGATGTGGTCAAGGTGTTCAACGGGCGCGGCAGCTACCGCTGCAAGGCCGAAGTGAGCCCGCGGGCCCGCCCCGGGGTGGTTCACGGGCTGGGCATCTGGTGGCGCAAGCTGGGGTTGGATGGCACGAATGTCAACGAACTGACCAGCCAGAGATTGACCGATATGGGGCGTGGCCCCACTTTCTATGATTGCGCGGTGCAAGTAGAGAAATAGCCCCACCGCCCCACCGCTGGACGGTTCGCTGCCCCAAGGGGAATCGTCGCTTCTTTGATCAGGGTTTGCGGAGTTTGACGATCTTGCCGAAGTTCAAAAGGCGGGTCGCCAGCAATGTTTCGACCATGAAGCAGCCGACGGCAGCCAGAAAACAGACAACGCCGATCAAAAAGGCCGCCACCGACAGTCGCAGGAATTGCATCTCGATGGTTTCGCCCAAAAACAGCACCATGATGGTTAATCCGATCATGAACGCACAGAGCGTCAACAGTGCGATGCTGGTGTTGGCCAGTAACCCCCGTCTGCGCAAACCCACCAGCTCCTGCCAATCACTCTCCTGATTGGTCTCTGACTGCTGGACGCGCATCCTATCTTCCAGCAAACGCGCCCGATCAATGATGCGGGCCAGTCGGTTGGCGACAACACCAATCATTCCGGAAACGGCCGTCAGCAAAAAAACCGGTGCTACGGCCAATTGAATGCCGTGCGAGACAACGTCGGGATCTACGGGAAAGCTCATACCCGCAATGATGCCCTATCGCTACACGTCTGGTCCATTCTTATCGCGCCCATAACGTTTGCGCTGATGCTCTTTCTCTCCGGCGTCAGACTGCGGTTGCTGCTGGGGTGGGCGTTGTACGGCTGGCGGAGCCATCACAGGTGGCGGCGCCTGCACGGCAGGGGCTGGTGCCGGCCGCATGACAGGCGCGACGGGTGCAGGAGTCGGTTGGGCAACCGAGCTCTGTTGCGGTCCTTCATGGCGTCGATCTGGGCCGTTGTCGCGATCCCTCTCCCGATCGCGCCCACGTGGCTGTCTCGATGGAAAATCGGGGGGCTCCGATCGAGGTGACGCCACGGGTACAGGCTGTGTCTGTGCGGGGGGCGTCACGACAGGGGCTGGCGCTGGTGGAGTCACCACATTGCGGACCGGCGGAGTGCCAAAGTCGGGCCGACGTGGTTGCTCGCGCGGCCCCTCGTTCCAAGGACGCACATCCTGAGGATTGTTGCGTGGATTGTCACGCGAGTTATCACGCTGATTGCTGCGTGGGCTATCCCGCGAGTTATCACGTGGATTTTCACGCTGTGGTCCTACCGGGTTCCGCGGTGCATCTGCGCCACGCGGGCCCTCGTAAGGCCGATTCAGGCGGTTGCGATAGTCGTCGCTGTGTCGATAGGTTGGCACATACACCTCGCGCGGAGGCAAGGGTGACCAGCTGCCACGCGGCGGCGGCTGACGAATCGTCACACCGATAGTGATTCCAGGCGTTTGCCTCCAGGTCACCAATGCAGGCGCATACACGGGACGGGCTACATAGTGCCCCGGTGTCCAGCACCAGCGGCCGCGCCATACGACCCAACGACCATAGTGAAAGGGCGCAAAGCCCCAAGGCAGATCATCCACCCAGCTCCAGCCCCAGTTGCGTGTCCAGACCCAGCGGCCATCGCGATAGGGTTCCCAGCCAGGCGCAACCTGCGTCGGAATCCACACATTGCCGTATTCAGGTGCCTGCTCCCATCGTCCATTGCGGTCCAGCTCTTCCACGCCCGTCATTTCTGACGAGACATATTCCTCGCTAACCGCCCCTGCATTCGCGGTTGCATTGGCCTGGCCCAGCAACCAGTTGGCAAAACCATCCTTGACCAGCGCCTGGTGCTCTGTGCGCGGACCATCGGCCCACCAGAACTCGGCTTGTTCGCCATCACGCAACCAGGCGCGCTGCATAGCGCCAGACCGGTCGGATTCAAAGCGTAAACGGCCCTGCAAGGCTTGCGCCCGCGTGCCTTGTGGAAGTTGCTCTACGCGGTACAGACCCAAGTCGTCCGGAAACAATTGCCCTTCACGCGTTTGCACCCGATACTCGCTGACCGACTCGGAGGAGCGCAAGGCCATCCCCAGTGCGCCCTTTTCGAGTCGCAACCGCACGCCCGTATCATCAAGTTGGATGACCTCTACGTCAGCGCCACCATCCAGCCACAGGCTGGTGGACCCGATGCGCATGGATACGCGCGACTTGGGGTCCACGCGCAAGCGATCACCCTCGGAAAGCGTCTGATTCCGGATCAATCGACCCCATTCATTGTGGTCTGCATCGAAGGACCATGCGGTGCCTGCGACATCGACAATACGGCCCGCCCGCGTCGGAGGGTCTGCCAACGCCAATGTGCTGGCAATTGCGAACAGCATGCATACGCATGTACGCATGAGCCAGTCCAGTCGGGGAATCCACGTTTGATGCATTGCGCAACACTCCAGAGTTAGTTCTACAACGTCTGGAAATGGCTTTCCGCTGACCGGTCCCGCGATTCAGAGCGCCCCTGTTCGTAACCAAAAGTCACTTGAAGTGCTGTGCATTAGCACCACATGAGGCCCCTAGCCTCCTGTTTTTGGAGGCGCGCCATGGAGTAAAGCTTATGACACGTCTCGCGTTCAAAGTAATGTTGGTCGGTATGGCCCTTAGTTTCGGTCTTGCGTGGGCGCAGGCCGAGCCAACGATTGCGGAAATCTATGCCGCAGCCCAAAGCGGCAAACTTGAACAGGCGCAGGTTATGGTGCAACAGGTCCTGATTTCGCACCCCAAGAGCGCCAAAGCACATTTCGTTCAAAGCGAGTTGTTCGTCCGCCAAGGCAATCTGACCCGCGCCAAGGAAGCGCTCGCCTTGGGAGAAGCAGAAGCTCCTGGACTGCCGTTTGCGAAGCCAGAAGCTGTGCAGCATTTACGCCTTCAACTCGGGTTCGCAGGCAAAGCTCCGTCGACAAATGGCTCCGCAGTAGCGCCTTACACCTCTCAAACACCCGCCCCCTCTTCCAGCGGGTGGGTGCTTCCGGTGCTTTTGACCATCGGCGTAATGTTCCTGGGATATTTCATCTTCCGCAGGAAGCCGCCGGCAGCCGCTCAGCAAATGCCGGCATATCCGGATGGGCTCAGCGGCCCACAACCGTTCGGAACGCAAGGCTACGGACAACCACCATATGGGCAAGCACCCGGCTCCGGGCTAGGAGGAAAAATCATGGGTGGAGTGGCGACCGGGTTGGCAGTTGGTGCCGGTGTCGTCGCAGCGGAAGCTATTGGCAGAAGCCTGATGGGAAATCGCGATGCACACGGGGCAAGCACAGAAAATTACGGAAATGCGTCGCCAGACAGTTTTGGCGGTAATGCAGACCTGAGCGGGCAGGGTTTTGGCATTAACGACGCGTCGTCTTGGGACGATGCGGGATCGTCTGGCGATGGCGGTGCTTCAGGCGATTGGGATAATTAAAGCCCTGCACCAGCAACGAAAAAGGCTCACCGAAGTGAGCCTTTTTGTCGTTGGCATACTGGTATATGCCATCTAAGTATTGGTTGCGGAGGCTAGATTTGAACTAACGACCTTTGGGTTATGAGCCCAACGAGCTACCAGGCTGCTCCACTCCGCGTCAAGACTTGAATTATAACTTACTTATGCCGCAGAAGTATCTTCAACTGCTTCTGTTTCTACAGCACGGTCAACAAATTCCACCAAAGCCATAGGCGCGTTGTCGCCGACACGGAAACCCATTTTCAGGATACGTGTGTAGCCGCCTGGACGGGCCTTGAAACGCGGGCCGAGTACATCGAACAGCTTGGTGACGCTATCGCGGTCACGCAGGCGGTCAAATGCCAGACGGCGGTTTGCAACGGTAGCTTCCTTGGACAAGGTGATCATCGGTTCGATGACGCGGCGCAATTCCTTGGCCTTGGGCACTGTGGTCTTGATGGCTTCGTGTTCGATGATGGAGTTCATCATGTTGCGAAGCATCGCCAGACGGTGCGATGTGGTGCGATTGAGTTTACGTAGTCCGTGTCCGTGGCGCATAGTGATTTCCTTCTTTATTAAACAGGCAGCCGGATCAGGTACTGCCCGTGGCACGGAACCCCACCATTGGGGCTCTCAGTTTGGTTAACGCTTTTCGAGCGCTGCTGGTGGCCAAGACTCGAGCTTCATGCCCAGAGTCAGACCGCGGGAAGCCAGCACTTCCTTGATTTCGTTGAGCGACTTGCGACCCAGATTCGGGGTCTTGAGCAACTCGTTTTCGGTGCGCTGAATCAGATCACCGATGTAGTAGATGTTTTCGGCCTTCAGGCAGTTGGCAGAACGCACGGTCAGTTCCAGCTCATCCACAGGACGTAGCAGAATTGGATCAAATTGCGTATTGCCACGAGGAGCAGGTGCGTCAAACGCGGCCAACTCGCTACCTTCCAGTTGTGCAAACACGGCCAACTGCTCAACCAAAATCTTGGCCGAAGCGCGCACTGCGTCTTCTGCAGTCACGGCACCGTTGGTTTCAATTTCGACAACCAGCTTGTCCAGATCGGTACGCTGTTCAACGCGGGCGCTCTCAACGGTGTAGCTCACGCGCTTGACCGGAGAGAAAGACGCGTCGAGGACAATACGGCCAATCGACTTGTTTGGCTCGTCTGCATGGCGGCGCATAGTGCCCGGCACATAGCCACGGCCCTTTTCAACCTTGATCTGCATGTCCAGTTTGCCGCCGTGCGACAAATTGGCAATCACATGACCTGGGTTGATAATTTCCACATCGTGCGGGGTCTGGATGTCGGCGGCAGTCACAACACCTTCAGTGTCCTTGCGCAGGCTCAACGTCACTTCTTCGCGATTGTGCAACTTGAACACAACGCCCTTCAGATTCAGCAGGATGTTGACAACATCTTCCTGCACACCATCAATGGATGAGTACTCATGGAGTACGCCAGCAATGGTGACTTCCGTAGCCGCGAAACCGGGCATCGACGACAGCAGTACGCGGCGCAGCGCGTTACCGAGCGTATGGCCGTAACCACGCTCAAAGGGCTCCAACGCCACTTTTGCCCGGTTAATACCGAGCTGCTCTACGCTGATGGATTTTGGTTTCAGCAAACTGTTTTGCATGCACTCTTCCTCTCAATACCCCCGACTCGTTACATCGGTAAGGCTGGTGAAGCACCCCAGCCACGGTCTCCCGTGACCAAGGAACGAAAACTATTTTTTCTTAACGCGAGTACAACTCGACGATCAGCGATTCATTGATGTCGGCGCCGAACTGGTCGCGGTCAGGAACAGACTTGAAAGTTCCTTCGGCCTTTTCGATACTCACGTCAACCCAAGCAGGCATGCCCACTTGCTGCGCCAACTGCAGAGCTTCAACCACACGGTTTTGCTTCTTGGACTTGTCGCGCAATGCAACCACGTCACCAGCCTTGACCATATAGGAAGGGATGTTCACGGAAGCACCGTTCACGGTGATCGCCTTGTGGGACACCAACTGACGTGCTTCAGCGCGTGTGGAGCCGAAACCCATGCGATAGACGACGTTGTCCAGACGGCTTTCCAGCAGGAACAGCAGATTGGCGCCGGTATTGCCCTTGCGACGGTCAGCTTCTTCGAAGTAGCGGCGGAACTGACGTTCCAGAACGCCGTACATGCGCTTGACCTTTTGTTTTTCACGCAATTGCAGACCGTAGTCAGACGTGCGGGCACCCGAGGTGCGGCCGTGCTGACCAGGCTTGGAGTCGAATTTGGCCTTGTCACCGATAGCGCGACGTGCGCTCTTCAGGAACAGGTCCGTGCCTTCACGGCGAGAGAGTTTGGCCTTGGGGCCTAGATAGCGTGCCACGTGAGCGTCCTTTATGTCATCTACCGCACGCGAGGTACGGGAGCCAGCGACTGTCGCCGCTGGCGGTGGGCTTGTTAAAGAGAATTAGATACGGCGACGCTTTTGAGGGCGGCAACCGTTATGCGGCACGGGTGTCACATCAGCAATCATGTTGATGCGGATGCCCAATGCTGCCAGAGCGCGAACGGAGGATTCGCGACCTGGGCCGGGGCCCTTGATCTCGACGTCCAGGTTCTTGATGCCCTGTTCCAGAGCTGCACGGCCTGCCACTTCGGAAGCTACCTGCGCAGCAAACGGAGTGGATTTACGTGAACCCTTGAAACCTTGACCACCGGAAGATGYCCAAGACAAAGCATTGCCCTGACGATCGGTGATGGTAATGATGGTGTTATTGAACGAAGCGTGCACGTGCGCAATACCGTCCGCAACATTCTTGCGGACTTTCTTGCGCACACGTTGTGCTGCGTTATTGGCTGGAGCTTTTGCCATAGTGGTCTCTTATTTCTTCAGTGACTGGGCGGCCTTACGCGGGCCTTTGCGAGTACGCGCATTGGTACGTGTACGCTGACCACGCATGGGCAAACCACGGCGATGGCGGAATCCACGGTAGCAACCAATGTCCATCAATCGCTTGATGTTCATTGTCGTTTCACGACGCAAATCACCCTCGATTGTAAACTGAGCGATCTGGTCGCGAATTTTCTCCAGATCACTGTCGGTCAAATCCTTGACCTTCTTGGAATATGCAATGCCGCAAGCTTCGCAGATTTTGCGAGCGCGTGTGCGACCGATACCAAAAATGGCAGTCAAGCCAATTTCAGAATGCTTTTGCGGCGGAATGTTGATGCCAGCGATACGTGCCATTTTCGTCCTCTAAAACTCTTGCAATTAACCCTGACGCTGCTTGTGACGCGCATCTGTACAGATCACGCGTACCACGCCCTTGCGACGGATAATCTTGCAGTTGCGGCAGATTTTCTTGACCGAAGCCGAAACTTTCATACTTCTCTCCTAAAACTCTTCGCCCCGTTCCGACTTTGATTCGCGCGGAACATGCGCTATTTACTTTGCTCTAAAGATGATGCGAGCACGACTTAAATCGTACGGCGTCATCTCAACCGTTACTTTGTCACCAGGAAGGATGCGAATGTAGTGCATCCGCATTTTTCCTGATATGTGACCCAAAACTACATGGCCATTTTCCAACTTCACTCGAAACGTCGCATTTGGCAAGTTTTCAACTATCTCGCCCGACATCTGAATAACATCGTCTTTAGCCATCTCTACATGTGACGCCTACGAAGCTTTGAAATTAGCCTTCTTCAAAAGCGATTCGTACTGCTGCGACATCAAGTAGTTCTGAACCTGGGCCATGAAATCCATGGTCACCACCACAATAATCAACAGCGACGTGCCACCGAAATAAAACGGCACGTTGTACTTCAAAATCAAAAACTCGGGCAACAGGCAGACAAAGGTGATGTAAATCGCACCAGCCAATGTCAAACGCAGCAAAATCTTGTCAATGTACTTGGCAGTCTGCTCACCTGGACGAATGCCCGGGATGAACGCACCACTCTTCTTCAGGTTGTCTGCTGTTTCACGGCTGTTGAACACCAGCGCCGTATAGAAGAAACAGAAGAACACAATCGCACTGGCATACAACATCACATACACCGGCTGTCCCGGAGCCAACGTGCTGGCGATGTCTTTGAGCCAACGCATAGACTCACCCGAACTGAACCAATTCGCAACCGTCGCAGGCAACAAGATGATCGACGATGCAAAAATGGGAGGGATCACACCTGCCATATTCAGCTTCAGCGGAAGGTGCGACGACTGTCCGCCGTATACCTTGTTACCCACTTGACGCCGTGCATAGTTCACCAGAATCTTGCGTTGACCGCGCTCCACAAACACCACGAAGAACGTTACCAATGCCACCATCACTACGATGAACAGGGCCACGATGATGCTCATCGCACCAGTGCGGACCAACTCCAGCAAGCCACCGATCGCATTGGGCAAACCAGCCGCAATACCACCAAAGATCAAGATCGAGATGCCGTTACCCAAGCCGCGCTCGGTAATCTGTTCACCCAACCACATCAGGAACATGGTGCCCGCTGTCAGCGTAACCACGGTCGTCATGCGGAAACCAAACCCAGGCGCAATCACCAAACCAGCCGATGACTCCAAAGCCAGCGCAATGCCCAGCGATTGAAACAGGGCTAAGCCCAGTGTTCCATAACGCGTGTACTGCGTAATCTTGCGGCGGCCAGCTTCGCCCTCTTTCTTCAACTGCTCGAATGTCGGCAAGACATAGGTCAGCAATTGCATGATGATCGACGCCGAGATATACGGCATGATCCCCAGAGCGAAAATGGTGAACCGGGACAACGCACCACCCGAGAACATGTTGAACAGATTCAACAGTCCGCCTTGCTGACCATTGAACAGCTGTTGTAGCTGTGTTGGGTCAATGCCAGGCACCGGAATGTGCGCACCCACGCGGTACACCACAAGCGCGAGCAACAGAAAAACCAGCCGGCGACGCAGGTCGCCGAACTTGCCGGTTTTCGCTATTTGAGCTGCGTTAGTTGCCACTTAAGACTCTTTCAATACCTATCAGGCAACGCTTCCGCCGGCCGCTTCAATAGCAGCCTTGGCACCAGCCGTTGCACCGATACCGTTGAGCTTCACTGCCTTGGCAATCGCACCGGTTTTGATGACCTTAACTACTTTGATCATCTGACCGACGAGGCCAGCTTGCTTGAGCGACAACAAATCGACTTCAGCCAAGCCCAACGCTTCCAAAGCGGTCAGGGTGACTTCTGCATTGAATTGCAGCAGATGCGACTTGAAACCGCGCTTAGGCAAACGACGATGCATAGGCATCTGGCCGCCTTCGAAGCCGACAGCGGGACCGCCACCGGAACGTGACTTTTGACCCTTGTGACCGCGACCTGCGGTCTTGCCCAGGCCAGAGCCAATGCCGCGACCGACGCGACGCTTGGCGTGTTTTGCACCCTCTGCGGGCTTGATGCCATTGAGTTCCATCATTTACCTCTTAGAGCACTTTGACCAGATAGGCGATCTTGTTGATCATGCCGCGAACAGCCGGCGTGTCTTGCAACTCGCTGGTGCTGTTGAGCTTGCGCAGACCCAGGCCGCGCACGGTGGCACGGTGGGATTCTTTGGTTCCAATCGGGCTACGCACCAATTGGACCTTGACTGTTTGTTGTGTTGTCATAGTGAAGTCTCCGGATTAAGCGAAGATCTCTTCAACGGTCTTGCCGCGCTTGGCTGCAACTTCCGACGGTGTCGTAGACACAGACAGGGCGTGCAGTGTGGCGCGAACCATGTTGTAGGGGTTGCTCGAACCATGGCTCTTGGCCACGATGTCGGTGATACCCACCACTTCGAAAACGGCGCGCATTGGGCCGCCGGCAATAATGCCAGTACCCTTGGGAGCCGGCGCCATCATGACGCTGGCTGCACCGTGGTGACCCATCACCTTGTGATGAATCGTGCCATTTTTCAGGGAAACCTTCAGCATGTTGCGACGGGCTTCTTCCATGGCTTTTTGCACCGCTGCCGGCACTTCCTTGGATTTACCCTTGCCCATGCCGATGCGACCATCGCCATCGCCAACCACGGTCAAAGCGGCGAAACCGAGAATACGGCCACCCTTAACAACCTTGGTCACGCGATTGATCGCGATCATTTTCTCGCGCAGACCGTCCTCAGGACCCTCGGCCTTACCTTGCATTTTTGCTTGAACTTTAGCCATCTTTAATTCCGATCTGCTTAGAACTGCAAGCCAGCTTCACGCGCGGCATCTGCCAACGCCTTGATGCGGCCGTGGTACGCGAAACCTGCACGGTCAAACGCAACTTTTTCAACACCGGCAGCCTTGGCTTTTTCAGCCACGCGCTTGCCGATCAACTGTGCTGCGGCGACGTTGCCGCCCTTGCCCGAAGCACCCAAAGTCTTGCGCACATCGGCTTCTGCCGTGGATGCGCTTGCAATGACCTTGCCACCGTCGCCA
Source organism: Rhodoferax sp. P2_H8_2 (assembly GCF_056403235.1). Classification (NCBI taxonomy): domain Bacteria; kingdom Pseudomonadati; phylum Pseudomonadota; class Betaproteobacteria; order Burkholderiales; family Comamonadaceae; genus Rhodoferax; species Rhodoferax sp. P2_H8_2. The sequence continues at coordinate 496,969 of NZ_JBFUFW010000001.1, forward strand.
GAGATAACGCTGGCATAGATGTGCAAATTGGTACGGTTCACGGTCAAACGCGCCACGCCTTGCGTTGCAATGCGGATGCGGGTCTGACGGGACCGGCGAAGACGCTGCTCTTTTTTGGTCAACATGATGCAGCTCCTTATTTCTTCTTGGTTTCTTTGATCGTGATCTTTTCGTCCGCATAACGGATGCCCTTGCCCTTGTAAGGCTCGGGAGGACGAACAGAACGAATCTCAGCGGCGATCTGGCCAACGCGCTGACGGTCAGCGCCCTTGATCAGGATTTCCGTAGGAGTGGGAGTCGCCACCGTGATACCGACAGGCATGTCGATGTTCACAGGGTGCGAATAACCAACGGCCAGGTTCAGCTTGGCGCCAGTGGCCTGGGCTTTGTAACCCACACCGATCAGGCTCAGCTTCTTCTCGAAGCCTTTGGTCACACCGACCACCATGTTGTTCACCAGCTGACGCATGGTGCCGGACATGGCATTGGCTTCGCGGGAATCGTTGGCTGGAACAAAGTTCAGCTTGCCAGCGTCGTTGGCGACCTTGACCAGGCTGTTCAGCGTCAGATTCAGCGTACCGCCAGTGCCCTTGACACTGATCTGGTCTGCCTTGATCGACACATCAACGCCAGCGGGAATCGCGACGGGGAGTTTACCTACACGGGACATTTTTTATTTCTCCTATGCAGGTTAAGCGACGTAGCACAGCACTTCGCCGCCGACACCGGTAGCGCGCGCTTTGCGATCAGTCATCACACCTTGAGGCGTAGTCACGATAGCCACACCCATGCCGTTTTGGACTTGGGGGATAGCGTCGCTGCCACGGTACACGCGCAGGCCAGGACGGCTCACGCGCTCAATGCGCTCGATCACAGGCTTGCCTGCGTAATATTTCAGGGCGATTTCCAATTCAGCCTTGCCACCTTCGGTGGAGACCTTGAAACCGTCGATATAGCCTTCGTCTTTTAACACTTGGGCAATGGCAATCTTCACTTTGGAAGAAGGCACCGAGACCGTAGTCTTGGCAACCATTTGCGCATTGCGGATGCGTGTCAACAGGTCGGCAATGGGATCACTCATGCTCATGTTTGGTTCTCCTACCGCTTACCAGCTGGCCTTGACGATGCCGGGGATCTCACCGGCAAAAGCCATTTCACGAATCTTTGCACGTGCCAGACCGAAGTGCTGGAACGTTCCACGGGGACGACCCGTAATGGAGCAGCGGTTACGCTGGCGTGTGGGGTTTGCGTTGCGAGGCAACTTTTGCAGGCCCAGGCGGGCTGCTGCGCGCTCTTCATCAGAACGCTTTGCATCACCTGCGATTGCCTTGAATTCCGCGTATTTCTTCGCGTACTTGGCAGCCAACTGATCACGTTTCAGTTCGCGCTGGATTAAAGCCATTTTTGCCATGGGTGACCTCAGTTCTTGAACGGGAAACGGAAGCCAGCGAGCAGTGCCTTGCACTCTTCGTCGGTCTTGGCCGTCGTAGTAATACTGATATTGAGGCCACGCAAGGCATCAACCTTGTCGTATTCAATTTCAGGGAAAATGATCTGCTCTTTAACGCCGATGTTGTAGTTGCCACGGCCATCGAACGCACGACCAGAGATACCACGGAAGTCACGAACGCGAGGCAGAGCCACGGTCACGAAACGATCCAGGAATTCATACATCTGAACGCCACGCAGAGTCACCATGCAGCCAATAGCCTGGTTTTCGCGGATCTTGAAACCAGCGATAGCCTTCTTGGACTTGGTAACCACAGGCTTTTGGCCAGCGATCTTGGTCAGGTCGCTCACAGCGTTGTCCATGACCTTCTTGTCGGCAACCGCTTCGCTCACACCCATGTTCAGGGTGATCTTGGTCAGACGGGGCACTTGCATGGGCGACTTGTAGCCAAACTTGGCTGTCAGCTCAGGCGCGACTTTTTCGCGATAGTGTTGTTGTAGACGTGCCATGTTTATGCCACCTTGATTTCTTCGCCGCTGGACTTGTAAACGCGCACGCGCTTACCATCCGCCAGCACCTTGATACCAACACGATCCGCCTTGCCAGTAGCTGCATTGAAAATGGCTACGTTGGACTGGTGGATAGGCATGGTCTTGTCGACGATGCCACCGGTTGTTCCCTTGAGCGGATTTGGCTTGGTGTGTTTCTTCACCAGGTTAATACCGTCGACTACGACATGAGAGTCATCTTTGCGCAGCGAGATCTTGCCGCGCTTGCCCTTATCGCGACCTGCGATAACGATGACTTCGTCGCCTTTGCGAATCTTGTTCATGGCGGGTCCTTACAAAACTTCAGGAGCCAGGGACACGATCTTCATGAACTTTTCCGTACGCAGTTCGCGTGTAACGGGTCCGAAGATGCGGGTGCCGATAGGCTCCAACTTGGCATTGAGCAACACTGCTGCATTGCCGTCGAATTTCACCAGGGAACCGTCGCCACGGCGAATGCCCTTGGCGGTACGAACCACAACAGCGCTATAGACTTCGCCTTTTTTGACGCGTCCGCGCGGAGCAGCTTCCTTGATGCTAACTTTGATGATGTCGCCAACACTGGCGTAACGACGCTTGGAACCGCCCAGCACCTTGATGCAGAGAACGGATTTCGCGCCAGTGTTGTCGGCAACTTCTAACCGAGATTCAGTTTGGATCATTTCAATATTCCCAACTTGCATCTGGATCAACCGCTACCCCGTAGCAATGTCAGAACCAGATCAGTCTTGGGCCCGCTGTCCGCGATATGAACCACTCATATCGCCTCCATGTGGGCAGAAACTTCAGCTTTTACAAGCGAAGCCCTCGATTATGCATTGGTTTGTACGCTCGGTCAACACTTTTTTAGGCTGGCACTTCCAAATAATGCTTTGTCAGGGTAATAAATGCATCCAGCTGGGCATCCTGGGCGGTTTCCGAGACCAGGATTTCCGCCACTGCCGGGGCAATTGCTGCCGCGAGAGCTGCATCCAGGAACAATAGCCGACTGCGCCTTGCCAGCATGTCTTCCACTGTGCGGGCGTATTCATGGCGCGCCGCATAGCGCACCATGGCTTCCGTCAAGCCGGGGGCCAACTCCCGATCAGTGCCCGGCATTTGCGCCACCTGAAGCGCCTCGAGGCCATAGGAATGCGGCCCTTCAGCGTGCGCCAATGAAACCATGGCCGGAGACCTGGACTCAGCACCGATAAGCCGCATATTGTTAGTGAGCGCCGGCTTTAGCGCAGGAAGCAGCTTGCGATCCACGCACTTTTGCAGCACATCCTCGGCCATTGCGCGGTAGGTGGTCCATTTACCGCCTGTCACAGTGACCAGTCCGCTGCGTGATACCAAGATGGTGTGTTCGCGGCTCAGTGCCTTGGTATTTTCGCCTCGGTCGTCCGGCGGCTTGACCAGCGGGCGCAGACCGACCCAGATGCTTTTGACATCCGCCCGGGTCGGCGCAGGCTTTAAGTAACGCGCAGCCTCCCGCAATATGAAGTCAACTTCTTCCTTGAAGGCATCCGGCTCGCGCGCAAGGTCGTGGCGGGGCGTATCCGTCGTACCCAATATCACCTTGCCTAGCCATGGCACGGCAAATAGAACCCGGCCATCCGAGGTCTTCGGAACCATCAGTGCGTGGTCAGAACCCAAAAACTTGCGGTCGACCACCAGATGCACGCCCTGACTGGGCGCGACCATAGGCCGGGTCGGATGGCGTCCATCATGGGCGTTGGCGTCGCCATCGATCTGGCGCAACGCATCGACCCAGACGCCAGCCGCGTTAATGACGCATCGCGCCCGCAGGGTATAGGACTGGCCGGTTTCCGTGTCTTCACACACCAGCCCGCTGACGCGTCCGGCATCAAATGTCAGATTGGTGGCCTTGCAGTAGTTCACCAGCAGCGCGCCGGCCAGCGCGGCCGATTTGGCCAGCGTGATCGCCAGCCGTGCGTCGTTGAACTGGCCATCCCAGTACTTCACGCCACCCTTCAGTGCGTCAGGATTGGCTTGCGGTAGCGCCTTGAGCGTTTCGGCACGGTTCAGAAACTCGGTCTTGCCCAGCCCCGCCTTGCCCGCCAGCAGGTCGTACATCGTCAGACCGATGCCATAGAAAGGTGCTTCCCACCAGGTGTGCGCAGGCACCACAAAAGCCAACGGCTGCGCAAGATGCGGGGCATTGCGCAACACGGTCGTGCGCTCGTGCAAAGCCTCGCGTACCAAACCAATATTGCCTTGCGCCAGATAGCGCACGCCACCGTGGAGCAGCTTGGTGGCCCGTGAGGATGTGCCCTTGGCAAAGTCATGTGACTCGACCAGCACGACCTTCAGACCGCGACTCGCTGCGTCCAGCGCGATGCCCAGCCCGGTGGCACCGCCACCGACAATGGCGATGTCGTACTGCTCATCCACCGCCAAACGGCGCATCAAATCTGCGCGGACCGTGGGCAAGGCTTGTTGGGGTGTCGTCATATCAGTCTTGTGCCCAATCGCGAGACCGCGCTACCGCTTGCTGCCAACGCGCGCGTTTCGCCTTGCGGGCATCCGCCGACATGCGCGGCTCAAAGCGGCGATCGACCGCCCATTGTTGTGTGAGCTCATCCACGCCCGACCAGAAACCAGTCGCCAGCCCGGCCAGATAGGCCGCGCCCAGCGCCGTGGTCTCGGTTACTTTCGGACGCACCACCGGCACGCCCAGGAAATCCGCCTGCATCTGCATCAGCAAGTTGTTGCGGCACGCACCACCATCGACGCGCAGTTCACGCAGTGCGATACCGGAGTCGCTGGCCATGGCGGCAAACACGTCGGCCGACTGCAGCGCAATCGCTTCCAGCGCGGCGCGGGCGATGTGGGCGCGGCCTGTGCCACGCGTCATACCCACCAACGTGCCACGCGCATGGCCATCCCAATGTGGCGTGCCCAGGCCCGCAAAGGCGGGCACCAGATAAACGTCATCGACATCTGCGACGCTGGCGGCCAAGGCCTCCACCTCATCGGAGGACTGGATGATTTGCAGACCGTCGCGCAGCCACTGGATGGTGGCGCCGCCCATAAAGACCGAGCCTTCCAGCGCATAGCAACCCAGCGCAGCGTCCAGTTTGGAGGAAGTCGGTGCGCCGCCCACCCAGGCGACGGTAGACAACAGTTTGTTTTCGCTGCGAATCGCATTGCGCCCGGTGTTCATCAGCATGAAGCAACCCGTGCCATAGGTGTTCTTGGCGGTGCCAGGCGTGAAGCAGGTTTGGCCAAAAGTGGCGGCCTGCTGGTCACCGGCGATGCCAGCCAGCGGAACCGCCTCGCCCAACCAATGGGCGGCAGTCTTGCCAATCACCGCGCTGCTGGGCACCACGGTGGGCAGCACCGACGCGGGAATATGAAACAGGTCCAGCAACTGGTTGTCCCATTGCAAAGTATGGATGTTGAACAGCAGCGTGCGCGAGGCGTTACTGGCGTCGGTCACGTGCAGCGCGCCGTCGGTCAACTTCCAGACCAGCCAGCTGTCGATAGTGCCAAATGCCAACTCGCCGCGTTCGGCCCGAGCGCGCGCTCCCGGCACGGTATTGAGCAGCCACTCCAGCTTGGTGCCGGAGAAGTAGGCGTCGAGCACCAGCCCCGTTTTCTTTTGTATCAATGCCGCCTTGCCCGCCGCGCGCAGTGCGTCACAGCGCTTGGCGGTGCGGCGGTCCTGCCAGACGATGGCAGGGGCGACGGGCTCGCCCGTCTTGCGGTCCCACAAGACGGTGGTTTCGCGCTGGTTGGTAATGCCGATACCGGCAATCTGCTTGGCAGAGACTTTGGCTTGTGCCAATGCTTCGCGCGCAACGGTTATTTGAGTTTTCCAGATCTCATTGGCGTCGTGCTCCACCCAGCCGGGCTGCGGAAAGCTCTGACGGAATTCGCGCTGCGCGGTGGCCGCGATCTCACCTTTGCGATTGAACAGAATCGCCCGTGAACTGGTAGTGCCCTGATCTAGCGCGAGAATGTAGTCCATGAATCGGAAAATAAATATGCGCCCCCACGTTCACATTCGTTCACTGCCCCCAGAGGGGGCGCATGCCTCCCTAGAGGCGGCTCGTCGGGAGGCACGATGAGCGAGCATATTGCATTTATCGGCGGCGGCAACATGGCCAGCGCCATTATTAGCGGACTGACCAGCCAGGGTTTTGGCGCGCAAAACATCGACGTGGTGGAGCCCTACCCGGAAGCGCGCGAAAAGCTAAAGGTCCAGTTCGGCATCGATGCCGCGCCCCAGGCTGACGTATTTCTCAACAAAGCCACCATCGTCATTTGGGCCGTCAAGCCGCAGACTTTCAAGGATGCTGCGCTGCAAACGCGCCTTCACACCCAAAACGCGCTGCACCTGAGCGTGGCCGCCGGTATTCGCAGCGACAGCATCGCGCGCTGGCTGGACAACGAGCGCATCGTGCGCACCATGCCCAACACCCCCGCATTGATCGGCAAGGGCATCACTGCGATGTACCCACGCCCCGCAGTCAGCGAGGCCGACCGCAAGCTGGCTGAACTGGTCATCGGCACCACGGGCGAATACCTGTGGCTGGACGCCGAGGAGAAACTGGACGCTGTGACGGCGCTGTCCGGCTCCGGCCCGGCCTATATGTTCTATTTCATGGAGGCGATGACCGCGGCCGGTGTCGACATGGGACTCTCCCGTGAACAGGCGTACCAACTGGCCGTCGCCACGTTCATTGGCGCGGGCGAGCTGGCGCGATCCTCCAGCGAACCGCCGGAAGTCCTGCGCCAGCGGGTTACCTCCAAGGGCGGCACCACCCATGCCGCCATCACGTCCATGGACGCGTCTGGCGTGAGCGCGTTGTTTGCGCAAGCGCTGCATGCGGCCCGCGCGCGGGCGCGTGAACTGGGTGATGAGTTTGGCTCTACCTGATATTTTTAAGTGACAAATCGGGCTGGAGCGCCCGAAATACGTGCGTGAGCAGCTACTAAAAATATAGCAATCTCAGCGGGGCCGAGCCAGCAATGCACCGGTGACCAGCAACAAGACATAGATCACCACGCGAAAATGCTGCTCGCTGACGCGGTGGTGCAACTTCTCGCCGAAGTACACCCCGGCAAAGATCACCGGCAGATAGGCAGCGACATAGGGCAACGCGGGTTGCAGCCGCCCGTCCAGCGCAAAGGCGGTCGCCAGCACCACGTTCAGGCTCAGCCAGACCGCCGCCAATGTTGCGCGAAAACGCGCCTTGTCCATCTGCAGGCCTGACACGGCATAGACCAGCAACGGCCCGCCAGACGCAAACAAGCCATGCGTCACCCCTGCCACGACGATCAGGCTTCGCGTGAGCCATACAGGCCGTATCGCAAACGGCGTAGCGTGATACATGCGCCATAGCTCCCGCGCCGCAAACCAGATGATCAGCAGGCCGAACAACTGGCGTAGCAGGCCGGCATCCAGAAAGGGCTTGATGACGTAACCCAGCACGGTGCCCACCAACATGCCCGGCAGCAACTGCCGCGTCAGCAGTTGGAGATCGACTTTTCCGCGATGGCGCCACACCATCACGCTGCTCATGCAGACGGACAGCGGCACCAGGATGGTCATCAGGCTCTCCAGTGGCACCAGCTGCGCGCCCAGCGCCAGTGCGATGACGATGCTGCCAAACCCGGTGACCGCTTCCAGCGTGAACGCCAGAAAGATGAAGCCGCCGATGGCGATCCAGACGGCGTCAAAAGGCTGCACAAGCAGGCCGCTCACGCGCTGGTCGGAGCAACAGTATTTTTTGGTTCGCGCTTGCTCCAGAACAGCGCCAGCGTTAAGCCAGAGATGATGTGCCACACGCCCCACCACGCGGTGATGATGGCCATGCCGCCCAAGCCATTGAACAGGTTGAAGATCAGAATCAGGCCGAGCCCGGAGTTCTGGATACCCATCTCGAACGTCACCGCACGGCGGTCCCGGTCAGAGAGGCCCAGCAGCGTGGACAACGAATACCCCGTGACAAGCGCCAGCCCGTTGTGGATGAACACCACGACGACGACAAATTGGATGTATTGCAAGAAGTGTTGGTAGTTCGCCGCCAGCGCGCCTACGACAAACAGCGAGAACACTACCAGCGAAAAGCGCTTCATCGGCTTCTCCGCGCGCTTCGCAAACACTGGATAGTGGTGCGATACCCACATGCCGGCCACTAGCGGCAAGCCCAGCAGGATGATGATGTCGCGCAGCATGACCCACGGGTCCAGCGAGATGGTGCGCATCAGGTCGTGGGTGATCGGATGCAGGTTGCCCCAGAAGTTGAAATTCAGCGGCGTCATCACAATCGCCAATGCAGTCGACACCGCGCTGGCACTGACAGATAGGGCCGCGTTGCCTTTGCTCAGGTGCGTCAGAAAATTCGACAGATGACCTGCAGGGCATGACGACACCAGAATCATGCCCAGTGCGATGCTGGGCACCGGCTGGATGATCCAGATCAGCACATACGTCATCGCAGGGAAGATGATGTGGTGACCGACGGTGGCCAGGATCAGCCCTTTGGGCGACTTCATCGCCAGTCGGAAATCTGCAAGCTTCAGGTCCAGCGCGATGCCAAACATCACCAGACCGAGGATGGCATTGAGCACCATCAGGGCGGCGGGGTTGAAATGCAGTTGCACCTGGTCGATGGGCAGCATGCCTGTCTCCTTGTATTTGTTCTGCTATTTTGAACGCGATTGCCAGAAGCCCGGCGTGCCGTAATGGTGCTTTAGAAAATCAATCCACAGCCGCACGCGCAACGGCATGTGTTTGCGCTGCGGGAACACGGCGTAGATGCCGTTGGGCGGCGCGGCGAAATCTTCCAGCACAGCCACGAGCAAGCCCGCCGCAATCTCCGCTTCCACCTCCCAGGTACTGCGCCATGCAATGCCATAGCCCGCCAGACACCAGTCGTGCAACACCTGTCCGTCGGAGCAGTCCAGCGGTCCGATCGGGCGAATGTGTGTGACCTCGGCATCGGGCGCCGTACTTTCGCGAAACGCCCAGCCCCGGGTTTGCGACGCGTCGCTGGACAGCGTGAGGCAATCGAACTTGGAGAGGTCGGATGGTGTCTTGGGCGTGCCACGACGCGCCAGGTATGCAGGTGTGGCCACGCACAGGCGGCGGTTGTCGGCCATGCGGACGCTAACCAGCGACGAGTCTGGCAAATCGCCCACGCGCACCGCGCAGTCATAGCCCTCGCCCGCCAGATCGACGACGCGATCGCTGAGGTTCAGCGAGATGCTGACGTCCGGGTGCTCCGCACGAAACTTTGGCACCAGCGGCGCGACATGGCGACGGCCAAAGCCCGCAGGTGCGGTGATGCGCAGATGCCCTGCAGCTTTGACGCCGCCTGCGCTGACGCTAGCCTCGGCATTCGACACATCGGCCAGGATGCGCTGGCAGTCTTCGAGGAACGCGCTGCCTTCATGGGTCAGCGTGATACGTCGGGTGGTGCGCAGCAATAGCTTCACACCCAAGCGTTCCTCCAGCCCATCCAGACGACGGCCCATGATCGCAGGTGCAACGCCTTCCGCATTTGCCGCGGCAGTCAGGCTGCCGCGCGTAGCGACGGACACAAAGGATTCCAGTTGTTTTAATTTATCCATAATTTTGGCCTCTAGGGCGCATGGAACGTGCGTAATCCGCTACTTTTTTCATAGCACTATCCGCTCAGCATGAAGCCCTGCAACCTCGGCTGCGGTGTATCCCAGGCTTTGCAGCAGCGCGTCGGTGTGTTCGCCCAGTTTGGGTGGATCAAGTCGCAGGCCCAGACGTTCCCCGCCCAGCATGAGCGGCAGCAGCGGCACCTGCGTCTGGCGCCCGTCAGGCAACTCCATGGGCGCGAGGCCGCCGGTTTGTTGTAGATGCGGGTCGTCAAACAAATGCTGTGGATCGGTGATGGGCGCGAACGGCAGGCCCACTTGCTCGAAGCGTTGGGACAGCTCGGCCCGGCTGAACTGCGCCAGCCGTGTGCGCAGCTCGGGGATTAGCCAAGAGCGCGCCATCACGCGGTCGTTGTTGGTGGTGACACGCGTGTCGGCAAACAGATCTGGGTAGCCAAACGCTTCGCAAAACGTCTTCCACTGCCCGTCGCCAACCACCGCCAGAAAAATCTGTTCGCCGTCCTTGACGCTGAACACGTCATAAATGCCCCAAGGCGAAATCCGCTCGGGCATCGGCGCAGCGGCTTTGCCGGTGACAGCGAATTGCATCATGTGCTGCGCCACCAGAAAGATGTTGTTCTCGAACAGCGCGCTCTGCACTTCCTGACCCTTGCCGGTGGTAGCGCGCTGCATCAGCGCGGCCATGGCGCCGATGGCACCGAACATGCCGCCCATGATGTCGTTGACGCTGGAGCCCGCGCGCAACGGATCGCCGGGCCGCCCAGTCATGTAGGCCAGGCCACCCATCATCTGCACGACTTCGTCCAGCGCGGTGCGGTGGTCGTACGGGCCGGGCAGGAAGCCTTTGTGGCTGACGTAAATCAGACGCTCGTCAAACTGCTTTAGCGTCGCGTAGTCCAGCCCCAGCTTCTGCATGGTCTTGGTTTTGAAGTTCTCGCTGACGATGTCGGCGGTGGCGATTAGCTTCAAGATCACCTCGCGCCCCTTCGCGCTCTTCATATCGATGGCAAGACTTTTCTTGTTGCGATTGAACAGTGGGTAGAAACCGGCGCCGCTGCCCAACAGCTTGCGCGTACTGTCGCCCGCCAAAGGCTCCACCTTGATGACCTCGGCGCCCAGGTCGGCGAGTACCATGCCGCAGGTTGGCCCCATCACCATATGGGTGAACTCCACCACCCGAATGCCCGCCAACGGCAAGGCTTTTGCTTGTGGTTCGGTCACGGCGCTTGGCGAGGGCATACGGCGAGAATACCTATGTTTATGTCACAAATAGATTGATATTCTTCCATATAGTTAGCGCCAAAGGATGAAATACAGTCCTTCTATTGGCATCGAAGCCACAGGTTTTTCATTTATTTCGAGGTTCTCCATGTCTACATCCCGCACCACCGAACACCGCCTGCAAATTGCGACGGTTCTGCACACATTCATTGAAAACAAAGTGCTGCCCGGAACGGGCATTGCGCCCGCTGCGTTCTGGAAGGGCTTTGACGCCATCGTGGCGGATTTGGCGCCCAAGAATATTGAACTACTGTCAGAACGCGACCGCCTGCAAACTGCGCTGGACACCTGGCACGAAGCGCACCCCGGCCCCATCACCGATATGCCTGCATACCGCGCGTTTCTGGAGCGCATTGGTTACCTGGTGCCTTCGCCCAAGAAGGCCAAGATCAGCACCAAGAATGTCGATGCCGAGCTGGCGAAACAGGCTGGCCCGCAGCTGGTGGTGCCAGTACTCAATGCCCGCTACGCGCTGAACGCTGCGAACGCACGATGGGGTTCGCTGTACGACGCACTGTATGGCACGGACGTGATCTCCACGGACAACGGCCAGGAGAAGGTAGGGCCCAAGGGTTACAACCCAAAGCGCGGCGCCAAGGTTATTGAATACGCACGCTACGTGCTGGACCGCACTGCGCCACTGAAGACTGGCTCACATGTGGGCTCCACCGGTTACGCCATCAAAGGCGGCGACTTGATCGTCACGCTGAAAGACGGCAGCACATCAAAGCTCGCGGACAAGGACCAATTTATTGGCTACCAGGGCGATGCCACATCCCCCTCGTCTGTCTTGCTGCAACACAACGGCCTGCATCTGGACATCATCATCAACCGCGCCACACCCATCGGCAAGAGCGACGCAGCGGGTGTGAGCGATCTGGTGATCGAAAGCGCGCTGTCCACCATCCTCGATTTGGAAGATTCCGTCGCGGTGGTTGATGCAGATGACAAGGTGCTTGCCTACGGCAACTGGCTGGGCATTCTGCAAGGCACGCTGACCGAGAGCTTTGAGAAGGGTGGCAAGACCCTCACACGTGGTCTGAACGCCGACCGTGTCTACACCGCGCCCAAGGGCAAAAAGACCGTCACGCTGCATGGCCGCTCGCTGATGTTTGTGCGCAATGTGGGCCACTTGATGACCAACCCGGCCATCACCTACACCGCCGCCGACGGCAGCACGCTCGAAATCCCCGAAGGCATCTTGGACGCCGTGGTCACCACGACGATTGCGTTGCACGACCTGCAACGCGGCAAGAAAGGCGCACCCAAAGGCCAGATCCGCAACTCACGCGAAGGCTCGGTCTATATCGTCAAGCCCAAGATGCATGGCCCTGCGGAAGTCGCATTCGCCGCTGAACTGTTCTCCCGCGTCGAGAAGATGCTGGGCCTCAAGGACAGCACGGTCAAGCTGGGCATCATGGACGAAGAGCGCCGCACCAGCGTGAATCTGAAGGCCTGCATCGCCGCTGCCAGCAGTCGCGTGGCTTTCATCAACACCGGCTTCCTGGACCGCACCGGCGACGAGATGCACACTGCTATGCAGGCCGGCCCGATGCTGCGCAAGGGCGACATGAAGACCAGCGCCTGGATTCAGGCTTACGAGAAGAACAATGTGCTGGTGGGCCTGTCCTGCGGCCTGCGCGGCAAGGCGCAGATCGGCAAGGGCATGTGGGCCATGCCGGATTTGATGAAGGCCATGCTGGAACAAAAGATTGCACACCCGAATGCGGGCGCCAACACCGCCTGGGTGCCCAGCCCCACCGGCGCCACGCTGCATGCGCTGCACTACCACCAAGTGCTGGTGTCTGACGTGCAAAAGCGCCTGGAGAAAACCAAATACGAGAAGGTGCGTGACGAAATTCTGAACGGCCTGTTGACCATTCCCGTCACCGCCAATCCCAACTGGAACGCCGCCGAAAAGCAGCAGGAACTGGACAACAACGCGCAAGGCATCCTGGGCTACGTGGTGCGCTGGGTCGACCAGGGAGTGGGCTGCTCCAAGGTACCCGACATCCACAACGTCGGCCTGATGGAAGACCGCGCCACGCTGCGCATCAGCAGCCAGCACATGGCGAACTGGTTGCTCCATGGAGTTGTCACCAAGGCCCAAGTGACCGAAACCTTCGAGCGCATGGCCGCTGTGGTGGACAAGCAAAACGCAGGTGACAAGCTATACAAAAAAATGGCGAGCAACTTCACGACATCGGCCGCTTACAAGGCTGCGACGGAGTTGGTGTTCAAGGGCTTGTCGCAACCCAGCGGTTACACAGAGCCGCTGCTGCATGCGTGGCGCTTGAAAGTGAAGGCTGCGGCCTAAGCCGCGAACTCTGACGCAACAAGGCTGGTGCGTCAGCGTCTCCCCCGACAAACCGAATATCGCGCTGTGGGGCAAGCCTGTTCCCCCGTTTCTACAGTTCGTCGTACGTCCATTGCACCTCGATAGGTAGGGCCATACAGTGGCCCGTTTGCTTGAAACAGCACGCACTCCCACCCTACCTATCCGAGGAAAGTCCCCTATGTTTCGCTTCATCCCTGGCCTCTTGATCGCGGCCATTGCCTTGCTGCATGCGGCGCCCAGCACCGCCGACGGCCTGCCTCAAGCCACTCTGCCCGCCGACCAGGCGCTTGTGCCCCGCCTCGAATCGACACTGGCTGCTCTGTACAAACCAGGCGAGCCCGGTGCTACGGTCATCGTTGTGAAAGACGGCAAAGTCCTGCTGCGCAAGGGCTATGGATTGGCGAGTGTGAGCCCGCAAATTGCGATGCAGCCCGAGATGGAACTGCGCCTGGGTTCCATCACCAAACAATTCACAGCGGTGGGCATCCTGCTCCTGGCCGATGAAGGCAAGCTGGCTCTATCCGACCCCATCACGCGCTTTATTGCCGACTACCCAATCGCCGACAACAAGGTCACCATCGAGCACCTGTTGACCCACACGTCGGGCATCCGGAGTTACACCGACAAACCCGGCTTTGCACAGACAAGAGACAAAGACGTCACCGTATCGGAGATGGTGAACAGTATCAAGGTGGATTCGCTGGAATTCGAACCAGGCACGCGCTGGCGCTACAGCAACTCCGGCTACTTCCTGCTCGGGGCCATCATTGAAAAAGCCTCTGGCATGTCCTATGCCGACTTCATGGCCAAGCGCATTTTCGTGCCGCTGGGCATGGCACACACCGCTTACGAAGGCCATGAACGCCAACCCGTCAACCGGGCGTCTGGATACCAGCGCGGCAAGAACGGCTTTGAGCCCGCCGACGCCATCAGCATGACACTGCCCTACGCCGCTGGTGCACTCGTCTCCACCGTGGATGACCTCGCACGTTGGGACGCCGCCATCACCGCAGGCCGGCTCCTGCAGCCCGCCACCTGGACCAAAGCCCACACGCCGTATCGACTGGCCAGCGGCGAACTCACCACTTACGGTTACGGCTGGGAGATCTCGCAGCTTCAGGGCAGCCCCATGATCACCCACGGCGGCGCCATCGACGGCTTTTCGACCCACGCAGTGCGCTTGCCCCAGGAGAAGGTATTTGTTGCGGTGCTGGGTAATGCCAATGGGGGCTCGGCACGCCCGGAAATGGTGGCCAACCGCGCTGCGGCACTGGCTATTGGCAAACCTTTTCCTGATTTCAAACCGGTGGTGCTGAGTGAAAAGGCACTGGACGCATTCACGGGTGTCTATCGTCTCGACGAAAAGGAAAGCCGCAATGTGACGCGGGTGGAGAACACACTGGTGATGTCACGCAAGGGCGGGCTGCGTATGGTGCTCACACCGTATGGCGACAAGCGCTTCTTTCGGGAAGGCCGACTGCAACATGTCGAATTTGAGAACGACGCGCAGGGCGCTGTAACCGGGCTCACTGTCCATGAGGTCGAGGGCAAACAAAGCTTTGCCCGCACTGACGAACCCCTGCCCGTAGCGCCCAAGGAGATCAAGCTGGACCCTGCATTGTTCGACGTTTGGGTCGGCAAATACCAGCTGGCACCCAATTTCGTGATCACCATCCGGCGCGAAGACGGGAAATTCCTGGCGCAGGCCACGGGACAAGGTGCTTTCGAGCTATTCGCTACGGCAGAGAACAACTACTTTGCTCGCGTCGCCGATATCGTGATCCGCTTTGAAAAAGCCGCAGACGGCAGTGTGTCGCATATGGTGTTCACACAAGGCGCGCGTGAAAGCGTGGCAAAGCGCTTGCCGTGAGGCGAGACAGGTACGGCCTGGCGTCTGGCTAAACCAATCCCAATCGCGAGTCCACCCACTGCTGCGCTTGTTCAGGCGAGCTGAAGGCGCAGCATTCAACACCCGCATCGGCATAGCATTTGCAGATGATGGCGGGCATGATGCCCGCGCCTTCTACCTCAGGCCCCATCACCAGCGCCACCACAGGGTTGGTAGCGGGGTTGGTATAGCGCACCTTCAGTGATGCAGCAAACTCCAGCAAAGCAGCCGGCGAGCACATGGCGCTCTTGCGAAACGTGATGATCTGCGCCCAGTTGCCTGATTGGGCCAGGGGGCCAATCAGCTTTGCAATGGTTTGTGAAATCACGGGTACCAGTTCAGCATTGAACGGCCCAACAGCCTGCACATACGCCACGCGCCCTTTGACCTCATAGTCGGCTTGCCCGTGCGCCTTGAACAGGCCTTTATTTGGAACGTCCGATGTGCTCTGCTTCATGGTGATCGCTGTGTTGCCGTACGTTCACCTATTGTGCACGGTTGCCGCGCAGGAAACAGTGATCCTTTTTCAGCTATTCCTGCAGAAATGCCGCTGCCTCGGCGCGTAGCCATTGCACAAAGTCCTGCGCGTCAGCATTCCCTTGTGCATGCTCGGCCATGTCGATGTAATAGGCCCGCTGTGACGAAGCGCCCAGCCCCCCATAGCCCGTGAAAGGCGAGACCAGCTTGCCCTCCTGCAACAAGCCATTGAGCAGAGGTACGCGGCCTATCACGACGCCCTGCCCAGCTACCGCTGCGGAAACAGCATCGGCGTATTGGGTAAAACGCAGCGTGTTTTTAAGCCGCAGATCGGCCAGCCCCATGATCTTGAGCCAAGGCTCCCACTCCACCGTGAGGGCCATGCCTTGCGGGACGTCAACGGTCAGCAAGGTGTGCTGCGCCAGATCGGCCGGGGTACGCAGCGGATGTGCGCTCTGGCTGCACAGCGCGGGCGCGCACAGTGGCAACACGGTTTCCTCAAACAACGGCGGGCCCACGTCATCGCGCTTGGGACAAAAACGCACGGCGACGTCGATACCGCTGCGCGCCAGGTCCAGCACGTCCAACGTGGCCGACATACGCACGTCTACCTGCGGATGGCTGGCGGTAAAGCGTGTCAAACGGGGAATCAGCCACAGTGACGCAAAGCCGGGCGTGCAGGTGATGCTGACCTGGCGCAGTGTGGGCGCCCCGCGCACCCGCACGGTTGCGTCGCGCAGCCGCTCCAGACAATCCGTCACCACACGCTGCATGATCAGGCCAGCCTCGGTCAGCGCCAGTGCCCGGTGGTGGCGGGTGAACAGCGGCACGCCTAAATCCATTTCCATCTGGGCGATTTGCCGGCTGATGGCGGACTGGGTCAAAAACAGCTCTTTGGCCGCCAACGTAAAACTCAAATGACGGGCGGCGGCCTCAAAGCTGTGCAGCAATTCCAGGCGCGGCAATTGTTTGCGCGAGATGCCGGTCGCAGGCGTGGGAACAGAGGGTCGAGAGGATTTCACATTCCTAGGATGCATGCAAAGCATGCTAAATGATCGTTTGTAAAGGGTCAAGCTGCGCTCTACATTCATTCCCATTACGAATGCCAAAGGATTGATATGGACACCCTCGCCACCCTCAGCTCCGCCGCCAGCATGCAATTGCCCCACCGTGCATTGATGCACCTGCCTGATGCGGCAGCCGTACAACTGGAATGCCAAAGCGGCAGCCTGTGGATCACGGTAGACCACGACGCGCGCGACACCGTGCTGACCGCAGGAGAGCGCTTTACCAGCACTGAACACCGCCATGCGCTGGTCTACGCACTGGAGTCGGCCAGTCTGGCGATTCATCCACGGGCGACCGGCGCACGTTGACGCATCCACGTGCCGCCGAAAGTGGCGGAAGCGGCCGTTCAGGCTGTTGTCATGATTCCGGCCAGTGCCAGGATCACCAGCCCAACGGCTAAAACCAGCCAGTGCAGCACCGCCAAGAGCCCCGCACGCAAAGCGGTCGCAACCCAGCTTGCCGCATGCACGCGCTTGAGGGCGAAGAGCGGGTACAAGTTGGCCCAGCCCCACACACCAAGACCGATGGGCTGCCACGGCAGTAGCACCGCAATCAACAGCATGCCGTACCAGGCGGCATGCAGATGCATCGCAAAAACAAAGTGGGCGCCATAGGGCTGGCTGCGAAAAAACAGCTTCAACAAGCCGGCAAAAAACGGCAGCGAGCACAATACCGCATAGGGTGCCAGCGAGAGCATCACGGAACCCACGCCCTTGGCGGAGCCCATAGGATCCGCCTGCCAATGCGCATTGATTTCCTGCACTTTCGCCCGAAGACCCGGCGACAGCAAGGACAACATCTCGTCGTCCAACTTCACCACAGCTTCGGATGGAACCACTTTGACTGAAGCGGATTTTGCCGTTGCCTCTGCTTCGGGTGCCAATGCCGCGGAAGCAGGCAAGGAAGGTACGCTGGCCACGTCGGCCATTGCATTTGCACGCTCAGATTGCTGCACCTTTTTTGCCCACTCGTCGTCCATATGCACGAATTGAACGGGCGCGTACTTGGCCACCAGGAAAAAGACCAGGCCAAGGCTTAGCAGCAAGCGCAGAGGAAGGACATAGCGTTGTTTACGGCCAGCGAGGTATTCCAAAGTCAGGAAACCTGGTCGGCACATCAGGGCCCACAGACTTTTCCAGAGCTTGCCCTCAGCCGCTACATAATGACTGACAAACTCGTGCACAAATTCGAACAAGGTCGGCGGGTGATTGGCCGTGTCCTGGCCACATTGGCTGCAATAGTTCGCGCCGGGGATAAGGGACCAACCACAGTTCAGGCAAGCTGTGCCCGATTCATGCGTGGCCGCGATGACGGGCTTCGCCGTCGGGTGGCGCCCCTCACCCATGTCGCGTCGAGGTTTTCATGTGTGCATCCAGATTCGAATGTTGCGGCATGCAAAGAAGTATGCCACGCACAATTAGCCCAAAAGGCCGGCCCTCGCCTAGTACGGGCTCCAGATACACTGCAACCGCTATGCAGACCCGCCCCGCCCCCGCACTGCCAGAACCGCAGCACTGCCCGCTATGCGGTGCGCCGAACCAATGTGCGATGGAAATTGAGCGCGCCACTGGCCAAAAACAACCTACTTGCTGGTGCATGGCGCAAACTTTCAGCGCAGATTTGCTGGCCCGTTTACCCCCGGAAGCACGCGGAAAAGCCTGCATTTGCGCCGCCTGTGCAAGCCAATAGCGCCAAGAAATCGCAAAAACTGGCTTTTTTGCCCCCCATTCATCGCGTTTTTCTGCAATTGACCGCGTGTCTCTGCAATCCGTCACTTGGGATAAGCCAAGCTACGCATACCCCACTACATTCGCTCCAACAGGTCACGGTGGCCTGAGTTTTTTGGAGAGTGAACATGTCTTACGCAGTTCTGAGCAGCCACAAGGTCGTGGCACTGATGGCCGCAGTGGTCGCTACCGTTGCTTTGCAAGGCGGCTTGCTGGTTGGTTTTGACCATGTGTCCGAAGCCCCACAACTCCAGGCCGCCGCCAGCTGCCGGACCATCACATTGCCTACCGTGGAGATCGTTTATGCACGCAGCTAAGTCCCTTGCCCGCCAGGGCACCGCTCCATCCCGTCGCTTGGCTCTGACCAGCGGCCTCCTGCTGTGCGCCGCGCTGGCAGGCGTCTCCAAACCGGCCCACGCCTGGGATTGGGGATGGGGCCCCAAGGTCACAGGCTCCGGCCATGTCACCACCACCACGCGCCCCGTCAGTGGTTTCACCAGCATTGATCTGGCCATCCCCGCAGACGTCAAGGTCGTGCAGGGAAGCACGGAAGGCCTGACTCTGGAGACCGACGACAACATCGCGCCACTGGTCGAAACCGTGGTCGAAAAGGGGCAGTTGATCATCCGGATGCAAAAGAAGACAGGCTCGATCAGCACCAAAGTCCTGCGAATGACCGTGAACGTTCGGGCCATTGAACAGCTCGACGTCTCTGGCTCAGGCAACATCAGCGCTGACAAGCTGCAGGCCGACAAGCTCAAATGCAGTATCGCGGGCTCCGGCGACATGCGCATTGGCGATCTCGAAGCCACCACGCTGCGCATCTCGATCGCTGGCTCTGGCGATTTCCTGGCCTCGGGCAAGACCGACACGCTGGACGGCAGCATTGCTGGCTCTGGCGATATCAATACGCAAAGCCTGTCTGCCAATGCGGTCAAGATGACCATCGCCGGCTCTGGCGACGCCGCTGTCTGGGCCAAGAAAACACTGAAGGTCAGCATTGCCGGCTCCGGCGACGTCAGCTACTTTGGTGATGCGGAAGTGAACAAATCCATTGCAGGCTCGGGCTCCATCCGCCATTTGGGCAGCGGCCCCAGCAGCAAACCCTAAAAACACCTTTTTGGTGACACCACGACGCTTCCATCATGTTTAAAGCCTTCGGAAATCTCCTTCACAAAACCCCTTGGTGGGGCCTCGTGGCCTTTGGCCTGGCCGTTCTGGCTGCGTTGACCCTGTTTGCAACGCCGCTGCATGTGCTGCGTCTGTCGGACAGCGGCAAAAACCCCGAAGAGCAGCGTGCCATCAAGCGCGAAATCCAGATCGCCTTCGGTGACAGTGCATTGAACATGGCGGAAGAAGTCGTTGCCGCGATGAAGGCGCGCAGCAACGACCGTGACCGCACCGGCGAATTCGACAAGGCCCTGGCTGAAATTGCCCGCGCCCGGGACGAACTGTCTCGCGCCCAAAACGAAGCGGGTGAAATGGCCCGCGAATCCATGCAGGAAGCGCGGCAAAACGCGCTGGAAAGCGCACAGAACGCGGCACAAAGCGCGGTGGATACTGCTACGGAAGCCCGTGAATCGCTGGAGGACTCCCGCAACGAGACCATGGACAAGCTGCGTGACAAGGGCGTAGACACCAGCGCAGCAGAGCGCTCCTTCGAGGAAATGATCCAGGCCGCGCGCACCAATGAAAAGACAGCGCGCGACGCACTGGACGCGATCAACCGCCTGATGCAGGACGCTCACCAGCCCGTGCCCCCTGCGCCGCCAGCCCTCCCCGCACTGCCCGGCAAACCTGGAATCCCAGGCGTGCCCGGTATACCGGGAGTACCCGGTGTCCCTGGAATACCTGGTATTCCCGGCGTGCCCGGCACGCCCGGAAAGGCCGCCATTCCCGCCATCCCAGCCAAGCCTGCTATTCCTGCGAAACCAGCCATCCCTGCAGTCCCGGCGATACCGGCAACCCCTGCCACTCCGGCAGAAGCCGCAAGCGCTGCCCAGGCCGCCAGTGGCGCCTCCCTGGCAGGCATACAGGTGCGGCTGGACGACGAACAGGTTCGCATGCATCTGCCGCCCGAATTCCGCGGCGATATCCGCAAAAAGGTGGCTGGCGATGTGTGGCGCATTGGTGTGGGCTCGGTGCTGATCCTGACCTTCATCCCGATCTTCGCCATCCTGCTGCTGGCCAAATACTTCATCGGCCGCTCACGCCGCGCACTGGCCTTCGCCGAAGAGAAGGAAAAGCAAGCCGCTGTCAGCGATGTCAGCCGCCAGATCACCGAAGCGCGCCTGCAAGCCCTGCAAGCCCAGGTGGAGCCCCACTTTCTGTACAACACGCTGGCCAATGTGCAAGCGCTGACCGAGATCGACCCGCCTGCCGCCAACCAGATGGTCGGCCACCTGATTCAATACCTGCGCTCGGCATTGCCCAAGATGCGCGACAGCACATCGACCGTGGGCCAGGAGCTGGAACTGGTGCGCGCTTACCTCAACATTCTGAGGATGCGCATGGGCGACCGCCTGGCGTTCTCGGTAGAAGCACCAGACGATATGCTGGCCATGCCGTTCCCGCCGATGATGTTGCCGTCGCTGGTGGAAAACGCCATCAAGCACGGCCTGGAACCGGTGCGCGAAGGTGGCCGTATTGATGTCAAGGTGTCGCGTGTCATCACGGCCATGGGCGACCAGATTTGCATTGAAGTTCGCGATACAGGCCGCGGCCTGACCGACGCGCCTATCCAATCGGGCGGCGGCGTAGGTCTCACCAATTTGCGTGAACGTCTGGCAGCCATCTATGGCGGCCGCGCAGGGTTTACGATTGAATCCAACACGCCCAGCGGCGTGGTGGCCCGCATTCGCGTACCGATGGAAGCGCCAACCCCGGCAGGCCAGACCCCAGTCCAGCCGGCAAGCCCTGCCTCCATCTACCAGCCTGCAGCACCCGCCACACCATGGAATCGCGTTCGCAGTGCCACCAGCAAAACGCACAGCGTCTGGACGCGTGTGATCTCCGGCATTTTCCTGACCATGCTGGCTTTGCTGGTCGGCCTGTTGGTGGTTGCACTGCTGAGTCTGTACACCGGCTGGTTGCCCGTGCAGGTCGGCGATCTGCAACTCGACGGTGTCGAAGGTATGGCGCTGGGCTCGATCGGCTTGCTGATTGCGTTTGGCGCGGCCACGCTGGCTGCCGCCATCGTGGTTGCCGTGATTTATGGCTTGGGCTTTTTGTTTGCCGGCCTGCTGGTATTCATACCCGCGATGATTCTGATCTCGGTGTTCCCGGTGCTACTTCCCTTTGGACTGATCTGGCTGCTCATATACTGGTTCTGGTGGCGCAAACGCACCTAATTGATCCCTAAAACACAAGGCAACGGATTCATGGATATCACCGCAGTCATCGCAGAAGACGAACCCATTCTGAGAGCCCAGCTCAAAGCCAAGTTGGCCAAGATGTGGCCCACACTGCAGATCGTGGCCGAAGTGGGTGATGGCGAAGCGGCGCTGGAAGCGATTGATGAGCACCGCCCGCATCTGGCCTTTCTGGACATCCAGATGCCGGAGATGACGGGAGTAGAGGTGGCCAAAAGCCTGGCCGCCAACCCGGACATCAAATGCCATGTGGTGTTTGTCACTGCGTTTGACCAATACGCCGTGCAGGCGTTTGAGAGCAACGCGGTGGACTACGTGCTCAAACCCTACAGCGATGAACGTCTGCAGTCCGCCGTGACCCGCTTGCAGCAGCGGCTGGAGATGGTGCCCTCCGCACCAGCACAGGATTTGCAGGCGCTGGTGTCGCACATCACGTCACAACTCAAGCCGCAAAGCGAACAGCTCAAATGGATCAAGGCCAGCCACGGTGCAAACCTGCGCCTGATTCCGATAGAAGACGTGCTGTTTTTTCAGTCGGATGAAAAGTACACGCTGGTGGCCACCAAAGACTTTGATGCGCTGATCCGCACACCGATCAAGGAAATTCTGGAAACCATAGACACCCACAAGTTCTGGCAGATCCACCGCTCCACCATCGTGAATGCCAGCGCGATCGAGCTGGTGACGCGGGATTTCCGCGGGCAGGCCAGTGTGAAGGTCCGCGAGCGCAAGGAAAACTTGGCTGTTAGCCGGCCGTTCTCGCATTTGTTCAAGCAAATGTGAGACTTTGGGGTCAGGCCACTTGCGAAGCAATGTGCGCTGATCCCAACCCATTAGATGACTTAGGGAGCAGGTTTTTCCACTTCCAGCTTGTGCAGCGCCACCAGATTGATCAGCGCCGACACGACTTCGGATTTGAAGCCCATGCGCTTTTGCCCTTCGCTGTAGCCGCTCATGATCAGCGACTGCATGTACTCGATGCAGTCACGGTGGCCCCAAAACTTCTCGATGGCCAGCGCAATACGGACATGGTGTTCAGCAACCACCGCCATCTCCAGATCAATGCGCGCCTGCAGCGGCCGCTCATGCAGCGGCATGGGGCGCGTCGGCAGATCTTCCTCTTCCCATTGCAGGGTAGGGAAACCGGTCTCGGTATAGCGAGAGTCTTTAGGGTCTTGCACCGTGTCCTTTTCGCTTTAAATGCCTTCAGCAACTTCTATTCTAGGAGTTTCAACGTCCGCTGAAGACCGGGGCATCCTCAGCCCCTGAATCCAGGGAGCAACCGATACCTGATTTGCTGCATGACGCGCATTCGTAAACGCTGCATCCACGAGAGCTGCCTCTGCTGGAATACTCCAACGGTGTCACCCCATGGTGCGCTATCCGCATGCGGGCTCGGCTCCCAATCGGTTGAGACCTCAAGAAGTTCAAGACCGCCATAAAGAGCCAAGGCTTGGTAACCGTCCGGATAAAATCGCCAGCAGTCCTGAGGAAACCGATGCTCCGGCCCCCGCGAAGGTGCAACCAGAAAAATAAGCCCCCCCGGCCGCAAAGTACGGATCATTTCCAGCCAGGTCAGCCAAAAAAACTGTACGTGCTCGAACACTTGCCCGCAAACAATAACATCCTGCGAAAAACTTGGAACTGGCAGCCTGTAGGTTGAGGTCAATACAACATCAACATTTGGCCCCGCCACCAAATCAAGGCCCACATAGCTCCATCGGGGGCGATCAAAAAATTTCCTGTACGTCCCATTGACATTCATGCTGCCGATGTCCAAAACATTCAATTCTTCTTTTTCGCGCAGAAATTTTTCTACCAACCGATTGACGTGTTCAAGTGAACTAATGTGCACAACTAACCCTTAAAGTTTCGAATTTGACGCTAAACAGCCTGCGCTTTGTTCAGCGAATACAAATACATGACACTTGTTACGTATTGTTTGGTTTCCGGATAATTTGGCACTCGGCCAGACGCCTTTGCGACGGCTGATTCCCCCGCGTTGTAAGCGGCCAAGACCAAATCCAGTCGGCCGCCATACACCTTCAGAAGTCGGGACAAATGCTGCGCAGCAACATCAATATTCGTTGCTGGATTTTTCAGTTCCTCGGCAACGTCCTTCTCCCGCGCGCCTCGCACGCCGTACATGCGGGCAGTGGCAGGCATGACCTGCATGACACCAACAGCACCCTTGCGCGACACCACTTTGGAGTCGAATGCCGATTCGGTTGCGGCAACCGCCTTGAGCAGCGCTAAATCTACTCCGCTGGTCTGCGCAGCCTTGGTCAAATGGGCCTCCAGAGACCTATACTTGGGGGATGCAGGCCACCATTCCAACGACGGCCGTTTACAGGGATGAGAACAATACGTGAGCTCGGAAGCTTTCGAAGTCGGTGAATTTGCACGTGCCGAATCAAAAATCATTGCAGCGTCGACCGCAGGTCGATTGCTCGAGAACTGGAGCACACCGTTCTTGTCCACGTACTTCCACACTTCAGCCTTCGCTGGAAGAAGACCGCAGGACAGTGAAATGAACACCACACAAAGTGGTGGGTACTTGAAGATCATATTGAAAACTACGTAAATGCCCACTAGCCAATCCATGGGCAATGAATTCCGTAGCTGGTCTACGGTTGTAGTAGTAACCCCCATTTTAACCCGCACGACCTCAGGCACGCCTGAGGGAGATAATTGACTCCTCATGTCTACTGCATTGCATATCTATGATCGCCTGGTAACGCGAGACGCCAAGGATTCACTATCCCTCATTGGAGAACAAATCCAGGCTGGCTCCACAATTCTGGACTTGGGAATGGGTGCAGGGTCTCTGGGCAAATACCTGAAGAGCCTTTTCGACTGCACGCTGGACGGCGTGTCCCACAATGAGGATGAAGTCGTTGCTGCGCAACCCTGGTACCGCAATGCAGTCGTGGCCGACCTTGACCACGTTGACGTTGCAACCCTGTTCGAAGCACACTCTTACGACTACATTGTCTGCGCCGACGTGCTGGAGCACCTCAGAGCTCCCCAGCACCTGCTCGCCTCTTGCAGAACTCTACTCAAGCCCGGCGGCAAACTGCTGACATCCATACCGAATGCCGGATATTGCGGCTTGATTGCAGAACTCATTGCAGGGGACTTCCGCTACCGCCCCGAAGGACTTTTGGACGAGACGCATCTTCGGTTTTACACACGCAAGTCGCTAAAGCGCTTCTTTGATGCCAATCTTTGGCAGTGCGTATCGACGCACACAGTTCAAAGATCGTTGCCGGCATCGGAGTTCAAAGTGGCGTTTGACGCGTTGCCCCCGGCCGTAACACGCTATCTGCTTGCGTTGCCTGATGCACTGAGTTATCAGTTCATTTCTGCCTTGGAGCCCCGGTTTGTCGAGTCGCCCTTGAATTCATCAACCGATGATGACAGCCACTCCACGGACAGCCCAGCACAGGCCCTCTTCTCGGCGGCTGTTTACCTCGCCCAAAATGGGCAATACAGCGAGTCCACGAAGGTGGTCGAATACGGCGTCATAGGCGCGACCTCGCAAAATCTGAAATTCGCTATCCCGGCCAGTTCGGAGCCCTATACAGCCATCCGCTTAGACCCAGCCGACAGGGCAGGCTTTTTACGCCTGTACTTCCTGCGAATCGTATTGCCCAACGGGAGCAATGCCTGGGTCTGGAGAAGTGACAGCACCAACGCAGGGCTCGAATTCCCGTCACAGCAGCAGATTTTCCCTATCCAGCCTGGCGATAGCTCCGTAGGAAGCTTGCTTCTGCTGTTGGGCGATGATCCCTGGTTCGAATTGCCGCTTGACCCTGAGGTACTGACTCAGATAAGCGCGCTTGGTGCATATCTGGAAGTAGGCGCTGGGTGGCCCATGTCCGCAGACTATCTGGAGGCCACCAACTCCGTCAAAGATCTCCACATGCAATATGCGGAGGCGTCCCGTCAGCAGCAGCTGGAAGCCCATCAGCATCAGTTGGAATCCCAGCAGTATCAGTTGGACGTGTCGCGTTTAACCCAAAACCAAGGTCAACTGGAAGGGGAGCGCAAGCGTTTACAATTTGCGGTTCGTGATTTGACTGAGAGTCAGCGTTCGTTACAGGAACTCTCGCAAACACTTATGGGGGAACTGCGCGAAGCGCAAAGTTCAACTCAAGATCTAAAGGAGCAATTGGGTTTTGCAGAAAAGTCCTTACACGACTTGCAAGACACAACATTTCAGTTTATTAAAAGCTGGCCTTTCGTCAGAAGCACGCGCCGGCTATTGCAAGACTGCAATGCACAGCATTTAGGTCCAATGAATCACCTTCAACCTCAACCCGCTCCAGCCACGCCTTTGCCGACGACGCCCGTAGATATCGTTGTACCGGTGTACCGTGGCTTTGCGGATACAAAGCGATGCATTGAATCGGTTTTGCTGTCCACCAACAAGACGGCCTGGCGACTGATTATTGTTAATGATCAGAGCCCTGAGCCTGAGTTGGTCTCGTGGCTGCACGCCCTATGCAAGGCCGACAGCAAGCTGGTTTTGCTTGAGAATCCTGTCAATCTCGGGTTTGTAGGATCCGTCAATCGCGGAATGGCATTCAGCAAGCAAAGTGACATCCTACTGCTCAATAGCGATACCGAGGTCGCAAACAACTGGCTTGATCGACTTCAACAAGCGGCCTATAGCCGGGCACGTGTCGCAAGTGTCACTCCGTTTTCCAATAACGCCACAATTTGCAGCTATCCGAGATTTTGTCAAAACAACGAAATCCCGGAAGGCTATGACACCGCCCGCCTGGACAATCTGTTTGCCCGCACACTGGCCGGCCAAACAGTCGAAATTCCTACGGCGGTCGGATTCTGCATGTACATCCGCCGGGAATGCCTCGGACACATTGGCGTTTTCGATTACGACAGCTTTGGCAAAGGCTACGGCGAGGAAAACGACTTTTGCATGCGCGCTATTCATGCAGGCTGGATTAACCTGCATGCGCTTGATACCTTTGTTTGGCATTCCGGGGGGATCAGCTTTGGAGACAGCAAGGCGGGCCGTGAAGCGCTCGCCATGGAAACGATGCGCCGGCTTCACCCATCTTACGAAAGACGGGTGCATGACTTCGTAAGAGTGGATCCAGCGGGCCAGGCGCGGTTGAATATCGATATTGCACGCATTACAGACAGCGGCCGCCCCGTCGTGCTCAACGTTTCGCACAACCGGGAAGGCGGAACACTTAAACATATCCGGGAGCTGACCGCCGAGCTCGGGACACAAGCCACGTTCCTCTATCTGACCCCTATCGATGGGGGCGCACAGCTCACCTTTGAAAATGTGCAAGAAGCCTTTTCGCTGCGCTTTTCCATCCCGAACGACACGCCCCAGCTGATCAAGATACTCAAGCTATTGCGCGTTGGCCATATTCATTTCCACCACCTGCTTGGACATAAAGCGGAAATTGCGCAATTGCCGTCCCTGCTTGGCGTATCCCACGACTTCACGGCCCACGATTACTACAGCTATTGCCCACAAATCACTTTGACCGACCATACGGATCGGTACTGTGGCGAGCTGGGCATAGAGCAGTGCAGGCAGTGCGTCAAACGCAGTCCGGCCCCGGAAGGAGAGGAAATTGATAGCTGGCGTTCGCGCCACAGCCACATTCTGAGCCGGGCGCGTTATCTGATCACGCCCAGTGAAGACGTTGCAGTTCGAATGCACCGCTTCGTGCCGGCTGCCCGCATTCGACTTGCCCCGCATGCGACCGTTGACAAACACGCCGTTGCCCATCCCACACCCAAGCCAGGGGCGCTCCGTCCAACCGATCGACTGAAGGTAGTTGTCATTGGCGCCTTGAGCAAGGTCAAAGGCGCAGACCTTCTCGAGGAAGTCGCGAGCTTGGCTGCACGCCAAGCCAATCTCGTGGACTTTCACCTCGTTGGGTATGCGTACAGAAATTTGACCACTCAACCCAAGGCACGCTTGACAGTGCATGGGAGTTATGACGAGTCGGATTTACCATCTCTGCTTCATTGGTTGCAGCCAGACCTGATCTGGTTTCCGGCCCAATGTCCAGAGACCTACAGCTACACACTCAGCGCGGCCCTTGAAGGCGGATACCCTGTGGCAGCGCCTGCCCTCGGGGCCTTCAGCGAGCGACTGAGCGGCCGCGCCTGGTCTTGGCTATGCAACTGGAATATGTCCGCAACCCAATGGCTGGAGTTCTTTGATGGCGTTCGCGAAAAGAACTTCATTGCAGGGCAAGAACCCGCCAAGGCTGAGGGAAATTCCAGCCCCATCAGCTTTCCAATGCTGGATTACCGTTCTGATTATTTGTCAAAGCTCCCTGCGGCACAGGCCCTGACATCAGAGCAGATGCAAGAGCTGCACCTATTGATCAGCCTGAATGTGCAAAGCAGTAATTTTCTGCAAAGCCAGCAGTCGGAAGTCAAATCCAAGGCGCTGCGCCTGCTCATCATTTTGCGGGCATCGTCCATCTTTTCACCTGTCGCCAAGCTGATACCAACGGGCTTTCAGCGCAGAGTCAAATCGTGGCTGGTGGGTTAACACCACCACTTTGGCAGCGATGGGCCTATTGCAAAAGGCAGCTGATAGCACTAGTGGAGTTGTTCTTGTTGCCAGGGTTGGCAATTTTTATGCCCTGGCCGCTTTGTTTCAGGATCTTTCGCCTCGCCACCCGATTTGACTTCCTATACCGTGACCCGGTACACCGGGGACTTGAGCAAGCGGAAAAGTTGGGGCAGATAGAAGGCGACCGCAAGGTGTGGGCGCAGCATTTGCGGCTGGTAAGACTGGTTGATCAGGCGGATTTATTTTTAGTCAAAACCCGAACCAATGCATGGCTCGCGCGTCATGTAAACGTCGAAGGCAATTGGCCTGAAGCGGGTAAGGCCGGATTTCTGTGCTGTTTTCATTGGGGGGCCGGCATCTGGTCCTTGCGCCATGCACGGGCCGCGGGCTTGCAGCCCCACATGATGTTGGCCCGTTTTGAGCCCAAGCAATATGCCGATCAGCCAGTGGTACTGGCCAGCGCTTTGGCGCGCATTAAAGGAGTAGCAGACGTTACCGGGCACGCCACCATTGACCCCTTGTTTGCGCGTCAGCCCATCCGGGAGATATTGGCTGCACAGGAGCAGCTCGTGGCAGTGTTGGATGTGCCTGCCGACTCAGTTCGGTCCAGCAGCACGGTTGCACTGCTTTCGAACAAGGCCTTCGTGGCCAGCGGCTTGTTGGGTATCGCGGTGGAGCAACAAGTCCCCATTACCCTGTTTAGTATGGACATCCATATGCAGACAGGCGCACGGCGCTTGCGAATCAACCCTATTGGCACTTTCGATACGCTTGATCAGGCCATGCATACCGTATTTTCTGATTTGGACCGACTCATTGTTGAGGCCCCGCACCTGTGGCACTTTTGGGGTGAAGTGCCACGCTTCTTCAGCTCACCGGATCGATAGACCCGTCAGGCTTTCACCCAATGGTGCTCCAGGCGGCACAGGCCCAATTCCCGCGATTCCCCGGAAACAGCAAACGGCAACTCCACCTGATCGAACACTCGCAAGCCCTCCGGATCCATGGCATGGGATCTTGCGTTGTAGTAGCCGGGCAGGAGTGGTAAGTTTTCGAATTCAATACTGAACCGGTAGCCGTTTGGTGTGCCGTCCGACTCCAGTAAGTAGCTATCCATGTCACTCACCACGCCGTAGACGGGCGTTCCGTCTGCGCGAATGATCGCGACTGCGACGTTTGGCATGCGTCCATCCGGTGTGTAGACGCGGCCCGATACGCGTAGCACCCCACCCATGTTGACAACGACGGCGTCGTTCTCAGGCTGGCCATTCAAACGCATTTCGCGCACTTCATAAGCCCCGTGGGCATGTACTGTGGGCGCTGATTCGTCCTTGGAAGCGACCTCCAAGGGTAAAGGCTGCTTGCGGGATTTCGCTTCATGCCAAGCCAGGTAAGCACGGGCGACATCTTGTGAGCCCCCTTGCATGAAGACCCGTCCTGAATCGATCCAGATGGCATGCTTGCACAGCTTCTGTATGTGGTACATGCTGTGGGAACACAGCAATAGTGTTCCACCCTGCGCAAGGTAGCTTTCGAGCCAGGCAACACATTTCTTCTGGAATGACTCGTCTCCTACCGCCAGCACCTCGTCAGTAATCAGAACGTCTGGCGTAACGCAGGTGGCAACGGCAAACCCGAGGCGCACCACCATCCCGGAGGAGTAGTGCTTGATGGGTTGATCGATGTAAGCCCCGATGTCCGCAAAATCAATGATGCCGTCCAGTTTCGCGAGCGTGTCTGCATGGCTCAAGCCCATCAGGGCACAGGCGAGGAAAACATTCTCCCGACCGGTGTATTCAGGGTGAAATCCTGCTCCCAATTCCAGCAAGGCCGCGATACGGCCGTGCCGCTGGATGGTTCCGCTCGTCGGGGAAACAACCCCCGCAATCATTTTGAGCAAGGTGGACTTTCCGGCCCCATTCACACCCACGATACCGAACGACTCGCCCTTGCGCACACGGAAGCTCACGTCCTTCAGTACCGCGCGTGTATGGCGCGGCTCGCGGCCAAAGAGGCGGGCAAATACCAGTCCCAATTTGCGCGTGCCGCTTTGCAACATGGGGTAGCTCTTGCCAACCCCCCGCAACTCCAGTACAACAGCCCGCTCTGCGCTCACAGCATGTCCTCAAAATACTGGGCCAGGCGATTGAAGAATTTGCGGGCCATGGCAAACGACAGGATGCACACCAGAAGAGTGATGCCTAGCCCCACCCAGTCCACCGGTACAGTGTTCAGCAAGGCACTCCGCAAGGGCTCCAACATATGCACCAGAGGGTTCCACTGCATCACCTCACCCATCCAATGCGGAACGGTTGCGGTGGTGTACAAAATGGGGGTGAGATAGAACAGGCCGCTCATGACCTGCGATAACAGTTGCTCCACGTCGCGGATATACACCTGCAGTGCAGCCAACACAAATGCCACGGTCAGCGCAGTAAAAAACAGCGAAACCAATGAAACCAGTATGGCGGGTAAATCCCCGAAATGCACGCCCAGCCCGCTTATGCGCAGCAGCAGCAAAACGAGGACATAGCCCCCCAGTTGCACCACAAAGCTGGCCAACACCGTACTGAGCACCAGCAATTCCTGCGGGAAGTTCACTTTTTTGACGATGGATGCATTGTTCTGAATGGCGACCACACCCCTGCTGACAGCGTCCTGGAAGGCCAGCCAGGGCCACAGCGCGGCGGCCACGAACAGCACATAGGGCTGGTTCTCGGCTACCCGAGCAACGCGCACCTTGAAGACATACTCGAATACGATGCCATAAATGGCCAGCATGATCAGGGGGTGCAAAAACCCCCACGCTACGCCCGCCACGGAGCCGGCGTAGCGGTTTTGCAGATCACGCTTGACCAGGGCCAGTAGCAAGGCCCGGTGCTGCCATGCCACGGCCATGGCGCCCCCCATTTTCATACCTGCTACTTAGCTCCGGCTTGCGCCTTAGTAAATGCTGCAATGGCGGCCGGTTCAAACTTCGCGTCTTTCAAAACACGATCTCTCTCCGCAATACGTGCGTTGGTCAGCAGGGTTTGTTGGGCCTCTTTCATCAACGCCTCCTTCACCTCTTCAAACGGTTTGACACCGACCGGCTTACGTTCGCCGAGCTTCAGGATATGCAGGCCAAATTGCGTCTGGACGATACCACTGAGGTCGCCAGGGTTCTTGAGGGCGAAGGCCGCTTCTTCAAACTCCTTGACCATGCGGCCATGCGCTGCAAACCCCAGATCGCCGCCCTTTGCAGCCGAGCCGGGATCGTTGGAGCGCTCTTTGGCCATGGTCGCAAAGTCAGCCCCTGCCTTCAGTTCGGCTAGCGCACGCTGTGCTTGCTCCTGAATAGTCGTATCCGGGCCACGGAACAGAATGTGACTGACCCGCACCTGCTCAGGCGTTTCAAATTTCTTGGGATCTGCCTTGTAGCTGCTGAGTGCATACGCCTCCAGCGCTTGCATTGAAGGCTGATTCGCCTGGTCGACCTGCGACAGGCGGTAATCCGAAAGAATGCGATCGCGCGCCTGTTGCAGCGCAGCCTTGACTTCGGGCAGTTTGTCAAGTCCGGCCTTGGCCGCTTCATTGGCAATCACGCGCCGCACATACAGATTGGCCGCTAGGTTCTGCGCCGTCTCCACTTTTTCAAAAGTCACAGCACGCGCATCTGGTGGGACACGCAGCACCTCCACATTCAGATCGTCGACCGACACTGCGGCCCCACGACCGCTCACCAAGGTCTGGGCCGATGTGATTTGCACCAAGCCACTCAACAATACCATTCCCAATACACGTTTCATGCTTCTTCCAATCTCAAACGAAAAAAAGGGCGGGGTTTCCCCCGCCCTCTCACTGGAGCCTCAGGTTACGAATTAACGAACAACCTTGGCTGGCCAAGCAAAGCCGTAGTTCACCGTACCGTTAACGGCGCGGATGAAGGCATTGGCAATCACTGGCAGACCGAGTGTACGGACATTCGCAGAAGTCAGGTCCCATGTAGCCCAAGAAGCATCGTAACCGGCAGCAAAGGTCACGTCGGTGCGAGCCAAGGATGCTGTCAGAGCCGTGCTAGGGTTGGTGATACCACCTTGATTGATGGACACCACCGATGTTTCACCACACAGTGCCAGAACCGTAGGAGAACCAGGCACGTTAGGCGAGATCACGAAAGGAGTGCCAGAAACGCCGGGAGTTGTTTCTTCACGATTGAACAAACCAGCTGCGATATTGTCAACCGCAGTGGCAGGCGCAACGCGATAAGTAACCACACCTGGTGCATTGACGTTGGTCACGCAAACTTCACGGGCCATTGTGCCAGAGCCAAAGCCTGTACCAGCAGTTGCGTAGGCGTCAGTCGCTGCGGGAGCGAAAGGCTGGTACACAGCAGCAGCCAAGACACCAGTGGTCAGGTTGGCGTTATTGGTAGCAACAGCGGCCTTGTAGTTCACAGCCACATGGTAACGGCGTGTAGGCTGAGCAAACACCACTTCAGTCGCAGCAGCGATGCCCGATGCGGTCACAACCTGGTGCGCCAGTGTCTTGACAGACAAAGCAGCTGTTGTGGCAGTAGCGCGAACTCCAGAGAGCTCGCCAGCAACAACGCTGGTGGACAAGTCAGGCAGATCATAGTACTGAGGAGTCACAATAGCAGCCGTACCGGTGGATGGAGCGGCACCAGCGGGGCCTGCCAACAACAGAGGGTCAGCCGAATAGGTTCCAGTGGCAACACCAACGGCGTCGCGGGCAGTGCCAGCAGCGGTGGGCGTACCGAACTTCTGAGGCCAGAACACCAGAGAGGACGTACCATTCACACCAGCAGCACCAGCAACGTCTTTTGCCTGCAGGGCCGTGGCAGCACCAGACCATGCGGATGTGTTGGTTTGGTTGATGATGATCCAGTCAGCAGAGATCATGCCTGTAGGAGGTGTCAGGCCCTTGGCGATCATGTTGGCAGTCGTGTCATCGGTACCCAGCTTGGTGTCCAGAACTGTGACATCGCAGGTTGCAACGTCGCTGGCGTGCTTGATGGTGCCGAACAGCGTAGCAGCCTTTTGAGCAGTAGTACGGGCATCATAGGCAGCTTCAGTACCCGACTGGCCAGCATCAGCAGCACCAGTATAGGACTTTGGAATGTCACCCATGGTGATGATTTCAACATAGCCTTCCAGGGTCTGGCTGTTCACAACAACGCCAGTGGGAGGGGTTGGGTCGACACGGTTTGTGCTGAACAAGCCGTTCTTAGCAGCTGCAGGCAGAACGCAGGATGCGTCTGTGGAAACCAGCTTGGCGACACCAGTAGCGTCCTTGGAGACGGCTGCAGTCCAGACGTCACCGGGAGACAGGGCCAGCGTGAAGTCATACAGATCGTCAGAGTTGGCGGCGCCACGGAAACGCACCTTCACCAGCTTGCCGCGCTTGACGTCGTGGTTGGTGATTTCGATCAGGGTTGCATTGGTGCCCTGAGCGGTGAAATAAGGAATGATCAGCTGATGACCGATACCATCGGGATTGCGCTCCAGAACGGTAGCAGCAGGAACAGCCACGGTGTAGCTGCTGCCAGCCAGAGCGGCAGTTGCGACAGGCGCAAGAACGGCCGCATCAGAAATGGCAAAAGCCGACGTTGCAAAACCAAAACCACCAAGTGCGGCGGCGACGCTCAATGCGAGTGTACTTTTTTTCATGAAGACTCCAGTTAAAAAAGGATATTAAGCGCAACTCTAAAGTTGTTAACGCCTAAGAAATTCTAGCACAGCCCTTGTGCCACAAAATATAAAAAAATGGGCTTTCAATTCCTAGATGTTGAGTTTTTGCAACAAGTCGATAAGGAGGCCTCCCTTAGTTTTTTATCGCCAGATGAACTTTGCTTACAACTTTTCAAACATCCACCACTTGCCGTCTTCCAGAACCCATGTCTCATCCAGACTGGACTTGACAGTTGTCTTGATACGGATAGGTGTCTCGAACTTGCTCTCCAACTCGATCTGCACTGCGCATTTCGACGGCTCGCAGTCTACACGCAAAACCTGTGCCGCAACCCATTTCACAGAGGCGCTCTGCTTACCACCACGAAATATTTCGAAAGAGTTGATTTTGCGGTAAGAAGGGGTGGCAAAGGTATATGCCTTTGTAAGATCGCCCTCAACCAAAGCTTGCCAACGCTGGGCGGCCAAGGCGCGAACTATCTCTTCAGGAGGCTGGGCCGTAGCTGCAGGACCAGACGCGCATCCCGCTAGCAAACTTATAGCAGCCATCGCCACGACGGCAACCGCACTGCGCATACCCACTGTTTTGACACTATTGACTGACATGTTTTTACGTTTCTCCACTCTCATTTCGTAGTTTCAATGCCCCGCTCTTTCGAGACAGCCGCATCATCCATTGGTTTTATGGCCTCAGGCCACTCTGTTACCAATCCTTTCATTTTTTCACGCAGGCCCGCAGACACATTGCGCAAATCCTGCTCGGAGCGCACCACCTGCGGCGTGATGACCACCAACAGTTCGGTCCGGTTGGTATTGGTTGAATTGGACCCAAATAGTTTGCCAACAACGGGCAAATCCTGCAACCAGGGCAGCCCTGCTTTGCCAACAGTTTTGTTTTCGCGGATCAGGCCACCCAGCACCAGGGTTTCACCGGAGCGCACAGCGACACGGCTGCCAATCTGACGCTGCTGGAACGAGCGCTGTCCGGTCGCGGAATCTACTGCGCCCACGTCGCTGACGGCCTGGTTGATCTGCATGGTCACCATGCTGCCAGCATTGACAGAGGGCGTTACCGTGAGGCTCACCCCGGTGTCCTTGTAGGTAATGCTGCTGGTAATGGTGGCGTTCAGGATGGTTTCGCCCGTGCGTATCGGCTGTTGATCGCCCACCATGATGCTGGCGGTGTGGTTGTTCAACACCATCAGCGACGGGCTGGAGATGACTTTCACCAAAGATTTCTCCGCCAGCGCATTGAGTACGGCCTTGACATCGCCGCCCGCATTGCGCAGCGTGTAAGAAAAGCCCGCTGTCGCGGCGCCCAATGCGGTATCGGCTGCGTTACGAAGGATGCCGGTCCCGATGTCACCACCACCCTTGCCTTCGGAGAACATCCACTGCAGCCCGTATTTCAGGTCATCCGTCAGGGTGACCTCAATGATGCTGGCTTCGATCAGGACCTGCGTGGGTGGGACATCCAGCCGTTTCAGCGTCGCTTCGACCTTGGCGAACTCGGCACTGCCACTGTAGACCAGGACGGCGTTGTTGATCTCATCGGCAATGACACGCACCCCGGAGTTCAGGGTGACTGCGGAGATGCCACTGCCCTGCACGGTGCTGGCGCCGGCACTGGATGAAATCGCGCCGACCGCCGTCCCGCTTGCGGCAGTACTGCCACCCATGGGCGTCAAACCAGGCGCGACGCCGGTCTTGGTGCTGCCCGTGGCACTGGCGGCAGTGGTAGTGCCACCATACAAACCGCCGAGCACATTGGCGAGATGCGCCGCAGAGCCGTTCTGGACCTGGTAAACAAATAGCTGTTGCTCGCTGCTATTGAGACCGGGTTTGTCGAGTTTTTCTATCCATTGTTTCGCCTCATCCAGGTAGGCCGCGCGCGGCGTTACCACCAGCACGCTGTTGATGTTTTCCATCGGGAATATGCGCAATGCACCGCTCAGTGGCAGGGCTGCGGACGCGGCCGCGGCAGATGCAGCACTGGAAGCCGCTGAGGGGGCCTGGCCGCCCGAAGGAGTGGGGGAAGACACGCCACTCAACAAGCGCAGCGCAAAATCGACGTCCTTGGCTGAAATGAATTTCAGCGGGAAAACACCGACCGACATGCCCTTGAGCAAGTCCACGTCAAAGGTGGCCACCATGTCGAGCCAGCCCTCTGCCTGAGCGCGGGTTCCCGCCAGTACCAGCAGATTGCGCACAGTATCCACCCGCACGATGGCTTCGGGCGAGGCCAGAGGCCGAAGGATGGTCGCCATCTCGGCGGCGCCAATGTATTTCAGGGGAACAATGATGGCGCCACTACCCGGAGGAAGGGGTGAATTCTTCACCGCCTGGCGGATGGAGGGAACAATTCCCTTGATGACTTCCGGGCGGCCGATGTGGTAGGTGCCACGCGAATCCACTGCGAGCTGGTAGCCGTTGGCCTGCAGCGCGTTTTCCAGCAGCAGCATGGCGTAATCGGCACTCACGTTGCCCTGTGTAGACAATGTCAGCGTGCCGCCCAGCGGTGGATGGATGACGTAGCTGACCTTGGCAATTTCGCGCAGTACGGTGTGCACCACTTCTGCCAGGGGCGCCTCCTCAAACCTGAGGCCGGCCTCAGGCCCGGTAATAGCGGCAACAGGGTTTGGTGGCGCGATGACGGTATCGTTGCCACGGATGATGCGCGGCTCGGACCCCGCAGGCTTTGCAATGTCTTGCGCCATGGCAGACCCTGCAGCCCATACGATGGCCATCACAAACGCGGCGATTTGAAGAGTACTTTTCATTGAATTGGGACGCATGCTAAGGCTTTTTGGAAGAGGATTGGCTCATTTTTGCGCGCATGGCAGCCACTCGGGCTTCCGTATCGGCCCACTCAACGCTCTGCCGTTTGGCAAGTTCTGCCTGCTGGGGGCCCAGTCCGGCAGGGGTGGCTGGCCCACTGGTAGTGACGGCACCGGCCTGGGCGGTAACACTGAGCGAAGCGTATTCAAGCTTCAGCACCCGTGTTTCCGACCCCCGGGAAAATGTGGCTTCGCGGTCTCCCACCGCCGTGAGCGACCAGTCACCCAGGCTTTCATTGAGTTTCAGGCGCTGCGTTTTCCCCTCTGCGCGCATCAGCACGATGGGCGACTCTCCTGTTATCAGTCCGAACAGGCGGGCTTCGGTCAGTGTGTCGGACGCGGCAGCTGGCTTGTCTGCAGCGACCACGGGCGCGGCGCGGCGATTCGGGGAAAACAGGGGCCGCTCCAGCGAAGCCGCATAGAAAGCCGGGTCACCACTGAACATGGCGCTCTCGACTGTCAACGCCGGGCCAATCTCTGGCGCTAAGGGCGCAGGGGCGGTCCATTGGCTATTGCGGATTTGCCCTTGGGTGTCAACCCACAGGGCTGCGACGCCTGCCAGCGCAAGCAGATTGAGGGCAAGCAAAGTACGTGTAGGCGTGAGGATCATGGTTTGGCCCGCAACACGATGAAATTGAAGCTGCCCGTCATGCGTACGTTGCTGGAAGCCCTGGGTTGCCCCTGCGCCTGCAGCGACACGCTCTCCACCAGGACAGCAGGGGTTTGGGCTTTCAGCTTCAACAACGCAGTCTGTATGTCAGGCTGCGTCCCTTCGACGAGGAACACCAGCCGTATACGCTGAAATCCTTCGCTGTCTTTGGGGTCCAGCACTTGCGCGCTGACGATGGAAAGATCACCGACCTCAAAGGCAGAGCGAATCAGTTGCTGTGCCTCATTGCCGGCCCGGGCAGCATCTACGGAAGCGGGGTAGAAATAGCGGTTAACCGTCACCGCAGCGCTCTGGGCTGCGGCCTGAAGCTCCGGCTGTCGGGCAATGATTCCCTGCAGCCTCGCATGGCGTGGCTCCAGTTCCGCCAGACGCGACTGGGCCCGCTGGTGCGTATGCCAGACGTACCCCGCCAGAACCAGGAACGGCAGCAACAGCGCCAGCACAATGAGAGACTGCAAAACGGTAATGCGCACAGGTTGTTTCGTCATGGTGCGCCAACCCCCGCAGACGTGTCCAGGCTGAACTCGACAGTGAATGCTTCCTGCTCAGCACCGCGCTGTTTGGTCGCGGCGACGGGTGACCGCACGGCTTTGACGCCAGCCTGCGCTCCCAGTTGCTGCATCAGCACCGCTGTATTGGGTGTCTGGCCACTGATGGCGACCTTGTCGCCCTGAACCTGCAGTGATGAGAGGTAGGTGTTATCGGGCAGCAACTGGGTTGCCCGCAGAATGGCCACCTCCGGATGCACTGTGCCTTTGAGCTGGGACTGGAGCAATTGCGCCTGCTGTTGGTACTTCACCAGTTGCTCACGCTGCTGGACCGCTGCGCCCGCAGCGGCTTGCAATGCGGTATAGCTGTTGCCGGCCTGGATGGCCCTGAGGTGCAACTGCATCGTCGGGGTGACGGCCGCTACGCAAAGGATGACCAACAGCAACAGCAACAGCCCAAGGTTAAGGTTGCGCCATCTGCGGGACAGGATATTTCGTGGCTGGGTGGCGCTATCGCTCAAAACCACCATGACTCCGCCCGGGGCCTTGACCCACCATTCAGGTGCAAACTTGTGGGTTTTTGAACCCTGCAGTTGGGCCAAATAGAGGGCGACGAGCTTGCGAGAAACGATCGCGACCTCCGTCTGGACGCTGCCAGCGGCGCCGGAAGCGGGGCTGGTATGCCCCCATACGGTGTCTTCTGCTGCAAACGGACTGTGGGTACCGACCTGAAACGCCAGCGCAGAAGATATCTCTTGCGGTCCAAGCGCTGGCAGCTCAACCGTTTGCCACAGGACCAAGTCCTCTGGCAGCAGGTATCCATCAAACATAGGCGGCTGGCTGGACGCGGCCCGCTGACGGCCGGGTGAATCCACGAGGTTGCGGGGAACACCGTCCGGAAAAATGACGCGGGTGGCGTAGGCTGGCGTGAACCAGCGGAGTAGCGGCCATTGCGCGATACCCTTCCAGGCAACTGTGAAATCACTCACAAGGCGCTGCCAGTTCAGGCTGGATAAGGCTGACTTTGAAATCGGAGGGGTCATTGACTAGGAAGATTGCGGGCCAACGCGCATAGAAAAGGGTTTCATAAAAATAGTTTGCCATGGTAGCCCATGGGCAGGGGTTCGAAGATCAACTTGCCATATAACGCCGTAGGCCACCTGATCGACTACCGGACCCAGCGCACGTATTTCAAAATAAGTCGTCGACGTGTTTTCGATCTGGCTGGCGGTCAAGGTGCTGGTATCGACGGACTCGGGGCTGGCCAATCTTGCAACAGCCAGCTGATGGGCGCGCGTCACATCGCCTTTGGTCAAAATGGCAAGGACTTCTTCCGATGCCGCCAACGGGTTGACGAGGCCTGGCCCGTTGACGTGCGTTGTCAGCAGTTTTTCGACTCTGGCATACAGGGCGTAATCAACCCCTTCCACGCGCAAGAGGTCTTCTACACCATGAAACTTGCGTGCCTGGCCTTGCGTGTCCCTTATTTCACGGTAAGACACGATTTTCTGCGCCAACTCCGTCGCAGCATCAGCAGGCATGCCCCCGGCGTACCGCAGCATATCGGCCAGAAGCGCGGGCTGCGCATTGTTCAGGTCAATGTAGCCATTCATGGGCACGATCTCGAGGCCCACTGCGGCGTCGAAGATGGTTACGGTCTTGCGCACAATTCCTTTGCTGAGTGCACTTGCATCCCCGACCATGCTGCACAAAACAAGTCGAATGGCCGCTTCGGAGAGGGCGCCCGCACTCAATTTGCTCTTATCTAACATTGCCTGCCGGGTCTCCTGACGGACTTCCTGTAGCAAGGTTCCGACCATAAGGCTCAAGGCGGCAATCAGCCAGAGCACCGCCAAAAGCACGTAGCCCCGGGACTCCTTTGGACGGGCGCGCAGCATCACTTTCCAGCGCCTCCGGTGACAAACCCGCCGCGGCCAGCCTGGCTTTGCAAGGTCGGAAACATGGAGACTACCAGCGGCGGCCAGGCGCCCCATTTGTCACTCCAGCGAAGACGGACCTGTTGCGGGATATCGGTATTTGACTTCCATTGACCCGCCCAATCCAGGGTATCGCCAACCGTGTCCGCACTCGGCTCTGAAGGAACACCTTTAGCTTCCACGCTGAAATCAACGACATCACGCCCCAGGATGTGTTTCTCGCTCTGCGAGAAGTCCGGAAAGGCGGTTTGTGCTTGTGCCGGGACAAAGCGCAAAGTCAAGTCTCTGCCCGTTGCGCTTTCCTCCACAGCGAGTCGAAAGAAAAAACGGCCGGCAGCGCCGTGGCGCGCGGGCATCAGGCCAACCCACTGGATGGCATCGGGGCGCATGGCGAACTGAGGGCGCCTTGACGCGGGCGCCTCCAGATCGGGGACCCGAGTTGCGTCGGCCTGGCCCATGATCTGCTGGAGAAACTGGAGCGTTACACGCATCTGATCGTTGCGCTGGATGCGCTGGCCCACCCGCTCCTCCGACTGCGCCATGGTCCGAAGGGCAGATCCCATGGCCAGCATGACCAGCAGGCTCATGCTGATCACCAGCAGCATTTCAATCAGGGTGAACCCCCGCTGATGCCGGATCACGACGCTGCCTCCTTGGCTGTTG
Source organism: Rhodoferax sp. P2_H8_2 (assembly GCF_056403235.1). Taxonomy (NCBI): domain Bacteria; kingdom Pseudomonadati; phylum Pseudomonadota; class Betaproteobacteria; order Burkholderiales; family Comamonadaceae; genus Rhodoferax; species Rhodoferax sp. P2_H8_2. The sequence continues at coordinate 537,581 of NZ_JBFUFW010000001.1, forward strand.
GCTTGCGCTCGGGCAACAGTGTCTGCAGTTGAATTTGCCCCGAATGGGCGGCCTCTCCCCAGCCCACCACCAGGGTCACTTCATGAAGACGTGGGGCGCCGGGAAACTTGGTGGCATCTGTGTAGGGGCGACTTTGTACCTGCCAGGCGAAACCACTTTCAACGCCGGATTCGTTCCAGCCACTCGCGCCCACTGATTCACGAGAGCGCAGCAACCCCTGTGCAACCAGGCTTGCGCGCTGGCGATTTTCGAGGTCGCCCACGCTGCGCACCATGCTGCCCATGGACTTGTAAAGCAAGCCTAACGAGACAGCCAGAATGGCAAAAGCGACCAACAGCTCTATGAGCGAGAAACCGCGTTGACGATTTGGACGGACAGCGCTCACTTGGACAAAGGCTCCAACTCAATCTGGCCTGATATCCAGTCCACGCGCACACGCGTGCCCTCACCGCTTCGCCGAACAATGTCAATGCTGCCCCCGGTAGCACCACCATCGGGCAGGAATTCGATCAGCGCATCCTGGCCGCCCGGTGCAAACTGCTTGTCTCCCACGATCACGCGCATTTCAAGAGAGTCTGGCAACGACTGCTGTTTTTGCACATCCGAGCCGAATTTGCGCTGCAGGAGGTTCACGTGAAAGAAGCTGGAGACACCGAGGGTTGAGGCGCCCACGCGGGCCTTGCGCAGCTCGCCGACCACACTGCGCACCGTGCTGCGATATTGAATCGTTTCCTGGGCTTTACTGAATAGGCTGGGGGCAACGGTCAATGTCAGCCCGGCAATGGCCAAAGCGACCAATAACTCAAGGAGCGTAAATCCGACCTGCCGCCTGCGCCAAAGCAGACCATCCAGCCTGCTGGATGGGTCTGGCTTAAGGCTTGTTGCGGATATCCGCATTCTCGCCTTCACCACCTTGCGCGCCATCGGCGCCCAGACTCAGGAGGTCCACTCCGCCAGTCGGATTGGGGCTGGTAAAGACATAGGGCTTGCCCCAGGGATCCATAGGCGCGCCACCCTTGAGGTAGGGGCCATTCCAGCCATTGGCAGATTGCGGCCGGGTGACCAGTGCGTCCAGGCCTTCCTGTGTTGTGGGATAGCGCCCGACATCCAGCTTGAACAGATCCAGCGACTTCTCAAGATCGGCGATCTGCAGTGCCGCTGTTTTGGATTTGGCCCCACCCAACTGGCTCAACAGCCGCGGCCCGACCAGGCCAGCCAGCATGGTGAGGATGACCAGCACCACCAGAAGCTCAATCAGGGTAAAGCCGGACACTCGGGAATTAAATCGGGGCTTGGGCTGCATGGATGTACCGTTTGGGGGAGGTCGGAAGGGCGCGATTATACGGCGAGGTCATTGACGGAAATGATGCCCAAAAGGATGGAAACAATGATGGATGCGATCATCAGACCGAGCAGCAATATCAACGCGGGCTCGAGCAGGGAAAGACTGCGCTTGATGCCAAGTTCGACATCCCGGTTGTAGATGTGCGCCAACTCCAGCAGCATGGCGCCCAGCCTGCCGGTCTCCTCGCCCACCTTGACCAGATTCATCGCCAGGGGATCAAAGACGCCGCAGGATTGCATGGCCTGCGCCATCTTTCCACCCTCTTTGACGTGCGGCATGATTCCCGCGAGCGCGTTTCTGAGCAGGCCGTTGTCGACGGTTTCAAGGGCAATTTTCAAAGAGCCGATCAGGGGCACCCCATTGCCCAGCAGCGTGCCCAGGGAGCGCGCGTATAGCGTCAGGTTGTATTTGACAACCAGCGGACCCAGTAACGGCAGGCGAAGCACGCGGGACTGCCACCATGAACGGCCGGACGGTGACTGCATCCACCGCCGCAGCCCCCAGCCCAGGCCGACGATGCCGATAAAAATCAACAGCCCATATTCTGAAAACGCATGCGCGATCACCATGATGACGCGCGTAGGCAGGGGCAATGCGTCGCCCATTCCGGAAAAAAGCGCCTCAAACTGTGGCACCACAAACCCCAGCATCGCCAGCAGCGACAGCAGCGCGACGGCCAACAGGATGGCCGGATAGGTCAACGCCGAGATCACGTTTTCGCGTAGGGCACGCAGCCGCTCCATATGTTCGACCAAGCGCTGCAACACCCCGCTCAGCTGGCCACTGGCCTCCCCCGAGCGAATCATGTTGACGTAAAAGTCACTGAAGTTGCCGGGATGCTTGGCCAGTGCGCGGCTCAAGGGCATACCGTTCTTCACATCGGCAAGAATCGCCTCAATCAACGTCACCATGGCGGGCTTGGCATTCATGTCGGCCAATATGCGCAGACTGCGATCCAGCGAAAGCCCGGCCTGCAACATGATGGACAGTTCGGTGGACATGACCAGAATGTCCGACTGCGTTAACCTCGAATCGCGCGGTCTAGACGCTTTGGCAACCAGCGGTGCCCCACTATCGGTTGCACTGGCCGATTCGCCATCAGCCGGTGCGATTTGCAACAGCGTCAGGCCCTGCGCGCGCAATTGGGAGATTGCCAGTGCCTGGCTTGGCGCCTGCAAACTGCCGGAAACAATCGTCGCGTCCGTTTGCGCGGCTTTCCACTTGAACTCAGGCATTGCCGCTGTCCTGCGTCGCTACCAGCAGTTCTTCCAGGCTGGTCAGGCCGGCGGCTACCTTGCGCAAACCATCTTCGTACAGCGTGGCCATACCCGCATTGGCAGCGACTGCATGCAACGCTCCCGTGTCCCCGCCTGCCAGAATCCTGCTTCGGATGGCGTCATCGATCATGAGGAGTTCATGGATGCCGCAACGGCCGGCGTAACCCGTGCCACGACATTGAGGACATCCAACCGCCTTGTACAAAGTAGCGGTGCCCAAGCCCAGTCGCTGCAGTGCTTCCTGGTGCTCCTGGGCCGGCGCAATTTCGTGCGGCGTCTTGCAGTGCACACAAAGCCGACGCACCAGGCGTTGCGACAGCACGCCGTTGAGCGCCGAGGTGATCAGGTAGGGTTCGACGCCCATGTCCTGCAGGCGAACAATCGCGCCAGCGGCGGTGTTGGTATGCAGGGTGGACAGCACCAGATGGCCGGTCAGCGCGGACTGCACCGCAATCTGGGCGGTTTCGCCGTCGCGCATTTCACCGATCATGATGACATCCGGGTCCTGCCGCAGGATGGAGCGCAAGGCGCTAGGGAAAGTCAGTCCGATCTGCGGGTGCACTTGAATCTGGTTGATACCGCTTAACTGGTACTCCACCGGGTCTTCGACCGTAATGATCTTGGACGCATTGGCATCCAGATTGGAAAGCGCCGTGTACAAGGTCGTCGTCTTGCCGGACCCGGTCGGCCCGGTCATCAGCAACACCCCATGCGGGCGGGCCAGCAACTGGTTGAAACGCGCCAGATTCTCGGGCGAGAAGCCCATGGTATCCAGGCTATAGCGCACGCTGGAGCGGTCCAGAACGCGCATTACGATGCTCTCACCGTGCACGGTCGGTGCAGTGGACACCCGCAGGTCGAGCTCCCTACCCTTCACATGGGTCTTGATGCGCCCATCCTGGGGCAAGCGACGTTCCGCAATGTCGAGGTGCGCCATCAATTTGACCCGCGAACTGATCGCTGCGCTGAGCTGCGGAGCCAGAACCTCGGCGGTGTCCAGTACGCCATCCACCCGGTAGCGGACGTGCATGCCGTCGTCAAAAGGCTCCAGGTGGATATCGGACGCATGCAGATCGACAACGCGGCCGATGATCTGGCTGACCAGGCGGATGGTGGGCGCCTCACTGGCGAGGTCGCGCAGGTGCTCCACAAATTCACCGGAGTCCGCATCTGAATCCTCGTTGTCGAGATCTTCGGATTCGGCATCGGTATCCACCGGATTCAGCGCGCGATCAATATCGGAATCCAGCGCAACGCAGGGTGATACCTGGCACCCGGTTGCCATGCCAATCGCCTTCAGCAAAAAAGCGTCCTCGGGATCAGCCAGCGCTACCGTCAACGCAGTGCCATCCAGGCTGATGGGGAATGCGTGGTGCGCGCGCAAAAAATCAATATGGAGACCGGCAACCGTCGGCATGACCTCTGGCAAATTACCACTTTCGATGAACGGTATTCCCAAAACCTCGGCTTTGGTTCGCGCTACATCCAGTTCCGAAACCAGCCCAAGACCCACCAGAACGGCACCCAATTTCCCATTGGTCTCCTCACTCGCTGAGACAGCCCGCTCCAGATCTCTTGCAGAAAGTTTCCCGGACTCCACCAGGCGGCCGCCCAGTTTTGTCAAAAGTTCTTCCCGTGCATTCGAGGGTAGGCTTTTCTCCGTGGTTGCAATCATTGGGTACCTGGGTTGTTTGCTCTTGGGACGTGCGCATCAGCGATGCGACTGTCCGGACACGCTATTTTGGCAGGGCGGACAGCACATCAGACAACAATTTACATTCTTCGTCATTTGATCTATGGGGTCGCACTCTACCCGAAGCATCTCGATGTACCGCTGCGTGGGTCTTTGACAAACCCGCGCCAAGTCTGGTGTACTGCGGCCCCATGCAAACTGCCCTGGTTCTCGTCAATCCCCATGCAGGCGGCGGCCGCGCGGCGCGGCTGGTTCCCAAGATCCGCACCTGGTTACTAACCCATGCGACCCACGCTCGACTGGAAGTCGCCCCCGATATCGCGCAGGCACGGGCGCACATTCGGGCCCTGCCCGCGGCATCGCGCGTGGTGGTGGTCGGTGGTGATGGCACGCTGAACCAGTTGCTGGCCACATTGCTGGAAGGCCAGCATGTATTGGGCCTGGTGCCCTATGGCAGCGGCAATGACTTTGCCCGCGCCCTGGGCCTGCGCGGCTTGGGTTGGGAGAAGTGTTTGGAGCTAGGCCTGAACGCAGAGCCGGGTTTCATGGACGTGGGCATGCTGCATACCGACACGCTGGCCCACCCGTTTGCCTCCAGCCTGACCGTGGGCTTTGACTCGGCGGTGTGCTACCGGGCGCTGGTGGGCCCGCGCTGGTTGCGCGGCACGCCACGCTATCTGCTGGCCACGCTGCGTGAGCTTGCTGCGATGCAAACCTGGGACATGGAGGTCGTGCTGGATGGGAAAACCGTGCACACTGGCTCCACCCTGTTTGCCTCCACACTGAACACACCCACCTATGCCGCAGGCATGCCCGCCGTGCCGCATGCGCTGGCCCACGACGGGCAGCTGGATGCGCTGGTGGCCGGAAAGTTCACGCCGCTGCAGGCGCTGTTGATGCTGCCGCGTCTGCTGATGGGCAAACACCTGTCGCACCCCGCCGTGCACAGCTACCCCTACCGGGCGCTGGAGATCCGTAGCAGGAAGCCGCTCCCCTTGGCCGCAGACGGTGAGTTTCTGGGCAGCGCCACATCCATTCGGATCGAAATCCAGCCCGGCCGACTGCGTGCCGTGGCGTCATCCAGCGGTCACCGCACGCTGGCACAATAGAGCATGGCAACACTACCTCTTTTCATCGCACCCCAACGCTTCACTGACGCCAAAGAAGCGTTGGCACAAGTCAACCGCATTTACGAGGCCGGCATTGCACATCTACGCGATGCGATGCAAAAGTTCGTCGCGGGAGAAATCAATGATGGCCATGTGCGGGCCTGTTACCCGCTGGTGCGCATCCATACTGACACCGTGTTTCGCAGCACCACCCCGGAGAATGCGGGTCTGAGCTTTGGCTTTGTCGCAGGCCCGGGCCGCTTCGAGACCACGCTGACCCGCCCCGACCTGTACCACAACTACTACCTCGAACAATTCAACCTGCTGCTGCAAAACCACCAGGTCGAGTTGGAAGTAGGTACCAGCGCACAGCCTATTCCCGTGCACTTCTCGTTTGCCGAGCACGACCACGTCGAAGGCAATATGAGCGCCCAGCGCCGCACGCTGATGCGCGATGTGTTTGACCTGCCCGACCTGGCAGCGATGGACGATGGCATTGCCAACGGCACTTACGAAGCCAAGCCCGGCGAGCCGCAACCGCTGTCGCTGTTTACGGCGCCGCGGGTGGACTATTCGCTGCACCGGCTGCGCCACTACACCGGCACCTCGCCGCGGGCCTTCCAGAACTTTGTGCTGTTCACCAACTACCAGTTCTATATCGACGAGTTCGTGCGCCTGGGCCACGCCGAGATGGCCAGAGCAGACAGCGAGTACGTAGCCTTCATTGAGCCCGGCAACGTCATCACCCGACGCACCGGCCTGTCCGCTGAGGCTGGTGATGCACTGGGCGCGGCACCGCCGCGCCTGCCGCAAATGCCTGCCTACCACCTGGTGCGCGCAGACAACGCAGGCATCACCATGGTCAACATCGGTGTGGGCCCGGCCAACGCCAAGACCATCACCGACCACATCGCCGTGCTGCGGCCCCACGCCTGGATCATGCTGGGCCATTGCGCTGGCCTGCGCAACAGCCAGCAACTAGGCGACTACGTGCTGGCCCACGGCTATGTGCGCGAAGACCATGTGCTGGACGAAGAGCTGCCGCTGTGGGTACCGATCCCGGCGCTGGCCGAAATTCAGGTGGCGCTGCAGCAGGCGGTGGCTGATGTCACACAGGTCAAGGGCGCAGCGCTGAAGAGCATCATGCGCACCGGCACCGTGGCGTCTACCGATAACCGCAACTGGGAGCTGCTTCCCGACAACACGCCGCAGCGCCGCTTCAGCCAGAGCCGCGCAGTTGCGCTGGACATGGAAAGCGCCACGATTGCCGCCAATGGTTTCCGCTTCCGCGTGCCGTACGGAACGCTCTTGTGCGTGAGCGACAAGCCGCTGCACGGCGAGATCAAGCTGCCCGGCATGGCCAACCATTTCTACCGCGAGCGCGTCGACCAGCATTTGCGCATCGGCATCCGTGCGGTGGAGCTGTTGCGGGCCCAGGGTGGCGATCAACTGCACAGTCGCAAGCTGCGCAGTTTTGCCGAAGTTGCCTTCCAATAGGAGGTAAATTGGCCCGGAAGGCGCATAGAACGTGCGTGAGCAGCTACTGATTTAATAGCAAATCAGACTCAACCGTTTCGGCCAGCAAGGCCTCCTGGCTTTGCTGGCGCAGCCGCAAGGCGCTCGGGCTGCAGCCAAACCAGCGGTGGCAACTGCGCGTGAGCGCGGCCTGCTCTGCGTAGCCCACCATCAACGCGATCTGCGCCAGACTGGGGCGACTGGGCTGCATCAGCAGCTCGACAAACCGGTCGCGGCGCTCGGCGTCCAGCAAGAGATCAAAGCGCTCGCCCTCGGCCAGCAATCTGCGCTGCAAGGTCTTGGCATGCATGGCCAGAGCGGCAGCGATGCCGCCTTGCGTCGCCCGACCCACACCCATCAGCTGGCGCGCCAGCACCCGCACACGGTCGGAGATCAGTTGCCCGGACACCCCAAAGTTCTGCTCGATGTAGCGCTTGGCCATTTGCAGCATCACTGCGTTGCGCTCGGGCAGCGCCAGCGTCAGGTCACTGGCTGCAATGCGGACGGCCGCAAACGGCATGTCAAAGCGGCACTCGCAAGGCATGTAGCGCGCATAGTGCGCCACCGTGCTCATGCGCGCATGCGGCGCCGTGATCAGCAGCGGCCGGATTTGCCCTTTGCTCAGCCAGCGCAGCACCTGGGCCACGGCGAACAACACGTACTCGGTGGTTTGGACGCAGTTCTTCTGGCCGCTTGCGTTGACGATCAACGTCAGGTCCACCAGCTCCGGATGCTCCGCCACCGGCGTCAATGAGGCGCGCATCGCCGGGCTGAACACATAGCCGTACTGCGCGCCCATGGCCAGCGCCTCATTCAAGGTATTGGCATACCGCATCAGCACCGTGAGCGGGCCTTCGATAAACGCCTCCTGGTAGCCCGCCAGCCGCAGCCCCAGGTCAGCGCATTGGCCCGCCTCCGCAGTGTTCTCCAGCAGACGGATAAAGGCCAAGTAGGAAATGAAATTGTCGGTTGCGACCAGCGTTTCGGGCGGCAGATCCACACGCGCCAACTGCGCGATGGGGTCCACGCCCACGGAACGGGCAGCAGCTTCATAGCCTTGCAGAGCCACCGCGCGAATCAGGGAAGTCATATTTCAATTGTGCCCGCCTACACTTGGCTACATGAGCGAAACTGCAGCCACACCCCTCCCCTCCCTGCGCGCCTACCCCGCCTTCATGCGCTTCTGGATCGCGCGGCTGGGCGCGGTGACGGCCAGCCAGATGCTGATGGTGGCGGTGGCCTGGCACATGTACGACATCACCGGCAGCGCCTGGGATCTGGGTCTTGTGGGACTGTTCCAGTTTGTGCCGGCACTGGTGTTCACATTGCCCGCTGGGCACGTGGCGGACCGGTACCACCGGGGCCGGATATTTGCTGGCTGCCTGTTTCTGCAATCGGTTGTTGCGATCACGCTGGTGGTGGCAACCCATAACAACTTTGTCACGCGCGAATTGATCCTGGGTATCTCAATCCTGTTGGGCATTGCGCGCGCGTTTCAGATGCCCGCACAGCAAGCCTTGACGCCGCTACTGGTGCCGCAAGCCCTGTTGCAGCGCGCGGTGGCGATGAGCAGCACCGGCATGCAGGCGGCCATCATCTGTGGCCCGGCCTTGGGCGGCGTGTTGTACACAACGGGCGCCAACACGGTGTATTGGACCTGCTCCATCACGCTGCTGCTGTCTATGGCGTTGGCCCTGGGCATCCGGTATCTGCACAACCCTGCCGCGCTGGCCGTGACGTGGAAGACAGTGCTGGCCGGGTTTCACTTCGTCTGGAACCACAAGCTGCTGCTGGGCGCGACATCGCTGGATCTGTTCGCCGTATTGCTGGGCGGTGCTACTGCACTGCTGCCGATTTATGCGCGCGACATCCTGCACATTGGCCCAGTTGGGCTGGGCGTGTTGCGCGGCGCGCCCGCCGTGGGCGCGTTGTTGATGTCCGCAGCGCTGATGCGCTGGCCTATGCGCCGCCATGTCGGGCACCGGTTGCTAGGCGCCGTCATCGTGTTTGGCATCGCCACCGTGGTCTTCGGCCTGTCGGAACACTTCATGCTGTCACTGATCGCGCTGGTCGTTACCGGCGCGGCCGACAGCATCAGCGTGATCACCCGCTCTACGCTGGTGCAACTGGAAACGCCGGATGAGATGCGTGGCCGCGTGTCGGCGGTGAACTCCATCTTCATTGGCGCATCGAACCAGTTAGGTGAATTTGAATCCGGCGCTACCGCCGCCGCATTTGGCGCGGTGGGTTCGGTGGTGGCGGGCGGGCTGGGCACCATTCTGATCGCCAGCGCCTGGTTCAAATTGTTCCCGTCACTGGCGCAGCGGGATCGAATGGAGCCCAACTAAGTCACCAGATTTTGCAGGGTTTCGTAGAGGTCATTGCAGAACCGGGCTTGCACGAAAACGCCTTGCCGAACTCCGGCAGGTTCACCACCACGCCATTGACGCGGTACTTGCCGGGCGAGTGCGGGTCGGTCGCCGCATGTACGCGCAGCGCCTCCGGGCGGCTGCTCTCGCAGGCCCATTGCGCAAAGCCGACAAAGAAACGTTGATCGGGCGTCAGGCCATCGCGGTTTTCCAGCGTCTGGCCGGCAGTCTGTACCTTCCACGCGGTCCACGCCAGCACCATGCCGCCCAAGTCGGCCAGGTCTTCGCCCAAGGTCAGCTTGCTGTTGATCTTGATGTTGTCGACCACCGTGTACTTGGCGAACTGATTGACCACGCACTGCGCGCGCTGCTGAAACTTCTTGTTGTCCGCATCGGACCACCAGTTTTTGAGATTGCCCTTGGCATCGAACTGGCGGCCCTCGTCGTCAAAGCCGTGGATCAGCTCGTGGCCAATCGTGCCGCCTGTGTTGCCGTAGCCCGGTGCGTCATCCATCTTCGGGTCGAACAGCGGCGGCTGCAACACGCCCGCGGGGAAGTTGATGTCATTCATCTGCGCGTTGAAATACGCGTTGACGGTAGGCGGCGTCATGCCCCATTCGCCGCGGTCCAGCGGCTTGCCGATCTTGTTGAAGCGGCGGCGCATTTCAAACTGGGTGGCGCGTTCCACGTTGCCGTAAAAATCGTCGCGTGCAACGACTACGCTGCTGTAATCGCGCCACTGGTCGGGGTAGCCAATCTTGTTGACGACAGTCTTGAGTTTCTCGATCGCCTTTTCCTTGGTCTTGGGGCTCATCCAGTCGAGGCTCGCCAGGTCGTCGTGCATGGCCTGCTCGATCTGCTCGGTCATCTTTAGCGTGCGGGCTTTGAGCTCCGGGCCAAACGCGCGGTCGACAAACTCCTGCCCCATGGCTTCGCCAAGCTGCACATCCACCAAGCCCACGCAACGCTTCCAGCGCGGCTGCAGCTTGGGCGTGCCCATCAGGGTGTTGCCGAAGAATGCGAAGTCGGTGTTGACGAACTTGTCAGACAACGACGAAGCCTGCGCGTGCACGGCATGCCAACGCAGGTAGAGCTTGATGTCGTCCAGCTTGGCTGCCTGCCAGTGGCGCGCCAGTGCCTTGAAGAAGGCGGGTTCGGTGACGTTCACATCGGCGTCCGCGTTCAACTGCAGCGCCGCCAGATAGGTCTTCCAGTCAAAGCCTGGTGTCAGCGCCTGCAGCTTCGCCAGGTTCATCTTGTGGAACAGCTTGTACGGGTCGCGTTTGTCCACCGGCGACAGCGAGGCGCGCGCGAGTTCGGTTTCGATTTTCAGAATCACGGCCGCGTTCTGTTTGGCAACCGCGGTGCTTTCGCCCAGCAGCTCCAGCATCTGTGCCACATGCGCAACGTACTGCGCACGCAGTTTGACCGAACGCTTGTCTGTCTTCAGGTAATAGTCGCGCTCCGGCAGGCTCAAGCCGCCGCCGCTGGCAAATGCAATGACCTGCGATGAGTCGGCGTAGTCCTGCTCTGCGCCCATGCTGAAGTAGAAGCCACCATCACCAGTGGTCAGGTGCAAAGCAGCCAGCAAAGTAGGCAACTCGTCTTTGGTTTTGATCGCATCAATGCGGGTCAACAGCGCCTGCATAGGCTGTGCGCCGCGCTGGTCAATCTGGGGCTCGTTCATGCAGGCGGCGTAGTAGTCGCCAATCTTTTGCTGGTTGGCCGTGTTGCCGGATGTCCTCTTCGACAGGCCATCCAGAATGCCCCACAGGAAGCGCTGGTTGTCCTGGTAGAGCTTGCCGTACACGCTCCAGTTGGACTGGTCCGCCGGGATCGGGTTGTTCTTGATCCAGCCGCCGCAGCTGTATTGGTAAAAGTCATTGCACGGGTCGGCCGTCTTGTCCATCGCGGAGACATCCAGCCCTGGCGTGTAAGGAAATTCGGTCAGCGGCGTGTCTGTGCTGTCGGGTACAGACTGGGCGCCTGCAACGGCAAACCATAACAGCGAAGGGGCAATCAACAAGGTAAGCAAAGCACGGCGCACGGCAGGTCTCCGGATTTTCTAAACGTGCTCCATTGTCCATGGAATAGCTCTGCGTATCGCGCGCGGGTTACTGCTGTTGACATGCCTTGCAGCGCTGCTTGTAATGACCGCTCACCATCCCTATTCACCGCGCCGTGATTGGCGCAAACAAGGAGATTGCTATGCGCTTCAGCGTCAAACGTGCTTTTGTAGGTGGCTTGTTGATAGTGGCGACTGGCGGCGCATTTGCGCAAGCCTCTGGCCTGACACGCACCGTCGTCGGCAAGGCCGACGTCTCTGTCCCCGGCCGCGAAGCCGTGGTGGCGCGCGTGGATGTTGCGCCCGGTGGCGTGGCAGGTTGGCACAGCCACCCCGGCGACGAAATCAGCTATGTGCTGGAAGGCGAAGTCACACTGCTGATGGCGGGACAAGCGCCTCGCAAGGTCGTGGCAGGTGAGTCGTTCGTCGTGCCCGGCGGCACCGTGCACAACGCAATGAACAGCACCGCCACGCCGGTCAAGCTGGTAGGCGTGTATGTGGTTGAGAAGGGCAAGCCGCTGGCGGCGCCTGCGGCAGACCCCACAGCAGCAAAGTAGTCCACCATGATGAACAAGAACACGATTTGCCTTTGGTACGACGGCACGGCGCTGGAAGCCGCAGAGTTCTACGCCAAAACATTTTCAGACAGCAAGGTGAACGCGGTGTATCGCGCTCCCGGCGACTATCCAGATGGCAAACAGGGCGACGTGCTGACCGTCGATTTCACTGTGCTGGGCATCCCATGCATAGGCCTGAATGGCGGACCCATATTCAAACACTCCGAGGCCTTTTCGTTCCAGGTTGCGACCGACGACCAGGCAGAGACGGACCGTTTGTGGAACGCGATTGTTGGCAACGGCGGCCAGGAGAGCCAATGCGGCTGGTGCAAGGACAAATGGGGGCTTTCCTGGCAGATCACGCCGCGCGTGTTGACGGCGGCGATTTCCAACCCGGACCCTGCTGCCGCGAAGCGTGCGTTTCAGGCCATGATGGAGATGAGAAAGATCGATATCGCAAAGATTGAGGCGGCCCTGCGCGGCTGATGTCCTGCGCTAACATTTGGGGATGCATCGTTTTGTTGTCTTGCTTGTGTGGAGTCTCGGTCTCGTAACACTACCGCTCGCGGCCTGGGCCCAGGCCTCGCAAGATGATCCTCCTGTTGGTGAAGGAACGGCCGAAGCCGTGGTGGTGACTGCCGACAAGGAGTTCAACTTCTGGACCAGCTACCGGGCCATCCATGCCGGGCTGATTGCGATGCGGGACCAACAGGCCAAGTTGGCACCGAATGCCAGCATCAGCTTCCACGTTGTCGCGACTGGGTCATCGGCCACAGCGGGCAAGCGCATCAGTGTTTCCCTTGTCTCCGATGAACGCGAACTGCTTGTAACCGAAGACGGACGACAGTCTTTCCTGTTTCCGATAGACGATGCGCTTGCCAAACAATCCGCCAACGTCGTCATTGCCGGCGCTGGGCCCAACCCGGCAATTCGGATCACTGTGTCCCCTGCCAACCCCGACCAAATTGCTGGCTTACGCCTGGGAGACGCGCGCTTGATTTGCGCGTTCATGACCACCGCACTCAAGGAGGCCTCAACGGGGTTCTCCTGGCTGAGCCGAAGCATTTTCGGAAAGGTCGCCTGCCACCTGCCGCTAGATGCCAATCCGCAAACGCATCAGGTTTTTGTCACCAAGAACGGCAAGCGTAAAGACGTGGCCATTGCACCGCGCAACGGGGTGTACTACATACCCACTTTCAGCATCTATAGCGATGATGTGATGATCGAGACAAGGCCTATCGTCGCCACGGAAGCTGCGCACTAGCCGCTGCAAAAAATGCCCGGTACGTAAAGGCGAGAATAGGGCATGTCTGCTTTCCGTTTTTCATCTGCACCCTGCTGGCTTCTGACGCTGGCGCTGGTGGGTTGTGCCTCCACCCCGGCTATCACTCCGCCGTCTGCGCCACCACAGGCGCTGCCATTGCAACAGCCCGCGGCGGTGCCGGTCGCGAGCCCTGCCTCTGCGCCAGAGGCCGTGACGGAAACCAAATCAACAGACTTTGCCAACTGGGTTGCCAGCTTTCGCGCCAGCGCACGCGCCGCAGGCATCAACGAGGCAACCTTAGGCGCCGCGTTCGATGGCATCCAGGAGTTGCCACGCGTCGTTGAACTGGACCGCTCGCAGCCCGAACTCACCCGCGCGGTGTGGGACTACCTGGACAGCGCGGTGTCACCCACCCGCGTCACGCGCGGCCAGACCAAGTTAAGTGAGTTGCGCGCACTGGCGGATGCGGCCGCAGCGCGCTATGGCGTGCCTGCCAGCATTCTCGTAGCCATCTGGGGCCTGGAGAGCAATTACGGCAGCAACTACGGCGACATCTCCACGATTGCTGCGCTGGCGACGCTGGGCTTTGAAGGCCGGCGCGAAAGCTGGGCGCGCGGCCAGTTGCTGGCGGCCCTGAAGATTTTGCAAAACGGCGATATCGACCGTGACCACATGATTGGCTCCTGGGCTGGCGCCATGGGCCAGACACAGTTCCTGCCAACCACCTACCTCGCCTACGCCATCGATGCGGACGGCGACGGACGGCGCGACATCTGGGGCAGCATGGCCGATGTGCTGGCGTCGACGGCGAATTTTCTGGCGCGCTCAGGCTGGCAGCCTGGTCAGCCGTGGGGCACCGAGGTGCGCTTACCGCGGGGATTCGATATAGTGCGCGCGGACCCGGCGGTGCGCCAATCCAGCGCGCAATGGGCAGCGGAAGGTGTGCAGACTGCGAGTGGTGCGCCCTTGCCAGCGCTCAGTGATGCCTACCTCCTGCTGCCCGCAGGTGCACGCGGGCCCGCCTTTGTCGTGGGGCCAAACTTTCGGACCATCCTGCGCTACAACAATGCGACCAGCTACGCGCTGGCGGTCAGTTTGCTGGCGCAGCTGCTGGACAATGGACCGGGTGTACAGGCTGCATGGCCGCGCGATCTGCAGATGCTGACGCGCAGCCAGTTGCAGACTTTGCAGACGGCGCTGAATGCGCGTGGCTTTGCGACGGGCACGCCGGACGGCATCATGGGACCGGCAACGCGCGAAGGAATTCGGCGTTACCAGCGCTCCATCAACCTGCCGGCCGATGGCTATCCGACCCTGGATTTGCTTCTGGGGCTGCAGGCCCCCTAAAGTCTGTTCTAGGCCACGCGCGGTTTGACTTTGCTGGCAGCCAGCTTGGCCTGTTTGCGCGCCACTTCCACGTCCGCATCAAACACCAGCGCCACGCCCATGCGGCGCTTGACGAAGCTCTCGGGCTTACCGAACAGACGGATGTCGGAGTTGGGCACTTGCAAGGCTTCAGCCACACCGTCAAACACAATGCCCTTGGCCTCGACGCCGCCGTAGATCACGGCGCTAGCGCCGGGGCTCTTCAATGCGGTGTTGACCGGCAGGCCGAGGATCGCGCGGGCGTGCAGTTCAAACTCGTTTTGCCACTGCGTAATCATTGTGACCATGCCGGTGTCATGCGGTCGCGGGCTCACTTCGCTGAACCAGACGTTTTCGCCCTTCACAAACAACTCCACACCAAACAGACCCATGCCAGCGGGCTTGCCGTCCAGCCCTTGGCCCAGGTTGTCGGTCACCGTCTTCGCAATATGTTGCGCGCGCTCCAGCGCCTTGGGGTGCATGGGGTGTGGCTGCCAGCTTTCCACGTAGTCGCCCGCGACCTGCACATGGCCCACGGGGTCGCAGAAATGCGTCTGGATGCTGCCGTCGGCCGCGCGGGCGCGCACCGTCAGCAAGGTGATCTCGTAATCAAAATCGATAAAATCTTCAACGATCACGCGGCCATGGCTCACACGGCCTCCGGCCATGGCGTAGTCCCAGGCCTTTTGCACATCGGCTGGGCCATCGATCTTGCTCTGGCCTTTGCCAGAGCTGCTCATCACGGGCTTGACGATGCAGGGGTAACCAATGCCGCCATCAATCGCGGCTTGCAGCTCGGCCAGCGAATCGCAAAATTTGTACGGACTGGTGGGCAGGCTCAGGGTTTCGGCGGCCAGGCGGCGGATGCCTTCGCGGTCCATCGTCAGGCGGGCGGCGCGGGCAGTGGGGACGACTTTGACAACGCCTGCCGCTTCCAGCTCCTGCAGCATGGGTGTGGCAATGGCTTCAATCTCGGGCACGACCCAATCCGGCTTTTCTTTCTCAATCAGTGCTTTGAGCTGCGCCGGGTCACTCATGGTGATGGTGCGCGCGTGGTGCGCGACCTGCTGGCCCGGTGCGTTCTCGTAGCGGTCTACCGCAATGGTTTCCACACCCAGGCGCTGCAGCGCGATCAGCACTTCCTTGCCCAGTTCTCCGCTGCCCAACAGCATGACTTTGGTGGCTTGGGGGGTGTTGGGGGTTCCGAAGGTAGTCATGGCGGGGTCCGAAAAATGAAGGGGATGGGAAAGGCGACAAGTGTAATTCGGGGCAGTTGCGCCACAATGGCAGCATGTCACTCCAGCCCTCCTCTCTGCCTGCTTCAGAGCCCCTGCTGCGGGCCAGCCACTTGTCCAAACGCTATGGCGAGGCCGAGGTCGTCAGCGACCTGTCGTTCGAGATTGCGCCGGGTGAATGCCTGGGCGTGATTGGCCCGAACGGCGCGGGCAAGACCACGACGATACGCATGCTGCTCGGGCTGACCACACCCGATGGCGGCAGCATCCACGCTTTAGGCCTGCAGATGCCGCAGGACGCGCTGGCGATCAAGGCGCAGCTGGGCGTGGTGAGCCAGATGGATACGCTGGACCCGGATTTCAGTTGCGCGGAGAACCTGCTGGTCTATGGCCGTTACTTCGGCCTGAAAGACGCAGAGATCAAGGCGCGCATTCCGCAGTTGCTGGAGTTCGCTTCGCTGACCAGCAAATCCAGCGCGAAACCGGGTGAATTGTCAGGCGGCATGAAGCGGCGGCTGTCGCTGGCCCGCGCGCTGGTGAATGACCCCAAGCTATTGCTACTGGACGAGCCCACGACCGGGCTGGACCCGCAGGCGCGGCACCTGATGTGGGAGCGGTTGCAGTTGCTGTTGCAACAGGGCAAGTCGATCTTGCTGACCACGCACTTCATGGACGAGGCCGAGCGCCTGTGTTCACGCCTGTTGGTGCTGGACCATGGCAAGAAAATTGCCGAAGGCAAGCCGCGCGATCTGATTGCCGAGCATCTGGAGCCGGATGTGGTGGAGGTGTACGGCGTGGGCGCGCTGGCGCTGGTGGACGGTCCGCTGCGCGCGCATGCGTCACGCGTGGAGGTCAGTGGCGAGACGGTGTTCTTCTACACGGCCAACGCCAGCACGCTGTTGCAGGCCCTTGCTGGCAACCACCAGTTACGTACGCTGCACCGACCTGCCAACCTGGAAGACCTGTTCCTGAAACTCACCGGGCGGCAAATCCGCGAAGAAGCCTGATTGGAGATGCTATGAAAACAGGAGCTGCTTACGCACAATCCACGGGCACTACAGGCCAAAATCTCTCTGTATGGCGAGCCCCACAACTCTCCATGCGCTTCTGGCCGGTGTTCCTGCGCAACCTGCTGGTCTGGCGCAAGTTGGCGATTCCCAGCCTGGTCGGCAACATCGCCGAGCCGCTGATGTGGTTGGTCGCGTTTGGCTACGGCATGGGCGCGCTGGTGGGCAAGGTCAGCGTGGATGGCACGCAGGTGCCCTACATCCTGTTCCTGGCCAGCGGGTCGATCTGCATGAGCGCAATGAACGCGGCGTCGTTCGAGGCGCTGTACTCCGCGTTCTCGCGCATGCATGTGCAAAAGACCTGGGACGGCATCATGAATGCGCCGGTCGGGCTGGACGATATCGTGCTGGCCGAGATGCTGTGGGCGGCGTTCAAGTCGCTGTTCACGGTGACGGCGATTCTGGGCGTGATGCTGGCGCTGCAGATCAGCCACTCTCCCAAACTGCTGGTGGCGTGGCCCATCTTGCTGGGCGTAGGCATTACCTTCAGTTGCATGGCGCTGGTGTTCAACGCGCTGGCCAAAGGCTACGATTTCTTCACCTATTACTTCACGCTGTTCCTGACACCGATGATGTTTCTCTCCGGCATCTTCTTTCCACTAGAGCAACTGCCTTACGCCGTGCGCATCGTGGCCGACTGGTTGCCGCTATCCAGCGCGGTGGCGCTGGTGCGACCGCTGTTCATGGACCAGTGGCCGCCTGATGCTCTGCGCCATGGGTTGGTGCTGATCGCGTTTACCGTCGTGTCGTTCTGGGTCGCACTGGCGCTGACGCGAAAACGGTTTGCACGCTAGGAGCACGTCATGACCTTACGTATTGTCATCTCCGCACTGATGCTGTCGTTTGCCATGGCGGCGCAAGCAGCAGATCGCCATGCCCTGCGCTGGTGTTATGAAGATGCGTCCGCCCTGCCGTGGACGAGGCCGGACGGAACCGGCCTCAACCTGGAACTGCTCAAAGCAGCCGAGAAAAACCTTCACGAACGCTTTGTCTACGTGGCACGGCCCTGGAAGCGCTGCATTGAGGAAATGCGCAAGGGTGATTTCGATGGGATCTTTGCCGCCGGCGAGTCTGAGGAGCGGCGTACTTTTGGTGTATTTCCCAGCCTGCCTGGTGGCGCAATAGACCCGGCACGGGCCCTTCATGAAGATCGTTTCCAGGTTTTTCTGCGCAAAGGCAGCGCTGCGTCATGGGATGGCAAGACCCTATTGCCCACCGCAAAAGGTGTGCTCACCCAGCGGGGCTACATGATTGCAGGCGATTTGCGCGAGCGTGGGTTCGATGCAAAGGAGTCCACCAATTCCGCGCCCGATGCCCTGCGTCAGCTGGCTGCGGGGATGTTTGACATTGCCGTTGTCCAAGGCCCGGAGGCCGCCAAACTCCTGCGCACAGACAACGCACTGGCGGAGAAGATCACGCTGTCGCCGATTCCCTACGCAGTGCGGCCGATGTACCTTCTGGTAGCCAAATCCGTCTATGCGAAGGACCCCAAGCGGATTGAATCCATCTGGACCCTCATTGGAGAGACTCGCAAATCTCCGCACTACCGCACCAATGAAGCGAAAGCGTTGCAGCTGCAGCTTTCGGAATGAACCCTTATTGCGCTTAGGTTGGCTTAGCGGGATTGTCCAGCGGAAACTGCGTGCAACCCAGCCGCTGCGAAATATCGCGGCTGGCGTCGCGCAGCATGGCCACTACTTCGTCCTCACGCGCCGGGTCGTAGCGGAAGGTCGGGAACGAGATGCTCATGCCCGCCACCGGGCGGTTCAGTCGGTCAAAGATCGGTACGCCCAGACAGCGGATGTGGTCGTCAAACTCTTCGCGGTCCTCGCCAAAGCCCTGGGTCTTGACACGGGCCAGCTCTTGCGCGAACGCAGCAGGCTCGACGATGGTTTTGTCGCGGTACTTGGTGAACTCGGCACCCTGCAAAATCAGCGCACGCCGCTCCGGCTGCTCCCAGGCCATCAGCACTTTACCAATCGCAGTGCAGTGCAAAGGTGCCCGTCGGCCGACCTTGGAGTACATGCCCAGCATGTGGCGTGAATCAACCTTGTGCACATAAATGATTTCGCTGTCGATCAGCGTACCCAAGTGCACCGTTTCGCCGGTCTTGTCGGCCAGCATCTGCATGTGGTGTTTGGCCAGATCGATCAGCTCGGGGTATTGCAGGGCCTTGGTACCCAGCTCGAAAACCTTCATCGTCAGACCGTAACGCTCGCTGTCGGCTTCCTGGCGCACGTAGCCCAGCGTCATCATGGTTTGCAGAAAACGGTAGACCGTGGCCTTGGGCATTGCCAGGCGCACGGACAAATCGGAGATGCCGGTTTCATTGCGGTCGGCCAGTGTTTGCAGCAAGCCAAACACCTTCAGTACGGCAGCTACCGATTCGGGCGATTTGGAGTCGGAAGAATCATCATCCATTTTGTTTTGTTTTCTCTGAAAGCATGTTTCAATTTGAATTATGGACCAATAGTTTCAAAATTGGCGGTTCATTGCAATAGCAATTGCGGCAACCACATCGTGAATGCCGGCACATAGGTGACCAGCATCAAAGCAACGATCAGGCCACCGTAAAACGGCCAGATGGTTTTCATCACCGTGCCCACCGACACGCCACCAATCGTGCAGCCCACAAACTGCGTCGTTCCCACCGGGGGCGTGTTCAAACCCAGCGCGCAGTTGATCAACATGACAATGCCAAACTGCTCGGTGCTCATGCCCATTTGCTGGCAGATGGGCAAGAAGATGGGCGTGCAGATCAGGATGGTGGCGGCCATGTCGAGAAACGTGCCCAACACAAACAGGATGATGTTGACGCACAAGAAAATTACCCAAGGCTTGGTGCTGAAGCCCGACAGCGCCATGCCCGTGAGTTCAGCCACGCCATACAGGCCTATCAAATAGCCGAACATGGAGCTGATGCCGATCAGCAGCAGCACGGTGCCAGTGCTCTTGACGGCCTTGGCAGCGGCCTTTAGAAACTGCTCGCGGGTCAAGCGGCGGTAGACCACCGCCGCCAAAAACAGCGCCCACACCACCGCCACCGACGCCGACTCGGTAGCCGTAAACGCGCCCGACAAAATTCCCGCGACGATGATGACCACCACCAGCAGGCCCGGTAGCGATTGCGCAAACGAGCGCCCCACAACGGCCCAGCCAGGGAAGGTGCCCGCCGGATAACCCCTGTGTACCGCCACCGCATACGCCGCCACCAGATTGCAAATAGTCAGCAGCACGGCAGGAATGATGCCCGCCAGAATCAGCGTGGCGATGCTGGCTTTGCCACTGGCGGCCAGCGTGAAGATGATCAGGTTGTGGCTGGTCGGCATCAGCGCCCCCACAAGGGAAGCGTGCGTCGTCACATTGACGGCGTAGTCTGCGTCGTAGCCTTCTTTCACCATCTGCGGAATCAACACCGAGCCCATGGCCGACACGTCTGCCACCGGCGAGCCCGACACGCCGCCAAACAGGGTGCAAGCCAGCACATTGCTCATACCCAGGCCACCGCGCACGTGCCCCGCCATCGACTTGGCAAAGTCCACGATGCGGTCGGCAATGCCGCCATACATCATGATTTCGCCAGCAAAAATAAAGAAGGGAATCGCCAGAAACGAGAACGGGCTCATGCCGGAAATCATTTGCTGGAACCCGACGGCCAGCGGCAACCCCTCGTAGAGCAAAGTCAGCAACGATGAGATACCGATGGAGAACGCCACCGGCACACCCAGCAGCAGCAATAGCGTGAAGCTCAGGCACAGGATGGTCAGTGCCATGCGGGCTCCACTTCTTTGCCTTGCAGCAAGGCAATGATGTGTTCGATGGAGAACATCGCGATCAGCAAGCCAGCGCCCGCCGGAGGCAGGTACTTCAGGGCTTCAGACACACCCAGGGTCGGGATCTTGTACTCCCACACGCTTTGGGCCAGCACCGCGCAGTAGTACGCCATCACCCCACCAAACACCAACACCAGCGCGTGGATCAGCAACTCCATCTTCAGGCGAATGGCATCGGGCGCCAACACCAGCAACGACTCCAGGCCAATGTGCCCAGCGTCGCGCACGCCCACCGCCATGCCCATCATCGTGACGTACAGCACCAACAAGACCGAGCCACTCTCGGCCCAGGTGGGCGTGTCATTGAAGATGTAGCGGCCTATGACCTGGTAGAGCACAGCGGCAATCAACAGCACCAGGCCGACCACTCCGATCTGCAGACACAGGCGCGCTATGGCCGCGCAAAGGCGTGTGTACATGGGCTTTACTTCACAGCGTTGATGCGTTTGACCATGTCCTGCAGCTTGGGGTCTTTCAGGAACTTGTCATACACCGGCTTCATCGCAACCTGAAAGCTGGCCTTGTCCACGTCGACCAGTTGCACGCCGGCGGCTTTCACCACAGCCAGCGATTTCTCTTCCCGCTCATCCCAGAGCTTGCGCATATAGATCACCGACTCCTTGGCAGCTGCGCGAATTTGCTTTTGCTCGTCGACCGACAGGGTGTCCCAGACTTTCTTGGAGAACAGCAGAATCTCGGGCGCCATCGAATGCTCTGTCTTGTTGTAGAAGCGGGCCACCTCAAAGTGACGCGAACTCTCGTAGCTCGGGTAGTTGTTCTCAGCCCCATCTACCAGGCCGGTTTTCAGCGCGGTGTAGACCTCGCCAAAAGGCATGGGGGTGGCATTTGCACCCATGGCCTCCAGAACCGACACCCACAAATCACTTTGTGGCACGCGCACTTTCAAACCCTTGGCATCCACCAATGTTTTGATGGGCTTTTTGACGGTGTAAATGGAGCGGGCACCCGAGTCGTAAAACGCCAAACCAATGAAGCCTTGGGCTTCGCAGTCTTTCAGGATTTCTTCGCCGATGGCGCCATCCAGCACCTTGCGCAGATGCTCGGTGGAGCGGAACAAAAATGGCATGGTTGGCACCATGGTGGCGGGGCAAATGTTGTTCATCGGCGCCACGTTGACGCGGGCCATCGCAATGGCGCCGAGCTTGGTCTGCTCGATGGTGTCTTTTTCGCTGCCCAAGGCGGTTTTGGAATACACCTTGATGCTGTGTTTGCCCTGGCTCGACTTGTTGAGCAGCTCGCCCATGTGGCGCACAGCCAGTACCGTGGGGTAATCGTCCGGGTGAATGTCGGCAGACCGGAATTCGGTGGCCCAGGCACTGGCCACGGCCATCAGAGACGCCACTGCGATCAGCCGTCGGATGCACGTCTTGCGGAAAGTCATCATGTTTGTCTCCTCGTGTGTTGTAAGTATCAAATCAAGGCAACGCGCGGTAGGTCAAATTGCCAAACCGCACGGCGCCTTTGCCCGCGGCATACAGCGCAGGGCGCAGGCTCATAAATCCGTAAGCCACGTTATGGTGGTAGCCCGTCACATCCATTTGCACGCCGTATTTCTGCCAGGTCTTTCCCTGATCGGTGGAGGTGTGGATGGTCATGACGTGGCGGTTGTTGGTCACACGCATGCGCAGCTGGTTGCCCATGCCCACTGGCTTGGCGCTGCTGCGCTGATCCATACCGTAGCGGTGCAGCAACAGGCTCTTGGCGTTCACGCCCAGCCCTGCGTACAGCTTGTCGTTGTAGAACAGCAGGACACCGGCTTGGGCCTCGGCATCCAGGTCCACATCCACCTCGAACTGGTAAGACTGGTCGCCCGCCAAAAATGTCATCGGTGAACTGTTGGAGGGCGAATTGCCTTTAGCCTTCAGTTCCAGTGTCTTACCCCGTGTTGAATCCAGGTAATGCACCCGCGCCATCTCGTCCGCGCCACCTTTGAAGAAACTCCACTGCAAGCCAAACTTGTTGCTGGAGAAGTCGTCCGACAGGCGCAGGCCATGGGGCACGGCGCTACCGCCTTGGGGCTTGGGCAGCGGCACGCCTTCGTCAATGTCTTTGGCTTTGAACCAGCCGTCGGGCGTCCATTCCACCGCACCCATCAGCGTTTGGCGGCCCAGCGTGTGGAAGCCGTTTTCGTAGCCGTGGTACAGCATGTACCAGTCTTTCCCGTTGGGGCCTTCCACCAGCGTGGCATGTCCTTTGGACCACCATTTTTCTGCGGCCGACTGGGTGCGCAGAATCGGGTTGTAGGGTGAGTTTTCCCACGGCCCGTGGATAGACCTGGAGCGCGCCGACACCACCATGTGCCCGGTGGGTGGCCCCGCCGTTCCGCCCAACGCCAGCGTCATGTAGAAGTACTCGCCCCTGCGCAGCATCTTGGGGCCTTCTTGAGAGTAGCTTTCTACATCCCATTCCTCAGGGTACTTCCAGCCGTCGTACACATGGGTCATGGACCCCGCAATGCGCAGGCCGTCATCCGACAACTGCACCCGGTCGCCGTGCGAAAGGAACAGGTAGCGCTTGCCGTCTTCGCCCACGATATGACCGGGATCAATGCGCTCGTTATTCAGCGCCACCGGAGCCGACCAGGGGCCACGAATGTTCTTCGCCTGCACCACGTAGATGTTGTTACCGCCAGGGTGCTTGACCGGGACATAGACGTAATAGGTGTCGCCGTGTTTGGTGAGCTCGGGGGCCCAGACGCTGCCGATGTATTGCGTCAGCACCGGGCCGATGGGCGTCCAGTTCACCAAGTCGCGGGAATGCCAGATGGTCACGCCCGGATAGGCCTCAAACGACGAGAATGTCATGTAGTAATCGTTGCCATCTTTCAGGATGCTGGGGTCGGGGTGGTCACCCGCCAGAATGGGGTTGAGGTAACGGCCATCGCCCAGGTCTGCCTTGCGCTGCCCCTCTACCCCTTCAGCCCAGGCTTGGCAGGGCCGCACATAGGCATTGCCTGGCTGCATCGCACAAGGTGACTCTGCCGCCGCGAACGGGCTTGCCAACACCAGCACAAGCTGCAATGAAAGCACCGTCAAAAAGCGACGCAGATGTAGCACGGCTAATGCATCCGTGTGGGGAAGCGATTGGCCCAACCGGCCTTGGGACTCATATCGCCCAAATTCCATTCCTGCGGATCAAATTTGCTGCGTGTTGCTGTGTAGGTGGGGTAACCCTGCGCGTTTTGAATTTCAGAATCGATGATCAGCCCCCGGCTCTCCGCCACATCCGACAACAGCTTGAAATCAATTGCGTCTCTGTCCCAAGGCCGCGCGCCTGCAGCCAGCGGCAGATCACGCTCCAACTGACGCGCCGGGTATACGCGCACATCGCTCGGCAAATAGGCCTGCGGCGCTGGCAGAATGCGGGCCTGGCTCGCCGTGTACACCCCAGCAAGCGCTACGGGTTGACCCACGTCATCGACGGCAATGTTGTCTGTCAGGAAGAGCTCGACATCACCGTGCCCACCCAGCGCAAACAAAGGCGTGTTGGCCTTGGTGTCTGGCCCCTGTCGGTACACATTGGCCACCAATGTCACTTTGCCCGTTTGGTAAGCATGTCCCTCCCATTCATGGGCGACCAGGTTGTAATGCACGGCCTTGGCGCCGGGGTTGAAGATCAGGTTATTGACCATCGCGGCCTGGACACCGCCTTTGAACAAGGCGTTGCGCTCGCGGTTGGAAGCATAGATATTGCCGTACAGCAATATGCCACTGGCGTTGTCGTGCACCAGCGTGCCCTTGGAGTGCTCGCCCTTGGTGTGGACGGAGTTCGCCAGGCCCTCGTAAATCAGGTTGTAGCTGTAGGTGACGTTGTGCGACGTGTTCTCGCGCCAGTCGGAGGGTTGTGCGCCGTTGAATCGCGGCCCGCCGACCGACAGGTTTTCATCGGTGGCCCAGGAAAACGAGCAGTGGTCCACGATCACGCGGTGTGCCGCGCCCTGGGTGGAAATGGCATCCTGATCTGCCCCGCTGCGCTTGGCGCGACCAAACTCGCCGGGGCGAAACATCATGTGCTGGATGATCACGTCATGGGTTGCAATATTGCTTTCCGACTTGATCACGGTGATGCCGGGGTGTGGCGCCGTTTGCCCCGCGACGGTGAGGAAGGGGTTCCTGATCGTGATGTTTTTCCCCCGCATGTCAATCACGCCACCCACTTCAAACACCACGATGCGCGGCCCCTCGGCTTCCACCGCAGCACGGTAAGACCCGGGTCCCGATTCATTCAAATTGGTGACGCGGATGATCTGACCACCCGCACCGCCTCGGACTCCTTTCGCCCAACCGGTGATGTCATACGTAAACCGGTTGAGTTGCTCGCTGACTGGCAGTGACGCCAAGGACTGTGCAGGGACACTTTGTGCCAATGCGGCTGTATCACAAAGACCCATGGCCAGCCACAGCGAGGGAACCAGAAGAAATGGATGTTTCATGTCGTGTCCCTCATGCAGCATTCCAACGCTATCGAGAAAAAAGTGCGCGTCCAGCGCCCGCACCGCTACGCACGCGGGCTTCAACGGTCACGGCGTTGTCAACAGGAAGAAACAACGTCGGCGCCCAACCGGCTTCGCCTGACCATGGCACCTTGGGGTAGGTTTCCCGCAAGACCGCCGACAGATCGACAGGCCGGCCATTGTGCAAAGAGCCGCGGTCAGAGAATCGCTCGCCTTTGAGCGCGCGAACCAGCTTATTGGCACCGGTCTCAGGCGTCGTCAGCCATACATTGTGCTCACTCACGATGGCAGACTGGACACCCAAGCCGATGGAATAGGCATAGAGGTAACCGTCGCTTTGAGGACCGTCAAACAGGTTGTTGTAGACATGAACCTGACCGTAGCGCACGCGCGGTGTGCGCTCTTTGACGGCCTGGTACCAGTTGTGGTGGAAGGTAACCTTCAGCTTGTCTTTGTCCAGCAACTGGCCATCGCTGCTGCCGACCAGCGTGGTCTTGTCATGGTCATGGAAATGGTTCCAGGAGACCGTGACCCAATTGGATTGTTGCGTGACGTCCAGCAGGCCGTCATGGTGTTGCACGCGTCGTCCAAACACGACAGGCTCAAAGTCGTCGGGGCGTGCGCCGTCGCTGAAGGTGCAATGGTCTACCCAGACGTGCGTTGCGGAACGCAGCGTGATGTTGTCGTACTCGGAATTCCATTCGCCATTGGCGTTGTCCTTCGGGTCCCAGGCCGGGAAGTAGTCATACGCATCGGAGAAATGCAGGTTGCGGATGATGACGTTGTCGACCTTCTCCAGAAACAGCGTGCCGTTGGCGATGTGGGCATCGGTGCCGATGCCCACCAGCGTCGTTCGCGAAGGCACGCGCAACACGGTCTGCGCGGATTGCTTGCGCGCCGAGCGCGCGCGGGCCTCTTCTTGGGGGCCGGTAGGCGGGCCCTTGCCCCAGACCGCCGGGTCAAACGCAGCGGCAAAGGCAGCCGCATCAAATGCCGGGTCGCGGTAATCCTCAAAGCCCAGCGATTTGCCGTTGGCATCGGTGCTGAGATCGATACGACCGATGACGCGCACGATGCGCGGATAGTCTCCAGGCTTCAAGGCCTCTGCCAGCTCGCTGCGGTTGCGCACGGTGAACACATGTTGTGGTGCGGCTGCAGCCCCACCTTGCGTTCCGCCCTCCGCGCTGGCCCAGCCATCGTTCGGTGCCAGGGTTGCGCGCTCGAGTTCAACAGCGACAGCCGCGCGATTCTCAAATTCTGTCAGTCGGTTCGTCTGCGCGCTGAACGGGCGCCGTGAGGTGGAGGTGGCCCACACGCCGATGTGTGGCCCCAGCACGCTATTGCGTACCAGTGCTTGCCCATTGGGCGAGACGCCACTCTGCCAGGCGCCTTTGGGAACCCCTTGGTCCCAGGCACGGCCCAAGGCAATAGTGCCGGCCTTCAATCCGTCTTCAGCCAACAGAAGGCTGTTATTCACCAAAATACCAAATGGCGTTGCAGCCGCAGTGGCGGGCGCCAGTATGTAGCCCCCCTCGCCCGGTGCGCGGCGGCCCGCGCGACTCAGGATCAAAGAGCCATCAATCACCAGCGTGCCAGCGCCAAAGATGAAATCGACATCGCCCGCAATTCGGCTGTTGTGCATGTAGACACGATCACCATTGCTGCTGGTGCGCACATACAGCGTGTCCTGGTGGCCCAATAGCTCCACGTCTTCCAACTGAATCCTGTCGCCCTGGGTCATCAGCGCCACCGCCTGTGCGCCGCCGGTCTCAGCTGCGCCCGCAAGATACCCAACTCCGCCGCGCACATGCGCCATCGCGTTGTTCTCTACTGTCAGCTTGGTTAATTGCACGTCGTCGCTAAAGATCGCGAATGTGGCGCTGCTGGCCGTGCCGAAGGTGGGCGACGCCAGATCGGGCAGGCAAGGGTTGGCTGGATCAATGCCGGCGCGTTTGGTTTCACCGTTGTAGCGCGCGGCGACGATGCGCACGTCGGAGGCATTGCTACCCAAGCCCAGCAATCGCACCGGGGCCTTGCCTTGCAGACAGACCTGGCCGGGATAGGTACCGGGCATCAAGCCAATCGTTGTGCGTTTGCTTGTCGTACCCGCGGTGGGAAGTGCGTCGAAGGCTGCCTGCAATGTGCGGTGTGTGCCGCTGCCGTCCGCAGCAACCTTGAAATCAAACTGCCGCGTCGGGACAGAAGCTAGGTCCGCAGGTGACCATGGCGATGGGCCTTGTGCCAGATACGCGGCAACCGTGTGACGCGCTGCTTGATCGGCCGTCAACTGGGGGCGCACCAGCTCTTGCGCGCTGGCCGCAGTCACCATGCACGCAATGAGCCAGGCGGCGTGTTTCATGCGATCACTTCAGCCAGGTACAGCGCGGGCTCGCCTTCGGCATCGGAGCTGAACAGCACTTGTTTTTCGTCCGGTGTGAACGAAGGATGGGGGTGTGTGACCTGGCGGCTGCCCTTGTGCACCTTCCATGACGAGTCGTGCCGCGCGATCGCGCGGGTAGTGCCAGCCTTCAGGTCAAATAMGTGTAGATACGGGTCGGTCACGATGTCGTGGCTACCAGCGTCGGCCACAWCGGCGGGAGAGCCGCAGCCATCGCCCACCAGCATCGACCCGTCAAAGTTGCTCATCAAATGCGAGCACGGTGGCATGGAAGTGACACGCTTGTTTTCCAGTGTCACCGGGTCCAGCGACCAAACCCAGCGGTCGCGCTCACCCGCCATATACGACACATACATCATGGTGGAGCCGTTAGGCACCCAGAACTCGTGGGTACAGCTTTCGCCCTTTTCGTGCACCTTGCCGCAGCGCAAGTTGGTACCGTCTTCGTTGATGAACCACATGCGCGCGTCGACCAGATCGTGCGGGCCCTCGTGACAGAACGCAACGATGTTGTCGTTGTACGGTTGGTATTGCGGGTGGCCCAGCCAACCGTGCTTTTCCAGAATCACTTCGCGCTCGCCGGTGGCCAGATCGATGCGGATCAGTCGGCAGCGCGGCTTGGCGTGGTACATGTCGTGGAATTTCTTCCAGTCGCTCAAGGGGAACCAGTCGTCCGCATGGATCTCGATACCGACCATGCGGGTACAGGCGGTATTGGTGACCCAGGTGCCATATCCGACCCAGCCGTCGGGCACCGTGTAGACGACTTCTTCTTTCAGATCAGCCAGCGCCAGACGAATGAGGCGGCGCTCGGCGCGCACGAAATACAGATGCTTGTCATCGGGTGTCAGAAAGCCGCCGAAGGTGTTCTCACGCGCCTGGTCGGTCAGTTGGGTGGCAACCTGCGACTCCAGATCGAGCAGGTGGTAGTTCCAGAAATTGCCGGGACCGAACTCACCGCCAAAGATCAGCTTCTTGCCATCGTTGGTGAAACACTTTTGGTAAAAGTAATTGCGGTGACAGGTGATATCGGTCGGCGTCAGGCGCGTCATCTTCGCGCCGGTGTCCGGGTCGTTATGGGTGATGAAGTTCAGCTTGCGTTGGGTAGCGACGGTCATGATTTTTGCTTGATTACTTGATACGTTTGAGCAGCGCGTTGCCCTCTTCCACGAGGCGGCGGGCCGCTTCCTGGTCGGTCGTCTTGTTGTAGGCGATGGTCTCGAACACCTCGCGCATGAACTTATGCAGGCGCGCGTGTTCGAACAGGGGTGCGGGCACAGGTACGCGGCCGGCCATGCGCTGCTTCTTGATTTGCTCGTGGGCCGCCAGCTCCATGGGCGGCAGCTTGTTGGCCTTGACCAGCACCTCTAGCTGGCTGCGCGCAGCGGGCACGCCGCGTGTTTTTCCCAGGATGCGCGCGGCCTCGGGGTCGGTCAGCATGAAATTGACAAAGCGCGCGGCCAACTCGGGCTGCTTGCAGTTGCGGCCCATTGCCAGCATCACGGTGGGCCGGCCAAACATGCCGCTGACAGCAGCGCCAGGCAGCGTGGGGAACTCGCCCAACACCAGGTTTTGTTGCTTGTTCAGTGTCGCTGCGCGCAAAGGAATTGCAGAGTCCCAGGTGAAGTTGCCTGCCCAGTTGCCTACCACCCAGTCCTGTTGCTGCTCAGTTGGCTTTTCGGCACCACCCAAACTGGCACGCAATGGCAGCGGCGTCGCCACATGCTGGTCAATGAAACGCCGGTAGGTCTGCACCCATTCCAACGCAGCCTGCGGGCTCATCGCCACGCGCGGCTCGGTCGGATCGACATAGGGTGTGCCGTACTTCTGCTGGATGTAAGCCTGCGACAACAAAATCATGTCGTACAGCTCGCCGTCCAGTGGATAGGCCTGGTCACCCAGCTTGGCCTTGAAGATCGGTCCGGCGGCAAAAAGTTCATCCCAGGTCTTGGGCAATGGCAAGCCCGCGCGGTCAAAGCTGGCCTTGTTCCACAAAAATACACGGGCCGTGTAAGACGTGGGCAATGCATTGAGCTTGCCGCCCACACGCCCTGAGTTCACGTCTTCTTCGCTGAACTGGTCCAGCGCCAGCACGTTGCGGTATTTGTCGAGGTCGGCAAACCCGTTGCCGCGCTTGGAGAACATCGCCAGCCACGCCCAGTTGATCTGCATCACATCGGGCTCGGAGCCGCCAGCGATCTGGGTTGTGAGTCGCTCCAGATAGCCGTTAAACCCCATGTACTCGGCCTTGATCTTCAGGCCAGGATTCTTCTGCTCAAAGAGGGCGATGGCTTTCAGCGTGGCCTCATGTCGGCCGGCGCCGCCCCACCACGCAAAACGCAACACGGTAGGCGCCTGTGCCGGCGCCACCGTGGGGGTTAGCAATGGCGCCAGAGCCAGCGCGGAGAAATGCCTGCGTTGCAGCATGCTGTTCACTTCAGCAGGCTGACGCCACTTTCGGCGTCAAACAAGTGGCTGCGTTGCATTTGCACATGGAACACGTGCGCTTGCCCACGCGTCTTATCTTGCAGACCTTGCAGCTGGTCTGCGGGAACCCGTGCACTGAGCGCGTAATCACCCACATTGAAATGCACGAACACTTCGCTGCCCATGTGCTCTATGAAGCGCAGCGTGCCCTGTACCGGAATGCTGTCGCCTTCCGGTCGCGCACCGGCGGATATGTGCTCCGGGCGCAGTCCCAGCTTCACCGCTCCGTTACGACTTTCAAATTGCGCTGCTTTCTCTGCAGGCAATGTCAGCGTCTGGTCGCCCAGTTGTACGGCCAATGTATCGCCCTGCGCAGCCATCTGCGCTTCGAGAATGTTCATTTCCGGGGAGCCAATGAAACTGGCAACAAACGCATTGGCTGGCTTGTCATACAGCGCAGTGGGCGTGTCCACCTGCTGGATCACACCGTCTTTCAATACACAGATACGCTCGCCCATGGTCATGGCTTCAACCTGATCGTGCGTCACATAGACCACGGTGGCTGGCTGTCCCGATTCGCGCAGTGTGCGGTGCAACTCGGTCAGGCGCACGCGCATGGCCGCGCGCAGTTTGGCGTCCAGGTTGGAGAGTGGCTCGTCAAACAAAAACACTTCAGGCTTCTTGACAATGGCGCGGCCGACCGCAACGCGTTGGGCCTGTCCACCACTCAGTTGCTTGGGGTAACGCTCGAGCAAATGCTCCATCTCCAACAAGCTCGCAGCATGGTTTACGCGCTGCGTCACCTGGGCTTTCGACACACCCGCCAACCGCAAGCCAAAGGCGAGGTTATCGAACACTGTCATATGCGGGTACAGCGCGTAGTTCTGAAACACCATCGCGATGCCACGCGCCTTGGGTGCGAGCTTGTTGACGACCTTGTCGCCAATGAACATCTCACCGCCGGAGATGCTTTCCAGGCCAGCAATCATGCGCAACAACGTGCTCTTGGCGCAACCCGAGGGGCCGACGAACACCATGAACTCACCATCGCGCACTTCCAGGTCGACTCCATGCACGGCCTTGAAGCCGTTGGGGTAAACCTTTTCAATCTTCTTCAGTTGCAAACGTGCCACTGTTGTCTCCGTATCTCTTTTATAGGAGGCTGGTACTTTTGTACCTAGCCTTTGACGCCGCTGGAAGTAGCCCCCTCAATGAAGTGACGCTGCGCGGCAAAAAACACTGCGACCGACGGGATCAGCGCGACCACCGAGATCGCAATCACATTGGCCCATTCCACTTCCTCGGTCGCCCCAATACTCATCTTCAAGGCCAGCGACACCGGGTATTTCTCGACGGAGGCCAGGTAGATCAACGGCCCCATGAAGTCGTTCATGGTCCAGATGAACTGGAACACGATCACCGAAATGATGGCGGGCTTGAGCAGCGGCACGATGATGTGCCATAGCAATTGCAGCGCATTGCAGCCGTCAATCTGAGCCGCCTCTTCCATATCGCGCGGAATGCCACGCAGAAACTGCACCAGCATGAAGATGAAGAAAGTGTCCGTCGCAAACGCCGACGGTACGATCAGCGGCAAATACGAATCGAGCCAGCCCAGTTCGCGAAACACCAGGTATTGCGGCAGGCGCAACACAATCAGTGGCAGCATCATCGTGCCGACCATGATGGAGAACAACAGCTTCTTGCCCCAGAACTCAAAACGCGCAAACGCATAGGCCACCAGGACGCAGGAAATCACCGTAACGATGATGCGCGGGATGGTGATCAGGAAGCTGTTCAGGAAGTAGGTGGCAAAGGTGTATTCGGTACTGGTTTTCCAGCCTTTGGCGTAGGCGCTGAAATCGAAACGGCTAGGCCAGAAACCGGCCTCCGTGAAGATTTCGTTGTTGCTCTTAAATGATGCGCCAACCAGCCAGATCAGCGGGTAAAGCATCACCAGCGCAACCAGCCCGAGCGCGACGTAGCGCAGCCAGGGTCGGCCCTGACCATGGTCCATGGCCTGCGTATCTGCGGCACTCATTTGCGTTGCTCTTTCTCACCGGCGTAGAAAACCCAGTACTTGGAGCTCCAAAAACTGATGGCGCTCAAAGTGCCCACCAGCGCAAACAACACCCAGGACAAGGCCGCGCCATAGCCGAGGTTGAAGAAGCGGAAGCTCTGGTCATAGATATACAACGCCAGCACATAGGTGGAACTAAGGGGCCCGCCCTCGGTAATCATGTAGGGGCCGTTGAATTCCTGGAAGGCCTGCACCATCTGCATGATCATGTTGAAGAAGATCACCGGCGTGATCAAGGGCACGGTGATGCGCCAGAATTGCTGCATCTTGCTGGCGCCGTCGATTTCGGCAGCTTCATAGAGAGAGACCGGAACGTTCTGCAAGGCCGCCAGAAAAATCACCATCGCCGAGCCGAACTGCCAGGTGAACAGCAGCACGATGGTCCACATGGAATAGTGTTCATCCGCCAGCCACGCAATCGGCTCCAGCCCCACTTGCGTCATCAACAAGTTCACCAAACCATGCTTGGCAAAGATGAAACGCCACAGAACGGCTACCGCAATCGAGCCACCCAGAATGGATGGCAAATAGAAGGCCGCGCGGAAGAAGTTGATGCCGCGCAGACGAAAGTTCAGCACATGGGCAATGAACAGCGCAAACCCCACGCGCAGGGGCACTGCCAGCACCGCAAACAGCAAGGTCACGCCCAGCGATTTGCGAAACAGCGGGTCCGCCGTCGCCAGTTCCTTGTAGTTTTCCAGGCCAACGAACTGCGGTGGATCGATCAGGTCGTACTGCGTGAAGCTGAGCGCAAAGCTCATCACGAAAGGGAATAGCTTGAACAGCAACACGCCCAGCACAAACGGCAGCACGAACAGAAAGCCGAGTCGCTTGTTCTCGTACATCGCAAAGAACCCGAGTTAGAAAGTGCCGAGACTAGCGCGCCAACCAGCCACCGTCCACGGCCACGGTGTAACCGTTGACGTAGTCCGATGCCTTGGACGCCAGAAAAACGATGGGGCCAGCCAGGTCAGCAGGCAACCCCCAGCGCGCAGCCGGAATGCGCTCCAGGATTGCGGCATTACGCGCATCGTCTGAGCGCAGCGCAGCGGTGTTGTCCGTTGCCATATACCCGGGCGCAATGGCGTTGACATTGATGCCGTGCTTGGCCCATTCGTTGGCCAGCGCACGGGTAATGCCCATCACACCGCTCTTGGACGCTGTGTAGGAAGGAACCCGCACGCCACCCTGGAAAGACAGCATGGAGGCGATGTTGATGATCTTGCCACCGCTGCCCTGAGCGATAAAGCGCTTGGCCACCTTTTGCGAAAAGAAGAACACGGTTTTCAGGTTCAGATCGGTGACGTCGTCCCAGTCTTTTTCACTGAAGTTGATGGCGTCTTCGCGCCGAATGATGCCCGCGTTATTGACCAGAATGTCGATCTTGCCAGTCAGTTTCAGTGCCTCATCGATCAGGCCGTCCAGGCTGCTGACGTCAGACAGGTTGGCACGCAGATCCAGAAATTTGCGACCCAGGGATTCGACCTGTTTTTTGGTGTCTTCGGGCGCACTGACATTGACGCCCACGATGTCGGCGCCCGCCTGGGCCAGCGCCAGTGCCATACCTTGGCCCAAACCAGTGTTGCACCCGGATACGATGGCCACGCGGCCACTCAATTGGAAGTTGTCGAGAATCATGCTGGCCTTGTCGCTTGTTGATGGGTGGCGGTGGTTGCTTAGCGCAGGGTGGTCATGGGCACGTGGTCCATGTCCTTGAAGACCTGGTTTTCGCCAACCATGCCCCAAATGAAGGTGTAGGCCTGTGTACCTACGCCGGAGTGGATGGACCAGCTGGGGCTGATGACAGCCTGCTCGTTGCGCACCACCAAATGGCGGGTTTGTGTGGGTTCACCGCACATGTGGAACACGGCTGCGTCGGCCTTCATGTCAAAGTAGAAATAGACCTCCATGCGCCGGTCATGCGTGTGGCAAGGCATGGTGTTCCACAGACTGCCCGGCTCCAGTTGGGTCATGCCCATCAACAGCTGACACGTTGGCAACACATCGGGAACCAGGAATTTGTAGATGGTGCGGCGGTTGCTTGTTTCCGGCGAGCCCAGCGTTTCCGGCGAAGCTTCGGCCAGCGTTACCTTGCGATGCGGGTACGCGGTGTGGGCCGGGGCGCAGTTGAAATACAACTTGGCAGGCGCATCGGCGCTGACGCTCTTGAATTCCAGCGCTTTTGCGCCTTGGCCGACGTAGAGGGCCTCGCGCGGGCCGACATCAAAGGTCACGCCATCGACCACCACGGTGGCAGCACCGCCGATATTGATCAAGCCCAACTCGCGGCGCTGAAGAAAGAAGTCGGTTCCGGTGTGCTTGCCCAACTCGGGCGCAAAACTGACGGTTTTGGCCACCGGCATGATGCCGCCGACGATGATGCGGTCGATCTGGCTGTAGGTCAGCGTTGCAACGTCCGGCTGAAACAAGTCTTCGACCAGAAAATGGCGGCGCAGGCCTTCGGTGTCCAGAGTGCGGGCGTGGTCGCTGTGAATGGGTTGGCGGATGTCCATGGGTTCTCCTGATCCTGTTTTCCAGATGCGGAACGCCGGCGGAAGCCAGCGTCCTTTTTAAAGCCTAACGTATGTGAACTAGATATTGAAATACTGGTTTCTACTTAGTGAACCACTGTTTCAAAAACAATTCATGCTGGTATAGTAACACCAAAACGCGGTTCCGGGCACGTTTGACTTGATGGTTGATCAGCCCGGTCTTCCGGATCGTATTCACCGCGCAAATATTTGCGCATGAGGGCCAACACTATGCATTTCTTCGAAGGCGGCAACGCCCCCTGGACCGAACTGGGCGACGGTATCCGCCGCAAGATTGTCGGTCACACCTCACAGCTAATGTCGGTGCTGGTCGAGTTCGACAAAGGTGCAATTGGAACGCCGCATTCGCATGAAGTGCACGACCAGATCGCCCATGTGATCGCTGGCTCTTTCACCGCCACGATTGGTGGCGTCGAGCGCACGTTGCGCGTGGGTGACGCCTTCGTCGCACCCCACGGCACCATGCACGGCGTCGTTGCACTGGAAGACAAGAGCCAGTTATTGGACCAATTTTCACCCCCCCGCGAGGACTACCTAGTGCCCTGACGGCCTTGGCGTTCGCCTTTTCCCTACCTGCAAACAAAAAGACCCCAGGAGACAAAACCATGAACAAATCTTTCCCCGCCACCCGGCCGATGCTGACAAAGATCAGCCAAGCCGTTTGCCTGCTGGCAGCCGCCAGCGGCGCCTATGCCCAAACAGCTGCGCCTGCAGACAAAGAGCTTAATACGGTGGTAGTCACCGGTGTGCGCGCCTCGTTGGAGAGCGCACTGAACGCCAAACGTAATGACAACGGCATCGTCGATGTCATCAAGGCCGAGGACATGGGCAAGTTCCCGGACACCAACCTGGCCGAATCGCTGCAACGCATTCCCGGTGTGGTGATCGACCGTGACGCTGGCGAAGGTCGCTCGATCACTGTGCGCGGCCTGGGTCAGGATTTCACCCGCGTGCGCATCAACGGCATCGAAGCGCTGGCAACCACTGGCGGCACCGACAGCTCCGGCGGCGCCAACCGCGGCCGCGGCTTCGACTTCAACGTATTTGCGTCGGAACTGTTCAACACCATCACGGTGCGCAAGAGCTCTTCCGCTGATGTCGAAGAAGGTTCGCTTGGCGCAACGGTGGATCTGCAGACCACGCGCCCATTCGATCGCAAGGGCTTCAACGCCATGGTGTCGGTAAAGGAAGGCTTCAACGACCTGTCGAAAACCACCAGCCCACGCGCTGCTTTCTTGCTATCCAACACCAATGATGCAGGCACCTTCGGCGGGCTGATCTCCGGTGCGTTCTCCAAGCGCAGCCTGTTTGAAGAAGGCTTCAGCACCGTGCGTTGGGACAATGGCCCATCGTCCGGCGGCTGGTGCGCGCCCACTGGCGTGACAGCCAACCCGACAACCTCGACCGCAACCACCTGTGGCCCAGCAGCCCAAGGCGTGCCGCGCCTGGCCGGCACACCGGAAAACCAGGCTGCCTATGCAGCGGCCAGCGATGCGAACAACTTCCACCCACGCCTGCCGCGCTACGGCCGCCTGACCCACAACCAGGACCGCGTCGGCCTGACAGGCTCGCTGCAATTGAAGCCCGCGGAAGGCACAACACTGACGCTGGACTTGATGTATTCCAAGCTGAACGCGACACGCCAGGAAGATTTCCTGGAAGCGATCTCGTTCAGCCGTACTGCAGCCCAGGGTGGCAAGCCGCAGACCAGTGTGGTCAGCGCCAGCTACGCACCCAACGGCGCGCTGCAGCAGGCGGTCTACAACGGTGTCGATATCCGCGCCGAGTCGCGCTATGACGAGCTCTCCACCACCTTCATCCAGCCGACGTTTACGCTGGACTCCAAGCTGACTGACACCGTCAAGCTGACAGCCCGCATCGGCAGCGCCAAGTCGGTTTTCGACAATCCCGTACAGACCACGACCACGCTGGACGCACTGAACGTCAACGGCTACGCGATTGACTTCCGCGCCAATGACCGCATGCCGGTGATCACCTATCCGTTCAACGTCACCGACCCGAATGGTGCGCTGAAGCTTGTAGGCGTGCCCGTCGCAACGTCCGGCACCCAAGCGGCCACCGTACCCAACACCACAACCAGCGAAATCCGCATTCGTCCACAAGGTGCAACCAATCGCAATGACCTGACCAGCTTCGATCTCGCATGGGATGCTGCCGAAGGCCTGACCGTCAAGGGCGGTTTGGACTTCAAACGCTACACGTTTGACACGTTTGAGTTCCGCCGCGTCAACCAGAATGACACGATTTTCCCGCCGTCGGCTGGCGCTGGAAATCTGACGACGATGCTGACTGGCTTTGGTAATGGCATGAACCTGCCAGCGGGCACACCAACCGCGTGGGTGATCCCGAATCTGAATGCGATTGCGTCGGCCTACGACATCTATTGCAACTGCATCAAGAGCGGCCCGGCGGGCGGCCCCGGCGACTTTACGCTGTCGTCCACCACAAACGGCAACGCACGCGGTAACAACCGCTCTGTTGTCGAGACTGACAAGGGCGCCTGGCTGATGGCGGACTTTGACACTGCGTTGGGCGGCACACCAGTGCGCGGCAATTT
Organism: Rhodoferax sp. P2_H8_2; assembly: GCF_056403235.1. Lineage (NCBI taxonomy): Bacteria > Pseudomonadati > Pseudomonadota > Betaproteobacteria > Burkholderiales > Comamonadaceae > Rhodoferax > Rhodoferax sp. P2_H8_2. Next base: position 574,784 of record NZ_JBFUFW010000001.1, read on the forward strand.
TGGCGTACGTTATGTCCGGACCACGCAGGCTGCCACCGGCTACCAGGCGAACGCTGGCGGCACCGAGGTCACTGTCAGCCAGACGTACGACGATGTGTTGCCCGCGTTCAACCTGGCTGCCAACCTCAGCCAGGACGTTATCGTGCGCGTTGCGGCGGCCAGCGTGATGTCTCGACCAATGCTGGGCAACCTGAATCCAGGCGGCACGATCAGTACCACCGGTACCCTGTCCATCACCAGCGGCAACCCGTTGTTGCAACCCTACCGCGCCAAAACGCTGGACACCAGCTTTGAGTGGTACTTCCAGAAGAACGCGTTCCTCGGTCTGGGTCTGTTCACCAAGGACATCTCGACCTACATCCAGAGCCTGCGCACCAACGTGCCGTACAAGGAGACTGGCCTGCCGATGTCTCTGTTGCCAGCCAACTTCACTGGCGACGAAGTATTCCAGGTCACCACGCCGATTAACACCAATGGCGGCAAGCTGAAGGGTCTGGAACTGAACTACCAGCAACCGTTCACTTTCCTGACCGGCTTTGGCCGCAATTTTGGCGTGCTGTTGAACTACACCGTAGTGGAATCCAAGATCGACTACCTGGTTTCTCCGACCAGCACCACCGTCATTACCGACGACTTGCTGAACCTGTCGCCACGTGCCTGGAACGCGACGCTGTACTACGACGACGGTATTTGGAGTGGTCGCCTGTCGGCATCCTCACGCAGCGACTTCCTGACCCGCGTACCTGGCCAGAACAACAATGATGTGGAAGGCAAAGCCGCTTCGCTGAACGTGGATATGTCCGTGTCCTACAAGTGGAACAAGAACCTGGACATCACACTGGAAGGCGTCAACTTGCTTAACACGCCCAACGACCAGTTCATCAGCCGGGCGCGCAACAGCTCGGTGGTTTACAACGTGACGGGACGCGAGTTCCTGATCGGAGCACGCTACAAGTTCTGATGAACCCAGGCCCTTGTGGCCTGACGCAAAAAAGGGCGGCCCAGGCCGCCCTTTTCTTTTGGTGTTCTTCTATTTAGTCTGCGCGAAACAGGGCTGCCAGCCCCGCTAGCCCGGGAACAGCGCGCGCAGCATCAGTGACCATGCGGCTGAACAGTGCGGCGCCTTTGGCGCCCAGATGTGTACGGTCAAATGTGGACTTGACGGGTGCGACGGTTTCGGTGGCCGTGCTCGACACGGGCATCGGATTTTGCGAAGGCGGCGGCTCCGTGGCCAATGTATCGGCCTCGACCTGCCCCATGGCCTGTACGGCTTGGTAGCTCAGCGTATTCAAATCGATCAAAGCAACGCCTTCTTTTTTAGCAACGGCGCGCATGGATTCGACCCACGGCAACAAGTCGTTTTGCAGTTGATCGTCCTTGAAGGTGCGCCGCGTCAGTGGTGTCACCAGTACGGGCGTCGCGCCCAGTTGCCGGACATCCTGCACATAGCGGGCTAGATTGACCGGGTACTCGGTTTGCAAATCGGTGGAGCGTCCCGGCTTGCCGGGTTGGTCGTTGTGGCCAAACTGGATCAACACCCATGTCGGTACGGAGGGCTGCAGCCGTTGTAGCGCAGCATCCCACAGCCCTTCGGCCCGAAAGCTGCCGCTGCTGCGACCGTTCTTTGCAAGGTTCAGACACTCCACGCCTGGCAGCAAGCGCTGGCACAGCGCATCGCCATAGCCGTTGCGGGTCGCCATCGTTGAGTCACCAATCAGCAGGACGCGGGCTCTCGGAGAGGTCGTGGTTTGGGCCATGGTGGCAGCTGCAGTCAGCAGCAAGGCGGGGAGTGTGAGTCGGAGTTTCATGAAGGCAATAAATCCTGCATGGCGGTCAACGGAATAATCGCGCCGGGGTGTTGGATCACGCGCGCCGCGAGGCGGTTGCCAAATGCTGCGGCCACATCGGGCGACGCGCCTTGGAGGCGTTGGCTCAGATAGCCAGCAGCGAATGAATCACCCGCAGCGGTGGTATCCACCACTTGCGATACGGCTACGGTTGGCACGCGAGTCCACGCTCCGTCCGCCCGCACCAGCGTCTCGCTGGCGCCGCGCTTGATCACCAACTCGGGGGCCGAAAGCGCCTGGGCATCAACCAACGCCGTATCCATGTTTTTATATCCAAACAGCGCCTGGTGGTCATCCGCGGTGATCAGCAGTGTGTGCGCCAATGCAAAAGCCTCTGTAAATGCATTGCGCGCTATATCGATGTCAGGCCACAGACGCGGCCGGTAATTGTTGTCAAACACCACCAGCGCACCGCGCGCGCGCAGGCCTTTAGCCAGCGCAAACACGCGGGCCCGCCCTTCAGGCGGCAGGATCGCCAGGCTGATACCTGAAAAGTAAAGCGCGTCCCACTCGGCACTGCGTTGCTCCAGCTGCGTGACGTCCGTGTCGAAATAGGCGCGCGCAGCACTGTGCTCGCGCCAGAAACTGAAATGCCGCTCACCGTGCGCATCGACCGCAATCTGGTAAAGCCCGGGCATGCGCCCTGCAATATGGCGAACCAGGCCAAGCTCCAGTCCGTCTTGCGCCCAGCGCTGCTGCAGTTGCTGGCTCAAAGCGTCGTCACCCAGCGCCGTGGCATAACTGACCTTGAAATCAGTCCCGCCACAACGCGCCAAATAGACGGCTGTATTGAAGGTGTCTCCGCCGTAAGCCTGCTGCATCGCGCCCAGCGCGGTACCGGACAGTTCCAGCATGCATTCGCCTAGTAGCGCTATATTTTTTGGTTTTTTCAAGGTCGGATTGATTTTTTGAAACAATGTTTCATTGTACTATCTAGCCATCGAAAAAGGGCTCAAAATGGCATCCATTGTTTCCGTCACCACCCAACTTTTTGTGATCCCGCTGCCTGAAGTAATGGCAGACGCCAAGCATGGCGATCACTACCATTTCGAACTGGTCACGGCCACGATCAAGTTGTCAGATGGCAGCGAAGGCGTGGGCTACACCTATACCGGCGGCAAGGGCGGCCACGCGATCCGCGCGATGATCCAGCACGACTTGGCGCCAGTGCTGATCGGTCGTGATGGCAGCGACATTGCTGCGATCAACGACTTCATGGAATGGCATGTGCACTATGTCGGGCGCGGCGGCGTTGCCGCATTTGCAACTTCGGCAGTCGATATCGCGTTGTGGGACATCCGCTGCAAACAATTGGGCAAACCACTGTGGCAAGTGGCAGGCGGTGCCAGCAATGCCTGCAAGGCCTACTGCGGCGGCATTGACCTGGCCTTCCCTATCCCAAAGCTGCTGTCCAACATGCGCGGCTACCTGGCCAGCGGTGCCAATGCCGTCAAGATCAAGGTGGGCCAGCCTACGTTGGAACAGGATGTGGAGCGGGTGCGCGCGGTGCGTGAATGCATTGGCCCGGATGTGGCCTTCATGGTGGATGCCAATTATTCGCTGACGGTGGACCAGTCCATTGCGATGTCCAACGCCTTCAAGCCCTATGACATCCTGTGGTTCGAAGAGCCCACATTGCCCGACGATTACCGCGCCTACGGGCAAATCGCCGACGCGACCGACATACCGCTGGCCGCTGGCGAAAACCTGCGCACGCTGCAGGACTTCCGCTACGCGATGGAGTTTTCCAAGCTGTCCTTCATTCAACCTGATGCGTCCAACTGCGGCGGCATTTCGGGCTGGCTGGCGGTGGCCGAGATGGCTAAAACTGCGAGCATTCCGGTCTGCTCACATGGCATGCAGGAGCTGCATGTCAGCTTGGTCGCGTCGCAGCCGCATGGAGGCTGGCTGGAGTTGCACAGTTTCCCGATCGATCAATACACCACGCGCCCCGTGGGTCTGGTGAATCACCTGGCCGTAGCGCCCGATGCGCCCGGTACCGGCGTGACATTCGACTGGCAGAAACTGGCGCCGCACCGTATCGCTGATGCTTGAGTCTTTGCCTGGTTGGCTGAGTCCGGCGCAATGCTTTGGCTACGTGGCCTTTGGGCTGGGCGTTGCATCTTTTGCGCAGAAGGATGACCGACGCTTCAAGCTCTTCATGACCGGCGAGTGCATCGCTTATGTGGTGCACTTTGTTTTGCTGGGCGTACCCACCGCTGCGGCCAGTTCGCTGGTGTCCGTGGCGCGCTCGGTCACATCGCTTTACAGCCGCAGTGGCTGGTTTGCTGCAGCGTTTGTGGCGCTGAACATTGCGTTGGGTTTGCAATTTGCCACCACTTGGTGGAGCTGGTTCCCCTTGCTGGCTTCCTGCATTGGCACGCTGGCGCTGTTTTTGTTGGAAGGCGTTCGGATGCGATTGGTCATGCTGCTGGGCACACTGCTGTGGTTGGCCAACAATATCCTCAGCGGCTCTATCGGCGGGACCGCACTGGAGCTGGTGATCGCCATTACCAACAGCTACACGATCTACAGGATGCTGCCTGCGCGGCCTTGACCTTGTCGTCATCAAGGTTGTTGCATTTTTTAAATTGCACACAATTTAATTGCTGACTACAATTCAACCCATGGCCTCCAAATCCATCCCCGCAAACACTGCCCTGCTGCTGGACAACCAGCTGTGCTTCGCGCTGTATTCGACCTCGCAGGCGATGACGCAGATGTACAAGCCGCTGCTGGAAGCGCTGGACCTCACCTATCCGCAATACTTGGTGATGCTGTTGCTGTGGGAGCAGGACGGGCAAACGGTGTCTGCGCTCGGCGAGCGCTTGTACCTGGACTCGGGCACTTTGACGCCGCTACTCAAGCGCCTAGAGGCGAAAGGCGTGTTGCTGCGTCAACGCGCAGCGACTGATGAGCGCCGGGTCGAAATATTTCTGACACAACAAGGTCGTCAACTCAAGACCCGCGCCGCCAAAATTCCAGCGTGTGTGCTTGAGGCTGCTGCTTGCCCGCTGCCGGAACTGATGGCACTGACCCAACAACTGCAGGCTTTGCGCCAACGACTGCAAACCTGACGCATTTACCCTGTCTTACATTTTTAACCCGCTTGCGAAGCAAGCATCAACCTGAAGGAAATCACCATGGCCCAGCTCGAAAAAGTTCTCTACACCGCACGCGCCCACACCACCGGAGGCCGTGACGGCGCATCCAAGACCGATGACGGCCGCCTGGACGTCACACTGTCTTCGCCCGGCACCGCCGGCACCGGCACCAACCCGGAACAACTGTTCGCGGCTGGTTACTCCGCTTGCTTCATCGGCGCGATGAAGGCCGTTGCTGGCAAGATGAAGGTGACGTTGCCCGCTGATCTGTCCATCGACGCAGAAGTCGATCTGGGCCCGATCCCGAACGCCTATGGCATCGCTGCACGCCTGAACATCAGCCTGCCCGGCATGGACCGCGAAGCTGCGCAGAACCTGGTCAACGCAGCGCACCAAGTCTGCCCCTACTCCAACGCGACCCGCGGCAACATTGACGTGACCATCACCATCGTCTAAACCCGCATCGGTCTGTCACCCAAGCGGCCAGGTTTCCTTGTGGAGCCTGGCCGTTTCCTTTATGGTGCGGGCATGCACACCACAGATTTCCAGGTCCGCAAAGACCAGCTCACCACCACCCGCATCCAGACCACCGAAGCGCACACCCTCGCAGAAGGCCAGGTACGCATCCACATTGCACGCTTTGCGCTGACTTCCAACAACATCACCTACGCGGCGTTTGGCGACGCGATGAATTACTGGCGCTTTTTTCCCATCGATGGCGTGGAAGAACCTGGCTGGGGCCGCATCCCAGTGTGGGGCTTTGGCACTGTGAGTGAATCGCGCCACGCTGACGTTCCCGTCGGCGAGCGCCTCTATGGTTATTTCCCGATGGCGTCATCGGTAGTGTTGACACCAGGCAAGGTAACGTCCTTGTCGTTCATGGACACCGCACCCCACCGCGCCGAACTGCACGCGGTCTATAACCAGTACACACGCACTGCTACGGATCCTTTCTACACCGCCGACACTGAGGATGCACAAGCGCTGCTGCGCCCGCTGTTCATCACATCTTGGCTGATCGATGACTTTCTGGCCGACAACGCCTGGTTCCGCGCGGCGGCCCATCCTGGCCAGCGCGCCATAATGCTGCTGTCCAGCGCCTCCAGCAAGACCGCCTATGGCACGGCCTTCCAGATGGCGCAGCGCGAGGGCATTGAGGTTGTAGGGCTCACATCGGTCGGCAACGTCGCCTTTTGCGAAAGCCTGGGTTGTTACCACCGCGTACTCACCTACGAACAACTGGACCAGATAGCCGTAGATGCGCCCTGCATTTATGTGGACTTTGCAGGCAACGCGGCATTTCGCAAGACTTTGCACACCCACTGCAAGGGCTTGGTGCACAGCAGCTCCATTGGCGGCACGCATGTGACTGCACTGGGCGGTGGACGTGATCTGCCCGGCCCCAAGCCCACGCTGTTTTTTGCCCCAGCCCAGATCAAGAAGCGGAGTATGGAGTGGAGCCCACAGGGTCTGAACCAGCGATTGGTAAAGGCCTGGCAGGCCTTCATTGCCAAGGTCGCCAACCCACAACAGCCATGGCTCGAGGTGCAGCACCACACAGGCGCGGAGGCCGTACAGGCTGCCTATGCACAGGTGCTCGCAGGTCGCGGCGACCCGCGGCTGGGCCATATGCTGTCGCTCGCATGAGACTCGCCCTGCTGTCGGACATACACGGCAACCTCCACGCACTGGAGGCCTGCCTTGCGCACGCCCGCGCGCGGCAGGCGCAGCGCTTTGCCTTTTTGGGTGACTTGGTGGGCTATGGTGCCGATCCGGCAGCGGTAGTGGAGCGCATCATGTTGATGACCGAAGAGGGCGCGCTGGTCATCAAAGGCAACCATGATGCGATGGCCGTGAACCCGCCGGCCGAAATCAAGACCGTTGGCGATAGCACCGCTGGCTGGACGCACCAGCAGCTCACACCTCAGCACCTGCAGTGGCTGGACAGCCTGCCGATGACCGAGCATCTGGAGTCCATATTGCTGGTCCATGCCAGCGCTGATGGGCCCGAGCGGTGGCATTACGTGTACGACGGGCGTTCGGCCACTGCCAGTCTGGATGCAGCGTCGGAATGGACCGGCGTGCGCTATGTGTTTGGGGGCCATGTGCATGAGCAAAGCCTGTACTACCGTGGCTTCGACAAACTGCTGATGAAGTTCAGCCCGGAACCGGGCGTGACGATACCAGTGCCCAAGCACCGGCAATGGTTGTGCACCGTGGGCTCGGCGGGGCAGCCACGCGATGGGCGACCCGACAGCATGTATGCGATGTTTGATACCGAGCGTGCGCAACTGACATTTCACCGCGTGCCGTACGACTATTCCGCCGCTGCCAGGGCGATTCGGGCAGCGGGTCTGCCCGAATACTTTGCCGAGCGGCTGGAGCGTGGCCGATGAAGTTAATGGAACCCGGCACCGTGCTCGATGGTTTCACCATCGAAGACTGCATCCATTCCGGCGGCATGGCACATATCTACCAGGTGCACTACGCCGACAGTGCGCGCAGTCCAGGCTTCCCAATGGCAATGAAGGTGCCGCGCATGACGGCCGGCGATGGCGCGGAAAACATCGTCGGCTTTGAGGTGGAAAGCCAGATCATGCAGGTGCTGACGGGCAAGCACGTGCCACGCTTTGTGGCCGTGGGCGATCTGGCGCGCGTGCCCTATCTGGTGATGGAATATGTGCAGGGGCACACGCTGCAACACTGGCTGGACCAGCGCGCGGATCTGAGTTTCGATTCCATCGTGCAGTTGGGCATCGCGATGGCCCGTGCAGCGCATGCACTGCACCAGCAAAACGCAGTGCATCTGGATTTGAAGCCAGCTAACGTACTGATCCGCGATGACGGCAGCGCCGTGCTGCTGGACTTTGGCCTGTCACACCACGCGCACTACCCCGACTTGCTGGCCGAGCAACTGCGCAAGGCGGTGGGCTCACCGGCCTGGATTGCGCCGGAACAGGTGGTCGGTGTGCGCGGCGATCCGCGCAGCGACATCTTTGCCATCGGCGTGATGCTGTACGAGTTGTGCACCGGCGAATTGCCATTTGGCGATCCACAAACCGAAGCGGGTTTGCGCCAGCGCCTGTGGATGGACCCCAAGCCGCCGCGCCAATTGCGCATCGACATGCCGCCCTGGTTGCAGGAAGTGGTGATGCGCTGCCTGGAGCCGGAGGCGGCACGGCGCTACGCGTCTGGCGCACATCTGGCGTTCGATCTGGCCCATCCCACGCAGGTGCACGTGACCGACCGCGGTACGCGCAGCCAGGGCACCAGCTTCACCACGCACTTCAAGCGCTGGATCAGGGCAGCGGGCATGCACTACCAGCCCAGCCCCATGGCATCGCAACAGATTGATGAAGTGCCCATCGTCATGGTGGCCGTGCCGCACAAGGATGTGTCGGACTCCACGCTGTACTCGCTGCGCCAAGCCGTCGCGCGCAGCCTGGGCAATCGGCCCGGCGCCCGCCTCGCGGTGGTGACCGTGGTGTCGTCCAGCGCCACCAGTAGCACGGACGATGCAACCAGTGAGACCAGCGTACAACGCCGCTTTCTGATCGCGCTGCGCCAATGGGCGCAGCCGCTGGACCGGCCCGGGCAACAGGTCTCGTACCACGTGCTCGAATCCAGCGATGTGGCCCAGGCATTGCTGGATTACGCGCATGGCAACAACGTCAGCGTGATCGTGATGGGCGCCGCCACCCATGGCCTGAAAACCCAGCGTTTTGTGGCCACGGTGCCCATCAAAGTGGCGATGGATGCGCCCTGCACCGTGATTCTGGTCAAGCAGGCGCTGCCGTTTGCCCACCTGGGCGGCAGTGGCTCCGCATCTGCTGCCAGCGGCTATTCAGACTCTGGCACCGATACCCCATCCCAATACGGAGATGATTTAGGGCCTTTGGGATAGGGCGAAACATGGCGACAATCACGCCATCATTGTTTCTATCGCGGAGTTCCCATGAAAGGTCATTTCGGTGCTGTTGTTCTGATCGCGGTTGGCGTGTTCTGGCTGCTCAACAATCTGGGCCTGATCAACGTCAGCCTGGCTGAGTTGTTCCGCGTCTGGTGGCCAGTCATCCTGATCGTACTGGGCGTGGGCATGTTCTTCACGCCCAACAAAACCAACAGCGAACAGAAAAAGGACTGAATGCCCCATGCCTTTGAATCGCTGACGCCCGACCTGGTACTGGACGCGCTGGAAAGCGTGGGTCTGCGTGGCGATGGCCGCCTGATGGCGCTGTCCTCCTACGAGAACCGCGTCTACCAGGTGCAACTGGAAGACGGCACGGCCGTCGTCGCCAAGTTCTACCGACCCGAGCGCTGGAGCGATGCGCAGATTCAAGAAGAGCACGACTTTGCTGCGGAGCTGATGGCGTATGAGGTTCCTGCGATCGGACCATTGAATCTGCAAGGCAAGACACTGCATCACTTCGGTGATTTCGCGTTTGCAGTCAGTCCGAGGCGCGGCGGGCGCCCGCCCGAGCTGGACGATGGCGAAGTACTGGAATGGATAGGCCGTTTTCTCGCGCGCATCCACACCGTGGGCGCGCGCAAGCCCTTCGCCACCCGCCCGGCGATCAACGTACAAACCTTTGCCATCGAGCCCAAGGAATGGCTGCTAGCGAACGACATGGTGCCGCTGGATGTGCAAGCGGCGTGGACACGCACCTGCGAATCTGCTATTGAATTAATAGCTGCTCACGCCTCTATTTCGGGCGTTGCGGGCAAAAATAGCAGTGAATCCGACGGTATTCGCGTACTGCGCCTGCATGGCGACTGCCACCCCGGCAACATCCTGTGGACACCTGCCGACGCCAAACCGGAGTTGGGCCCTGGCCCCCATTTCGTCGATCTGGACGATGCCCGCACGGGCCCGGCCGTGCAGGACCTGTGGATGCTGCTCAGTGGCGATCGCAGCCAGCGCACGCGCCAGTTGGGCGCGCTGGTCGATGGGTACGAGCAGTTCCGCGAGTTTGATCGCAGCGAGCTGGCGTTGATCGAACCCTTGCGCACGCTGCGCCTGATCCACTACAGCGCCTGGCTGGCGCGCCGCTGGAGTGACCCCACCTTCCCCGCCAACTTCCCGTGGTTTGGCTCCAGCGATTACTGGCAGGGCCAGGTGCAGATGCTGGAAGAGCAGCTGGAAGCGATGCAGGAAGACCCGTTGGTGGTGTAGTACCCCTATAGGTCTTTCAAGCCAACGCCAGCAAGACCAGGCAAACCACCGTAACAAGAACGCTCAGAATTTCAGCGCCCGTCATGGAACGGAATCGGCGGATGAGCAGCGTCAGCAATGGGTACAGCAAGATGCCACCCACCCAGAGATGGAGTGGCTTGAGGCACACATTGACCAGCCCCCACCACCAGACCAGCTGCGCGAAGAAACCCCAGAACTCTGCGCGCGATGTGTGGCTGTGCACGTTGACAGCGCGCCGCCAGCCGCGCGCCACGGTTTGCCCCCAGGTGAGGTCCTCGGCATCCAGAAGTCGGTGCAGTGCATGGAGCGCCCATATTCCAATGCCCATGGGACCAATCACGACCACGTAAAGCACGAGCCCCGTGATGAACGGCGAGTCGTAGCCCGATCCGCCGGTTACCCCTGCCCAATCCATACCCAACGCAAGCAAACCACCCAGGCTCACCAGCGTTCCAACACCCACAATGACTTCCGGGATGCCCGCACGCAGCAATGCGCGACCCACGCCAAACAGCGCCAGCCCTATCAAACTAGCCTCGAGAAATAACTTCAGCTTTTCGCCCGCAACGGCCCAGCCTTCATTCGGACTCCAGGTCCACTTTTGCGCGACGGGCGCATCCAGGGGCCGTTGCGCGGGCTTCCAGCGTCGGCCCACCTCCTGTTGTGATACCTGATACCGCTTGCGCCAATCGCCACTTTGTTGTGCCACTTTCGCCAGGGCCACTTCCAGATGGTTCAGCCGATTGCGATTGTCAAACGCGTGCGAAAGGATTTGCGGCTGTTCGCCGCCCTGTTGCGCAGCGGCCATCAGCGCCGGGAGTCGCTCTTTCCAATACGTTCCTACAGGCGCTGTCTCGCAAAACATCGGGCGTGTTTCCGATCCTGGATCGAGCATGGAGACCTCATCCGCCTTGATGTTGCCCTCTGGTGGCGGCACCTCATCCCAGTTGCAGGTGAAAGAAAGGCCGCCCCGACCGGTACCCGCTTCACCACCCCAAACCATGTCAGGTCTATGGATGGGAAGCGGCAGTTTGCTCTTGTTGACCAAGCGCAATGCCAGCATGAAATAGGTTTGGCCCGAAGCGGATTCCGCCGCCCAAAGACCGGGGGCAAGCGGCCGCATGGAACGGTAGACGAACGTAAAGTAAGGTGCCGGGCCTTCTGTGTCAGCCCAATGTATTCCCAGCCCTTTATTGAAAACCGCCTGCCATGCTGAAACAAACTCCGTATCAGTAACAGCCGGTCGACTTTTGCCCCGTGCAATGGCCGCATCAACGCTGTCTTTCGGCGCCTGCACGGCAGCCACCCCGCCAAGCTGCTCCAAATAGCCATGCAACAACTCCCGCCGCAGGGCCTCAACATCGTCGTTGGGTGCGCCGGTATCTTTGAGCATGCGCACCAGAAAATAGGCTTGCACCGGGTTCACCCCCAATGCACTTTGGCGCAGCGCCGTGGAAAAAGAGTCTTGCGAGGCTGACTTGGCTGCCAATACCCCGCCCTGAAGCAGCAACAAGCAAACCAAACCTGTGAAAACGCGGCGGATCATCTTTGTAAAGCTCCCTGATGAATAGCTCTGGCTGCTGGGGATTCTCGCGCAACAAGCGAAGGCAAAGTTTTGTAAGCGCCGGTAACTCTGTGGGACACAGCACATATGAGAAGGTCTAATTCACCTATTCTTGTGGCTGACCCGTGCAACACCCACAGTTTCAACACAGGGCAAAGAAGGACCACCCATGACAAGCATCGGCGATTATGTAAGAGGGCAAGCCAGACGTTCTTCGCTGGCCGCGCACTTTACGATGGCTGACTACTACGAAAGAGCCGCTACGCACCAACGCGAAGCCTTGCGCCTGTTTCAGCTGGGTGATTCTCAGCAGGCCGAATTGCATTGCAGCATTGCGCGCAAGCATGCCCAGGCTGCGATTGATCTGTACCCGGTCTTTGCCCAAAACGAATCCGTCTACTAGCCATGGACGCCACCACCCCTTCGAGCCGCACGCAAGCGGATCTCTCCGCGTTGACCATGGAATTGAATGGGTTGCGGGATTTGCTGGTTACGCTCTCGTTGCAACTCACCGACATACAGTTTGAAGCAGACCCTGCCCTGCGGGCTCAGGCCGTAGCGCGGACCGATGAATTGCTGAAAGCCTGCCAATCCAAGCTTGCGTAGTGCATCCACACTATCGGTTTTTTGCCTGCGCCAAATTTTGCCGGACGAACAGCACTAGGCTTACCACCACAACCCCGGCCAGCAGATACTGCAGCGGCAGGTTCTCCGCAAAATCCAGTTCTTCGCTCAACAGGTGGTACACCGCCACGACCTGCAAAACAGCCACCGTACGCAGTGGCCAACGATTGGGCCGCAACCAGCTCTCTGGCACACGTTGCCACAGCAAGTGGCCCAGCATGCCGGACAACAAGCCCAGAGCCATTCCCACAGCGACATCCCCCGGCCAGTGCGCGCCCACCGCGATCCGCGATACACCCGTCCCCAAGGCCAACACCAGAAGCCAGAGGTGACGCCAACGGCGACCCGCGGAGATGGCCAGGAAGATGCCGGTGGCCACTGCAAAAGCCGTCAGCGTATGGCCCGAAGGCATGGAGACGTTGTGCAGGTATTCACCGATCACACGCATCTGCGTGTTGTCCACGACCGCAGCGGGCCTCGGGCTTTCAATGAAAAACTTGCCGCTGCGTGCAAACAAAACGGCGAAGGGCGCTGCGCACAACCAGCCCCATAGCAGGCGCGGCGACCACACGATCAGTGGAGCCGTGATGCCCAATATGCCCCAACCGTTGCCCAGCAATGACAGGCCCGTCCAGACAATGGCCGGAAGCGGTGCGCAGAAGTGGTTAATGGCAATGAACTGTTGCGGCTCCCACCAGTGCAGCCACAGCGGAGCCGTCAATGCAAACAGCACAGGCGGCAGCAGCCACCAGCCCCAATGAAAACCAGTCGGTTGCTTCATTCAGCAACACCTTTCAAGCGCGGCAATGGGTCACCGGACCACCCGCGGCAGGCGTAAAAACGGAAGGTAGACAAGTTGTATCCCCAATGCATCACCGGCAGAGTATCCAGCAACTTGCAGCTCGCAAAGCCATGCGCGCCCAACGGCATCTCATAGGCCATTTGCGACCAGTCGACCAGCAGAGTGTCGGCCCCCCTTGGCAAATCACCGGCCCATAAATCAAACTGATCAAACCGGTCTTCCAACACATGCACGGGCAATGGCCGGGCGTACCAACCGATGCGACTGGCCAGTGTCCAGTTCTGTACGCCCACACTGCCCAGTTTCTCCTGCACAACCAGCTCTTTTGCGCGTGCACCTGCGGCGTTCCATCCGTGCAAATCGGCAAACGGATTGGGTCCTTCCGCCAGTTTGGGGAATGCGGCAATCAAGGCCCCGCCGCCGCTCACCATCAGTCCGAGCAAAACCATGCAGATCAGCGCCTGGAAGGCCACTGCAACGCGCACGCCCCAGCGCACCGCGTCCTGTGTGGCACGCGCCAGCGCGATGCCAGCCAGCGGCGACAAGGCGACCCAGGCCGGTGCGGTCCAGTGCGGCAGACTGGAGCCACCTCCGGACAACACCGTCAACACCACAAACGGAATCACAAAAAAGAACATCAGCGTGCGGCCCGCTGCGCGCTCTTTGACCTCTCGCCAGCCCCACCACAACAGCGGCCCAAACACCAGTGCCTGCACCGCCAGAAACTGCAACACATTGCTAAACCGCCAGACGCTGCCGGCCCCATGCTGCGCCTGGTAGGCAAACGAGATCCAGTGGTTCTGCTGGTTCCAGATGGCCACAGGCAACACCATCACCACCGCGACAAATAGTGCCAGCCAGGCACCCGGCATGCGCAGCAGGCGCACACCATGCACCCACAACAAACATGCAGCGACACTGAACGCGGTGAAGATGGCCGTGTACTTGCTCAGGCCAGCCAAACCCAACAACACGCCGAGTACCGACCAATCCACAAGGCGCGGTACCGGCGGACTCATCATCGACAGGGTCTGCCGCATCAACACAATCCCAAAGAACATCAGCAGGGTGTCTGGCAGCAAGCCTATGCCCAACACATGCAGCAATGGCACCATGAACAGCGTCACCACGGTCCACAAGCCCGCGCGTTGTGCGTCGACATCTTTCACCAGTTGCATCGCAACGTTGCGCGCTACCAGCACCGTGCCCAGCCACAGCAAAGCGGGCAAACCCCGCAGCACAGCGGTTGAAGCGTCCAGCGCCACCAGCGGCCACTGCACCCAGCCCACCAGTGGCGGGTGATCGAAATAACTCAGTGCGGGGTGTAACGCGTACAGCGCGTAGTGCGCCTCGTCGACTGACAGTCCCATGGCGGCACCCAAGGCCAGGTGCAATAGCACGCCAGCGACTAGCAGCAGGCGGACGTTCCAGGGCATGGAGAAAAGGAATCGCAAAACAGTGGGCGGTGAGTGGACAGAGCCCGCAGTCTAAACCGAGCAGGTACCGGGGAGAGGAGGCGCACAGACACAGTAAACTGCTTGCATGTGCCAATTGCTAGGGATGAACAGCCACTTGCCAGCCAGCCTGACGCTGAGCTTCACTGGCTTTGCGCAACGCGGCGGTTGTACCGACCACCACTCAGACGGCTGGGGTATCGCATTCTTCGAGAGTGATGGCGACAAGCCCGGACGGGCCGCACGCCAGTTTGTCGACAAGGAAAGCGCCTCCACCTCCCCCATTGCGCAAATGCTGCGTACCTATCCGATCAAAAGCCACAACGTGGTCGCCCATGTCCGCAAAGCGACAGTGGGCGCGGTGGCGCTGGAAAACTGCCATCCCTTCACCCGTGAGCTATGGGGCCGCTACTGGGTGTTTGCCCACAACGGCGACCTGAAGGACTACCACCCCCGCCTACACGGCAGCTACCGCCCGGTAGGCACAACCGACAGCGAACTGGCGTTTTGCTGGCTGATGCAGGAAATGAACAAGTCGCACGCCGGCGTGCCCTCCATCGAAGAGTTGACGCACACCTTGAACGAACTGGTGCCGCAGATTGCGAAGCATGGCACCTTCAACTTCCTGCTCAGCAACGGCGAAGCGCTATGGGCACACGCCAGTACCAAGCTGCACTATGTGCTGCGCCAGCACCCTTTCCCCGAGGTGCAACTGAAGGATGAGGATGTCAGCGTAAATCTGGCAGACCTCAATGGTGAAGACGACAGGTTGGCGATTGTGGTCACCGAGCCGCTAACGACCAATGAGACCTGGGTCGCCATGGCGCCCGGTGAGCTCAAGGTATTTGTCGACGGCGCCGTGATGTCTGCTTAGGCCTGGCGCCGCCTGGCGACTCCGCCGGCCAAAGTCTTCAACACTTCAACCGTGCTGTCCCAGCCAATACAGGCATCCGTCACGCTCTGGCCGTAGCGCAGTCCGTGGCGCCCATCCACGATGTCCTGCCGCCCAGCCTCCAGATGGCTTTCCAGCATCACGCCGCAAATAGCCTGGCTGCCGCTGGCCAATTGATTCGCAATGTCGGCAGCAACCAAGGGCTGCCGCGCAGGGTCCTTGCTGCTGTTGCCATGGCTGCAGTCAATCACCAGCCGCGTCGCCAGCCCTCCCGCCGCCAATGCGGCAGCTGCAGCCTGCACGCTGGCAGCGTCGTAGTTCGGCCCGTGGCTGGCGCCGCGCAATACCAGATGCCCATCCGGATTGCCAGTGGTCGTAATCACCACCGCGCGGCCTTCCAGCGAGATGGTCGGAAATTTGTGCGCCTGCGCCGCTACGTGAATGGCGTCTATTGCCGTGCTCACGCTGCCATTGGTGGCATTCTTGAAACCCACGGGCGCAGACAAGGCGGACGCCATCTGGCGGTGCAAAGGACTTTCCACCGTGCGGGCACCAATAGCGCCCCAACTGAGCAACTCAGCGTAGTACTGCGGCGTCACCAGATCCAGTATTTCCGAAGCGGCGGGCACGCCCAGACGCGCACATTCCAGCAGCAAGTGCCGCGCCTGGCGCAGGCCTGCACCGATATCGCCTTGACCATCGAGCGTAGGGTCGTAAATCAGGCCCTTCCAGCCCATCCGGGTACGCGGCTTCTCGAAATACACGCGCATCACCAGCAACAACTCGTTTGCGAATTGCGGCGCTATATCGCGCAGGCGTTTTGCGTACTCCAGCGCTGACTCAGGCTCATGGATTGAACAAGGGCCGACGACGACCAGCAGTCGGTCGTCATCACCGCGCAGGATATTTCGCGTTGCAGCCCGCGCGCTCGTAATGAATGCTGCTTCTGCAGTGCCTGCAGGCAGTTCTTCGCGCAACAAGCGCGGCTCTGGCAGTGCGACGGTTTCGGCAATATGGATATCGTGGATCATGACTTCAGGCGCCCGGCAAGCCAGGCGCGTACTTCTGCTTCGTGTTGAGGCGGCATGTCACCCAGCACACCATGCCGCTCGGGCGGAATATGCGCGAGCAGCTCCGGGCTGGATTCAAAAATGTAATGCTTGAAAATATCACCCCATGCCCTGCGGTAGGGCGTGGGCAGGTCTTTCATGTTGACCAGGGCGAGCATCAACGCGTCAAACGCAGAGCGAAATTTGTCATCGTCCACTCCGCCGGCGCGCCACCAGTAGTTCACCAGCACATTGACCTGGGCCAGTGACTGCACATGGTGCCACCACAACGACGGGATGTAGATCGCATCACCTGGTTCCAGCTCAGCCACTTGCGCAGCGGCCAATGCATGCTTGAAATGGGGGAAACGGTCGAAATCCGGTTTCGCAAAATCCACCATGCTGATCGGCGAGCCAGTGGGTGTGTAGTCCAGCGGGCCCAGATACAGGTTGGAGATCTGATCCGGCGGAAACAACGTGAAGCGCCGCTTGCCTGCCACCACGCAGGCAATATTGTTGGACTCGTCAATGTGCGCGGGGGTAATGATGCAGTTGCCCAGCCAGATGCGCGGATGCACTGTCGCTGGCAGCAGTGGCATTGCGTGCGTACCCTCGAACGCCGGGGCACATGCGGACAAAAGCGCACTCTGTACCGCCACGGCAGGCGGATTGGGAAAGGCCGCGTAACGCAATACCTGCTCCATCACCTTGGTGAGAGGCAATTGGTTGCGCAGGTAATTAAAGCCCGTAAGATTCGCGTTGTAGAACACCCGCCCCTGCGCCTCAGGCGGCGTCATGATCACATCGACCAGCGTACCCGCATCTTGTTCTGCCAGATAACGGCAGACCGCGAGATCCGAATCGCGCGCCTGCCGAACGGCGGGCCACTGGTTAACCAGTCCGCGCAACACGGCGGGTTGGTATCGGGTCGCTATTTCATTGCGGAAGACGTCTTCGGTAACGTCCTTCCACTCGGCTATCGGCTGCGGCTTCGGATGCATGGGCTCTAACGCAACGCCTCTTCCAGTGCATCGGCAAACATGGCCGCCACATCAAAGCCGGTCTGGTCGGTGATTTCCTGAAAGCAGGTGGGACTGGTGACATTGATTTCGGTCAGGCTATCGCCAATCACATCCAGGCCCACTAGCAACAAGCCACGCACGGCCAGGATAGGCCCAAGCGCTTCTGCAATCACTCGATCGGCATCGGTCAGTGGCTGCGCCACACCCTTGCCACCCGCTGCCAGATTGCCGCGCACTTCGCCGCCTTGCGGAATGCGCGCCAGACAAAACGGCACCGGTTTACCGCCAATGACCAGCACGCGCTTGTCGCCCTCAGATATCGCGGGCAAAAACTTTTGCACCATCAGCGACTGCGCGCCGTCCTTGTTCAAGGTCTCGATGATGCTGCCCAAATTCAGACCGTCGTCTTTGACGCGAAAGATACCCATACCCCCCATACCATCCAGGGGCTTCAGAATGATGTCTCGGTGCTCCGCATGGAAGGCACGCACGGCAGCTGCATCGCGCGTCACCAGCGTAGGCCCAATGAATTGCGGGAACTCCAGGATCGCCAATTTTTCTGGGTGATCACGCAGCGCACGCGGCTTGTTGAACACCCGGGCGCCTTCGCGCTCGGCCTGCTCCAGCAAGTGGGTCGCATAGAAGTATTCGCTGTCAAACGGCGGGTCCTTGCGCATCACGATGGCGCCAAAGTCGCGCAGCGCAACAGGGCTGGCTTCGGTGGCGTCAAACCAGTTGTGGGCCTGACCGGTCAACGCGATGCGACGCACTTGCGCCTGCACCACACCACCACGCTCCCAGACCAGATCGCGCGGCTCACACGCCGCGATACGGTGGCCACGGCGCTGCAGCTCGCGCATCATCGCAAACGTCGTGTCCTTTTTGATCTTGAAGGACTCCAGTGGGTCGGCAACAAACAGAATTTCCATGGTTTCTTTCACACTCCGGGAGGTTGGGGTTTGCCATAGTGTTGCACCAAAAGCGCAAGTGCGCCGGCCACCACGCCCCAGAACGCAGAACCCACGCCTGCCAGCACCACGCCACTGAGTGTCACCAGAAAGGTGATGGTGGCGGCTTCGCGGTTGGGCTCGTCTTTCAGGGCTGCGGCCAGTGCGCCACCGATGGTGCCCAACAAGGCCAACCCGGCAATGGCCGCGACCAGCTCTTTCGGGAAGGCTGTGAGCACGCCGATGATGGTGGCGCCAAACAAGCCGATCAATACATACAAGGCGCCGCAGGACACTGCGGCGGTATAGCGGCGAAGCCGATCGATATGCGCTTCCGGGCCCATGCAGATGGCGGCAGTGATGGCGCTGAGGTTCAGTGAAAACGCACCGAAGGGCGCCAGCAACAAGGTCGTAAGGCCGCTGAGCGTAATGACTTTGGAAATAGGGATGCCAGCGTCGCCGCCACGGGCACGCTCATCACCAAAGCCCGACGCCGCAATCGCTGCCACACCGGGCAGGTTTTGCGACGCCATCGTCACGATGAACAGCGGCAAAGCCAGGCTGACGAAGGCAGACACCGAGAACGCAGGCGTCACCCAGACTGGCGCTGTCAAGCCAAAACTTATGGAAACCGGCGTAAAACGTGCGTAAGCAGCTACGAAAACAATAGCAACCAACAACGTCAGTGGTACCGCGTAGCGCGGCCACAGGCGCTTGCCGAGAAGATAGGTCAACAGCATCACCAGCACCAGGGGCAGCGCAGTTTGCGCGGCGGCGAAGGCTGACAGGCCAAAGCGCGCCAGCACGCCAGCCAACAACGCCGAAGCCAGCGCCACCGGAATGCGATTCATCAAACGTTCGAACCAGCCCGTCGCACCGACCAGCACGATCAACAGCGCACTCATGATGAATGCGCCTACCGCGTCGTGCATGGTGTAGCCACCAGCCAGGCCAGCGCTCGCCAACACAGCTGCACCTGGCGTGCTCCACGCCACCATCACCGGCTTCTTCCACCACAGCGATGGCAGCAAGGTGCACAGGCCCATACCGATACCCAGGGCCCACATCCACGAGGCCATGACCTCGGGTGTGGCACCGAATGCTTGCGCCGCCTGAAACACGATGGCGACGGAGCTGGTAAAGCCCACCAGCACGGCGACGAAGCCAGCCGTGAAGGCGGACAGGCTCAGGTCTTTGAAAAACTGCATGCGTTCATTGTCGGCGATGCGCGGGACACCGCCGGACCGCCCCAAGGCGACCCAGCTGTCGCACTGCCCCGGGGCCTAAATCTCGATTTTTGAGCCCAACTCCACCACGGCATTGCTGGGCAGATTCAGAAAGCCGGCTGCACCACTGGCGTTGTGGTGCATCTGGGCAAACAGCTTTTCGCGCCAGGGCGCCATGCCGGCGCCCAGTGTGGGAACGACGGTGTCGCGCGACAGGAAGTAGCTGGTATTCATCTCTTCCATCTCGCAGCCACGCCCCTTGATCTGTTGCAGGGCTTTGGGCAGATCCGGGTCGTTCTTGAAGCCGTAATGGATGATGACTTGCCAGCAATCGTGCCCCAGCGATTCGATTTGCAGCCGCTTGTTCAAGCCAATCCATGGCACCTCGTGGTTCTTCACAGTCACGAACAGGTTATTGCTGTGCAGAACCTTGTTGTGTTTGAGGTTGTGCAGCATGGCGTTGGGTACGGTGCCCACTTCCGCCGTGAGAAATACGGCGGTGCCCTCCACGCGTACGGGCGGGCTGACAAAAACCGCCTCCAGAAAACTGGGCAAGTCCAACGCATCCGAACGTAGCTTCTCGTTGAGCAAACGCCGCCCATCTTTCCAGGTCATCATCAACGCAAACACCGCGCCACCAATCATCAGCGGGAACCAGCCGCCCTCAAACAGCTTGAGCAGGTTGGAAGCCCAGAACGCGAAGTCCACAACGAAAAAGAAGCCCGTCGCCGCAACGCACAACCACAGCGGGTACTTCCAGCCATAGCGGATTACATAGAACGTCAGGATGGTGGTGATCAGCATGTCGGTACATACCGCAATCCCGTAAGCAGCCGCCAAATTACTGGAGGACTTGAACATCACCACAGCCAGCACAATGGCTACGAACAGGCCCCAGTTCACAAACGGCAAATACACCTGGCCCGTGTCCTTGACACTGGTGTGCTCAATTTGCAGGCGCGGCAAATAGCCCAGTTGAATCACCTGTTTGGTGACCGAGAAGGCACCGGATATCAGCGCCTGTGACGCAATCACACCAGCCATGGTGGCCAGCATCACCAGCGGGATCAGTGCCCATTCGGGCGCCATCATGAAGAACGGGTTTTTGACAGCTTCGGGGTTTTGCAGCAGCAGCGCACCCTGGCCAAAGTAATTCAGTGTCAGCGACGGCATCACGATGGAGAACCAGGCCAGGCGGATCGGCTTCTTGCCGAAGTGGCCCATGTCCGCATACAAGGCTTCGCCGCCCGTCACGCACAGCACGACAGCCCCCAGGATGATGAAGGTCGTGCCCGGGTTGTTCCAGATAAAGCTCAGCGCATAGGTTGGGCTAATGGCCCACAGGATTTCCGGGTTGTCGATGATGTGCGACACCCCCAGTGCCGAGATGCAGATGAACCACACCACCGTAATCGGTCCAAAGAACTTGCCGATGCCCGCGGTACCGCGCTTTTGCACTGCAAACAGGCAGAAGAGGATGACCAGCGTGATCGGGACTACGTAGCGTTTGGATGCCGGAGTAATCACCTCCAGGCCTTCGACGGCGGACAACACCGTGATCGCCGGCGTGATGACGCCATCACCATAGAACAGGCAGGTGCCAAAGATTCCCACCAGCAGCAGCACGCGGCGCAGCTTCGGCTTGTCCTTCACGGACTGCGAGGCCAGCGCCAGCATTGCGACCAGCCCACCTTCGCCGTTGTTGTCCGCACGCAGCACCAGACCGACGTACTTGATGGAAACAATGACGGTGAGCGTCCAGAAGAAAATGGACAGGATGCCGTAGACGTTATCGGGGGTGAAGGGCACATGACCGGAGCCAAAGACCTCCTTCATGGCATAGAGAACGCTGGTACCGATGTCCCCGTACACCACACCAACGGCACCCAGGGTTAGCGCCGTAAGAGACGATTTAGAAGCTGACACAAATTAACCCGGCCGCAATTGCGCCGGGTTCCATTCCATTTGGGATCGCCATTGTGCGCCCGCCCGGGCATTTCTCAAGCGCCACTGGCCCAAATCATGGAGGCTCAGGTGGGCATGTTGCAGCGCAACAACTCCAAGCCTTCATTGCTTCGGAGCGCGGGGACAATAAATTTCTAGTCGTAATGCTCGGCTTCCGGGTCGGTCGCCTCGAGTTCATAGCTGGCGGCCAACATTGCCAAACGACCAATCACGCCATACATGTAGAAGCGGTTCGGAGCGCTGGCACCGGGCTTCATGCCTGGCTGGGGTAAGTGCGTACTCTCCGCGAATGCCAAAGGCACGAAGCTGGAGCCTGGGGCGCTGAGACTTTGGTCGACATTGCGCTGCGCGTGCACGCGGTAGAAACCACCCACCACGTAGCGGTCCATCATGTAGACCACGGGCTCGGCCACGGCATCGTTCATGCGTTCATTGGTCAAGACGCCTTCCTGAATGATCAGCTCCATCGGTGCCTTGGATGGTGGCAGGCTGGTCAATTCCTTGGCGTCGCGCAAGCTCAATATTCCGCAGCCACTGTTGCTGTTGTCCGCCTTGACGATGACAAAGGGTTTTTCCTTGATGCCGTATTCCTTGTATTTTTTCTTGACCTTGGTCAGCAGCCCATCCACCCGCGCAGCCAGCAAATCCCTGCCTTCTGGCGTGGCGCCATCCACCCCTTCACACTTGTCAAACAGGGGGTTGATCAGCCAGGGATCGACACCAATCAGTTTGCCAAAGCGTTTGGAGACCTCTTCATAGCTTTTGAAGTGCTTGCTCTTGCGACGCGTGGACCAACCTGCGTGCAGCGGAGGCAGCAGGTATTGTTCGTGCAGGTCTTCCAGGATGCCGGGCACGCCCGCCGCGAGGTCGTTGTTCAGCAGAATGGTGCAAGGATCAAAGTCCTTGACGCCCAGCCGGCCCCCATTGCGCACCACCGGCTCCAGCGTGATGCTCTCGCCATTCGGCAATTCGATGGTTGTGCTCTTCTTCACATCCGGGCTGATCGAGCCAATGCGCACATTCAGGCCCGCCATGTGGAAGACACGGCGCAGTTGCGCCAGGCTGCTCAGATAGAAGGTGTTGCGCGTGTTGTTCTCGGGAATGATCAGCAGGTTGCGCGCTTCGGGGCAAATCTTCTCAATCGCCGCCATGGCGGCTTGTACAGCCAGCGGCAGCATCGGCTGCGTCAGGTTGTTCCATCCGGACGGAAACAGGTCGGTATCCACCGGCGCGAGTTTGAAGCCGGCGTTGCGCACATCGACGGAGGTATAGAACGGGGGCGTGTGCTCCATCCACTCCAGACGAAACCAGCGCTCAATGGCGGGCATGGAGTCCAGCACGCGCTGCTCCAGTTCATTGATGGGGCCGGTCAGGGCGGTCACCAGGTGGGGAACCATACAGAGCTTTCACGAAACAAGGAGATGGGGAATTCTAGGCTGCTCAACAGGTGATGTGAATTCCACTGAATTCAAGTGCTGGACAAGCAATAAAAAAGGGCCCTCGGAGGGCCCTTTTTGGTAGTGCCTGCTGGCACGCAGTGCTGCTTACTCCACCTTGAAGTTGAACTCCTGGGTGGCAATGACATCACCGGAGCCATCGTTGGTGCACTTGTACTGCATCATCGCCTGGCGCACAGCCGCATGGAATACGCGTGGGCCGGAGAGGATTTCCACGCTCTTGACCTGACCACCCGAGATCACAGCC